>LUUF01000095.1 GCA_001644045.1 Methylomonas methanica | reverse complement strand
GTGCCAATCAGGTGTGGGCGCTGGACACGACGTATATTCCGATGGCCAAGGGTTTTGTCTACCTAACCGCCGTAGTCGATTGGGCGACTCGTAAGGTCCTGGCCGCTAAGGTCGCAATCACGCTTGAAGCCTGTCATGCAGTGGAGGTACTAGAGCAGGCTTTCAAACACTACGGTAGGCCTGACATCGTCAACACCGACCAAGGCAGCCAGTTTACCGCCAAGGCGTTTGTCGATACAGTGAAAAGCCAATGTTGTCAGCTCAGTATGGACGGTCGCGGAGCTTGGCGTGATAATGTCTCTGTCGAACGGTTGTGGCGATCGGTCAAATACGAGCGGGTTTACCTGCATGCCTACGATTCCGTCGGCCAAGCCCGTGCTTCAATCCTGGATTATTTCGAGTGGTATAACCACGAGCGACCACATTCCAGTTTGAAACGAAAAACGCCGCATCAGGCGTATAACGATGGGTTGCCAACCCTCAAGTTGGCCGCCTAAACTCTGGCAGGATCTTCACTTTAAATCACCGATTTTTTGTTCAAAACAACGGGGACACTTCTTTTGCCGAATGGTCAACGGTGTTTGGCGACGCCAAGATGACCACCGCACTGTTAGATCGCGTCACCCACCATTGCCATATTGTCGAAACCGGTAACGACAGCTATCGGTTCAAACAGAGTTCAACTCGACCCAAAAAGGAGAAAAATACAGCGACCTATCCGCTACCTAAACCCGTAAAATAAAATCATACAAGGCGGGTCAATATTCAATGCAAAACCCGGGTCAGGGTTAGACGCAAATCAACACTCAGGCTGTAAGCGCTTTTTAACCACCGTGCGCCGCTTTAGGTCCATTGTCGGTTGTTTCGTTGATGTCAGATAATCGCAGGATATAGTCGGAGGCCGGTAACGGCGTCTACCTACTCGACTACGTTTCATGTGAAAGGATATTCCGACCTGATCTGATCAGCAAGCCGGTGGTCGTCTTGAGTAATAACGATGGCTGTGTGGTTGCCAGAAGCGCTGATTATGTGGAATTACCAGGCAACAGACTTATTGAGTCTCAAGCCAGAGCAAATCATGCATGATTTGCATGCAGGTTTTTGACAACCGACTTTGGATCGGCTTGTACCAACTTTAACAACACTTTGGCAGGCCCTGTAGGATGGCGATGGCCTTGCTCCCAGTTTTGCAGCGTCCTAAGGTTCACTCCAATCAAGTGAGCAAATTTTGATTGAGAAAATCCTATGCCTTCTCGAATCGCTTTAACGTCCGGCTCTGGAATGTCGAACACACGTGAAGCAGCGACTTCACCACGCAGGATTTTCCCAGCATCTTTAACGCTGGCAATTAGTTCGTCAAAAGATTCATCGTTCATTTTTAAACTCCGCAACAACAACTTCCCTCAGCAGGGACAATTGTTCTTTGGTTAAATTATCACGTTCATTTTTTGCGTACGCAAAAAGCATGAAAATCTGATTGTGACTTGTAGCCCAATAATAGATGATCCTTGCACCACCTCTTTTACCTCGCCCACTGGCGCCCCAACGAATTTTACGTATTCCACCACTGCCCTGAATAATTTCCCCGGCATCAGGCATTTTTACCAACACCGTTTGTAGCTCTCGATATTCATCATCATTCAAGATGGCGGCAATTTTCTTTGTAAAGATCGAGGTTTCAATAATGACCATACAGATAATCATACGTCAATGACGTATGATTTCAAGTGAAATTTGAGTAAGGATGTCACTTATCCGAATCTGGCGTTGGAATCGCTTTCAAACGATCCAACAAATTCTCGTTTAGGGCAACGCCGTCCTAAATAGCCGCATGTTCCTCATCCGTCAAACTAATGGTTTGATTCATTCGCAATATGATGTGTCAACACTTTTCCGGACACACAGCTAAGCAGCTTTAAGCTGCAATTCGTAGTCAACGGGGGACAGGTAGCCATTGGCGGAATGAAGTCGCTCGCGGTTATAAAACACTTCGATATATTCGAACACGGCCTGCCTGGCTTCGGATCGGGTTCGATAGTTCTGATGGTGTATCAATTCGGTTTTCAGGGTATGAAAGAAGCTTTCCGAGACGGCGTTATCCCAGCAATTGCCCTTCCGACTCATGCTTTGCCGGATGCCGTGTTGCTTTAATAAGGCTCGGTGGCTATCGGACGCATATTGGCTGCCGCGACGGTATGCCATAGCAAGCCTTTCTCGCGCTTGCGCTTCCAAACCGCCATCAGTAGCGCGTCGTTAACCCGTTTGGTTCGCATATGCTCGGCCATCGACCAGCCCACGACTTGCCGGGAATAAAGGTCTATGACCACAGCCAGATACAGCCAGCCTTCCTGCGTAGGGATATAGGTGAGGTCGCCGGCATAGACCTGATTGGGTTTTTCCACGACAAACTGCCGATCCAGGTGATTGGGGGCAACCGGTTGATGATGCTTCGAATTCGTCGTGGCTCTGAATTTGCGTTGGGTTTTACAGGCTAGCGCCGCCTCGCGCATCAATCGTCCGATACGGCGACGACTGACAGTTCGGTTCTGAACGGATAAGGTAGCCTTGAGGCGGCGCGTACCGTAGGTCGCCCGGCTTTTGTCAAAGGTGCTTTGGATCATCTTGGATAGGGCCGCATCGTCTTGTTCGCCTGTCGTGGGGCCGCGCTTCAACCCGTCATAGTAGGCGCTTCGGGATACCTTCATAAACCGGCGCATGACGTCTACCGTCAATTCCCCGGTATGCTGTTCGATCCAGGCGTACTTCTCGGCAACCGCTCCTGCGTTGCCCTACCTCCTGCATCCATGCAGACACTGGGGTATATGACTCCAGGGATACATTTAACCAAGGTGTTGCGTTGGCAGGTTGAACTCTCCGCCGCCTTTTTTAGTAAATCGCGCTCCTCGGTCAAATGGGCCACTTCTTGCTTAAGGCGCTTGAGCTCATCGTACAGATGTTCGTCGGTGCGGACCGCTTTATTGCTCTTTTTAGGGCGGCTGTATTTGCCGATCCAGGTATGCAGGGTATTGACGTTGATGCCAAGATCCTGGGCTACCTGGCTGATCGGTTTATCGGATTCATTCGCCAGTTTGACGGCTGAGGCTCTGAATTCGGCTGTATCGGTATTGGGCTTTTCTTGGCTCATTTTGGCTTCACACTTTTTTCAGGTTATTTTAAAAAGTGTGTCCGGTTTAGTGTAGCCACATCAGGGTCGCTAGGCCCTGTTAGCCAACAGTCCGGCATATCGTCCTTGAGCATTACCCCGGAAAGTCCACTTAGCAAGGCCCGATCACTCAGATAGGCCAATTTGGTCGCGGCAGCCTGATAGGTCAAACCGTCCGGCGGGCGAATATTGGAGATGCAGTTGCGTTCGGCATCGGTATTGCCTGGCGTGGGTGCGTAGGTTAAATACATCCCCAAACTATCGGCGGCACTGAGGCCCGGCCGCTCGCCGACGATGATCACCGCCAGCCGTGCGTTCAGCAATCCCCCGATATCATCCGCCAAGGCTACTCGAGCGTTAGCTACCAGACAAATCGGCCCTATCCGCAATCCGCGCTCGGCATATCCGGCAACCACAGCTTGCAGTAATGCCAAACCGTGATCGTCCACGGCGGTCGAGGACAAGCCGTTGCTGACAATCAAAGCCACATCGCTAGCCTGATTTACCCGCGCCGCAAGTAATTCGCGGCTGGATTGTGCTAAACAACGACCAAGATCCGGACGTTGCAAATACTGGATTCGGCTGCTTACCGGCGTCGCCAGAATCAGTGATTCCAACTCCAGCTTTTCCACTTCCCCTGCAAAAGCCGTCACATCCCAGATTTGCTGTACAGCATCCCTGGCACTGGCATGCGCGAGTTGAAAATCCAGTAGTGCCTTGGTTGGCAAGCTGCAACCTGCCCTGCCTTGCGCAATTCTGGCTTGGGTAAATTTCCGTAACGTAATCCATGGGTCGTTCATCGTTAAGCGCTCGGCAAACCATGAAAGTTACTCAGCAATACCGCGGTATTACGTGCATCGGCCAAGCGGTTTTGGCCGTCGAATATACCCATGCGCTCCAGCCAGGCCTCGAACTCCGGCGCCGGCCGCAAACCTAATATTTGCCGCAGATATAGCGCATCGTGAAACGAGGTACTTTGATATGCCAGCATCACATCATCGGCACCGGGAATGCCCATAATAAAGTTACAACCGGCCACGCCCAGCAGAGTCAGTAGCGTATCCATATCGTTCTGATCGGCTTCGGCATGGTTGGTGTAACAAATATCGCAGCCCATCGGCACGCCCAGCAGCTTGCCGCAAAAATGATCCTCCAGACCGGCGCGGATGATTTGCTTGCCGTCGTAGAGATATTCCGGACCGATGAATCCGACCACGGTATTGACCAGCAGCGGATTAAACTCCCTGGCCACCGCATAAGCCCGCGCCTCGCAGGTTTGCGCGTCGATGCCGTGATGGGCATTTGCCGACAAAGCGCTGCCCTGCCCGGTTTCGAAATACATCAACTGCTGGCCGACACTGCCGCGCCCCAGGGCTTCCGCCATGGCCTTGGCTTCGTGGAGCATTGCCAGATCGATGCCAAAACTGCGATTCGCCGCTTCGGTACCGGCGATGGATTGAAACACCAAATCCACCGGCGCACCGCGCCGCATCAGCTCCATACTGGTGGTAACATGGGCCAACACGCAAGACTGTGTAGGAATTTCATGCCGGGCGATAATTTCGTCCAGCAGACTCAACAAGGTGTGGACATTGTGCAAATTGTCGGTAGCCGGGTTGATGCCGATCACCGCGTCGCCGCTGCCGTAGAGCAAACCGTCCAGAATACTGGCGACGATACCGCGCGGGTCGTCGGTCGGATGATTGGGTTGCAGGCGCGTGGACAAGCGGCCCGGCAAGCCAATGGTGTTACGAAAGCGGGTAACGACGCGGTAACGCCTAGCAACGGCAATCAGATCCTGGTTACGCATGATCTTGCTGACAGCTGCGGCCATTTCCGGCATAAGCCCCGCCGAGATTGCCGCCAAATCGCTATCGTTACTTAACAGCCAGTCGCGAAACTCGCCGACACTCAAGTTCGCAATTGGTGCAAACGCTTGTACATCGTGTCGCTCCAGAATCAAGCGTGAGATTTCATCCTGTTCCGGCGCGATCAAGGGCTCTTCGATAAACTGCCGCAAGGGTACGTCGGCCAAAATTTGTTGGGCAACCGCGCGTTCGACTTCGGAAGCCGCCGCCAAACCGGCCAACTCATCCGCCGCCCGGCGCGGCGAGGCCTTGGCCAACAAGGTACGCAAATCGCGAAAATTAAAGCTTTTGCCTTGTGCGGTTGCGGAATAATTCATGAGCAAAGCGGGTTATGATGGGATAAACGCCGAGAATACGACAAATTTGTGACTATTATGTGACGCGACAAACTCCTTAAGCTCAAGTCACTACCCTGCAATATTTGGCTAATACTGTAGTGATAATAGCGATGCCAAGCCGAATGAATGCGGCCCTACGCACCGATTTAGGCTAAGACTTGGCGTTTATTTAACCCAGCGTCTGCCGGCTTGCAGCTTGCAAACATCCTCAAGGGGACGCAGATGACCACCCTATCTTTTAAGCAATCCAACCGTTTCATAATATTCATAATTTTGACCTTGTCGCTGGGCCTGCGCTCCGCTGCCTTGCCCGCCGAACCGCTTACCGCCGATGTCTTGATCGTCGGCGCCGGCCTATCGGGTTTAAGTGCCGCCTATCATTTAAAGAAAGCCGGTAAAACCAGCGTGATTCTGGAGATGAGTCCACATATCGGCGGCCGCATCCGCACCGCATCTTATCCGGGCGGCGCGCATGCCGAAGTGGGTCTGGAAGAGTTTTGGGAAAACAACCCGGCTATCGAAATTTTTAAAGATCTGAAAATCCCAATGGAAACGGCTTACAGCAGTTTTTCCAGTTTTTATTATCAGGGCAAGCTGTATCCGTTTACGCAAGATACCAATCCGGAGTTTCTGGCATCGGTGCTGGATACCGGCGAATTGCAAGCCTATAAACGCTGGGACGACAAAATGGCCGAGCTTTATCGGCAATTGCAGTTGCGCCCCTTACCGGACGAGTTGTTGGCGTTAAAGGAAACGCCCTTTGCCGACTGGATCAAAAACACCAGCGGCCTGTCGCTCAAAGCCCAGGAACTGGTGCGCATCGAAACCGAACCGGAATATGCCACCTCCTGGCAAAAAATCAGCGCGCTGGATGGCATTGCGGAATGGCATTACTTTTCCGGTAACGGTCTGGCACCGCGCCATGTGGTTGGCGGCAACCAACACGCCGTGCAAGCGCTGGCAAATTTTATCGGCAAGGACCGCATCCGGCTCAACCAATTGGTCACCCATATCAAAGCCACGGAAAGCGGAGTGGAAGTACTTACATCCGACCAAGGCAGCTTTCAACAACAGATTTTCCGCGCCAAATACGTGATCACCACAATTCCGTTGTTCCGTCTCAACGACATTCAATTCAGTCCGCCGTTGAGCGCCGAGCGTAAACAAGCAATCCAGAGCCAATCCGCCGGCGCTTACTTTACCGCCCATGTCAGGGTCGATAAAGCCGCCAGCAGTTTTTGGACTTACAGCGGCGAAAGCGTCTTACCGATTATGACCGACAGTCCGTTGGGGGTGATTTATGAAGGCGAATCGAAATCCGACAGTGACGCATTGTTGAATTTATTGATCAGCGGCGCCGACGCGGAGCGCTTCAATTCGCGGATGAGCGATCCCGACCAGATAGAAGAAGTACTGTTAACCGCATTTGATAAACAGTGGCCGGGCTTTCGGCAATCGATCAAGCAGATGAGTTTTTATCGTTACCATCCGCGCGCTATCGCCTCCTGGCCGGTAGGCCGCTCGCGTTTCGACAGCTTGTCCGAGTCACTAAGAAAGCCGCAAGGCCGCGTCTATTTTGCCGGAGATTTTACCGAAGACACCCACTCCAACGGCGCCAGCCAGTCCGCATTGCGGGTGGTTAAGGATATTTTGCAGAGCGATTAAGGGCTAGTTTAGACTCTTTACAAGTTATGCAACAGAGCCGGCCCCGAAAAATTGAACAAACGGTTAAGTGAAAAACCCTGCTACTTTTGAATGTCCGTCAGGACAGAACAATGGAGCAGAAGATGTCCAAAAAACCGAGAAGAAAACATTCACCGGCCTTCAAAGCCAAAGTGGCTCTGGCGGCCTTGGCTGGCGATAAAACTCTGGCTCAATTGACCCAGGAATTCGAGGTACATCAAAATCAGATTGTCGATTGGAAGAAACAGCTGAGTGAGCGGGCTACCGAGGTGTGTGGCAAGCCAGCGGAGTCCGAATCGCCACCGGTCGATCTACAAGCCCTGCATGCAAAAATCTGTCAACCGGCGTTGAAAATTTTCCACTGATGGGCGTCGAAAAGTTTCCAGCTTTCCCATAGGGTTATTGGTTTTCTGTAGCCTTTTTCCGTTGCCTGAATCGGTAAGAGTCATTGCCGGTTTCGAGGATGTCGCAATGATGAGTAATACGATCTAGTAGCGCCGTGGTCATCTTGGCATCGCCAAAGACCTGTACCCATTCCCCAAAGCTGAGATTGGTCGTGATGATCAGTGAAGTCTTTTCATAGAGGTGGCTGATCAGATGAAAGAGCAACGCGCCGCCTGACGCTGGGAATGGCAGATAGCCCAACTCATCCAGGACAACGGCATCCATATGCTGAAGTTGCTTGGCCAGATTACCGGCTTTGCCGAGCTGTTTTTCCTTATCAAGCTGGTTGACCAGGTCTACGGCATTATAGAAGCGAACCCGCTTACCTTGATGGATGGCGGCAATGCCAATAGCGGTGGCTAAGTGAGTTTTGCCGGTGCCTGTACCACCGATCAAAATCAGGTTGTAGGCCTGTTCCATGAACTGGCCAGACGTTAATTGTTCAATGCGTTGTTGGGGCAAGGGCGTTTCGTTCCAGTCAAAGCGCAGTAAATCGCGATGAATGGGGAAACGAGCGGCTTTAAGTTGGTAGTTCAGACTGCGGGCTTGCCGGTCAGCCTGTTCGGCGGCAATCAGCTTATCCAGCCACACTTCCGGCATAATCGGTTTTTGTTGGCTACTGTATTCGGCTTGCCACTCGCTCCAAGCGGCGGCCATGCCGAACAGATGTAAGCTTTTCAGCTGGACGGTGCGATCAATGGACATGGCTCACGCTCCGTAGGCTGTCGTAACGGGCACAGTCAGCAATCGGTTCGACGGCTACTATCGGTGTTGTTACCCCCGTTTCGGACAACGCAACCGGGCGTGCGGCTTCGGTCAGTCGGCGCATTTCATTGAGGACAATGGCCGCACTGACAATGCCGGTCTGCAAAGTCAAATCGCAAGCCACTTCCAAAGCATCCAAGCCATTGCTGCCTAAATCCCTAGCCATGAGCAGTAGCTCGACAAACGCTCGGTCGCCTTTGTCCTGTTTCAGCACGCGGTCACGCACTACCTTGATGGAGACCGGTAAATCCCAGGACACAAACGGGGCACCGTGGCGCAAAGCGCCCGGCTTTTTCTCTAGCACGGGCAAATAGTGCCAGGGATCGCAGATCAACTGGTCACGCCCGAAGTGTCGAGGGTGGTCGGCGATCACTTGCCCCTCAGCCACCATGCGCACACCATCGGCGGTGAGTCGAACCAAAACCGCTTTATTGGCCCATTGGGCTGGCACACTGTAGCGATTGCGATCAATGCGGATCAGGGATTGGCTAGTGACACGGCGCATGGTCTCCACATAACCGTCGAATACCGCTTTGATTGGTATCAACAGCGGCTGCTCTTCGGCAAAGCAATCCGCAATAGAGCGCGAGGGTTGCTCTGGATGTGGTCTCGCCGCCAGTTCCCGACAGCGTTGGGCTAGCCAAGCATTCAAACCCGCAAAATCATCGAACTTTGGAGTGGGCGTGAACAACCAACTGCGAATGTCGCAGACTTGCTTTTCCACTTGGCCTTTCTCCCAACCGGATTCCGGCGTGCAGGCAATCGGCTCAAACAAGTAGTGATTAGCCAGCGTCAGAAATCGGCGGTTAAATTGCCGCTCTTTCCCAGAGAAAATAGTATCGACGACGGTCTTCAGGTTGTCGTAGACCATGCGTTTTGGGACACCATCGAAGAAGGCGAACGCCTGATTATGCGCGTCCAATACCATCTCCTGCGTCTCGCGCGGATAGGCGATTACGAACATCTGGCGGCTATAGCTCAGGCGGAACTGTGCCGCTTTCACAACCTGTTCGACACCAGCAATGACTGCGGTCTCATGACTCCAATCGAACTGACAGGTCTCACCGGGCGGAAAATACAGCGGCACAAATACTTGCGTCACCGAAGGCGATGCCGATTGCTCTTGCTTCCAGACTTTCACGTAACGCCGGACGGCGCAATAACCACCGATATAGCCTTCGACTTGCAAGCACTCGAACAGCCGCTGCGCGGTCCGACGGCGCTTGGCCGGTAATCGACTGTCGGATTCCAGCCATTGCTCAAGTTGAGCGCGAAACGGGCCTAACTTGGGATGGGGTTGTGATTTGCGTACCCGATAAACCGGAGCATCCAGCGTATTGAGATGTTTACGGATGGTGGGGCGGGATAATTTGAATTGTTTGGCCAACTCACTGACGGTCGCTTTCTCCACAAAATGCAACCGCCGAATTTCGGCAACTTCTTCCACGTCTATCACTCCAGGATTCTCCGGCAAAATGCCGGGCATTGAACAACCTGGGGTGGAAACTTTTCAACGCCCTTTTCCCCAGGACCCTGGAAAGTTTTGCACGCCGGTTAACAGCCTAAAGTGACTATTTTGTGACACCAGCTGTTCTTTTAGAGGCTTATGATTATTGTGGTTGTACAAAATAATTCAGGCGTTATATCTGATTCCATTCCGCTTGGATTTCGGTCGTATGATGATGTTAGACTGAGGAGTCAAGAGGACATAAAACGGGGTGTGTATGGGTTACGGCTTAAAGTGGGAACGTATCGGAGTGGTTAAGAAATTCACTGAAAAAGTGAACGATACAGAATTCATGGCGGCTACCGAAGACGTGCAAAATAATCCAAATTTCGGCAGCATTTTGTTTGTCATAAATGATTTTTCAGAGGTGAACGATTTCGAAGTAACACCCCCGATTATAAAGGCTTATTTTGCTAGCGTAGCGGATGCTTACCGCGTCAATGATAAGGTTAAAATTGCATTTATAACCCAGGATCGCGAACTTGAAGCACAAATCAATACCTTCGTTCACAGCAGTCCATTGCCCTATAGATCCAGAGTGTTTAAGTCTGTAAGTGAGGCACGCAATTGGTGCAAGGGACCAAAATTCAAAAGCCCTTGATTTAATCAGTTTAGGTTTTTACTGATATTGATGGCCGAGTTGATTCGGACGATCAAATCTCGGGGCGAAAACGGTTTTGTAATGTAATCATTGACGCCGACTTCAAACGCGCGAATCCGATCATTTCTTTCCGCCCGTGCCGTCAGAAGAATAACGGGTAGCGCAGTGAATCTGGGATCGTTTTTTAAGCGCCGAGTCATTTCGATACCGCTGATACCGGGTAGCATCCAATCCAGAACCAGCAAATCTACGGAGGTTTCTGCTAATGATTGCTGCGCCTCTTCGGCCGTTGCAACCGTTATTACATGCATTCCGGCATTTTCCAGCACCATCAGTAGCATGTCCCTGATGGATTCCTCGTCGTCAACGACAAGAATATTTAATCTTTCATCGTGAAGTTATTGCTGGCAGCTCAGAGTTTCTGGCTAAAACAATGCAGACAAGTTATTGGATAAGGAGGGGCGAATAAATAGGTGTTTACAAAACTATGCTTCTGCCGTTAATAGTCGCCGCGAGACATATATTTGAATTACTGCCGCAGCTATCATGTCAAGCATACGACTATTATGTTACGGAAATGTGACACTTCCTGCGGGGTACCTTGGCAAACCCGCAATCATTAACACGAATCGATCCCGACCATCACCATTACGGACACTAGATCACAGATTACCGGACACTAAAGATGTAATGTCATGCGTTTCAAATCACCAGGAAACGGCCATGTCCCTAAAAAAACAGATGACACTGACACAACAAATAAATCATGCCTTTTTGGCGCCGAAAGGTTACGACGGCTACCGTAATATGCAATCCCACGATGGTCAAGGCATTTACGATTCATATATTCGCTATAGCAAACATATTGCTTCCGGCATCACCCAGCAAAACTTCCAAGTCAGTTTTGTCAGCAAATTCGATAGAGCCGTTTGAGTGGTTACCGCATTTTATAAAAGCTATTTCTTGATAGATGACATAACCATCTAATAACTGGAATATTTCTTAAGACAACTTTAAGAAACGCCCTATAAAGTAAAAGCTCCCTCAATTCCCCTACACGGCAGTAATGGACACCACACCCGCATACTTAGATCGCCAATTCAAATCATCCAAGCACAATAAATGATCCCCGCCACGAATA
>LUUF01000094.1 GCA_001644045.1 Methylomonas methanica | reverse complement strand
AAATTATGAGATCTGACAACTCGACAACTGTCGGATGACACAATTAGTGAAAAATGAACTATTGATTTTTAAGTGAAATTTCATTATTTATGTCATACGCTGTCTATGTTTTTGACTCAATTAATGAAAAATTCTAGTTTTTGTGCCGCTAATAGTGAAAAATTTCTGACAACTACTATCCGAAAATCCAACCACCTAAATCTAAGTGCGAGTGGACAAAGGCTGATTAATAGATCAGCGTGGATAAAAATAATCAGTAAATCGTCCAATTTAGAACGTGATATTGAAATCATATTGTTATTTATTAGCTACTGAACATGCTGAAAATCATCCTCACCTGTTTCGTTGTTTTGATTAGTGTCTATTGGGTTGGTGAAAAAGCCAGAAGAAACCCAAAGATTGATGCCTTTCTTTCGTCTATCGAAGGACACTACTCGACAATTAATGAATGGCTTGAAGACTCCACAACTATGGCTGGACTGAAGTTCCTTCGTAGGCTTTACGGCTGGCTTAGCATCATTCTTTGCATCTTACTTTTTGCAACCTCACATTTTTCTCCCCCAAATTGGAGTAGCACACTCTCTCTGTTTTCTGTCTTTGCATTTATGTTTATGGGATGGTTTTCCATCAAATGGGTAACAGAACATAAAAATACTATTGCTGAATTATCAAGAGATGACGTTCTAATAATATTCAGTCCAGTTTTTTTGGGAGTTTTTGACGTTTTATTTAAAACTCCGTTTGTCAATATTTTCGTTCTACCATTGCAGCACATGGCGGACTCACTGCATATCACAATTCCACAAATTTCCAACCCAGTTGCACTTGGCAGTATTATTTCTCTGATATTGTTTGCATTCTTCGCGTTCTACTATTTACTTACTTGGGCAATCACAGTTCCGGTGTTCTTGATATCTGTTTTCTCTGTAATTCTTCCTATACAGATCGCGCGCCTTCTAGCTGCAATTGACCGCGAAAATACTTTTTTCTGGTTTACTGTGTTCGTGATGGTTGTGATTTCGATATGGCTTACGCAGCTATAATCAGGCTTCTATTTTATTATTCTAAGATGGCAAAGCGCGGTTTGTCGCGGGCCACCCCAAACGCCCACCAGCCGATCGTCGACCATTACCCATATTTATGGTGTTTTGCCAGTAGAGGGTGGAATAATTTTTTCTTTAGTTTCCATGAACTGATATGAATGGCCATTCTGAGAAAAGTAATAAACGACTTTTGTCTTAGGTTCGATACCGGCACAATTCCTTGCGCCACAATTTAACAAAAAAAGTTGTTTTGATGTATCTTCGATTTTTATTGAAATTAAATCTGCTGGCTGGAAGGAATTGTTTTCGATTTTTTTCAAATCTGCAGTAGCTGTTTCTTTACCTTTTTCTTCAAAATGTGCAAGCGCAAAAAGTACTATTGTAAAAAAAATAGCATATAAAATAACCCGGTAAGTATGTTTTTTGTAGTGTCGTACACTTTCTGAATCTTTCCTTGTTCCCAGACATAAATGTTTAAGCTTGAGAAATCGCCGCTTTCTTCCCCATCTATATTGAAGCCAATCACTTAAATCTGGTAATAGATAATGTGAATGAAGATAACATACAGCCGCATAAATCCATAATATTATAAATGCAGGGTAAAATGAAATTATGAATCCGCGATATAGAGATTCTTGAAAATTACGATCCAGAACATTTCTATCAAGTAGAAAGGTTGCAAAGTAGCCATCATAGTAAGCGGTACTTGCAGCGTACAAAAATGCGGTGATTGCAGCAAGAGCAACGGCGCTATCAATTAAAGAGCTTCTTTGCATATTAAATAATATTTATCGTGAAAATTATGTGGTGTGATTTTGTTGATCTTATTTAAATGATATTACCGATGGTCGCGAATGACCACTGAGGATCGGATTTACTCATTCGATTGCGATCGAGCACTACCGGGCACGAGTCGACGTTCATAATTAACAATTTAATTGCAGGTTAATTTCGAAAAAAATCATTTATAATGTTTGTTAACAAGTCTTGGGCTACTTTATCTTTTTGCCATAGTAGCTACAGCCATTTTGGTTTACTCATCAAGTAGTTGATTTATCCACCAGAGAATACCAAATCACCGGTGAAACAGGCGTCGAAAAATGCCGATGCGCGATGAAATCAAGCGCAACAAGTCCTGCCTTAGTTGCGTGCAAATCAAAAAACACTTTTCCGAATTCAGATTCAATAATCATATTCATCTGTTTTCGATATTCTTCTGCGGTTGGTGGCAAATGAATTGGTGCTTCCGTCGCGCCAGAGTCAAAATGAGCAGGCTGGAAATAGAGATATTGATACAGGTCTTTTTCGGGGTGCCAGAGTTGGATACAGACATTAGGGTATGCATCTTTAGCGTTTTTCGCTAACACTTCATAAAGATCATCCATACCCAGAATAACACTCCAGCCGGCAATAGTTGCCAGAGTCCAAGACATTTCCATCATACGATCAGTGGCTTGCCCTCCCAACCAGCCGCCTTCCTCTATCAAATCATCCAAGGAATCTGTGGCAATGGGTACATATTTTTTAGCTTTGTAGGCGTAATCCACGTTGCGGAACAGTTTTCTTAACCATTCCTTGGCAATCTCTAATCGCCCCATTCCAAATAATGCAAAAAGAGCCAAGGTTATGTCTTGGCTATGCCGGTCAAGGCACGGTGAACTGCTAACGCCGTTATTTTTTAACAATGCCTCCAAAGTATCAATCACCACACCGGCATTACTAAGCCAAGAAATTTTCTCTTCCTCTGTGGGTGCTGGATGCAAAGCTAAATATAATGCGATGCTTGCCAGGATACCAATTTGTTCAAATGTGACTAGAGAAGATTCCACACCATTAGAGGCAAATCGAGTCAAGCTATTTTCTACGAAACAATACGGCTGAATCCGAGCGAAGTATTGTTTCGCAAAACGGTAATAACCCCACCACATCGCGCTGAAAGGTCCATCAAGAGCATCTTTTTTGTTTTTCTCATCGGCGAATTGAATGCGGTGCCACGACCAAAGCAAGGCGTGTTCTACTGCAACAAGGCCTTGCCGGGTGTCTCCATCATCGCGTAGAGTCCAATGAGCAAATGTCTGAGCGGATAAATTGACGATTCGCAAGGCTTTCAACAAGGCTTTGCCTGTCTTTGGTTTGTCGAGTAACTCCCCGTTGTCGTTCAAATCCAAGGCGCGCAAAAACAACCGATGCAAATCTTGTCTGTCGTACTCGCTATCGCCGGATAATGCTAAGGCACGCCGCAAATCACGTCTATCTTCATCAAGAAAAACATGTTCATCCAAAAGATATTTTTCGATCAGGGTAGCGATAACGTCAGCGCCCCAAAATTCAATGCATGCTTTGGCTTGGTTATTATTGACAAACCCCTTCCAATTTTCTTGTACGGTTTGTTTCATATCTCCACCTGTGGCAACCACTATACGAATGCTACGTTCTTTATCCTGAGGTTCAAGATTGGACTTTGACGAGACATCAAATATCTCATTGATGCTCTGGCGTACGGACTGATTGCCACTATCCCATTCGCTTCGCCCAATGTCTCCTTGTTTAACCACCAAAAGCAGTAACTCATCACTCCCTGTTTCTGCATTTTTACCTCTAGCAGCTATGTCTACTCCATATTGTCGATTACCCGTTTGCGGACGTGCGACAGGAACATACCCCATTTCCAGCAACAGGTCCGGCAATAAACGATCAAGCTCATCCCGCTCTTTGAGGGTGCGCAAATATTCAGATATGACCAGTTTCATTCATCACCACGCTTGGCTGATCTAAACCCCCTTCGAGTAATTTCGTCGTTAAGTGGGTCAATAACCGATTGTGCGGGCAACGTGACAAAAAATGAGTGAGAAGCAAGGCGATTGATCTCGCTAATCCTACCGGCATAAATTGAAAAACTACCCGATCCAGCTTTCAGAGGGATTCTTGTGCAGATTTGTTGGAATATGGATTGCTCGTTGGCTTTTTCCCCCGCCTCTCGTTGTTCTTTTGCTCTTTTTAGTGCCATTGCATGCCGGATACGCATGGGAATTGGTGGATACAGTTCGTTTCTAATAGGCAATTGCTTGATTGTATCGGCATAGGCAATTAGTTCTGCTTGCGTTGCTTGTAATAATTTTTCTACTTCGGGTGTAGCGCTGCTCAGTTTTTCTCGAATGGCTTCCTGTGTGGCAAGAGGATAATTTCGTCCTACATCTGTCACTAGCAATGTATGTACCCAGCTAAAGGTTCTCTGTTGCGCATCTTTTGTCTCTAGCAATGAAAACGTAAGTGAAAGCAAAGGCTCTTCAAAAAATGTCCAGCCAAGTAAACGCCGAGCAAGGTATTTGAAATCTTCACCCTCTGCGGTATCGATAATTTCCTTAGAAAAAACAGGTTGTCTGACTCCATGACTCCATAAATGACTGATCAAATTACTAAAAGCGAAACCTAGAATTTTCTCATCTGATATTAGCCAGCGTGTAATCAACTCGGATAACAGAGGTTTATCTACCAATTCTCTAAAGCTATGATTAAAGCAAAAGATTAAGTCTTCATCCTCGTTGATTGGATGTTTGAGCATCCAAGTAGTTAAACAACCATATACTTGTTGATCGTGGATGCCGTTTTTGATTAATTGTGAAAGTACATAGTCAAAATCATGTGTATGCCCAATTTCTAAATCGGTTAAGGCAAGCAATATATCGGTCAGGCTAGGGTGGTCTTTGATAATTGCGAAATTTCTAAATACGAAGTCGCCAAGTTTCTGTAAAGCTATTTGGTTATCTGGTTTAGCATGAGCCAATAGCTCGGCCATTAATTCGGGCTGGGATACTGCGGCAATTGATAGGGCATTCAAAGCCTGAAAGCTAATGGTTGAATTTGGATGGTGAACCATTGCCTTCAAGGTTTCTTGAACACTGTTCTTTAAGTCGGGTTCTTTTCCCCAGTGATGGGACATGCGTCCTAGCACCCACAAAGCGCTTGCTGAAAGATCGATGTAATCTGAGTCTGCATCATTCAGCGCAAGATCAATAGCTTCGCGAGCCCGTTCTGCCATTGCTAGACCAATCAAAGCAGTAACGTACAAATCCGTGTTTGCATCTACCATGTTTTCTCGCACCAATTCATATAGTGCTTTGGCCTGTAGAGGGTGGGACGACAAATAGTCACTCACTTGGCTGAAAAACATACCGGCGCCCATATCGCCCGCTGTTTTTGAGTGTTGTACCGCTGCTAAATCCACTAGATCTTTCATGCTTACAGCAGCTAAAAACGGCAATGTATTGCCGATATTTCTCAATACATTAAAAACACTGCTAGCATTTGAATTGTTAATGATTTCTATCGCAGCATGTAAAATATTCCGCTTTTGAGATACTAGGCCTAAGAAACGGCCGCTGGCGTAATCTGTTTCTCCAATTTCGTAATCTCCTAATTGTTGTGCTTCATCGAAAACTTTCCGATAGTCCACCGTTGAATCAAAATCGCCAAACATGCGATAGCTATGCACGGCTGTACAGTGATTTCGTGCCTCTACTGAGATAAAGATCAATTCATTGTTTTCGATACGAAAAAGCTCATCAACCTGCGAAGATGAAATGGTCATCGGGTTTAATATTTCAATTGAGAGATTCCGTGGGTGCTGGCAATGGAGATCAAATGCAAGCCGTGCAACTTCTGCGGGAATTTCTTCAAGTAGAGCACTAAAGAATCTGGGCATTATGGTATTCATATTGTCATTTTACTCGCAAGTGCCTTTGGAAAAGGATTCGTCATAAGCGTATACAGCAATCGATACCCATGTATTAGTTTCATAGCTTAAAACTCGTGCAAGTGCGCTAACTTTGTTCAACGCTCAGTTAGCTGACTTTAGATGCTAAGATCAACGCGCCGAAAAAAATACTGCCGGCTTCCATCGATCATAGGTCCCGAAACAGGTTGAACAGACAAAGTTTGTAGCAGCCATCGCGGCGCCCGGTTCAAGGTGACGGCAAATTCGGCCAACGAAATATAGGTAGCTTGAAACTCTTCGAGGCTAGTCTGTGTAACTCGCCGGCCAGGTAGATCGTCTTGACTGGTTGCCAGTAATCCAAGCTTCACCAAGTCGTAAACTACCTGTTGTTTCAATCCGAGCCGTTTCGCTGCCTCGTCTACCGATATACTGGCGCCGCCAACATACCGTTTTTCCACCAACCACTTCCGGGCCACTTGCTCATCCAGGCAGATATTTCCTATTGGCACTGATTCAGTCGATTTGCCTACTGGCTCCAATTGACGTTCCAAAAGCGCCCGAACTAGAGTGATGAATTCCCCTTCGCGCAGATGCCAATATTTTAATATGTATCTGACGTTTATTATCGGTGGCGAATGCGTAACGCCAGTGCCAGCGAAAATTAATGCTCGCACTTGCTGCTTCGGAATTAGCCAAGCAGCGGCATTACCGTGCATTCTTGAGACCAACGGTTTTAAGATGCCATCCGAGATTAACTCCCTAACCCGGCATTCAGGCAGTACCAGCTGTTTGGCAGTTTCCCCAAGCGTAACGCATTCCTTTGCCAGGACTGCGATTTGCGCAAGGCTTTGTTCATCGACTGAGCGCATCTTGCGGCCGGAGGGCAGCTCTGTCTGATTCCCAGCAATCAATTCAGCTCGAACAAAATGGCGAACGGTTGACGGAGCTATACCGGCTTTTTTTGCCGCTTGTTTTAAGGTCACTCGGGGATGCGTGGCCACGGTTTCCGGCTTAAACGCCCGATGGCGTTTATTCACGACACCCGGCCAATGCACGTGCAAAAAGCGCTCGAATTCGTCTCGCAAAAACTGGAAACAAGGGGCGGACAGATCAGTATAAAGGACATGATACAGCGTGCCAAACGTACCACGGATGCTGGTCTTGGTTTTAGCCTCACTTTCTGCCTGGCATTGAATTGCCGCCAAAAGAGCGCGGAAATTTTCCGGCCAACTGTCGAGTAGGTAACTTGCCTGCAGCAGAAATGCAGATGCCGTATCCAATTGATGCATGTTAGCGATTTTTCCCGGCTTGCGGGGCCGGCAAGTTTCCGAAAACTGACCAAGGTAGCTGATCAGTTTCAGCCATTCCGGTAACGAAAGCGGCGGAAAACCCAATAATGCCGAATTCCCAATAATCGAGGCCTCAACGGTTTGACTGAGGTGATACACCGAATCGGCAACTGGCCTAGCAGCTCGAATCTCGGCAAGCGATGCTCCACAGCCACAAATTTCGAAGTTCACTTTATCCAATCGCTGAAAACTGCCGCAATCGGGGCATTTCTCCTGTAACCAGGTAGCATGCCGGTTACAGACACAACTGATTTTCAACAGCCATGACCCACGTAGATGAGCCGATTCCCCGAGACATAGTGGGCACCAACGCAGCTGACTATGATTGAAATCAGCAGCCATCAGCCCATTTGAAAGCACCGATGGCCCCCAAAAACTAGGATAGGGGCCAAACAGGATTTGTCGTTCCTCCGTTGTTAAACCCAGTGCCCGGCATAGCCCGTCAACACTTCCAAATGTCTTACCTAACCGACAAAGCGTGTCATAACCGTTATCCCGCGCAACCCTCATCAAAAATCCGACAGTAGCCTCTCCTGCAAAAGGGCGCGGGCGCACTGGCAAGGTTAGACAGCGTGTTTCAGTTGCCATTTGTGTTCAATCAAAACAATAAGTGCGGGTCTATAAACCTAAAACATCTGACGTTCATCGGTTCGCTTTGTAGTGTTTGAGATAATGAACTAAAAAATGGGGATCAACCGGGCCGCCCACTAGGTTTTGAAAGTTGATAGGTAATTCAAAATGCTTTGCCGGGGCAATTGACCTTGTTAACCTAATTTGATAGATGGTTGCAGAATTCCCTGACATTGATGTCAACGGTGTACTGCATTGACATCGCCAATCTGATAAAAGAGACTGCCAATGCAGTTTGCTCAAGCAATTAGGGCAACGGACAACTAAATGACAATTGTGAACCGGACATACGCTAACAAAGTCTATTTCCCACAGTGCGGAGTGAAAATCAGTTTCCTTAAGACATATTGGACAAAAGCGGAGAGGTGATTGCGACAGCGTTATCCAAATCTCTTGATTTGGTTGCATACCCGACCAAGGGACTGAGCGAGTTCGAATCCACCAAATTCTCTCGAGTTCAATCGTACTGCCGGTTACTGCATGTAAGCGATTGAACGTATCGCCCTTATCGTTATCCCGGCGATGAAGCAACGTAAAGAGCCACTTACGAACAACGTCCGGAATCCCATGCCCATTGGCAGTATAAAAACGGTAAACATAACCAAATAGGCTTTCCCCTTGCTCCAATTGTGGACTAACAGGGTAGTCACTAAACGGAATCAACATACCGCCTCCTTACGACGTTTACGAGCACTGCTGAAATTACCGGATTCGAATGGCTCGTTACCCCGATCCAGACGGCGAAACTCGAATGTCGGATTAAAAGGATTCAGCTTGCCGACGCCCTCCCACCAAAGCTCCTCGGTGAAGGCTTGCTCCAACAATTGTGGCCCAATCTCCTTCATTTCCGTTACCAATGCGATTTTCAACGCTGTGGCCAAGAGTTTCTTGATATAGGCAACACGGCCATCGCTAGCATAGTGCAAACGCATACCCAGTTCATCCCAACCAAACTGACCACACATCAGAGGGAGTGGTAGGCAGGAACCCAGCGAACGAAACAACTGGAGGCATTCGGCATGCATGGAACTCTTGTCGCTTTGACCCAAAGCCAAACGAATTCGCCGGGAAAATCGCCGCCGTAATTGTTCATTGACTTGTAAGATTTGTTCAAGGCGAGGTATGCCAAGAAACACGGTCGGCACGCCGGTCTGATCGATTAACGATTTTATCCAGTCACCCACCATGTAATGCGTGGTAGCGCGACCTCGGTCGTGAATATGCTGGGCTTCGTCGAATAAGATCATTTCCACCCGGCAGGCGCGGCATAACGTAATGACCCGCGAGGTTTTTGCCGAAACTGTACCAGTGGTCGCTGCCGGATCACCCAGTTTTTCAAGTAGAGCCGAGGCCATGCTCGATATAGTGGCTGCCGAGGGAACCGACACTATCAGTACTGGCATGACATCACGGTCCGTCGCCGTAAATTTTGGATATTGATGTTCTACCCATTTGCAAATACTGCTTTTTCCGGCCCCGCTTTCCCCAAGAACCAGCAAATGCTGAGCGATGCCGGTCTCTCGAAACAGCAAAAGATTCACTTTAATCGCGTCGACCGCGTCGACAAAGGGTGGAAAAGGAATGTATTCTTCATCAAAACGTTTTAGCTTGTCGCAAATTTCATTGAAATTCATTCTGATACTCCGGGATTACGTTTCATTTGGAATGAAGTGATGATGTCCGGCGCCGTTGGCTCCGATCCCTGGTCAACCACTTTGGGGGATTTAAGTTTTTGAGGCTTTGGTAATTCAGCGGTATCCGATTTTTTGATGGCCGGGGTTTCCGACCCGCTGGGTTTGCTGCTACTAATTCCGCGTAAAGCGGCGCTACGACGTCTGGCAACATGTTTGCGATTGGCCATCAATTCTTCGATTGACCGTGACAAGTCAGATCGTGCCCGTTCAAGGGCGGCGCGATCAACTGCGGCGGCACCTTGCTCACGCAACTGTTCGCGAATAAAGTCGTTCTGTTTGACGGTCAACCCCTTAGCAAACTCGTAATCGAGGGCTTTCACCGCTACCGGCTCGGCATCGTGAGGTCCCCATACTTGAATTTCGCCTAAATCTTCCGGGTCGTAGACCACCCGGACTTTAACGCCTTCGTCAAAGGCTCGCAGTATCGGACCTAGTTCATCTGAGCTATAACGGATACCGTTTAAAAAAATCCCGTCGCGACGCAATGACCGTTCGGCCACTAGGCCAATTCGGCGCTGCAAAGTTCGTAAATCGTCAGGAAGTACCGGCTCATAATGCGAAATGCCTTCGTGCCAGCGAGCCCATGGCGTTGTATTGATCCCTCGATGCTTATCTTGGGCATAAACGTCAACAAGCCATTTTTCGAAGATATGATTGAATTCAGCAAAGGTCATCAGGGCGGCCTTTTGCGAATCGTAATCGCCGCGCAGATAAAACTTGGCAAAACTGGTACCCGGCAGCTGGTGGGCAAAGAAATAATTAATCGTTTTGAGATAGCGCTCGACCACACCTTTGAATCGTGGTTCATGCTTCGGGCAATATTGGATACGGATGCCCAAGTCAAAAGCAACGCTTTCCAGATCGTTACTGTGAAATTCCAGCCCGTTGTCGACCACTAAAACTTCAGGTAATCCGTAACAAGGCCAGCGATTCTCGGTTTTTAACGATGGCATCGCGGGTACAGCCGGATTTTTGGGCAAAATGGCATGCCGAAGCGCACCCATTACCGCTGCAGTCGAAGGACTATCGAAACTCAAATAGTAGCCAAGCAACATTCGGCTATAGTGGTCGATAATCACGGTCAATGTAGGCCTACCCAACGGTAGCCAAGTTTTTTCGTCGATTAGAAATAGATCAAGCGGCGTATGATCAATTTCAACCCGCTCCAGGATACGGGATGTTTGCGCACCGGCTTTGCCGATCCGAAAGCGATTATCGGCTATCGCCTTGCTCTCTTTGAGGAGTGCAATTTCGTAAGCACCCACTCTTGCAAGCAGCCGATAAAGCGTCCGCATAGTAAACGGCTTGATCTGCTCATTTCGCGACAACCGCGCGTTCTGGGCTTCAAGTTTGGCCAGGAATTTTGTGTAAATAGTTGGGACGGAAGCTTGTGGCGATACTTTAAACGCCTCATCCACTGCCTCGGATACGAGTTGAAGAATACGATCATTTTGCCGCGACTTCTTAAGTCCACGAAGATCGGTACGCGGAATCATCGCTCTGGTATCATTTGTCGACCGGTAACGCCGAAACCAACGATAAACAGAGGTTGCACTGGGTGGCGTTCCGTCCCCCATTTCAGCCGCTGCTTGCTCAATCAGTGGTTTAAGATAAGTCGCAGTGAATATTGGAGCACCATGTCCTAAAATATATTCTATATAGCGCCTTCGACGTAAGGCTTCACAGCGAACGCTTTCGGATAATTCATCCAGAGGCCGCGAAAATAAGGGTGCCGAATCCTTGATGGTGAGCTGAGCCGGTTTCGCGGAAACATTACCCTGCCCATATTCGTTTAATATCGTCTCCCGCGTAACGATGGACAAACTGCCGTCGCCAACACGTTCGATCAGCAATTCGTTATTGGGTTGAATACGAGCAATTCGATATTCAAAACCATTCCAATCAAAAACCGTATTCTTGTGCAATGCAAAACCAGCCATTGTCAGCCTCCAAGTCAATCGTTATAAGGGTTTCATGCGAAATAGGCTGTTCCAAGGAACAGCGAAGATGTCCAGCTAACAACAAGCTATAGGGGTCAATACCGCCGACATCGAACAAATTCGCCGCTGCCGTAAGCGATAACGGAAACCGGCTGCGATATTGATTGATAGCAACAGTAAGTGCATCCGGAGTCGGAGGGACGCGTGACGCTCGGTGATATATCCACCGGAGATTTGATAAGCGCGGTTCTTGTCGAATAACTTGATCGGTCAAAATGACAAAAGTGGTTTCCGAACGGCGCATGTACTCGGCTACACGGTCGAGTTTGTGCTGCACATCGCCATGTTGAAGGCTGCGTGTCGGCTTCACCTCGATGAAGATGATTTCTCCGGTTGCTAACACCAGCTCGAAATCCGGCGTGTAGCGCCGCAGTCTTGCGTCATCCGGATAGTGGATGGTGACGGGTTGCTCTCGGTACCGAACGATATTCGGCGAGGTTTCGAAAAGATAAATCGCTTCTAGCTCAAGCAAGCCTTCGTGGTGAACCATCCGCCCGTTCTTACGACTGGGAAATTTTCCACGAACGATCCCGCCGGAAGGGGTGATGATATTTCTGGCTCTTTTATGGACGTCGCCATCAGGCCGACACCCACGCCAAGCTCCCTGCCAAAGATTTTTTGACATGACTGCTCCTTCCGGAGATGAGAGCAGAGCAAGCTCAACCCTACATCTCCAGTTGCTGTATATGACATACCGATTTTTAGGCAAAAAAAGACCTGAACACGGTCATATGAACGTGTTGTAAACCGGTTCTAATATGAAAATGGCTTGACGCTGGGGGAGGTTGTAGCGATACTGATGATGCTACTCGGCAGTATCATTAAGATGCTTCCCAAAGCGGGGCAAGCCGCTAGGTTTGTCTCGCTTTACATGGTAGCCTCCTCAACTTTGTGGCGTTTTGTCCTACGCATTGATCTGATGATTTGCGGTTTTTGCTGATCACGAATGCGTACAACTTCGCGAATCACACGAACTTGCGCTTCCGACAGTTCCGAAAGATATTCCATTAAGTCCTTAAACATCCAATACACATCTTCCCTGGTATCCACATCGATTGTGAATTTGCGTTGAGACGCATCCCGCGCGTCATGCAATTTTTGCCGTTCTTCGTCCGAAAGCGACAACTCATCGCATATGCGATCTACTAACTCTGTTGTGGGCGGTCCCTTCAGGCCAACCTCGAGCGCGGAAATATAGCTTTGTTCATACCCAACCATTTCGGCAAGTTCGCCCTGGCGTATGCCATAGCGTGAACGAAGCGAAATTAAGCTTTGGGAAAATGGGCTCATGCTTTAACTGAGTGAGAAATAATATTGACCCAAGAATAATAAAAATATACCAGGTAAGCAATAGGCTAAAAAATAAAAACACCATGTATATCAAACGCATATATCTATATTTTGGCATCCAAAGTATGGTATTTTGGTACTACAAGATTAGGTATCTTGGTCGCAGATTTACCAGAAATCTCTTGTCTGAAAATCGGCAAAATTGCTTAATAATCAATCATTAGAAGCCATATACGAAATTAATTTCTTACAAAATGGCGATTGCGCTCAGCCCTCGCAAAAATTTTATAAAAAATTTTTTTGAATTTGAGAGATTAGTACGCTGAAACTGTCTTGGAAATGGTGGCCGACATTACCCTGCTGATTATGCAAAACCGGCCTTTTAGGCCAGAGACCTGAAGGTTTGGAGACAAACTTAGTTGGCGACACCGGCACGCTGAAATTGTCTTGGTTTTAAACGCAATTGCTTATCCCTATGAAATCCACCGCCTATTCCAATCTAAAACCGCCAGTAGCGCCGACCGGCCACTTGCGACATTCAATATTAAAATGTATGGCTGCGAGATCACGGCTAGCTGCCATTCAGTGACAAAGCTCAACTGTGGCGTCGTATCCTTAGCCAGCTAACGCTTTCTTTCCAAGGTGTGATGACCAACTCATCTACATATTTGGATCCCATTGATCTACAGCTATTGCTGTGCATTCAGCGACGAGCAGATCGAGTACTGACTCGATCTTACTAACGTCATACACACCTTCGGCCAAAGTTACCGAAGTTTGTTTCAAGAATTCCTTGCTATAGGACTCCTTGTATTCGAGCGCCCCCTGATAGGTGTCTAAGCTTTTTTTGTAGTTGGTCCAGAGCACTTTGGCTGGTGGGTGGCTGCCGACCTTGAGGTCGAGATAGCACTCAATTGCCGCCGCGCGCCGGTTTATATCCGAGTCGCGGAGTCCCTCGGGTCCTTGCGCCGGAAATTGGCGGAATTCCTCGAGCTCGGGCAACATGATCCCACGCATGTTCGCTGGCATAGTTAGCGTAGACAGACGCTGATGGGCGTCGAGTCCCTCAGCGTCATTGTCAAATACGAAAATCACCTGGTTCTGGACGTCTATCTTAGCGAGCCCTTCAGCGAACTTAACTAGGCTGCCTGTACCCGAAAATGGATGGCTTTCGCTAACGTCGATGAAGCGAAAGAAATCCGCGATCCCAGGCCGCAGCAGTGCGAGCGCATGTTTTAAGATATGGACGTCCGAGCTGCCTTCGGTAGCTATCAAGAATGTCTCGGTTCGCCGGGCGTGAGGCACGAACTCCCTCTCTGTCGCCCACCCAGCCTCCACCAACGGTCCATATTGCCAAACAACAGAAGCGTCCTCGTTCGCCTCCGCCAAGACGCGTAGGACCGAATACGGGTGAAGGATGCTTACCAACCCGCCGAAAAAGCTTCGCTCCGAATATGCGTGGTTGTCATAAGAACGGTAGGCGGGAATTCGCTCAAACTGCATTCCATCAAATCGCCCTCGGATCATCTTTTCGCTTGCGCTGTCCGTACCAATGATAAAGGTGTCGTCGAGACTATCGAGCGGGTGTGAGGTAACAAATTTGCAAAACTCCGCAAAGCTCATCAGGTCAGGAATGGGCTCATCATCTTGAAAAGACTGCCTCTCCTCTAGCCAGCTTTTCGCGACGGCATCATATTCTCGGCGGACGCGTTCCATATTGAAGCCTAGCAGTTCGAGGCGCGGAGCGACATGCTTAAGCGGACGTATAAAAGCCATCTCGGAAAGAGTTGGGTCTTCACCATTCTCTCGATACCAATCGTAGTTGAGCTGGTCGCTTTCTATCGCTTTTCGATCTTTTTCCTGAAAAATAGAGCCATGATCAATTCCACGATGGTTCTTGCTGTACGTGACCGATACCCCGGCCACATCGAGCGTGATCTCTGTACCCACGTTTCCCCTTTATCGTAAATAGAAAGCCGGAGCTGCGCCGCCTATACTCCGGTGGATGGAGGCTGAAATAATGGCCGGTAATAGTCTTATCGCCACCATAGAATCAGTTCGTGCGACAGACCGCAACGGGTCCAGGCTGTGTAAAA
>LUUF01000093.1 GCA_001644045.1 Methylomonas methanica | reverse complement strand
TTTTTACACAGCCTGGGCCGATGGCTTCCTCGCTTGAGTAGCCGGTAATCTCGGTAAACGATTTATTCACTTTTAAAATCACAGTATCGGCATCGGTGATCATCATGCCTTCCTGCGATTCGAAAGCGGTCGCGGCAATCCGGAGTTCAGTATCCAGACGCTTGCGGTCGCTAATATTTTGCACGAAGGTAAAGCTCAGCTCCAAACCATTATGAGCTATATAGTGGCAGGTGAGTTCGACTGGAAAAATCGTGCCGTCCTTACGCCTATGCCTGCTTTCATGACTGATGATTTCGCAATCGCGCAAGCGGTTCCACATGCCAGGCCAAGTGCCGGCCAGAAAGTCCGGATCGAATTCCCAAGGCTTCATGCCAACCAATTCTTCCCGCGTATAGCCCAAGGACTGGCAAGCGTAATCGTTCACGTAGGTCACCATGCCCTGCGGGGCTAGACAGAAAAAAGCGGTTTTGCTTTTGTCTATCATGGTTTTGGTCAGCCATAACTCGTTTTCGATCTTCTTCAGGTCGGTGATGTCGTCGTATACCCCCAATACCCCGACGGTTTCGCCATGACTGTTCCGCAGCGGTGCTTTGGAGGTCCGCAATAAAATCTCCCGGCCATCGGGAGTGGTTTGCGGTTCTTCATATGCCAGCTTGGGCAAATTCGATTGCATCACCCAACGATCGTCGGCACGGTAGATCTCTGCTTGATCCCGCCAGGACAATTGGTTGTCGATTTTACCGAGGATGTCTTCGGCCCCGGTCAAGCCGCAATCTCGAGCAAACTGCGAGTTGCAACCCAGATAGCGCGATTGCAGGTCTTTCCAAAATACCCGCATGGGTATGGTTTCGATCACCGATTGCAGCAAGCTACGCGACTCGGCGAGTGCGTTCATTGCTTCGATGCGTTTGGAAATATCGTAGAGCAGCACCAATTGTAATTTACGGTCCGCTCGGCCTACGCGCGTCGCAGTGGCCATTACATGTTTAGTCAGACCGTTTTTGCAACGGATTTTGACTTCCAGGGGCTGAAATTCAAGATCGTTATTTTCGAGGCGCTTTTGCCATTCCGCGCCAATCGTTTCGCGGTAGGCAGGGTCGGGAAAGGCTTGCAGGCGCCATGCGGATACGCTGGGTATATCCCGGATTTCGTAACCGAAAACCTTGGTAAATTCCGGGTTCAGCATTTGCAGATTGCGCTGCGCATCGAACAGCGCCAGAGGAACCGGCAATGCGCTGACGATAGTACTTAAGCGGGTGTTGTCCTCTTTCAAGCCGATCAGCTGCTCCAAAAAGAAAATTATCATGGCGGAGATCAGCGAGGCCACAATCAGCGAAGCGACCAGGCCGGTCAACAGGTAGTCGAAGCTGATTTGACCATTCAACAGCAAATCCATCACGGCGACAATGGATTCGGTGAGTAGCGTGGCCAGAAAAACCGAAATTAGCCAAAGCTGGTATTTGCTTATACGCTGTAAACGGCTGAGAAGGATTTGATTCAAACTAGGCTTTAAGTACTTATACGGCTGAAAGAGTCAGCCAATTGCAGGATATTTTGTACGTTAAAGCTTACATGCTTGTAAGACGGTTTCAAAATTTTTTCGGGAATTTTTCCTTTTTTAGTCTATGGAGATGTAAATAACTGATTAGTGATCTGCCTTACCTCGGCGCTGAGCGACCAGGATGAATAGCGCAATTACACAAAATCCGGCGCCGGCATAAAACGTAAACTCGGCGCCGTAGCTATCCCACAGTAACCCGGCCAGAACGCTGGCTAGCAGCATGGCGATACCGCCCACCAGATTAAAAAGACCGTAAGCGGTACCGCGCAGGTCGGCCGGCGCCGTGTCCGCGACCATTTTTGCCAGCAAGCCTTGAGTCATGCCCATATGTATCCCCCAAAGCCCAACGCCAGCCAACACCATCCGCCAATCGGCGCTGCTGGCCAGCACCAGGTCGGCGGCGATCAGCACCAATAGCCCCCAAGCCAGCAGTTTCCGGTGCGATACGCTGTCGGACAGGCGGCCGAATGGATAAGCCGTGGCCGAATACACAATATTCATCGCCACCATTGCCAACGGTAACAGCGCAATCGGAATGCCGCTTTGTTGTGCGCGCAACACCAAAAATGCCTCGCTGAAACGCGCCAGCGTGAACACCGCGCCGATAATCACTACGCGCCAATAGCCGGTATGCAAGCGTTGCAGATTGGCGCGCTTGATAGGATTGCCGTGCTGCGAACGCTGTATATGCTTGGGTTCCCGCACGCCAAACAGCAACATCATGACCGATAACAGGCCGGGGATGACCGCCACCCAAAATACCGCCCGAAAATCGTTGGCCCAAAGCAGCATCAGTGCTACTGCCAGCAATGGCCCCAGAAAAGAACCGATCGTATCCAGCGATTGCCGTAAGCCGAAAGCCGCGCCGCGAATTTCCGGCGGGGTAATGTCGGCTACCAGCGCGTCGCGCGGTGCGCCGCGTATGCCCTTGCCGACCCGGTCCAGCAAGCGCGCGGTTAACACCATGCCGCTGCTGCCGGCGATTGCAAACAAGGGTTTGGTCAAGGCGCCCAGGCTGTAGCCTATCAAGGCCAGGCTTTTGCGCTTGCCCAGATAATCGCTGAGTACGCCGGAAAACACCTTCACGATCAGCGCGGTCGCTTCCGCTACGCCTTCGATCAAACCAATGCTCAAGCTGCTGGCATGCAAGGTGGTGAGCATGAATATCGGCAGCAGGCTGTGGATCATTTCCGAGGAAATATCCATCAACATACTGACAAAGCCCAATGCCCAAACGCTTTTGGGAATTTGTCGCCAGATGGGTTGTGCGCCGGTGTGCGTCATGGAATTTATTTTTTGCCGTTCGTTTAAAGAAAATCACAATGTCTAGTTTGCTGTAAAACGCGCCGCCATGGTGGAATTTTATCGTCGCAAGACCCGAGAGATTGACAATGTCCGTTAGCGGTGTAAACGTAAGGCCATTTTTTAACGGGAGGTATCTATGATGCGCGGTTTATTCTTTTTGGCCTTATTGTTCAGTTCCGGTTTGCAGGCGGCATTGCAGGAGCAAGCCGTAAGCTATACCGCCGGCGATACCACGCTGAAGGGCTATCTGGTCTGGGACGATACGAAGGGCGACAAGCAGCCCGGCGTGCTGGTGGTCCACGAATGGTGGGGCTTAAACGACTACGCACGGCAGCGCGCGAGGATGTTGGCGGAGCTGGGTTATACCGCGCTGGCGGTCGATATGTACGGCGACGGCAAATCCAGCGAACATGCCGCAGAGGCGACGACCTTTATGAACAGCGTGGTGGAACGGGCCGGCGTTTCGCAACTGCGTTTTACGGCGGCGTTAGCCTTGCTGAAAAAGCAAGCCAGTGTCGATCAGGGCAAAATTGCGGCGATAGGCTACTGTTTCGGCGGCGCGACGGTATTGAATATGGCGCGGCTGGGTACCGATCTGGCGGCGGTGGTGAGTTTTCACGGCAACCTGGTAACGCAAACGCCGGCGCGGGCCGGGCAGGTGAAGGCAAGGGTATTGGTGCTGAACGGTGCGGCCGACGAATTCGTTACTGCTGACAGCATTACGGCTTTTGAAAAAGAAATGACCCAAGCCGGTGTGGACTATCGTTTCGTTAACTATCCAGGCGTGCGCCATAGTTTCAGCAATCCGGACGCAGATAGGTTGGGCAAAGCCAACAATTTGCCCATTGCTTATGATGCCGAGGCGGATAAACAATCCTGGGAAGCCATGCAGCAGTTGTTCCGCGAAGTTTTCAAGCAATAGCTAATCTTGAGTCAAATCGGCGGCGGGCTGCGCATAGGCTCTGATAAACACTTCGACCGCGCGTTCGACCGTCGCTTTAACTTCTTTGGGCTTCAATTCCCGCCGGGCGTTGAACAAGCCCGATTCGTAAACCTCCGATTCCAGCAGGCCGCGAAAATGCGCGGCAGCCACACGCGGATCGGCCCGCCGCAATTGGCCGGCATTCATTGCCTGTTCGAAAAATTGCGCGGTATATTGCATGCCTTTGGCCGGACCATTTTCGAAAAACAGGCGCCCGGCTTCCGGTTGATTGGCTGCCGCAGCAATCAACATGCGCCGTGCCGCCAGGCTTTTCAAGCTCAGAAAATTACTCATCACGCCTTCGCCGAAGCGCTGTAACGTTGCCGTCAAATCGTTCGAGGGCTGCAATAATTCCAAGACCTCATTGACGCGATCCGGCAAGGTTTCTATGGGTAAGCGCTCGTCGTTTGGCATCAGCAGCGAAAATAATTGCTCGCTATGGCGATCCGCGGAACGGCGCGTCAATTCCAGAAACAGCTGTTCCTTGGAGCTGAAATAGTTGTATAGCGTGGCTTTGGAGTAACCGACGGTGGCGGCGATTTCCGCCATGGTTGCCTGTTCGAAGCCGACTTTTTCAAACATCGTTTTTGCCGCGTCAAGAATAGCTTGGCAACGTTCCCCGCTTTTCTTTCTCATGGAACCTCTCTTATGCAAACTTGTCGGCGGAGTTTCGGTGAATAGGCCATTGTTTGGCGATATTCTAAACCGAATGGTTCAGTTTTAAATTGTCGTATAGACTTGGTGTTGAGTAAATGTTTACCGAGATTTTCCGTCATGATGACACGCCTAACGTGTTTTATTAGCCTATATAACCTCGATTCCCAGCGCGGCCTAGCTCGTGGCACATTGCTTATCGGGATTTTTACAGTGCTGGCCGCCTCGGCAGTGCTTATAGTTTGGTCTTTTAGGCCGGAAAGTCCAGCCGCTTCCTCCTCGGTGCACGCTGTGCCGGCGTTAACCGTGACCCGGGCCGTTCCGCAATGGCGGCAATGGCCGACAACCATTGAGGCTTCCGGGCCGATTGCGGCCTGGCAAGAGGCGGTAATCGGCGCCCAGCAATCCGGATTGAGGTTAATCGAAGTTAATGTCAATGTCGGCGATCAGGTGAAACGCGGTCAGCTATTGGCGCGTTTCGATGCCGACATGCTGCGCGCGGATCTGGCGCAATTGCAGGCCAATCTGGCCCAGGCTCAGGCCACCGCCGTCCAGGCCGAAACCAATAAACAACGGGTGTTGAAACTAAAAAATGCCGCGACGCTCAGTCAACAGGAGTCGTTACGCTATGAAACCGAAGCGGAAATCTCCCGCACCCAGGTCGATGCGATCAAGGCCCAGTTAACGGCCAAGCAATTGCAACTGGGATACGCCGAGGTGCGGGCGCCCGACGATGGCGCGATTAGCGCGCGCCTGGCGACATTGGGCGCGGTGCCGGGCAGCGGGCAGGAGCTGTTTCGGTTGATTCGGCAAAATCGGCTGGAATGGCGCGGCGAATTGACTGCCGGGCAAATTGCGCAAATTCAGATAGGGCAAGCGATTCTGCTCAGCCTGCCGGACGGCAGCGTGGCCCAAGCCAGGGTGCGGCAACTGGCGCCGGCCTTGGACGAGCAATCTCGCTTGGGCCTCATGTATGCCGATATTCTACCCGGCAGCCATGCGCGCGCCGGTATGTATGCCAACGGACGTATCGAGTTAAGTCAGCGTCCGGCTTTGACTGTGCCGGCCGCCAGCCTGGTCATTCGTGATGGCCGTAGCTACGTATTGAAACTGCGCAGCGATGCCGATACTTCGCCGGTTAGTTTACAGGCGGTCGATACCGGCCGGCGGCAAGGCGTGGAAATTGAAATTGTTCAAGGTTTGAGCGAAACAGATCGGGTGGTGGTAGAGGGGGCCGGTTTTCTCAACGACGGTGATCTTGTACACGTCGCGCCGGCGGCGAGGGTTAATTAATGAGTTTTGCCTCCTGGTCGATTCGCAACCCCATCCCATCGATATTACTGTTTATCTTGCTGTCGCTGGCCGGACTGCGCGGCTTACAGCAGTTGTCGATACAGAGTTTGCCGGATCTGGATTTACCCAGCGTTATCGTCAAGCTCAATCAACCCGGAGCGGCGCCGGCACAACTGGAAACCGAAGTAGCGCGCAAAGTCGAAGACTCGATCGCCACTCTATCTGGCTTGAAACACATCCGCACCTCGATTACCGATGGCCTGGTGCAAATTAATGTCGAATTCATCCTGGAAAAAAAGCTCTCGGACGCCTTGATTGAAATCAAGGACGCGGTGGACCGGGTGCGTTCGGACTTGCCAACCAGCGTGCTGCAACCCGGCATCAGTGCGGTGACGGTGGGCGGTGCGCCGATTCTGACCTATGCGATTGCCTCGAACAAGCTGGACGAGGAGGCCTTATCTTGGCTGGTGGACGACAACGTCAGTAAGGTACTGCTCGGCGTAGCCGGCGTGGGTCGATTCGAACGTCTGGGCGGCGTACAACGCGAAATTCAATTGGAAGTCGATCCGGTGCGGCTGGCGTCGCTGGGCGTCACCGCGACCGACGTGTCGCGAGCCTTGAAGCAGGTACAGCAAGAATCCTCCGGCGGCCGGGGTAATTTAGGCTTGGCGGAGCAATCCGTGCACACGCTGGCCACGGTGCGGCAGGCCAGCGAATTGGCGGCATTGCAGGTGGCGATAGCCAACGGCCGCGAGGTGCGGCTGGATCAAATCGCCACTGTTCGCGATACCGTTGCCGAACGCACGCAATTGGCCGCGCTGGACGGCAAGCCGTTGATCGGTTTCAACATCTATAGGGCCAAGGGTTTTGACGAAACCCGTATCTCCGCGGATGTGGAACAGGCCTTGGCGCGAATGCGGGAAGCCGATCCTTCCTTGAGTTTTACTCTGATTTCCGGGTCGGTGGCGTATTCGCAAGAGCAGTACCAAGGCTCGATGATGATGCTCTATGAAGGCGCGCTGTTGGCGGTTTTGGTGGTGTGGTGGTTTCTGCGCGATTGGCGGGCCACTTTGGTGTCGGCGTCGGCCCTGCCCTTGTCGATTCTACCGACGTTTGCGGTGATGCATTGGCTGGGATTTTCCATGAACATGCTGACCATGTTGGCCTTGGCTATCGTGGTCGGGATCTTGGTGGACGATGCGATTGTGGAAATCGAAAACATCGCCCGGCATGTGCGGATGGGCAAGAGCATCCGTCAGGCCGCCGCCGAAGCGGTCGATGAAATCGCGCTGGCGGTCATCGCCACCACCTTGACGCTGGTGGTGGTGTTCATGCCTACCGCGCTGATGAACGGGGTTTCCGGGCTGTTTTTCCGGCAATTCGGCTGGACGGCGGTGGTAGCGGTACTGGCGTCCTTGCTGGTGGCACGCTTGCTGACGCCGATGCTGGCCGCCTATCTACTTACCGAAGGTCATCATCCGGCCAGCGTCGATGGCAGCTTGATGCCAATTTATCTAAAAGCCGTGCAGTGGACGCTACGTCATCGCAAGGCCACGATGCTGCTATCCACGCTATTTTTTATCGGTGCGTGTTTAATGCTGCCGTTGATTCCGGCCGGTTTTGTGCCGCCCGCCGATCGCGGTTATACCACCGTGCAATTTGAATTGCCGCCGGGCAGTTCGATAAACGATGCCGGCCGCGTCGCCGAAGCGGCGAGAGCGGTGTTGCAGCCTCTAGCGGGTGTCGAGCATGTCTTTACCGCGGTTGGCAGCAGTCAATTGGTCGGTGGCGGCGTGAGCAGGCCCGGAGAGCAACGCAAGGGGGCGCTGACCTTAACCTTAAACGAGCGTGGGCTGCGGCCGCATCAATCGCAGATTGAACAGGCTGTGCGGGCGGCATTGCGCGATGTGCCGGGTGCTCGCTTTTCCATTGGGATTGGCGGCCCGGGGGAGAAAATGTCTTTGATATTGTCCAGTGACAATGCGGCGGCGTTAAAAGCCAGTGCGCAGGCATTGGAGCGCGATTTGCGTACCGTGGGCACCCTGAGCAGCATTAGCTCGACCGCCAGCTTGGAGCGGCCGGAAATCGCGATTCGGCCGGACTGGCAGCGCGCTGCCGAACTGGGTGTGACAGCCGAGCTGATCGGCGAAACGGTGCGTATCGCTACCAGCGGCGATTTCGATGCCCAGTTAGCCAAGCTGAATCTGGATAATCGCCAGCTCGCGATTCGGGTGCGCATGGCCGATGCCGCGCGGCAGGATTTACAGATATTGGCTAATCTGCGCGTCAAGGCCGGAGATAAGCTGGTGCCGTTATCCAGCGTCGCGGAGCTGTCGCTGGCCAGTGGCTCGGCACAGGTGGATAGGTATGACCGCCGCCGGTATGTCACCGTCAATGCCGAATTGGGCGGAATGTCGCTGGGCGAGGCGCTGGCCGCCGCCAAGACGTTGCCCGCAGTGGTGAATATGCCGTCCAGCGTTAAATTGATTCGTACCGGCGACGCCGAAATCATGGCCGAATTGGTCGGCAGTTTCGGCATGGCAATGCTGACCGGCTTGTTGTGCGTGTTTTGCGTGTTGGTACTGCTATTCAAGGATTTCTTTCAGCCCTTGACCATCCTGTCGGCGATACCCTTGTCGATGGGCGGTGCGTTTATCGCGTTGTTGCTGACCGGCGGCGAGTTGAATATTCCGTCGATGATAGGCTTGATCATGTTGATGGGCATCGTCACCAAAAACTCGATCCTGCTGGTGGAGTATGCGTTGTTGGCGATGCGCGAGCATGGCCTAAGCCGGCATGAGGCCCTGCTGGATGCATGCCATAAACGCGCCAGACCGATAGTCATGACCACGGTGGCGATGATTGCAGGCATGCTGCCGATTGCCTTGGGTTGGGGTGCGGATGCCAGTTTTCGCCAGCCGATGGCAGTGGCGGTGATTGGCGGTTTGCTCAGCTCTACTTTGCTAAGTCTGTTGGTGGTGCCGGTAGTGTTTACCTATGTCGATGGCACTCGGCAAAGTTTGGCGCGCCGTTTTGGCGTGAAGGAATAAAAGGGGCGAATAACATCGCCCCCTGCAAACTTGTCTCAGCGAGTACCGAATACCACTATGGTTTTGCCGTGCGCGGTGATCAAACCCTTGTCTTCCAGCTCTTTCAAAACACGGCCCGCCATTTCCCGGGAACAACCGACGATGCGGCCGATTTCCTGACGGGTGATATGCAACTGCATGCCGTCCGGATGGGTAATCGCGTCCGGCTCCTTGGCCAGATCCAACAGCGTCCGGGCGATACGGCCTTCCACGTCCATAAATGCCAGGTCGCGATATTTGCGGCTGGTAATCAGCAAACGCGTGGAAAGTTGCTCACCGAGTACGGTCAAGATCTCTACCGCCTGATCGCGCAGTTCGGCGTTTAGCAGCAATTTGAAGCGTTCGTAACCGATCTCCGCCATCTGGCATTTGGTTCGCGTTTTGACCAATACGCTACGCGTCTCGGCGTTTTTGAACACCCCGATCTCACCGACGAAATCGTGTTTGTTCAAATACGCCAAGATCAATTCGCGGCCTTCTTCGTCCTCGACGCTGACGCTAACCGAGCCATCGACTACAAACAGCAGTTTGTCGCCGACATCGCCGGGGCGCACGATGGTGATTTTGGCTGGGTAGCTCCTAACATGGCAGAAGCGTAAAAAGGCGTCCAGGGCGGATGGAGAAATCTTGTTTTGTTTAACAAAGCTCATAATTTGTAATAATTCTGTGAACTAGATTGGTTACCCTATCAAGGTGCAGTAGTTTTGCAAAAAAATCAAGACATTTGACGGGTTCGTTGTAAAATTCGCGACAATTTTGATTCTGGTTGGGATTTAGTATGCAGGCAACGATTAAATGGGTCGACGGTAGATTGTTCGTCGGCGAGTCCGGTAGCGGACACACGGTGGTGATGGATGGGCCGCCTGATCATGGCGGACGCAACCTGGGTGTGCGGCCCATGGAAATGTTGCTGTTGGGTTTGGGCGGCTGTTCGTCGTTCGACGTGGTGGATATTTTACAAAAAGGTCGCCACGAGATCGTGCATTGCACTACCGAGCTTACCGCGGAGCGGGTGGATACAGTGCCTGCCGTATTTAGCAAAATTCACCTGCATTTCAAAGTGACCGGTAAAAATTTGGCGGCGGCAGCGGTGGAGCGGGCGGTGAAATTGTCCGCCGAAAAATATTGTTCGGCCTCGATAATGTTGGGTCGGGCAGGCGTGGAAATAACGCATGATTTTGAAGTTTTAGAGGATTGATCGGTTGAGCAAATTACAGTTACACGGGTTTAATAACCTGACCAAATCGTTGAGTTTCAATATTTACGACGTTTGCTACGCGCCGAAAGAGCAGGAAAAAGCCTACATCGAATATATCGACGAAGCCTATAACGCCAAGCGCTTGACTCAAATTTTAAAAGACGTGGCCAACATCATCGGTGCACAGATTTTGAATATCGCCCATCAGGATTACGATCCGCAAGGCGCCAGCGTCACGATGCTGATTTCCGAGGGCGCGGTGATTCCGGCCGGTATGAATTCAGAGTCGCCCGGCCCCTTGCCGGATACGATTTTGGCGCATCTGGATAAAAGTCACATCACCGTGCACACCTATCCGGAAAGCCATCCGGATACCGATATTTGTACGTTTCGGGCCGACATCGATGTTTCGACTTGCGGGCAAATTTCGCCGCTGAAAGCCTTGAATTATCTGATTCACAGCTTTGAGTCCGACATCGTGATCATGGATTACCGGGTGCGCGGTTTTACCCGCGACGTGTCCGGGCAAAAGCATTACATCGATCACAAGATCAATTCGATCCAGAATTACATCGCGGAAAGCACCAAAGAGCTTTACCAGATGATCGACGTGAATGTGTATCAGGAAAACATTTTCCACACGAAGATGATGTTGAAGGAAACCGAACTGGAAAATTACTTGTTCGAGAAGGAAAGTAATTTCAGCGACGACGAGCAGGAAGAGATTCAGGAAATGCTGCAGGAAGAAATGGCCGAGATTTTTTACGGCCGGAATTTCTCTTAAAAAATTCGCTAACGCGATCAACGGCCTCAGCGGTAACGGCTACCGCTGAGGCCGTTTTGTTTATGGGGCTGGCTTGCGGCCCTGTTCGCGCATCTGTTCCTGATGTTGTTTGCGCAAGTCGTCCATTTTTTGCATTTGTTCCGGGCTTAACACTTCTTTCATCCGGCTGTGCGACTCCTCGTGGATGGCACGGAATTTTTCGTGCTGTTCTTTAAAAATCGCTTCCAGCTTGGTTTTTTGTTCGGGGCTGAGTTGCAGCAATTTGTTCAAATGTTCGAGTTTGTGGTCTATTGGTTGGCCATAGTCGTTCTCGCTGGGATAAGCGAAGGCGGTTAACGGCAAAGCCAGGACGGCGGCGAGGAATAGGTTTTTTCGCATGGATTGATCTCGGGTAAAGTTGATGTGGCAAGCCGAGCGTGCTCGGCTTGCGAGCTGGGTTGATGCCCGAACCCCGGCAAAAGTTCACTACTATGAAAAAGCCTTGGGATTTTGCACGGCCGCGCAGTCGATGCTGAAGCGTCTGGGTGGCTCCGAAAGCTCTAGTGCCGTCAGTTGTCCGCCCCACAAACAGCCAGTGTCTATCGAATAACAGTTATAGCCGTCGAAATAGCCCAGCGTGGACCAGTGGCCGAAGATGATACGCATATCGATGCTTTTGCGGCCCGGCACTTCAAACCAGGGTATTAAGTGGTCGGGCTGGCTGCCGGGCGCGCCTTTCGGCCCAAAATCCATCACGCCATCCACGGTGCAATAACGCAGCCGGCTGAAGCAATTGATCGCAAAACGCAGTTTTTCGGTTTTCAGCAAATCGTCGCGCCAGACTACCGGCTTGTTGCCGTACATGGAACGGAAGAAACGTTCGTGGTCCTGGCTTTGCATGGCTTGCTCGGTTTCGCGCGCCATGCGTCGCGTGGTTTCAAAATCCCACTGCGGCGGCAAACCGGCGTGCAACATGCAAAAGTCGTCATTGTGATGAAACAACTTTTGATGCCTTAACCACGTTATCAGTTCTTCGCAATCCTCGGCCCGCAAAATGTCGCCCAGCGTGTCTTTCTTGCCGGCTTTGCCCAGCGACACCACGGTCGCAATCAAATGCAGATCGTGATTGCCCAGCACGGTAACCGCCGCCGAGCCCAAGCCTTTCACAAACCGCAGCGTTTCCAGCGATTTTGGGCCGCGGTTGACCAGGTCGCCGGCCAGCCAGAGTTGATCCTGGCCGGGCTCAAATTTTATATGGTCCAGTAAGCGGCGGAACTCGTCGTAACAGCCCTGAATATCACCAATTGCATAAATCGCCATTAGTGCAGCGTTCTGGGTATCGATAAAGTGAATTTAGGAATGGCTGCGTTAAAATTTTCGCCTGCGTCCGACTGCATTTGATACTTGCCTTGCATCACGCCGACCGGGGTTTCTATCATCGCCGCACTGGTATAGCGGAACGAGTCGCCGGGGCTGAGATGCGGATTTTCTCCCACCACGCCGTCGCCGTTTACTTCCTGCACCTTGCCGTTGGCATCGGTGATCAACCAGTGCCGGGTCAGCAATTTGGCTGGTGTCGAGCCGACGTTGGTGATGGTGATGGTATAGGCAAACACATAGCGGTTCTGTTCGGGGGACGATTGGGCCTCGATGTAGTAGGGTTGGGCTTCAACTAAAACTTTGTTTTTTTCGCTCATTGATAGATGATGTAAATCAGTATTTGCCTTATTTCAACCCAACTCAAACCCAAACGCAAGCAAGCAATCCGATGAATATCCGCAGATTTCTAAGCGCCGGGCTAATCGCCTGGTCAGTGCAGGCGCTTGCCGAAGACAATAAGGATTTATTTGCCGCCGCGGCTACCGGTAAGCTGGACCGTGTCGAGGCCCTATTGGCGCAAGGACTGGACGTCAACGGTAAGCTGGAAACGGATCGCACCGCGCTGATGGCAGCCAGTTTTAACGGCAATTTGCGGATTGTCAAGGCGTTGCTGGCTTATGGCGCCGACGTTAATCTGACGGATAAACTCGGCTCGACCGCGCTAACGGATGCGGTAATGTTCGGCAGTGCCGACATTGTTGGCGTGTTAATCGCGGCTGGCGCTAACGTCAATGCAGCCGATAGCCAGAGCGTGAAAATTCTTGATAAGGCCAAAAAGCTCGGTCGCGAAAACATCGTTAAACTGTTAGAGGCGGCCGGCGCCAAGGGTGCGGAAGCCAAGGTCGAAGAAAAAATCGAAGGCGAGCCCAAACCCGCCGAGGAAAAAAAGCCGGAAGAACCCAAAAAATGATGCAACCGGTTCAAAACCCAATTTCCGGGCTTACATCTCATTAAACCCCGCTAAAATTATCAGAATGACAGAATTACAAAAGCCACTACACATCCACATCCTCGGCATTTGCGGCACCTTCATGGGCGGTCTGGCCTTAATCGCCCGCGAATTGGGCTACACCGTCAGCGGCTCGGACCAGAATGTCTATCCGCCGATGAGCACGCAACTGGAAGAGCAAGGTATCCGTTTGATGAACGGCTATAAAGCCGAGAACCTGGACAGCAAACCCGACCTGGTCGTAATCGGCAACGCGATGTCGCGAGGCAATGCGGAAGTGGAAGCGGTATTGAACTTAGGTTTGCCGTATATCTCCGGCCCGCAATGGCTAGCAGAGCACGTGTTGCAGCATAAATGGGTATTGGCGGTAGCCGGTACGCACGGCAAAACCACTACCAGCAGCATGTTGGCGTGGGTGCTGGAATACAACGGTTTCAAACCGGGCTTTCTAATCGGCGGCATTCCGCTGAATTTCGGTATCTCCGCGCGCTTGGGCGAGTCGGATTTTTTCGTGATCGAAGCCGACGAATATGACTGCGCGTTTTTCGACAAACGTTCGAAATTCGTCCATTACCGGCCCAGAACGGCGATCTTGAACAACCTGGAATACGATCATGCCGACATCTTCGAAAACCTGGACGCAATTAAAAAACAATTCCACCATCTGGTGCGCACCATTCCCAGTGAAGGTCAAATCATCGCGCCGGCTTGCGAGCAACATGTTTCAGAAGTACTGGAGATGGGCTGCTGGACTCCGGTCGTGAAGACGGCTATCGACTACGATGGGGATTGGCAGGCCCAACTTTTAAAAGCTGACGGCAGTTGTTTTAGCGTTAGTTTTGCCGGTGAAGAACAAGGTACAGTCAATTGGACCTTGACCGGCCGCCACAGCGTCTACAACGCCTTGTCGGCCATCGCCGCCGCCCGGCATATCGGCATCGCGCCGGCAGGGGCGATAGCCGCTCTGCAACAATTTCAAAGCGTGAAACGACGCATGGAAGTGATCGTCAAAAGTGCCGGCGTCACCGTTTACGACGACTTCGCTCACCACCCGACCGCAATCAAAACCACGCTGGACGGCTTGCGCCAACAAGTCGGCAGCGAAAAAATTCTGGCCATCGTCGAGCCGCGCTCCAACACCATGCGCCTGGGCGTGCACACCCAATCGTTGGCCGAATCCTTGAGCCAGGCCGACCAGGCCATCGTCTATCAACCCGACAATCTGGGCTGGGATTTGAGCCAGCTACTGAAATATGCCAATAACATCGAGATTTGCAACAGCCTGGAAACCATCATTTCTACCATCAAAGCGCAAGCCGGCGGCGTTTGCCATGTGCTGCTGATGAGTAACGGCAGTTTCGGCGGCATTTATAAACGCCTGCGGGACGAGTTGTAAGCCATGAACCGCGTCGAAATCCGCTACTGCACGCAATGCCGCTGGCTGTTGCGCGCGGCCTGGATGGCGCAGGAATTATTAAGCACCTTCGAACAGGAGCTGGACGAGCTGGTGCTGCAGCCGGACACCGGCGGCATCTTCGACGTGCGGGCTAACGGCGAATTAGTCTGGTCCCGCAAGCAGCAAGGCCGGTTTCCGGAGATCACCGAATTAAAGCAATTGGTGCGCGATCAAATCGCCCCGGAGCGCGATCTGGGGCATGCCGACCGCAAGCCCGCGCCGCAGTCTTGATCCGGCTGCACAGAGATTAAACCAGGCTGAGCTGTCTGAGATTATGATCCCGGAAGACGACGCCACCATCATCAAATCGCAAGACGACGATCTGACTCGGATCAAGGCGCCCCCTTATCTGCGGGTGCTGGACGCGAATCCCGCGCTGGACGGCAAATTCAACGACGATTATTCCTTGCGCGGCGCCGTGGGCGTGGGCGGCGGCGGCCAGGTGTTGCTGGGCTTTGACGAGCGCATCGGCCGCGAAGTGGCAATCAAGGAATTATTGGATCAGGCGGCGAATCAAGATGCTGAATTAAACGCGCGTTTTCTGCGCGAGGCCCGCATCACGGGCCGCCTGGAACATCCGGGCATTGTGCCGGTTTATGATCTTGGCAAAAAGCAAAGCGGTGCACCGTATTACGTGATGCGCTTGGTGCGCGGCGATACGCTGGCCAAGGCGCTCAAGGCTTGCAATACCGAGGTCTTACCAGAGCATGCCCTGTCGCGGCGCCTGAGCTTGCTGGACAGATTGATCGACGTTTGCGAAGCCGTGGCTTACGCCCATTCCAAAGGCGTGATTCATCGCGACATCAAGCCCGGCAATATCGTGCTGGGCCCGTTCGGCGAAACCATTGTCCTGGACTGGGGTTTGGCCAAGGTCGAAAATGAAGCCGATCTGACGCCGCTGATGTCTGCAGCCCCCAGCAAGCCGGATGACGATGCGGATCTGACCCGGATCGGCGATATTCTCGGCACGCCGGCCTATATGGCGCCGGAACAAGCCAACCCCGATTTCGGCGTCGTGGATACGCGGTCGGATGTGTTCGCGCTGGGGTGCATTCTCTATTATCTATTGGCCGGCCATCCGCCGCTGCGCGGTAGCGCCGACGACATTCTGGAACAGCTCAGCTCGCTGGCGCCCATGCCCTCGGCTCGCGACCCGAAGCTGCCAATGCCGTCGGAATTGATCGCCATTTGCGACAAGGCTTTGGCCAAGGATAAATCCCTACGTTTTCCCAATGCGGCGGCGCTGGCCGACGAATTGCGAGCTTATCGCGACGGCCGCTTGGTGAGCGCTTACGCCTACTCGCGCGGCGAACTGCTGCGCCGTTTCATCGCCCGCAACAAGATCGCGCTGGTTGCCAGTTTGGCGGTATTGCTGGCGATATTGATCGGCGCCGGGCTGGCCTTCAAATTCGGCGTGGAGGCGCATAAAGCCAGAGATTTGGCCGTCGCCGAAGGCGAAATCGTCAAGCAGGAAAAACAACGGGTCGAGCGTGCGCTGGCCGATGTTACCCGTATTTCCAACCAGAATCTGACGGCTGCCAACCAGGCGGCGGCCAGTATCCTCGGTAATATCAACGAAATCCGCATGGGCATGCAGCAAGCGGCCGATTCTTTGCGCAGCAACGCCGAACTAGTGGCATCCGCCGGTTTGCTGGAGAGCTTGCGGCAACGTTATCCGCGCGCCGAAAGCTTTGCGACGACCCGGGCGCCGGGTACCGTAGTCGCCGTTGCGCCGGCCAAGTACCGGCAAGCTCTTGGCGCCGATACCTCGCAACTCGAGCACAATCGGATGACTTTGGAGCGGGGTGTGCCGATTCTGAGCAGGATTTATCAGGCACCGGAAGGCTTTCCCGCAGTCACCTTGGTGGTGCCGATCAAGCAGGGAAAAACTATTCCCGGATTTATCTCTATGCGTATCAAGCCGACCGATTTTCTGGCTGGTTTGCTGGTTGCGGATACGCAGACCGAAAAACGCAGCGTTTGGGTCGTGCAGGATGATGGACTGCTGCTTTACGATACAGACCCCCGCGAGATTGGTCTTAATTTGTTCAGGGAAGAACGCTTCAATCAGATACCCGAACTGCGTCAACTGGCCGAGAAAATTGCCGAGCAGGATGCGGGCGTGGGTTTTTACCAGAGCCAGCCAGCCGGCCAAGACCAGCCCTCGCGGCAGATAGCCGCGTGGGTGAGTTTGCGGCCGGCGGAGAATCGGGGGTGGAAGGTGGTGGTGTTGGAGGCTTGGTGATTGGGCTTTTCGCACCGGCGGATACTTGCCGATTGTGTTGAAAAAGTCCCCTGATATTCGTTTTGTAGAGTAGTAAAATACAGCCAACAGCCATTCAATCATGAGGTGACGCCATGATGGGACAACAGTCCGGGATTCAGGAGCAGTTGTTTTTCTGTTTTAGTCTCGAAAACCACATTCCCAAAGATCACTTGTTGCGCGGCATTCACCGCTTTCTCGATCTGGGCGATTTTCGTCAGCAATTGGCGGAGTATTACAGCCCTATCGGTCGGCCATCGATTGCTCCCGAACTGATGATCCGCATGTTAATCCTCGGTTATTGTTTTGGCATTCGTTCCGAACGTCGGCTGTGTGAAGAAGTACATGTCAACTTGGCTTACCGTTGGTTTTGCAAACTGGATTTAGACGATCCCGTGCCGGATCATTCCACCTTTTCCAAGAATCGCCTGGGCCGTTTCCGGGACAGTCTGGCTTTTCGGCTCGTGTTTGAGACCGTCGTCAAACGGTGTATGGCGGAAGGCTTGGTGCGTGGTGAAGGTTTTGCCACCGACGCCAGCATCATCAAAGCCGATGCACAACGGCAACGTCGGGTAGAAAATGGCGACGACATTGATTGGGGCGATCCCGCTCAAGCAGAACGTCCGGTCCGTGAATATCTCACTGCACTGGCAGAAACGAATGATCCCAAAGAGTCTACCCGAACCCTGTCACTGACCGACCCCGCCGCCACCTGGACAGCCGCGCCGGGTGGGCCCGCATTTTTCGCGTATTCGACCAATTACTTGATCGATCTGGAAGCCGGCATCATCCTTGACGTAGAAGCCTCAGCCGTCAATAAAGCCGCTGAAGCTGAAGCAACTCGCACCATGATTGACCGGGTAGAAGAGACATTCGCTCTGAAACCCGAACGTTTGGTGGGCGATACCAACTATGGTTCCGCATCCATGTTAGGTTGGCTGGTCGATGAAAAGCACATCGAGCCGCACGTGCCGGTATTCGATAAATCGGAACGGACTGACGGAACCTTCGGTCGATCAGATTTTATCTATGATGCCGAAAACAATCGCTATCTCTGTCCTGCGGGGAAATTCCTCAAAACCTCCTGGCGTACTAAGAAAAAGGATCCTTTGCGCTATCGGGCGAGCCAATTGGATTGCCAGGCCTGTCCCCTCAAGGAAAAATGCTGCCCTAATACCCTCAACCGCAAAATCGTCCGCAGTCCTTTCGAATCGGCCCGCGATGTTGCACGTGCCATTACCAAAACCGAGGCTTATAAGCAGTCACGCAAGGAGCGCAAGAAAGTGGAAATGCTGTTTGCCCATCTCAAGCGCATCTTGAAGATGGACAAGCTACGTTTACGAGGCTTTAGTAACGCCAAGGATGAGTTTCTATTGGCGGCGACAGCCCAAAATCTAAGGCGAATGGCCAAGAGGTTGGCAATAAATGAACCAGTAACCCAATTAATACCCGCATAACGGCAATAGACGTCGTATTCATGCACCAAAAAGCAAAAAACTCACCTGCCAGCTTCTGAAAAACCACGGCAATCAATCAAAACGCCGTTCCGACCGACTTTCAAAATACCGCCTTTTTCAACACAATCTGCCTTTTTGTGTCGCTGACGCGACGATTGATTTTAATATCGGTTCTCGGACCGACAGCCGAGGTACTTTTCTTTGCTCCGCCAAAGAAAAGTACCCAAAAGAAAGGCGGCCCGGATGCCGCTTATTCCCTGCGCTCCTCGCTTTTGTCGAGGGTCGGCAGAAGGGGCTTCCCAGCCCCTCCGCCGACGTGCGGCATCCCTGCCGCACCCCTTCGGGCATTTCTCGCCAAAAGCTCCGGTGCTCGGCGCGGCATACGGGAGAAACACCTCGCGCGATTTGGAAGTGATTTATGTATAGGAAACAAAGGTGCAATAGCGCCAACTTATTGCACCAAATCGAACGTCAATTAAAACATATGATTGCGACTTATCGGGTTTAGCCAACCTTCTGGTTTCCGCCACATCTCACTTCAGCTAATTGCTAGAATTTCCCAATTAACGCCCCTAATCAAATACATGACTTTAGTTCTGAAAAATTTTGCGCTTGCTGGATATAGGAGTTTTGGTAAGCAGACTCAATGCTTCGATAGGTTAAGCAAGATTAATCTGCTGATAGGTAGAAATAACGCCGGTAAGTCAAATGTTATTAGGTTTCTGATGGAAATATATCCCAAGGGTCCACACGCAATGACTCGTTTGACTAATCCATTGGACGCCCACTTTCCAGAGCACGCAGATCTTCTAGTCGGATTCGGTGAGGTGCTTGAGATAGACGCAGGCGGGATTGCGAGTTTGCGGAGAAATCATCCTCTGTTGAAAGGACTCAACGACATGCCTAACCACAGAACCGCTAAATTTGCACTCTCAAAGCTTTTTGCTGAGAAGAAAAAACTGGATGGTACTGAACTGGTTTGGAGTTTGGTTTCACCCTTCAATCACGCTGGTAAGTTTGATTCGTGGGAGGAAGCAGTTAAGTCACTCAAAGATCACGAAATCTCCACCCTTTGGTCAGCACTGACCAATATGTCAGGAGGTGCTCGAACTCAATCTTGGGAACCCGACATACTTCGCATGCTTACTCCGGACTTCCCAAGTATTCAAATGGCTTTGATTCCAGCAGTTAGAGAAATTGGAGCAAAGGGCTCCGAATCTGACGGATTCGATGGGAAAGGCATCATCGAAAGATTGGCGCGCCTGCAAAACCCTGATGTACATAGCCAACATGACCGCATCAAGTTCAAAGAAATTACAAAGTTCGTTGGCAATGTGATTGACAATCCAAGCGCATCCATCGAAGTTCCCCATGATCGCGAGACAATTCTAGTCCACATGGATGGCAAGACGTTACCGCTTAGTTCGTTAGGGTCGGGCATCCATGAAGTGATAATTCTGGCAGCGGCCGCAACGGTGCTTTCTGACCACCTTATTTGCATTGAAGAACCGGAAATTCACCTCAACCCGATACTTCAACGAAAATTGATGCGTTATTTGTCCGAGTTTACAAGTAACCAATACATCATCAGCACGCATTCTGCAGCACTAATGGATACCCCAGACGCCGAGATTTACCATATTCGGCTTGAAAACGGGTGTTCCATCGTCGAAAGGGCAACTTCTAACAATCACAAGTCTGCTATTTGCGAAGATCTTGGTTTTCATCCCTCTGACTTACTCCAAGCAAATTGTGTGATTTGGGTCGAAGGGCCATCGGATAGGGTATATCTGAATTATTGGATAAATTCGCTTGAGCCAAATTTCGTGGAAGGAATTCATTACTCAATAATGTTTTACGGCGGTCGCCTAGCATCTCATTTATCGAACGATGATGACGAAACCTTAGTGAGCGAATTTATTTCACTCAGGCGATTGAATAGGCGCGGTGTGATGATTCTCGACAGCGACCGCGCAAAGAGCGGTGCGCGAATAAATGAAACAAAACGTCGATTAGAACAAGAGTTTAATAGTGGACCTGGTCATGCATGGATTACAAAGGGGCGCGAAATTGAAAATTATTTGCCGCCCTCACAAATTCAAGCTGCATTATCCGCTGTCAATCCAAACGCAACTCCGATGTCCAGCTTTGGTGCGTATGAGAATGTCCTAAAGATAAAATCGAAGAAGGAGCGAGAAGCGCAGGCACCAAAGGTTGAAATAGCGAGATATATTGTTTCAGAGTTCCAGCCAGACTTTTCTGTGCTAGACCTTCGCGCACAACTTAGTAAATTAGTGGCATTCATCAAGGCATCGAATCCAGCGTCGGTTTTATAGGCAAGGCCGAATCGTTTTTTGTCCGATAGCTTGGGACTGGTTTTCTCCCGTATGCCGTGCCGAGCACCGGAGTTTTTGAACGGATTAGCCCGTAGGGGCGCCGCAGGGATGCGGCGCGTTGACGAAGGGGCAGGAAGCCCCTTTCGGCAACCCCGTTCAAAAGCGAGGAGCGCAGGGAATAAGCGGCATCCGGGTGTCTTTTCTTTTGGATACTTTTCTTTGGACAAGCAAAGAAAAGTATCTCGGCCGTCGGGCCGAGACCCGACATTAAATCAAGCCGTCGCGCCAGCGACACAATATTTTGATTTCCCCTCACCCAGGCCCGCTCCCTCTGGAGAGGGATGCGAGCTTCGTTCCAAACGGTACGTTTAATCCTCCGAAACCACCATTTTCCTAAACCCAAACCACTCATCCAAAACCTGATGCACATCATCAATCCCGGTTTTGTTCAACGCGGAAAACAATTGCAAGGTCACCACAATATCTGCCTGGCTCAAATCCCGCTGCACCTGCAATAAAGTCGTCTTCGCCGCGCCGAATTTCAGTTTGTCGGACTTGGTCAGCAGAATGTGCAAAGGCAGTTTGCGGTGTTCGCACCCCTCGACCATTTGCCAGTCGAAGTCGGTAAGCGGGTGGCGGATGTCCATCACCTGGATAATGCCGCAGAGGGCTTGACGGTCGTGCAAGTAGCTTTCCATCATTTGCCGCCAGTCCTTTTTGATGGCTTCCGGGACTTTGGCATAGCCGTAGCCGGGCAGATCGACCAGTTTGCGTTTGGCGTCGATTTCAAAAAAATTCAGCAATTGGGTGCGGCCGGGGGTTTTACTGACGCGGGCCAGCGCGTTTTGTTGCACCAGGGTATTGATCGCGCTGGATTTGCCGGCGTTGGAGCGGCCGGCGAAGGCGATCTCCATGCCTTGGTCGGGCGGCGCGTCCTTCAGTTTGGGGGCGCTGTTGATGAACTTGGCCTGATGGTAGATGGGATTCATCACAGTCTCGCTTAGTGTTTATAAATCGGTTAGAATCCGGGCATTATAGCGTCTGGCGGCTGTCATCAGCTTGCTTTATGTCGATCAACCTTCCTGAGCAGGGGCCCATAATGATAAAAAAATTGCTGACTGTTTCCATCTCTTTGTTGTTGGCAACCGCCGCCGGTCACGTAAACGCGCAAGGTAATGCCAGCGCCAGCGCCGGAAAAACCAAAGCCGCCAGCTGCGCGGGCTGCCACGGCGAAGACGGTAATAGCACGATGCCCGCATTTCCGAAATTGGCGGGACAGCATCAAACCTATCTGGTTAAGCAGCTGCAGGCTTTCAAGAGCGGTGCGCGCTTGGCGCCGATGATGGCGCCACTGGCGGCCGGTCTTGACGATCAAGCGATTCAGGAAATCGCCAGTTATTATGCCGGCAACAAAATTTCCACCAATCCGGCGCCGAAATTGCCGGCGAGCGATGACGACGATGCGCCCGCAAAAACACCCGAGCAAGAAAAGGCCGCGTTGGAGGCCTTGATTACGCAAGGTAGCGATTTGTACCGTAACGGTAACATCAGCCGCGAAGTGTCGGCTTGCGTGGCGTGCCACGGCCCTTATGCGGAAGGTAATAAACCGGCCTCGTTCCCGTCCTTGCATTCGCAGCACGCTGATTATCTGATTAAAAGCCTGACCGATTTCAAAACCGGCGCGCGCAGCAATAACCGCGAAAACATGATGCACATGATCGCCACTAAAATGACCGACGAGGACATTAAAGCGGTTGCTTACTATATTTCGACGATGAAATAAGCTTTCTCCGTCCGGCAGAGCCCATGCTCTGCCGGAACCATATTCAGTCTTGTGCCAAGGGGATCTCCTTTGGCCGTCCATGCAGCAATCGATGCTTCGCATTCTGCTCAGCTTTCCGGGTTTGATGAATCTGGTCGTTACCTATTCACGGCAATTGCCGTTGCGGTGGTGATCGGCAAAGCAGCCCTTTTCCCCTTATGTTTTAAAGTTTGAACCGTTCAGGTTCTAGGTGTTCAAACGGCGGGCTTTGTTCGACTTTTAATCGTCCGCCGGGTTTTGATCGCCCTGGATTTTTGGTGCTGTCCTTACTGGACGATTTGATGTACAAAGCCATTGCGTTGGGCTTTGCTTTTTTCACGCCGGCGACTATATTGGGCAGCTTTGGGCTGTGGAAGCCTTAGTGTGCACTGGTCCGGGGAGTCTAATGAAGCCAGGATCTTGCGTTTGGTTGCGCTGCGCGGCCTGGCTGCATATGCGCAGACCGAGGGTTGGCACGCCTAGCCGATGGCTGGGTGGAGGGAGCCCGGTTTTTTTGTCACGGTGTTTGCGCTGTTGGGCGTTAACATGTTTTTATCAGGATTACATTCTTACGGAGAACTTTGATGTTAAAAATAATCGCATTGTTGGGGCTGTTGGGCTTTTCTTCGCTGGTAAATGCGGAGGGCGGTTACGAAGCTGTAACGCCGGCGCAGCCGGTACAAAATCCGGACAAGATCGAAGTGATCGAGTTTTTTTGGTACGGTTGCCCGCATTGCTACAGTCTGGAGCCTTCCATGGTGGAATGGCTGAAAACCAAGCCCGCCAATGTCGAATTTATCCGCCAGCCGGCAGTATTCAGTGATCTGTGGGGTAAGCATGCCAAGGCCTACTTTACTGCCGAAGCCTTGGGCGTTTTGGATAAAGTCCACGCCGATTTGTTCGATGCGATTCAGAACAAGAAACAAAAATTAATCAGCGAAGACGAGCTGGCTAAGTTTTTTGCCGATCACGGTGTTAAGGACGAGGAGTTTCGTAGCGCTTATAACTCGTTTTTGGTCGACGCCAAGCTGCGTCAAGCCGAGTCTACCGGCCCGCGTTACGGCATCAGTGGCGTACCTGCTCTGATCGTTAACGGTAAATACAAGGTCACCGCGCAGTCGGCCAAATCGCAAGCCAATATGTTGGCCGTTGTTAATCAATTGATAGCGCAAGAAAGTCAGAAAAAATAAATGACCGACCAACGAATTGCCGCACAGGGACGTGAGGGGCAAATGCTGATTGTTGGATGTTCTTCACAAATTCAACGATAGACTATAATCAGTCGACCAAGAATTTCAGAATTAGGGCATGTTTCATGGTTTTTTTTAAAAACAAGGATGAGGGTCCGGATAGGTGGAAGGATAAATACCTCAAGCTGTTGGATGACCAGGAACATGTTGAAAAACAATACAAAGCCAACGAAGAGTTGTTGTGCAAGACCATCGTGCGTTTTGCGTTGGCAGTCAAAGGTCTAAACCGGCAACTCGATCCTCATTTAAATCGTATTCGCAATTTATTGAAAGGCGGCCTGCAAAGTCAGCAATTGCAGAAAGAGCTGTCGGCGTTTTCCAATGCGCTGATTATGCTGGAAGAGTCACCGGAGTCCACTCTGCTGGACGCTTCCTTGCTGTTCGAGTTTCTTGGCAAGCAATATCCGCAGCACCAGGATCAGCTCGATGAGATTCGCGGGAAGTATGAAAGCCGGCAATTCAGTAATAATCAGGTTTTTTATCTAGCCTTGCTTGAATTGCTGGAGGATAACAAGCCGCTTGCCAGCATAGATTTGGCCTTGGAATTGACCGGGGCCGATGCCAAAGCCATCAATATTCAACTGATCCGTTTGTTGGACAATGCCGAAATTCCGTTGAGTTTTGCCGAGGACGCGGAAAAAATCAAAAGCCGGTTGTTTGCCGATCAAGCCCTTGGGCCTATTTTTGACGATACGGTGGCTTTGCTGCTGGCGGTAAAAAAGCATCTGGAATCGGAACAGCAGGAAATGGCGGCATTTTTGTCGAAATTGACCGACCAGTTGACCGAGTTGGGTGTAAAAGCCACCGGGGTTAATACCGCCAACGAAATCAGCGTTAAGAAGCGCAATCTGTTGGATCAGGCCGTATCCGAGCAAATCATGGAGTTGCGGGAAAAGTCGGAGAACGCCACTCAACTGGAGCCGCTCAAGCAAATTGTCAGCAGTCGACTGACTACCATCACGCAACAAATTCAAGCGCATAATCTCCAAGAGCAACAGGAACGGGAGAAAGCGCAGCGCGAAATGCAAATCTTGTCGCAACGCCTGCGGGAAATGGAGTCCGAATCGTCTGAATTGCGCTCGAAGCTGGATCTGGCCCAACATCGCGCGACCCGCGATCCCTTGACCAATCTGCCGAATCGATTGGCGTTTGAAGATCGTTTGATCGATGAAATGGCGCGTTGCCGGCGGCATAAATCGCCGATGACGCTGATGGTTTGGGATGTGGATTTGTTTAAGACCATCAACGACACCTATGGACATAAGTGCGGGGACAAGGCGTTGATTGTCATCGCCGAATTATTATCCAAACACTGCCGGGAAACCGATTTTGTCGCGCGTTTCGGCGGCGAGGAGTTTGTGATGATATTGCCCGGCGCCGATGCCAAATCCGCTTTGCTGATCGCGGAAAAACTGCGGAAAACCTTGGAAAACAGCAGTTTCAATGCGAATGGCAATAAAGTGTCTATCACCTTATCGTGCGGCATTAGCCAGTTCGTCGACGGCGACAGTAACGAGTCGATTTTCAATAGAGCCGATTCCGGTTTGTACAGCGCGAAACAAACCGGCCGTAACCGCTGCGTTGTCGTGTAACGAATTGCAATAGATATGGCGACTACTACTCCTTATTCCGCTTCACTCGATAACGAAAAGTTTTTATACAAGCTGGTCATTCAGCTGTTGATTTTTTGCCAAGGCAGTCACAAGTTGCTGGAGCCGCATCTGCTGGCGATAGGCGCAAAATTGCGGAGCGGCGCGAATTTGCAGGATTTGCTGTCCGAGTTGCAGGCCGTGTCGAAAACCTTGTTGCATATTTCCAAGCAAGCCAAGCAGGATGTGAGTGCCGGGGAAAGCGACAGCGCTGCGTTGCAAAACAACTATTTGCTGGAGCGTTTGGATGAACTGCTGGCCGATGCCGAGGTGCCGTTGCGCTTTCAGCAGCAGACCTCGCTGTTAAAGCAACGGGTCAGGGCTAAGCATAGCGAGGAGTCGTACAAGAAAGTCATCGACTCGGCGATTATCTTGCTGCTGAATATCAAAGATTACAGCGTATCCGAGCGAAAAGGCATCGATGGATTTTTAGGGGATTTGAGCGAACGGCTCGACGAGCTTGGGCAAGACGTGGAAACCGCGGGTCAAGCCAATCGAGCATCGATCGATAACCGCGAGATGCTGAATACCGAAATTCATAGGCAAGTGGGTAGCCTCAAAGACTCGACGCAGGCTGCCGAAGAGCTTGATCTGTTAAAAAATCACACCGCTGAGCATCTTGATCGTTTGTTGGAGCAGTTGATCGAACACAAGCAACTGGAAGATGAACGGCAGCAGGAAGCGCAAGAAAAAATTGAGTTAATGACGCAAAAATTGCAGGAGCTGGAAACCGAAACCGAGACCCTGCGCGTTAAGCTTAAGATAGAGCATGACAAAGCGCTATGCGATTCGTTGACCGGCTTGCCGAATCGTTTGGCGTATAACAATCGTGCCGAAATGGAATTGAAACGTTGGAAACGCTATAGGGCGCCGCTAACATTGATCATTTGGGATATCGATTTTTTCAAGTCAATCAACGACACCTATGGTCACAAGGCGGGCGATAAAACCTTGGCTTTGGTTGCGCAATTATTGCTGAACAATTGCCGGGAAACCGACTTCGTGGCTCGTTACGGCGGCGAGGAGTTTGTCATGTTGATGCCGAATACCGAGGAGTCTCAGGCGCTGGGAATGGCGGAAAACACCCGTAAAATGATTCAGAGCTGCGGGTTTAACTCTAACGGCGAAAATATCAATCTAACCCTGAGTTGCGGTATCAGCGAGTATAAAGGCGGCGATTTGCATGACGACGTGTTCGTGCGGGCCGACCAGGCGCTGTATCAGTCCAAGCAAGGCGGGCGCAATCGGTGCACCGTATTTGAAGGATAGTCTTTACGCATCTTGAGTTCTTTCAAGCTGCAAGGTTTTGGCTGATTGACAATCTAGCATGGAAGGTAAGGTGTTTTGGCGACTTTGTAAAGCTGTCGCCATTCAGTGCTTTGTTTATTTTCAGCCGAACAGAAATGGGTAGTGGACCGATCTGAACGGCGTATTGGCGGTAAGGCAGCGGTCGAATATGCCAATCGCCTCATCGCAGGAGATGATTTCCTGCTGGCTGTCCAAGATATAGTGAGCCAGATTGAGGATGCATTTCCAGTGGCGACGATTGTCGATAAAGCGGAAGGCCTGGAGCAATAATTCCTGCATTTTCTCTTCGCGCTGGGTTTTGGAAGCAATGAAGTGATCCAGGTAACTAAGCACTTTTTCCAGATCACTGTAGCCGCCATAATTATGTAACGCGTTGAAATTTATTAGATTAACATTAAAAACTTCGTCGTCGCGAATAGAGACATATTTTGCTTCCGCCAAGGGGCCAACCAATAAGTTGACCACATCAGCTTCGTAGGCGCGTTGGCAGGCATGCTGCTGATTATTGTCAGACAGTTCGTTAAAGCTTTCCACGACGGCAATTGGCAGATTCTGGATCAGGTTGCCGTCTATCACTTTCGCGAAAAAATCGTCGTAAGCGTTGCTTGGCCGTTTGACATGTATTTCGAAAAATACCGGGGGTAATTGTTTTTGGCGGTTGCCGAGATGAATAGCCGCGGCATGTCCGGCTTCATGAAAAGCTGTGCGCCAATTCAGTTCGTTAGGGTGCACGAAAGTTGACGTAGTTGAGTAGTAGTTTCGTTCCATAGACAGCGACCTCATCCAGAAAAAAGATGCGGCCTAAAGGCCGCATTGAGGAAGGATATTAAAACTCTTTACCCTTTAGGAGAGGGAGCGCATACATAAGAGTTGCATACAGTATAATGGCCGGAGCGTGGTTTGAAAATGTGACAAATTGACGCGCGGCAAACTGTCACTCGATATTGGATGCGATTTGCCTGCGAAAAAACGGGTATTACAGCGTAATACCCGTTAACGTAAAACTTAAGCGTCCTGTTTACTACGGCTGTTAGTCCAGAAAGGCAAGGACAAGGAAATCAGGCAAGCCAGCCAACTAAGGAGTTGCTGGTTATACAGGGTATAGGTCAGTGCAACGGGAAGGCCCTCTGATAAGCCGGGATGAGCTTGAATGAAATCGCGGCCATCCAGAAAGGCTTTGGTTTCTCCCAGTATCAGCGCGACGGCGCCGAAGGCCAATAAATAAGCGACAGACCGGTCGCGGCGGCTTTGCAGGCTCCAGCCGATTAAACTATCAAATGCCAAGGTTCGGCCATTCAGTTTGCGCTCCTTTAGCCATACGCAGGTAATCAAACCGATTACACCGAATACCGGAATGGTGAACTGCTCTATTGGGAAGCTCAAATAGCGGCCATTGATCGTAAGGCCATAGGTCTTATAAAGCGCCAGCAATATAAAAAGCAGATAACCGGTCCTCAAACTTTTAGCCAGCTTCATATTGCCGGGGTTTTCGGTCAAAATATCGCTGCTACGCTGTAACAGCAGCGCGCCGAGAACCGTATTCGCGAGCACTAGCGCCGTCGTGTACAGCCTTTGCCATGTGCTGTAACTGGTGTACCAGAGAAAATCGGCCAATGTCACCAGGCAAACGCTGAATACTTGCGCGATGGTGAAAAACGTTAACATGCGGATCAGCGAGACGTGTTCCAGCTTTTTGGAATACTTCACGATTGCCAGCAACCAGATCAGCGTAGCGACGGCAAAGCGGGTAGCCCATTTGGGTGTTTCATTGACCGGACCTGTCAATGGGAATACCGGCTCCCTATCTGCGGAGAACAAACCCCAGTTGGCGCCGACCACCCCTTCCAATTCGCTTTTCCAGGGTTGGTTAAACGCTTCGACGATGTTGTAATCAAAGCCGTGGCGATTGGCGACCTGGATCATGCCGCGAATAAATTTGGCTTCGTTGACTACGCCGGGAATTGCCATGCCGCGCTGTCTGCCGGCACTCGGCCAGCCGGACTCGCCAATTAGAATGGGTTTGCCGGGCGCGACGCCCCGGGCTTCGTCTTCCACTTGTTTGACGATTTTTTCCAGATGTTGCGAGGCATTTTCCACCGAAATCGGCTCGTCTTCCCAGTAGGGCAGAATGTGGATGGTGATGAAATCCACTTCATTGATCAGCTTGGGGTACTTCATATACATAGACCAGACATCCGCATAAGACACGGGTTGCTTAACCGCCTTCTTCACTTCGCGGATATACCCGATCAGTCTGTCGACATCCATATCGCCGCGTAATAACACTTCGTTGCCGACGATGACCCGTTTCACCACGTCGGGGTTTTCATTGGCCGATTTGATCAAGGCATTGACTTCACTGGTGTTGTCTTTGTAACCGTAGCCAAGCCAGGCGCCCTGGATCATTTTCAAGCCGTGTTTGCGGGCCAGATCCGGGGTGGGTTGCTGGCCGCCAAGGCTGGAGTAGGTGCGGATACTTTCAGTTTTATCGGCAAGCAGGCGTAAGTCTTCGTCGATATGTTCCGCCAACGGGAATTTTTCTTCTAGCGGACTGAAGCCTTCCCGAAACGGTGCGAAGGATAAGCTCATCAACTTGCCGGACGGCACGTCGGTACCGGCGTCTTGCGGCCGGTTATGCAACCAGTCGAAACTGCCGTGAACTAAAAAAATGAAAATCAAACAAAGCAATACTTTGATGCTGGGCATAATCTGGCTGAGTGGTATGTTGCAAAAAGGTCGCGGATTGACTGGCAATAATCGCTGCTTATGGAATTATAAGGCATTAGCCGGCTTGCCGAATTAGATCGTTTGACGGCGGCGTAAAACCGGCCAGGATTGTCGGTGTCTTTAATAAATAATTACTGTACTTTACCCATGGGTTCTGGTTACAGTATCTGGCTTTTCTGATATTCGGAAGCCTTGTTGAGGCATCCGTCAACTCGTCTGTTTTATGAGGTTTTGTATGCATAAAAAGGTTATCCCCATTCTGTGTGGCGCCATCCTGCTTCCGGCGTCGCAATGGGCTATGGCGGCGGTAGATAAATTACCGGCGACCAGCAGCGTCAAAATGGGTGCGGCAGAGGAAGTTTGTTCCGAATTTACCGATGCCAAGTGGCGTGACGCGCAAGTGATCGACGGAGTCGAAATACAAGAATCACGGATGTGTAACCCCGATAATCCTGCCGACATCGCCGCTTTCGTAAAAGGCACCAATAACATTTCCATGTCTACCTTGATGGAGACACAACTGGCCGCCGATGCGATTACTGTCGGTGAAGACATGGACGGCGACGGCGATCCCGATCACTATATTATCAAGCTGGAAATCGCCGAACTGAACGGCCATTCGCCAGACATGAAGGACCCGACCACTACGTTTGACATCGCGCCCGGTATTCAACCCACTTTTTGGGTCTACGCCCCAAAAACCCGCGATATGTCGACGTTGAGTTTGTACGAACCGGTCGCCAACCCGCTGTTGCGCGCACCGTCGCCGGTGATTCGCGTTGAACAAGGCGACATTATCTGGATCGTCCTGGAAAACAGCCATTACTTTCCGCACTCCATCCATTTGCATGGCATCGACCATCCCTATATGGACCATAGCGGCGAAGGCAACGACGGCGTTGGTCAAACCAGTAATATGGACACCCTGCCTGGCCAAAGCAAAACCTATGTCATCAAACCGCGCCAGCCCGGTACCATGTACTACCACTGCCACGTGCAGCCGCATACCCACATTCCGATGGGCTTGCAGGGCATTTTTATCGTAGAAGAGAACCGCCCGAACAACTGGGTGCAAACTTTCAACGTCGGTGCCGGTCAGGTTCGCCATCCATCGGTGGCTGTCAAAGAAAAATACGCCGGCGAGTATGACTTGCACTACCAATCGGTAGACAAGGAATTGCATGAAATGGTGCGTTCGGCTAACGATCCGCGCATTATCGCCCGCCGGATGAATCAGGAATTCGACATCACCGAGGCCAAACCCGATTACTTCATGCTGAACGGCCGCTCCTTCCCTTATACCTTAAGGGAATCGCTGATTCTGATGGAAGAAAACAAAAAGGTTAAGCTGCGGGTTTTGAACGGTCATGAAGAGTCGTTCGCGCTGCATATACACGGCCACAAACCGACAGTGACACATTACGACGGTGTCGACAACGGCCCGAGCTCCTATATCAAGCGCGACGTGCATGGCATGGTGCCGGCCCAACGTATCGATCTGGAATTGAGCGGTGTTGACGACGGTTTAAACAGCTTTGGTCAAGGCGTCTGGATGTTTCACGACCACGTCGAGAAATCCTTTACCACTAACGGTATCGGCGAGGGCGGCGACATCAGCCTGGTGGTTTACAAAGGCTTCTCCGACGAAAAAGGCATTCCGAAAGTCCACGGCATGAGTCTGGCCCCATATTTCACGAAGGAATTCTGGCAAGGCAAATATCCGGCCTGGCAGGATTACGATGCCTGGAAAAGCTTAGGTTTGCCGGAACTGAGTAACAAAAAACAAGTGGCTTTCGTGCCACCACCACCTCCCCCCTTGAATACGGGTGATGCCGCGGCGAAAGCTGAAGCAGCCGGAGCCGGAAGCCAATCGTCTTTTATCGGGCAATTGTTTTACGGCTTGATATTGGGTGGATTGATTTACGTTGGGTTTGCCAATCGCCAGCGTATCTTGGCGATGTTTAAGAAGAAGTAAGCGAACGCGCTTTATTGCTTAGCGACGCCGCTGTCGAACACGTTTCGGCAGCGGCGTTTTGCTGTCAGCCTATGTAAAATTGGCGCATCATGCCTAAGTCTTCATGTTCAAGATTGTGGCAATGATACAAAAATAAGCCTTTATAGTCTTGAAACGGTTTGACAATCTCGACCGTTTCACCGGGCATGACCAATACCGTATCTTTCCAGCCCGAGTCGATAAAACCGTCTTTCACGGTAGCATAATCGGCGGGTTTAACCTTGGCGGCATTTCTGGACAGAATCTGGTATTGCTGACCGTGCAGGTGGATAGGATGGGCCATTTCCATCATCATGCCTCCGCCCATACCGCCCATAC
>LUUF01000092.1 GCA_001644045.1 Methylomonas methanica | reverse complement strand
TTATGACGACACTATCTAGAATAGTGGAAAATAATCCATAACAGTTTTGTCTTACTGCTATGGAGCCGAGCAAGCACTTCGATGATAAATCAGCTCTTCGACAGGTCGCCCGCCCACCAAATGCTCATCAATGATGCGCTGTAAATTGGTTTCATTGACGTTGTAATACCAGACGCCATCGGGCTGTACACACATGATGGGGCCGGATTTGCAGGTGGCAAAACAGTGGGTGCGGGTGCGCTTAACCCTGAGTTCGCCTTTGTCGATGCCGACCGCTTTAAATTTCTCCCCCAGGGTTTCGAATAAGGCCTGCGCTTCGCCATTTTCGGTGCAGCGGGGGCCGGTACACACCAGCAAGTGGCGTTTGTAGTCACCCATTTTGGGTTTTTCCGGCATGGGGATGGTGTTATCAGTCATGGTGGGTTGGTTCCAGAACAGTTGGGGCGCTAAATTGCGTGCGATCGTTGCGGTGATGCGCTAGGGCGGCGCTGTCGAATCCTGAGTTATCAGCGACCAACCATAAGTTGAATAAGGCGTCGCCCTGCTGATCAAGCACCTGAATGCCATGCGCTTGGTCATCTCGGCTGACAAACCAGATGTGCTGAGCCTTGCGCCAGTCGATGTGCAAATGAAAGGCATCGTTGACGATACTCAGCCAACCGTTTTTTTCCTGCAAATCAGTGCCATTGATCAATAACTCTGCCACCGCACCGCCTTCACTACGTACCTCGGCGCGTAATTTGCCCCAACTCTGGAATGCGGCTAGTAAACGTTCATGACTGTCCGGGGCTGCACGTTGCGCGCAGAAAATGCCGGCCTGATCGTCGGACGTGGCTAGTCTGACAGCATCGAGAATTTCCGCCAAGGGTTGCGCGAAGTATTCCGCCGCCTGTTGTAACGTCACTTTAGGCGTATTGCGCAAATATTGCCGCACACAAGCTTTCCAACCCTCCAAGCCCATGCTCAGCGAACGACCTGCCTGTTCGCCTGTTCGGGTTTCGCCGGTCATGGCGTCATATTTGTTAGCATAACCTCGCGGCGTCACCATCAACCCTGCACGGACGAAGGTGCTGCTGTTGCCGACCAAGACCGTGGTCAACATGCCGATGTCGCAATCAGCCATCTCCGCCAAACGGACGATCTGGATGTGCTGCCGAGCGCGATAACCGGATTTGACGATGGCAACCGGCGTGTCCGGACTACGATGGCGCAGCAATATATTTTGCGCTTCAACGATATGCTGAGTGCGACGGCCGCTTTTCGGGTTGTATAAGGCCACCACGAAATCACCGCGCGCCGCGCTTTCCAGGCCGCGGGCGATCACCGGCCAAGGCGTCAACAAGTCGGACAGCGAGATCGAACAAAAATCATGGGTCAGCGGCGCCCCGACTAAGGATGCGCAACTCGACAACGCAGTACTACCGGGCACCACTTCCACCTGAATCGGATCATCCGGCGTCCAGCCACTGTCCAGCAGCAGTTCGTAAGTTGGTCCGGCCATGCCGTAAACACCGATGTCGCCGGACGACACCATAGCGACGATTTTGCCTTGCTTGGCATGTTCGTAGGCTTCGATACTACGATCCAGTTCTTCGGTCATGCCTTTTTTGATGACTTCCTTGCCATCGAGCAAGTCTTGCACCAGTTTGATGTAGGTGCTGTAACCAATCACCACGTCCGCTTCCGCAATCGCTTGGCGAGCGCGAGCAGTCATGTGCTCATGCGCGCCGGGGCCGATGCCCACCAGTAAAATTTTTCCTGCTTTTGTCATTTGATTCTCGCTATCGAAACGGTGGCATTCTTGCCGTCCGCACCGCAATATTTATGTTTCTCGACCAGTAAATCCGACAACTCGGCATTGGCGGCTTTCAAAGCGGCCGCTTCAGCGACGGCCGGCGTACCCATGTATTTCATGACCACCTCGGATGGATTCGGTACCGGGATGATGGCCAGTGCCTCAGCCGGGTAAAAATACAACGGCCAATCGTATATTTGGGCCAGCTGTAACAAGGCTGTTTCATCATTTTTTTTGTCAATGCTAGCCAGGCCGGCTACTGCTGATGCGTCCAGTCCGCAATGCCATAAGGCCTGAGCCAAGGCTTGCTGTAAGGTATCCAGGCTGACATTACGGTCACAACCCATGCCAATCATGACTTTCATAAGTTTGTGTTTAGGTTTGATCCATCGGTGGCCGGTACACCACCAGTCGCTCATCGAGTCGTTGCCAAACAGCCGGATCGATTGCCCGGTGTGTGACCCATAGAATCGACCGGTATTGTTCGGTGTTGACGTCCTCAAAGCGCTGGAACAGATGAATATTGGCCGGCAAGGGCGTGGGCCGCGTCCACCAGTTTGAACTACCGGCTTCTTGCACGAAGGCAATCGGCAGTTGATTGACCACGTCCGCCGAAACGCGCGTGATGTTGATCTTAGGCGCTTCCACTTGCCAACCCAACTCGCGGCCCAAAATGTCCACCGGTATGGTTTTGCCCACATCCGATGCGGTGGTCAGCACCGGCGTGGCATTCAACAAAGTGGCGACTTTTTCCGCATAGGCATTGGCGCCGCCGACATGGCCGGACAGCACCGGAATCACGAATTCGGCGGCATCGTCGATCACTAACACGCCAGGGTCTTCATCTTTAGATTTAAGATGCGGCGCAATCAGCCGTACCACCGCGCCCAGTGAAACCAAAAAAATAATTTGATCATAAGCCGCGAACAGCTCGCCGATTTGCGCGCTCAATGCCCCCTGGTACACGCGGCGCGGATTGGCAAAATCGCCCAAATACTCGGCTTGTTTCTCCGACACCACCACCTCCGCGTCGGGGAGTTGTGGTGCTAGCCGGGAGGCAATACCGGCGCCATGTTTGGTAATCGCCACCAGGGCGACACGCACTTCATTCATCGCTTGTGTCCTTTTTCTTGCGGCAACCGGGCTGCATTTCGCTGCGTTGACGGCCTGGGTTTTTAATAATGAGTAAAGACAAGTAATTCACTTTTTGCCCTTGTAGGCTGGCGATGTCATGCACCATGCGTTCTTCCGGGGCGCCGGCTTTCTCGACGAACCAACCGTGGGCCAGTAAATCGCGGCGGCGCAACAGATTGATAATGTCATCCAACAATGGTTTGACCTTGAGCAATACCAAGGTATCGAAGTCGTTCAACATCCGTTCTATCTGCGCGATGCCGTAACCGGCCGGCACAATGGCGATAGTATCGTCGACATCGGCCAAGGCTTCGCCCGCACGGGCGGCCGCGGCATGAAACGACGACACGCCGGGCACGACCTCCACACTGACATCGGGTTGCAAAGCGCGAACGCTACGTTGTAAGTGGCCGAAGGTGGAATAAGTTGACGCGTCGCCTTCTACCAAAAACAACACATCGTCGCCGCGTTGCAATAGTGCCAGCACGGTCTCTGCGGCTTCCAACCAATAGCGAGCCAGAATATCCGCATCGTGAGTCATTGGAAAATGCAGCGCAGTATGGGTTTGGGGACGTTCAAGACCGGCGCGCAAGGCAATGTCCAAGGCATAACTGTCGCTATTTTTCTTGCGCACCGGATAGGTCCAATGACCGGCGCCGGAGAGTAATTCCCAGGCACGGCGGGTAATCAGGCCAGGGTCGCCGGGGCCGAGTGAGATGCCGTAGAGAGTGCCAAGTTTAGTGTTCATCGTGACCGCTTGATATGGGCTGTAAAGAATGGCTGGCCGACACGATCCACACCGGATTTTCGGCCTGTAAGCGATGCATGGCCAGAATCGGGCTACTACGCGACGCTTGAATCTGACAGACGTCCCAGTCTGCGCCGAGTTGTTTCAGGGTATCGACGGCGGTGGACAGGTTTTCTAGCGTGACGAAGTTCATCACCAGCCAACCCTCCGGACGCAAACGCCCTAAACACAAGGCGATCAGTTCTGCCAATTCGCCACCGGAACCACCGATGAATACTGCATCCGGATCGGGCCAAGTGTCGAGAAATTGCGGCGCCTTGCCCTGCACGAAGCTGTAATTGCTGATGCCCCAGATAGCCTGATTCCGTTCGACATTAGCAATGTCATCGGCGTTTTTTTCGATCGCAAAGACATGACCCTCCGAACACAGCCGCGCAGCCTCTAGCCCGACCGAGCCGGAACCCGCGCCGATGTCCCAGACAATGCTTCGACGCGTCAATTGCATCCTCGCCAACGATACCGCGCGCATTTCGCGTTTAGTGATCAGGCCTTTTTCCGGCTTGCGCTGCTGAAACTGGCCGTCGCTGACTCCAAACAGCACCGGTGCGGGCATAGCGGTTTTACGTTTCAGAATAACGATGTTGGGATCGAGATAACTGCTTTGAGCCACCTCAGCGATGGTCAGCCAGGCGCTGACCCGCTGTTCCGGTTGTTTTAGGGCTTCGGCAATCGCCATCTCGAACGCATCGGCCAAGCCTTCGATTTGCAATAAGCGGGCGATGCGCGCAGGCGTGTTATCAGGGCCGGTCAAAATTGCCAGCAAATCGTGTTGGCGACAGCGCTGAGCCAATTCGTACAAGCCATGCTCGGGCGTGGCCCCGCAACGCCATTCGCCGGCATCCTTGCTGTGCACCGAAACGATGTCGGCGGTTTGCCAAGACAATTTCAACTCGGCAAAAGCTAATTGTAGGGTGCTTAGATTGGGCAAGATGCGCAAACGGTTTGGCTCCAGTTTGCCTGCCAGAAAACCGGCGATGCCGTGACACAAGGGATCGCCGGTCGCCAATACTGCTACTGCTTCATTTTGTGCCAACGCGGCATTGATCCAGTCCGGCACTTGTTTGAGTTGCCCGGTTAAGTCGTAGTGTCTGGCCTGAGTAATGTCTTTAGCCAGCGTTGCCAGCAGACGGCTACCGGCGATGACATGTTTGGCTTCGCGTAATACCTGCAAGGCCTCCTGGCTCAGGCTGGCGACACCGCTATCGAGTACGCCGATAAAACTGCACATCGCTTGCATGATCAAATCCTTCCGGCTTCCGCCAGTTTGTTGCCATCAAAATCACACACCAGAACGCTGATGTGAAAACGGCCGGGATAACGATTTTCCAGCGTCGCGATTACCCGCCTGGCCAGTTCGACATGAAATGCGTGTTCCAGCCCCAATTCAGCCATGCATTCCGAAGCGTAGCGAGCGGTTTCCTGGGCGGCGATGGCGTCGCATACATCGTTCGGCGCACCGATGCCGCGGGCAATGTCGGCCACCAGTTCCACGTCAACTGGCGCACGACCGGCGTGAGTAATGGTTTCACCCTGAGCCATTTTGGTCAGCTTGCCGACCATGCCGCCGATAATGATGTTTTGAATACCGCAACGATCGGCGGCATCCAGTGCCGGTGTCAGGAAATCACCCATTTGCACGAAACAGCTTTCATCCAGCTCGGGCAATTCGCGCATCACGAATTTCTCGGTGCGGCCGCCGGTGGTCAGTACCACACTGGTCTGCCCCTGATTGGCCGCCACTTCCACGCCTTGCACCACGCTAGCCCGAAATGCCGCCGTGGAATACGGATGGACGATCCCGGTCGTGCCTAAAATGGAAATGCCGCCGACAATACCCAAACGATAGTTAAGGGTTTTTTTCGCCATCTCTTCGCCGCCCGGCACGGAGATGGTCACCTGTAAGCCTCTGGTTTTTAGGGCTTCGGCGGCGATCAAGCGGATGTTATCTTCGATATTTTTGCGCGGAACCGGATTAATAGCCGGGCCGCCAACGGCAAGTCCTAAACCAGGACGGGTGATCTGGCCGATGCCTTCGCCGCCTTGCAATACGATAGTGTCCGGTTGTTCTATCCAAATCACATCCGCCGTCAGCCGAGCGTGATTGGTACAATCCGGATCGTCGCCGGCGTCTTTTTCAATGACAGCATGTGCTCTATCGTTCTGTACGAAGCTTTCTTCGACTTTGAACGCCACGTCTAGCCCATTGGGCAACACGCAGGCTATCGTGTCCGGCACACAACCATTCAGCAAACCCTGCACGGCCGCCCGCGCCGCCGCTGCCGAACAGGCGCCGGTGGTGTAACCCTTGCGAGTACCTTTGGATTTGCGCTCCGGCATTGTCATGCTATCAGTGGTTTTTTTGCCGGGTTTCCGCCAGACTCAGCAAGGCATGGATTGCAGCGACCACCAGTGTCGAACCACCTTTGCGGCCACGGGTGATGATCCAGGGCACATCGTGTAATTCGGCGAGTAAATCCTTGGATTCCGCTGCCGAGACAAAGCCGACCGGCATACCGACGATGAGCGCCGGTTTGATGCCTTCTTCGTTGATCATCCGCAACACTTCCAGCAAGGCGGTCGGTGCATTGCCGACCGCGACGATGCCGCCATCGAGCAAACCTAAGTTGTGCGCTTTGCGCATAGCTTGCACCGCGCGGGTGCTGTTGACTCGTTTGGCCGCATCGATGACATCTGCATCAGCGATGAACTGGCGGGCACTAATACCAAAGTGCGCCAAGCGCGGCTGCGATAAGCCGACACAAATCATTTCCACGTCGGCGACAATCGGCGCACCATTTAGAATGGCTTGTATGCCGCCTTCAACCGCCTGCGCGGAAAACTCGGTCAGGCCGTTGAATTCAAAATCGGCGGTGGCGTGGATCATGCGTCGCACCACTTGCCATTGGCCGTCTGAATAATAGTGCTCGCCAACTTCGCGGTCGACGATGGCAAAAGAATCGTGTTCGATCTGTTGCCCAGCCTGGGTGAGTTGTTCGGTCTGACTATTTTGGCTCATGGCGACTCATTGATGATGGTGGTGATGTTCAGCTTGCTCGCGGTACTGACAGCCGTCGCATTCCAGCATTTTCGGCGCGACCGGGTCGCAGGCTTCGGTAACACGTTGATCCAGCAATTTAAAAATCGCCGGGTCAAAACCAAAATAAGTACCGGCACCGAACGCAATCTGCGGATATTGGCTTTGCAAACGCTCAACCTGTTTGCCGATGCGCTCAATCAGCAGGCCGGTGAACAGGTAATAAGGCAAAATCGCAATTTGCGTCATGCCCAGTCGCACTTGGCGTTGCACGGCGGTTTCCAGGCGCGGATGGGTAATGCCGGTAAAGGCAATGTCGACCAATTCATGCTCGGTGGCTTCGAACAGCCAACGCGCTAATTTTGCCAATTCACCGTTGGCGGCTTTGTCGGAGGAGCCACGGCCCAATATGATCACGCCGGTGGTTTTCGGGTCCGGCATCGCCAGAGATTTGAGTGCGGTTTTGAGCTGTTTTTGTAGAATGGCCAGCAAGGTTTCGTTGCTGCCCAGATGCGGCGCGTAGATGAATTCGACCGCCGGAAAATTTTCGCGAGCTTCCTCGATATGCTCGGGAATCTCCATCTTCACATGCCCGGCAGCGCTGATGATCAACGGCACCACAATCACGCGGTCGGAACCTTGCGCGGCGCGTTGAAGGCCTTCGGGCAACAGTACATCGGCCAATTCGATATAGCACAACTCGATGCGCCAGTCGGGGTGTTGCGCTTGCCATTGCTGCTGAAATTGACGAATTTCATCGTTACCGGCCTGATTGCGTGATCCGTGGCCGACCAGAAGAATCGTGGTTGTCATGATTATTCCTTGGACTGAGGCCGCTCGGCACGGCGAAAACGATGGGTAAAACCGGCATCGTAGAGTTTGGATTTTTTTAACGACGACCAATGACGTGCGCCCAAGGTGGGGCTGATGACAATCATGGCCTGGCTGTTTATTTTGGCGGCCCGGCAGCGTTCGCGAATATCGGCCAGCGTGCCGCGGATAATCTGTTGCTCATCCGGCCAACTGGCTTTGTGGACCACCAAGACCGGGGCATCATCCGCCCAACCGGCGGCTTTTAATTCGCGTTCGATCGTGGGCAACAAGGTAATCGATAAAAATAGACACAGCGTGGTGTGATGGCTGGCCAATTCTTGCAAGGATTCACCGTTCGGCATCGGCGTGCGGCCTTCAACGCGGGTCAAAATCACGGTCTGAGTGACTTCCGGTAAGGTCAGGCTTTCGACTGCACAAGCCATAGCGGCAAACGCCGACGAGACGCCCGGCACCACTTCGACGGCAATGTTGGCCGCATCCAGTGGTTGCACCATTTCAATCAACGCACCATACAAACCAGGATCGCCGGTTTGCAAGCGAATCACGGTTTTGCCCGGCCCGGCTTGTGCGATGAGCCAGTCGCTAATTTGCTCCAGGGTCATGTCTTTGGAATCTTTGATCTCGCAAGTGCTGGGTGCCCATTGCGTCGCAGCGGCCTGTACCAGCGAGCCCGCGAACAAAATGGCGTCAGCCTTGGCGATTAAGTCGCGGCCTTTGACGGTGATTAAATCAGGATCGCCCGGACCTGCTCCGACAAACCAGACTTTCGACTGCATGGATGCAGGAGGTAGATCAACGCAGGGAGCAGTTGCCGAGCCTTGTTCACTCATAGGAAAAATCCAGCCGCGATTTGCGGGTTGAATGGAAAATAGTGGTGCAAATAGGAAGCCTGCAGCGAATCCACCCGGTAAAAATTTTCGCTGCGGCTACGGTTGCGTTGCGGGTTCGATGCGGTGAACGGCTGTAGGGTCGTTTCCAGCTGCGAGTGATGAAAGCTGTGCCCGCGAATTTCGCCTTGTTCCAGCTGCAAGCTGTGCAGGCCCAGATTAACCAGCCGTTTTTGCATTTGCACGCTGCCGGGCAGTAATCCGGCCATCTCTGCCGAATGGCCGTCTTGATCGGTCAAACTCTCCTGCAAATATAAAAAGCCGCCGCATTCGGCGTAAATCGGTTTGCCGGCCTGATAATGTGCCTGCAAGGCTTTTTTCATGGCGACACTGTCTGTCAAGGCCGCGGTAATGGTGGTTTTGCCTTGCCCCGAGGCGGGAGCGCTGATCAATATCGCCGAGCAATAAGGCGTTGCAGAAGACTTAGTCATTAAAATTTAACTTTGGACAAAAGCCTGCCCGATAACGCACCCAGTGCCAGCCAAAAGAAAGCATTGTTGATGGACGTTAGTACCACAAAATGGTGTTGTAATTCTTCAGGTGCTAAGGCGTGGGCAACTTCCGGATGCGGCGCGCCGACTAGGTGTGGTAAAGCCAGCAAACAAGCGCCGCCGATTTGTAGCCCGCGTTGTTTAGTCAATACCAGTCCAAACAAACCCATGGCTGTAGCCGCTGCTGTAAACAACCACCACGCTTGGCGGCTATGGAGTTCTGCGCTGTCGGTGCCGGGCAACTCCGGCGGTAATCCTAATGATGGCGCAACAAAAAACACCAAATAACCGGCTAAACCCCAGCCCAGTCCATGCAGATAACCGTGTTGATCCCGCCAGTACATGGCGGCACCAATCAACAAGGCAAAGCCGAAGCCGGTCAGGCCATTGAATAGCAAGGTAAAACCATTACGTTGCCAACCATCCATTGGCTGCCAGTCATGCACATGCTCAGCCGATGGCGTTTCGAACTGTTCGGCGGCCAAAATCAACGGCAGGGTTTGATAGTGTTGCAGCACGCTGAGTAACAAGCCGCCCAATAGTCCCGTCAGTAGCGAGACTGCGACTAGCTTACGAAAGTCTGCCATGTTAATGGCAAGGAAATGCTGCGCTGTGGCGTCCGTCGTGTGCGGCGTTATGTAGATAGTTATTGGCATCCTGCAAGAAACCCAGACCTAAAACGATGGTCAAGCCTAATACGATGGCACTCAGGCCAGGCAGGATTTTTGCGGTTGATATGGTGGGGGATGCAGCGAGTGTTTTCATGGTTGAGATTCCCGGATCTGATAGACGGAATAACAGCACGGGATGACAAACCAAAAAAACCGATTTGACAGATCGCCCTCCGCAATACTGCTGACTACAGTTTTAGGCCTGTCTCCGGGCTCGTGACGAATCACCTACCGTTGCGGGGGCAGCGTCGGCATTTAACCGACTTCCAGTTTCACCCGCGACAAGCGGGAACCTTAAAACCAGCGGCGATTGTATGCCGCAGCGGGTAATTGGGCAAATGAAATGTATTGCAAATAGGATTATGCGGGGGACAGGTTTGCAGTTCCAATACTACTAACACGCCGCAAACATACTGCAATGTGGGTACAAATGACCAAATGAGGATAATCCGGCGTCGTTGATTGCCGGACAAACCGGTGAATGAGCATCAATGACTAACCAAAAATGGCAGCCAAAATTCGTGGGGGGTGAACAGGTTCGATTCGCTTGGCATGTTTTCTCCGGAACTATTTGTGGAGTGGATTTCAATTCCGATGGCTTGGTGTCGCAGGCCGCTTCGACTCCTCCGGTAGAAGGAGGAAAACGGAGGCTAGTCGTGCAAGCTAGGAAAGTCGGTATAACCCAAGCTACCGCTTGGCGAATACCAATCTTTCATGTCCGCCGGCGGGTTCAACGTCGCATCCATTGCGAAGCGCTCGACCAAATCCGGATTACTGATAAACGGCCGGCCGAAAGCAATCAGATCGGCATGGCCTTCGGCGATAGCAGTTTCCGCACTGAACTGGTCGTAACCGCAGTTACCCATCAGCGGACCGTGAAATAGTTGGCGAAAGTCGGCCAAGGTCATTGGTTCGCCTAGATAGTGTCGTCATAA
>LUUF01000091.1 GCA_001644045.1 Methylomonas methanica | reverse complement strand
GGCCGGGACGGTTGAATTGGCCGGCCAGGGTGCGTTCCGCCAAAGCAAAACCCACGGCATTGGTGATACCTTGTCCCAAGGGACCGGTAGTGGTTTCGACGCCGTCGGTGTAGCCGTATTCAGGATGACCCGGGGTTTGCGAGTGCAGTTGGCGGAACTGTTTCAGTTCTTCTACGGCTAAGTTGTAACCGGCCAAATGCAGCAAGGAATATATCAGCATGGAGCCGTGACCGTTGGACAGGATGAAGCGGTCGCGGTTCGGCCATTTGGGGTTGCTGGGGTTGTGTTGCAGAAAATCGTTCCACAATACTTCTGCGATGTCGGCCATCCCCATCGGCGCACCTGGGTGCCCTGAGTTGGCTTTCTGTACGGCGTCCATGCTAAGTGCGCGGATGGCGTTCGCTAAGTCTCGGCGCGAAGGCATGTTGGTCTCCTTTTTATTTTGTTATTTTAGTTGTGACATTCGATCACTCAAACATCACTCTGGCTGAGGCTGGTAAATACAAGGAAGACCAAAACCACACTCTCGTTCGTTCAGACTGCTGGAATCGGTATCGCCTTGACACCCGAATGTAATGTAAAAAACCCGTGACCGAATCGCTCCGATCACAGGTTTACACGCTAAGTTATTCCAAGTTGGCGTGTCTTGATCTCATTTCTTCTTCTGCAATACCTTTATCGTGGATTACATGCGAAATCGTCGCTTCCAGGAAAAACAAGGTAGACAGCTCAAACACGGTACCCATAGGCATGCCTTTGACTTTACCGTACTGTTCAGACCTGCCGATTTGCAAAGTGACATCAGCCATGTCGCCGATAGTTGAATCGTCCTTAGCCGAAATCAACACAATTTTTGCGCCGACTTCTTTAGCTTTTTTAGTAAAGGCAATTAACTGCTCGGTTTCGCCAGAGCCGGAGATAATGATCAACAAATCGCCAGCTTTAATACTTGGCGTAACGATTTCACCAACAACGCTAACATCGTAGCCGCCGTGCATCAAACGCATCGCGAAGAAATTACCGACCAGCTTTGAACGACCAGCGCCCGATATAAAAATGCGCTTGGCTTGATCCAGCATGTCGACCAAGGTTTTGTCGTGCGAGTCGGGTGTCGCTTCCAGAATCCCTGAAATTTTGTCAATAATTAACTGCTGATGCATGACTTATACCGCCGCCGCATCAACCAGTTCACGAATTTCACGAGCAGCTTCAGCAGGTGAAGGAGCGCCGTAGATAGCCGCGCCAACCACGATGATGTTTGCACCAGCTTCAACCACTTGTTGCACAGTGGCTTGTTTGATACCGCCAGCAACAGAGATGCGGACGTTCAGACCCAGACGCGCGATGTCGTTCAAGTCAGAGAATGGAGTTTGACCAGCGGCTTGCGCATCCAGACCGGTGTGAATACCGACGATTTGCGCGCCCAATTTCACTGATTCTTTAGCGATATACGCTTTGTCGTCAACGTTGATCAAGTCGATTTGAGTTTCCGCACCGTGTTTTTTCGCGGCTTTGATAACGCCTGCGATAGTCGCCAAGCCGGATACGCCCAATACGGTGACGATGTCTGCGCCTTCTGCGTAGAACGCACCGGCTTCGTATTCGCCAGCGTCCATAGTTTTCAGGTCAACCAGCAACAGTTTGTCTGGGAAACGTTGTCTCAGTTCTTTAACCAGGTTGATACCGTTGTATTTAATGCAAGGAGTGCCGATTTCAAAAATATCGACATAAGGTGCTACTTGATCTGCCAACGCAACTGTTTGGTTGAAATCCAGTGAATCCAACGCCATTTGAATTAATGGTCTTGCCATGTGATGTGCTCCGAAAGTTTTAATTTTTAGTAATAGCCGATTCTTGCAAATTGCCACAACCCGCTAGGCTTGTCACGTACGTGTGATGCATTTGTAACTGTAAGATAGAAATGGGATATATGTCAATGCTTAGCAACTCCGCGCCGCTTGCAGACTGACGGACAAATCGCTACTAGACAATTCCGCCCTGAAACCTTAGGCTGAACAAATTTATCGGCAAACTGAACTAAATTGAATTTCAATTTTAGGATTAACACGTTACAAGCTGATAAATCTGGATATTTTTTTGGCGTGCCGCCTGTCCTCATGACGATGAACTAGTTGTTAGCAACAACCATCGGCTTGGTCGCCAGCTCTCCACATCCAAATCAAAATTTTTTTCCATCCGTCAAAAATAAATAAAAGCCATATTTCCAGCGAAAAGCAACCGGAGAAAGACAGCGTGAAACGTCTCTTTTTTGCCTTATGGCCAGAACAACACATCAGGCAACAATGCGAAATATTAACCGACAAACTGAACGGCTATGGAAAACCGGTCAACCCGGCAAATTTACATGTCACACTGTTGTTCTTAGGGCGAATTTCTCCCGAACAACAAGCAGTACTCACAAAAGAGGCCTCACAAATACCAGTCTCGCCAATAACACTGACTTTTGATTGCCTAAGCTTCTGGAAAAAACCGGCAGTGCTCTGCCTAACCGCCAGCCAATTCGATCAAAACGTTTCGAAATTGAATGAAATATTAGCCACCATAGCTAAACAACAGGGAATTACAGTCGACGATAGGCCATTTACGCCACATGTCACTTTACTTAAAAAGGCCGATTCGGTAATCGATATAGATTTCGCCCCCGTTCTTTGGCGATCAGACGGGTTTTGCTTGGTAGAATCCCGCTCGATTGCCAACAACATCGAATACCGAATCATCGAACGTTGGCCGGCAAACTAGCAGTCCTAAACAGGAGATTAAACATGCCTTTTTTAAAACTGAATACCAATGCTACCTTGGACACTGAACAGAAATCAAAAATGCTAAGCGAGCTATCGCAACTCTTGTCCAAAGAGACAGGCAAACCGGAACGATATGTAATGATCTGCCTTACAGAAGATAACGCCATGTTGTTTGCCGGTAGCGAAGCACCTTTGGCGTACCTGGAATGCAAAAGTATCGGCCTTAGCAGCAACCAAGCTAAAAACTTGTCAGTATCGATATGTAAATTACTGAACGCCCGGCTTTCGATATCTCAGGATAGAATTTATATCGAATTCAGTAACTGTCCGGCTGACTTCTGGGGTTGGAACGGTTCGACATTTGGCTAAATACAAGGAGTGTCCAGTATCCATGACGGCGTTTTAACGGCAAAATAGACTATAAGAGTTGGCGCGCCAAACCCAAGCACGCCAACTCAGTCGCTTTATTTTGATTTTTTGGCTTCTTGAGGTTTTTCCGGCTTCTCAGGCTTATCGGTTTTCACGGCAGTAGCGGGGGCCGGATCGCCAAGCAGGATATTCTTTTCATTCTGCTGGATGGTTTTTTCACCAATTCCCGGCACATTTTCCAGGTCTTTCAATGATTTAAAATCGCCATGCTCCTTCCGATATTGGACCACGGCCTCGGCCTTCTTCGGACCTATACCCGTCAACGCCTTGGAAATAGTGTCCGCATCGGCTTGGTTGATATTGATGGGATCGGCAAAAACGGCAAAAGAACACAACATAAAAAGTACAAATAACTTTTTCATGGATTTTCTCCGACTTAGATAAATATAAAGAACGCTCGGATTAATCAGCGCATGAAGAATCAGCTGATCTTGTGAGCTAGGCAAGCTTAGCCCGTTCTTTAAATTTTGCAATCCACAGACAAACGCTCACCGCTTAATCGACGTTAGCCACAATCACCGCGCGAACCGGCGCCGGCAAGCCTTCGCAAGTCAAATCCGGAGAATGCGGATCGAGAAAATCCGCCAAGGAATGAAACCGCATCCATTCGGTACTGCGCTGCTCTTCGATTAAGGTTTTGGAAACATCCACCAAGCGGATATTTTTAAACCCGCAGCGGCGCATCCATAACATCAAAGCTGCGCAGCTCGGCAAAAACCAAACATTGCGCATTTGCGCATAACGCCCCTCAGGCACCAACACTTGCTCGGCATCCCCTTCAACCACCAGAGTCTCCAAAATCAATTCACCGCCCGGGCGCAAACAGCCCTTCAATTCCAGCAAATGATCGATAGGCGAACGCCTGTGATACAACACCCCCATCGAAAACACCGTATCGAACAAGCCCATGCTCGGCGGCACATCCTCAATCCCCAGCGGTAACAGATAAATCGGCGCTTCGCCGTGCAGCTTACGGATAGCCTGAAACTGCATCACGCTGAGCAAAGTCGGGTCAATGCCAACCACCAATCTTGCTCCCGCGCCGAGCATGCGCCAACAATGATAGCCATTGCCGCAACCGACATCCAAAACCAAGCGATTTTGCAGCGGCGCGATCTGCTCTTTTACCCTGTCCCATTTCCAATCCGAACGCCACTCCGTGTCGATGTCTATGCCAAATATTCGATAAGGCCCTTTCCGCCAAGGATGCAGTTGCATCAATTGTTCGCGCAAACCGGCTCGCATCTCGTCGGAAATATCCTTTGCCTGACCTATTCTGACGCTATCCAACAAATCGACACTCGACGGCATCAAGTCGGGCAAATCGTCTACTGCCTGTTGCCAACGTTTCAGATCGCCGTGCGACGAATCCGTGAAAGCCTTAGCCAATTGCTCAGGCAAACGGCTTACCCATACTTGGTCGCCGGCCGCAATCAGCGCTTGATAAAGACCTTGGTATAACGTCATTTCAATGCAATCATCGAAGCGAAGTTGAAATACTGAAACCAGACCTCGGCGCTGGCGAACCCCGCCGCTTTCAAGCGCTGTTGATGCGCGGCAAAGGTTTCTGGAATCAGCACATTTTCCAGAGCACTACGCTTTTGGCTGATTTCCAGCTCGCTATACCCTTGCGCTTTTTTGAATAAATGATGCATATCGATCTGCAAAGCCTGCTGTCGAGCATCGTCGAACGCCAGTTTCTCCGACAAAATCAAAATTCCGCCGGGCAACAATCCGCGATAGATAGTAGCCAAAAAAGCCTGACGATCGGCCAACGGAATAAACTGCAACGTAAAATTCAGCACGACCACCGAGGCATTGCCAATCGCAATATCGCGAATATCGGCACATACGATTTCTATCTCGGCTCCGCCGGCAGCAACCGACAGGTTTTGTCGGCATTGCTCGACCATCGCTGCGGAACAATCCACCGCGACGATCCGACAACTTTTAGTCGTGATTTGCTGGTGCATAGCTAAGGTTGCCGCACCCAACGAGCAGCCCAAGTCGTAGCAAACGCTATCTTCCTTGGCAAAGCGCGCCGCCAATAAACCGATTGCCGAGATGATGGTGCTGTACCCGGGAACTGAGCGCTGAATCATGTCCGGAAAGACTTTGACGACAGCTTCGTCGAAGGTAAATGCGCCGATTTCGCCCAGCGGACTGGCATAAAGAGAATCTTTAGCGGATTGCATACTGATGACGATTCCCGGCCGCCCTACACGGCACAGCCGGAAATATTAAAGAAGGGAAAAGCTTATGAATTATTCTTGCTGTTTAACGCTTCGGTATTGCGCTTGGCCAATTGGTTGATGACTTCTTGCAACGAACCGGTGCGCTCCACTTCGTTTTTGAAACTGGTGCGGTAGTTAGTCACCAAACTCACGCCTTCGATCATGATGTCGTAAGCTTTCCATTGACCTTTAACATTTAGCATCCGATAGTTAACGGCGATTGGCTGTAATCCAGGCTGCAACACTTCGGTTTTGATCAGCACTTTTCTTTCGTCTTCTTCCGGAGTGATCGGCAAAAACCGCACGGACCAATCTTTAAACTCAAAAAAAGCGCGGGAATAGGTTCTGATCAACAAAACCTGAAACTCTTTTTTAAAGCTATCTTTTTCCGTTGGCGAAGCATCCTTCCACATTTTTCCCAGCACCAGCGAAGAAATCAGATCGAAATCCACATTCGGATAAATCACTTCCTGGACGAAAGCATTGATTTTTTGGAAATCATGCGGAAAGGAGGGATCCTGCAAGCGTTGCTTCAACTTGTTGGACGCATCCTCAATAGCGCGTTGCGGCTCGCTCAAATCGGCCGCGGCAGCGGGCAAGGACAAAAACATTCCGGCAAACAAGCTAAAAACCACTACAAATATAAAATGCATATGACGTTTGATATTCATAAAAACCATCTCAAAAAGGTATCGCCGGCTAATTTCAACCGCCTTCATTCGATACACTGCTAAAATAAAGGCCGAAGCGCTAACCCGGCTCCAGATTCTAGCCAGCCCATCGGGCCGGCAAGTACCCTATTATATTACTATGGAAGAGATGTCACACCCTAAAGACTTTTTCCCGGCCACCCGGATGCGCCGCATGCGTTATCAGGCATTTTCAAGACGACTGATGCGGGAAAATCGCTTAAGCAGCGACGACTTAATCTGCCCGCTATTCGTGATCGAAGGCAATAACAAACAAGAAGCCGTCGCTTCCATGCCGGACGTAAACAGGTTATCGATAGACCTGTTGCTGAAGGAAGCGGAAACATTATTAAACTTGGGCGTTCCGGCGATTGCACTGTTTCCGGTGACCGATCCCGACAAAAAATCCTTAAGCGCGGAAGAAGCTTACAACCCCGATGGCTTAGCGCAACGCTGCGTACGAGCCTTAAAAAACGCGCTGCCGGAATTGGGCGTTATCACCGACGTAGCCCTGGACCCTTTTACCTCGCACGGCCAGGATGGGCTACTGAATGACCGCGGTTACGTAGTCAACGACGAAACCGTCGAAGTCCTGTGCAAACAGGCCCTGTCGCATGCCGAAGCCGGCGCCGACATCGTCGCCCCCTCCGACATGATGGACGGCCGCATCGGCGCGATCAGAACCGCGCTGGAATCGCACGGCCATATCAACACCCGAATATTGGCCTATTCAGCCAAATACGCCTCCAGTTTCTACGGCCCTTTCCGCGATGCGGTCGGCTCGGCCGGTAATCTGGGTGGCGGCAATAAATACAGTTATCAAATGGATCCGGCCAATTCGGACGAAGCCTTGCGGGAAATTGCGCTGGATTTGCGAGAAGGCGCCGATATGATCATGGTCAAACCCGGCATGCCCTATCTAGACATCATCCGCCGCGCCAAGGAACAATTCGGCGTACCGACCTTCGCCTATCAGGTCAGCGGCGAGTATGCGATGCTGAAAGCGGCGTCGCAGAACGGCTGGCTCGACGAACAGCAAGTGGTGATGGAATCCCTGCTGGCATTTAAGCGTGCCGGCTGCGACGCGATACTGACTTATTACGCTAAATCCGCCGCCCAGTGGCTAAAACAACAATAATAACGACTACGGACCCGGCATGAGCGACGACTTTGATCTTGATGACAACAATTCGACTGACGCTCCGCCGGCACAGCGCCGTCGTTACTTCGGCCTGGAACAAGCGGTATTCATCCTGCTGGTCATATTGTCGCTGTTCGGCATCGCTATTACCGATTTCGATCCGCACGACGGCTATGGCTATTGGCTATTCATGGTGATCGTGTTCGGCATGCTGTCTATTTTCGTGTCCTGGCTACAGACAAAAACCAACGAAAACGACTTCGGTGATATTGTCAAAGCTCAAGGTCTGCATTGGCTACACACACTGGTGGTCGTGATTGCCGCCTCCTTGCTTAACAAATCCGAGCAGTTATCCGACAGGAGCGCCAGCCTGGTAATTTTGTTGATCCTGGCCTTGGCGACCATGCTGGATGGCATCCGCATCGGCTGGCAATACAGCTTACTTGGTTTTTTCCTCGCGACCTGCGCGCTGATTGTGGCCTATTTCGAGAACTTTATGCCGATCAGCATCGGACTGGGTGTGCTGGTGATAGCCTGCACTTTCTTCTGGGAATATTGGCGCAGCAAATACAGTACCGATGATGAAAACTGATAATTATGCGGTGTTTGGCCAGCCGATCAGCCACAGTAAATCGCCGCGTATCCATAAATTATTTGCCGAGCAAACCGGCCAACTCATGGACTACGTCGCCCAAGAGGTGCCTGCGGAAAATTTTACAGCGGCGACAACGCATTTTTTCGCCGAAGGCGGCAAAGGCCTGAATTGCACCGTCCCGCTCAAGGAACTGGCTTGGCAATATGCCGATCAACTAACGGAACGCGCACGACAGGCAAAAGCCGTCAACACCTTAGCCCGCCAAGCGGATGGCAGCATTTTGGGCGACAACACCGACGGCATCGGCTTGCTGAACGACTTGACCGTAAACCACGGCATCGAGCTGAAGGGCGCCAAGATTCTGATTCTAGGGGCGGGCGGCGCCACGCGCGGCATCGTTCCCCCTCTGCTGGAACAACAGCCATCGGCATTGGTAATCGCCAATCGCAATGTAGGCAAAGCCCAAACGATTGCCGCCGATTTCGCAGCGCTGGGTGAGATGCAAGCTTGCGATTACGCTAGTCTTATAGATCGTCAATTTGATTTGATCATCAATGCTACGTCGGCCAGCCTCAGCGGTGATTTACCGCCCTTGCCTGCAGCTCTATTGAACACGGGTGGTAGTTGCTACGATCTGGCTTACGCCAACCAAGCCACCGCATTCGTGAAATGGGGCCTAGCCAATAATGCTGCTCACAGCCTGGACGGTTTGGGTATGCTTGTGGAACAGGCCGCCGAAGCTTTTTATATTTGGAGAGGCGTACGTCCGCAAACCACACCGGTGATTGGCCTATTAAACGACGAACGAGAATTAAACAGCACAAACAGATGAAACTATTGACCGGGGCGATGTCCATGGTAACAATCTCCCCAAACCGCCCGCCATTAACGTGTACTGGAATAATATGAGTGGAATCAGAGCTTTTTTTGAAAAATCCCAAGCTAAAGGTAAATCTCAGCATAGTGCGCAACGCATTACGCCGGAAACTCTAAAACAGTTATTCCCTATCAGGAATTTAAGCGACGAGATATTACAAACTTTCGCGACCGAAAATCACGTCGAAACCCTGCAAGCCGGCAGCACATTATTTAACGTCAATCAGCAAGCCACTTGCGCAATGTACCTGCTGCGAGGCACGGTAACCTTGGCCGACCACAACGGCAAAAGCTATGAAATATCCGCGGGCAGCGCGCAAGCCAAATTCCCCATCTGCAGCGGCATCAAACATACCGCCACCGCCACCGCAAAAACAGAGATAGATCTGCTGCGGGTATCCCTGAAAATCATGTTGACGCCGAGCCGCCAAGACCACGGCAAACTGTCCATTCCCGACGAGTTGCATAGCAACCGGCTATTGAGCTTATTTGTCGAACACTTTGAGAATAACGACCACGAGATAGAAATTCCCTCGCTACCGGAAGTGGCGATCAATCTGCGCAAAGCGATCCAAAGAGATGTCAACATCGACGAGGCAGTCAAAATCATCCAGCTCGATCCGGCCATCTCCGCCAAATTGATAGAAGTCGCCAATTGCCCCTTGTATCTAACCACGGTACCTGCAAAAAACTGTAAGGATGCGGTGGTGCGCATCGGCCTGAATGCCACGCGCAACTTGGTGACGGCAATCAGCATGAAGCAGATTTTCAAAAGCAAGTCGCCGCTGATTAAAAACCATCTGGAAGACCTGTGGAAACAAAGCCTTTATCTGTCGGGCCTGTGTCATGTGCTGGCCAGCCACAGCTTGCAGCAAAATCCGGAGAATGCCTTACTGGCCGGTCTGGTCTGCGACATCGGCGTGATTCCCTTTCTGAGTTTTACCGCCAACTTACCTCCCGAATACCATAACGACGCCGAAATCCTGGAAGCCATGCCCATCATTAAAGGCCCGGTTGGCGCCGTGGTGCTTAAAGAATGGGATTTTGCCGAAGAATTCATCGACGTGGCCAAATCGTCCAGCGACTGGTTTCAAAACAGCGGCGATACCTTAACGGTGACCGATATAGTCGTCCTCTCCAGGCTACATGCCTTAATCGGCAAAAAAGCCACCGCCGATCTGCCGGCGATTACCGCCATCCCGGCGGCGGCCAAATTGAAAAACTTCTCTTTGTCTCCGGAAAACACGCTGGCCATCCTGCACGATGCTAAAACCAAGATTCACGAAGCATTGAGTATATTTTCGTCCTAGTCGCATGATCTGGAAATTTTTAAAAAAATCACCGGACAAAACGCCAGCAGAGGCCAGCGCACCAGAAGCAACCGTCAACCAACTGCCGTTAAGCTACCTGCAAAAGCTCATTCCGCTGGGAGACTTGCCGGCGGCGGACTTACTGGCCATACCCGTGACGATGCGGAACTTCAACCCCGGCGACATCATTTTCAATCGCGGCGCCGAGGCTGAACAACTGAGCTATCTCTACACCGGAAACGTTTACCTGGAAGCCAATAACGGCATGGGTTATACGATAGAGGCGGATACCTTTAAAGCCTTTTATCCGCTGGCAACATCCGGCGAACACGCCTTCAGCGCGATAGCCAAATCGCCGACTCAAATCATCTATATGCCGCTGTCCAACTTGCAGCGCAGCAGCAAACCCGTCAACAATCCGCTGATCAACCCGGAGAGCATTCCGCACAAACTGCGAGACAGCTTTTTTTTCGATAGCTTTTGCGATGCGTTCAGAGCTGACAATCTGCATGTTCCCAGCCTACCGGATGTGGCGCTGCGTTTGCGTAGTGCCTTACAAAAAGACATCAGCATTGCCGATGCGGTGAAAATTTTAAATCTGGACCCCGTTATATCGTCCAAACTGATTCAGGTGGCCAATAGCCCGATCTACCGCGGCAGCAACCCGATCACCAGTAGCCATGACGCGGTGAATCGGCTGGGGTTTAAAACCACGCAAAACCTAGTTACCAGCATTAGCCTGCATCAGCTGTTCAGAAGCCGCAACCGTCAACTGAACAACATTATTCAAACGCTTTGGAAACAAAGCATCCAGATCGCCAGCCTGAGCCACACGCTGGCCGGACTTACCCGAAAAGTAAACGCCGACGAAGCTTTGCTGGCGGGGTTAATTCACAATATTGGCGCGTTACCGATCGTCACATTTGCCGAAAGCATCGATATTTCACGGTACACTGAAGAAGAGTTGCGGGCCAGCATAGCCTGCCTGCAAGGTTTGTTAGGTACCTATATTTTGAAAAAATGGCATTTTCCCGATAATTTTCAGCAAATCCCCGTCAATACCACGCATTGGTATTACGACGACGGCCAAGGCTTGCAGCTTTACGACGTAGTTTTGCTGGCAAAATTTCACAGCCAACTCGGCGGCGCCAACGCCCAAAAATTACCGCCATTAAACACCTTACCGGCCTTTCAAAAACTGGACGATAGCGCACTGACGCCAGACATGTCGCTGAAGGCGCTGCAGGACGCAAAACAACAAATTGCCGAGGCTATAAGCTTTTTCAGGACTTAAGATGAACTGGTTTTCCAAGCTACTGGAAAAAAATACCGACGCCAAAAGGCCCACCCCGAGACCAGCAACACCAGGTACTGAACATCCGCCCAGTCAGCCAACCGACAGCGCTGTATCCAAATCCAACGCCACTCACCGGCAAACTCTGACACTCGCGCAGCTGAAAAAATTCGCGCCCTTGCGTGATCTGGATGACGCCAGCCTGACTTCCCTGCCGCACCGCAGCCTGATCTATGCCAAGGGTGCTGTGATTTTTACCCTTGGGCAACGCACCGACAGCGTACTGTATTTGCTGGCCGGACAATTGGCCATGCAACCGGACAGCGATAACGGCTATCAAATCGATGCCGAATCGACACTTGCCAACCTGCCGCTGAACAGCGGTAGCCGTTGCGGCGCCACCGCCACGGCTCTTACCGATGTTCGGTTGTTGGAAATTCCTATCGAACTCAACCGCTTGTGGACGGATAAAAGCCAGGAAAGCGCCAATTGCGTGGAACTGATAGACATTCAATTGCCCGCCCCGATTAACGGCAGTCGCTTCTTCAACAGCTTCGCGCAAGCCTATCGGGAAAACAAACTGCGCCTGCCTTCTTTGCCCGACGTCGCGCTGAAACTGAAAGACGCACTGAAAAAAGACATCGGCATCCACGGAGCTGCGGAAATTATCCAGCTGGATCCGCCTATCGTGGCGAAATTAATCCAAGTCGCCAATAGCCCGCTGTATGCCACGGGAACACCGATCAACAATTGCCACGACGCAGTAGCTCGTATCGGCCTGAATGCGACCCGCAATCTGGTGATGGGTATCAGCATGAAACAATTATTCAGCTGCACCGACCCGGAGCTGATGAAGGGCATGCAGGCCTTGTGGAAAAATAGCCTGTACGTCTCGAGCTTAAGCTTCGTATTGGCCCAGGAATGCAGCAATATCAATCCGGAAGACGCCCTGCTGGGCGGTTTGATTGCCGATATCGGCGCCATTCCCTTGCTGCATTTTGCCGAACAATTTCCCGACGGCGGCCCCAGCTTCCTGGAGCTGCAAACCGCGCTGCCCTATTTACGCGGCCCAGTCGGCGTGCTGATGCTCCATACGCTGGGATTTCCCGAGCAACTGGGCAATATTCCGCATCAAGCGGAAAACTGGCTATACGACAGCGGCCCGGAACTGACGATGACCGACATCGTCATCTTGGCCAAACTGCACAGCTATTTCGGTTCCGGCAACGCCCGCGATCTGCCTTATATCAATTCGATACCCGCGTACAGCAAGCTCAGTAACGGCAAGCTCAACCCCGACTTCTCGCTGATGGTGTTACAAAAAGCCCAAGCCCGCGTCAATGCGGCGATGCACCTGCTATCCTGACAACCCCAATACTCACACCAAACTGGCTACCGACATGACCAACCCCTTGCTAGAAAATACCGAATTGCCGCAATTTTCCAAAATCCTGCCCGAACATGTAGAACCGGCCATCAACCAGTTGCTCAGCGAGGCTAGGCAAACCATCGCGCGCCAACTGGAAACCGGCGGCCCTTACACTTGGCAAAACCTGATCGAACCCATCGAAGCCGCCGAAGACCGCCTCAACAAGGCTTGGTCGCCGGTCAGCCACATGAATTCGGTGGTCAACAGCGAAGCGATGCGCGACGCTTACAACGCCTGCCTGGGCAAACTCAGCGAATATTCCACCGAAACCGGCCAGAACCGGGCGTTATACGAGGCCTATCAGGCCATCCACGACAGTACGGACTTTGCCAAGCTCGACCGTGCCCAGCAAAAAATCGTCAATAACGCCCTACGCGATTTTCATTTATCCGGCGTGGACTTGCCCGCCGAGCAGCAGGCCCGCTACAAAGACATCAATCAGCAATTATCTAAACTAGCCAGTCAGTATGAAGAAAATTTGCTGGATGCCACCAACGCCTGGCACAAACAGATAACCCATATCGCCGACCTGGCCGGCCTGCCGGAATCGGCCCTGGCACAAGCCAAACAAGCCGCCGAAGCGGAAGGCAAGGATGGCTGGCTGATCAATCTGCAATTTCCATCCTATTTAGCGGTAATGACCTACGCCGACAACCGGGAACTGCGCCGCGAACATTACGAGGCCTTTTGCACCCGCGCCTCTGATCAAGGCCCCCATGCCGGACAGTGGGATAACTCGGAAATCATGGAGCAAATTCTGGCCCTGCGCCACGAAAAAGCCCAATTGCTGGGATTCAATAACTACGCCGAATACTCGTTGGCCACCAAAATGGCCAAATCCACCGACGACGTCGTGAAATTTCTGGAAGACTTGGCCGACAAATCCTGGCGCCAGGCCCGCCGCGACTTGACCGAGCTGAAAGAGTTCGCCGCCGCCGAACATGGCCTGAACGACTTGCAAGCCTGGGACATTGGTTATTATTCGGAAAAAATGCGCCAGCACTTCTACCAACTGTCGCAGGAAGAGGTAAAAGCCTATTTCCCAGACAATAAGGTCGTACCCGGCCTGTTTGCCATCGTCGAAAAACTCTACGGCTTGCAAATCAGTGAAATCAAAGACTTCGAGACCTGGCACCCGGACGCCCGCTTTTACCAGATACTTGATAAAAACGGCCAGTTGCGCGGCCGCTTCTTCCTGGACCTTTACGCCCGCGCCAAAAAACGCGGCGGCGCCTGGATGGACGATTGCGTCTGCCGTAAAAAAGTCGGCGACGAACTGCAAACACCGGTGGCTTACCTGACCTGCAACTTTACCCCACCGACCGGCAACGATCCGGCCTTATTGACTCACGACGAAGTGGAAACCTTATTCCACGAGTTCGGCCACGGCCTGCATCACATGTTGACCCAGATCGATCATCTCGGCGTGTCCGGCATCAACGGCGTCGAATGGGATGCGGTGGAACTACCCAGCCAATTTATGGAAAACTGGTGCTGGGAAAAAGAAGCGCTGAGCTTGATCTCCGGCCATTACCAAACCGGCGAACCGCTACCCGATGCCTTGTACGACAAAATGCTGGCCGCGAAGAACTTCCAGGCCGGCATGATGATGGTGCGCCAGTTGGAATTTAGCTTGTTCGATTTCAAGATGCACCAGCATTACAGTCCGGCCAAGGGCGGCCAGATTTACAGTATCCTCAAACAGGTGCGCGACCAAGTGGCCGTCGTCAATGTGCCGGACTTCAACCGTTTCGCCCACAGCTTTTCGCACATCTTCGCCGGCGGTTACGCGGCCGGTTATTACAGCTACAAATGGGCGGAAGTGTTATCGGCGGATGCGTTTTCCTTGTTCGAAGAAAAAGGTATCTTCGACCAAACCACCGGCGCGGCGTTCTTGCACAACATCCTGGAACAAGGCGGCAGCAGCGACGCAATGACGCTGTTCAAAAACTTTCGCGGCCGCGAACCCAATATCGACGCCCTGCTCAGACATAACGGTATCGCCGCATAAGTTTTTCACCCATTGCCTTGATGAATAACATCAAGGCAATCAAGTTTTTAAGGAGTTAGTATGAAAAACTGCCCGCAATGCGGCCAGCCCAGGTTGGGCGAGGAATTTAAGTGTCCGAGTTGCGATGTGTTCTATTCCCAGCTCGACGAATTGCTGTACGAGGAACAGCAAAAGCAGGAAAGCCAGACGCTAAAAGGCGCGTTTAAACGCATTTGCGCCGCCGAAGACCGCTCGCAAGCTGTGCGAGATGAGCTGAAAACCCTGTGGCGCAACACGCCTTTAAAAACCAAGATCGTGATTTGGACGGTAATCGCATTCGTGTTTGTGCTGGTCGTACCGATTTTTTAAGCGCTTTAAACGCTCAGGGACTAAGGATTTGGCAACCCATAGTCCCGCGCAAATTTTCTCTCCGGTTAGTCTTCCTTAGGCGCCGCGGGCGGTGGCTCGGTTGGCGTATTGGTGACGGTTAAAGTATTCGCATCCAGTTTCAGTACAACCGCGTTGTTCTGATGAGCCTTCAACTCGGTCAACGTGCGCCAACCGGCGTTATCCAGTTTACGAAAAGCCGCGAAAAAACCCAGTATCCGGGTATCGGCGGCAGGTTCGATCCGCAAGGTTTTATTCTCGCCGGGTTTTAACACCAACTCTTGCTTACGTACCAGATCCGCGCCCAAAGTGGCCTGCTCTTTATCGAATATGGCAAAAAAATCGGCACCGTTAAAACCGCTCTGTTCCCGCAACTCGTAGATTCGTAACACCACCGGCGAGGCTTTGCCGTCGGCGTCGGGGTTAATCGAAGCGGTACTGTTTAGCGTCAACTCAACGACGGTAGGCGGCGGGGGAGCCGGCTGCTCCGGCACATCGGCACACGACGCCAGGATGGAAGCAAGCAAAATCGGCAGTATTCTGGGTAACAACATACGATCATCCCTTTAAAACATAAATAAATACATTCTGCCATAGACACCCGGTCTTGGCGTGAGGATTCGATCGAACGCGGGTACCAACAGTCGAATTCGAAACTCAATGAAAGATCCGGGCTTGAGCAAGCCGGCCACTTCGCGTTCGCCCGAAACCGTGTTGCCCAGCGGCGTTGCCATCGCCGCGGGTTTTCGCCTATGCTTAGCGACTGGTATCACTTCTTCATTCGTTAGCCATGCACGTTACCCTCGTTCACGTCCACGTCAAACCCAAGCATATCGACGACTTCATCGCCGCCACCCGCTTGAACCACTTAGCTTCGGTGCGGGAATCCGGCAACCGCCGCTTCGACATACTGCAAGTCCCGGACGAGTCCAGCCAGTTTATCCTGTACGAAGCCTACGCAACCGCCGAAGACGCGGCGGCGCACAAACAAACCGAACATTATCTGACCTGGCGCGACACGGTCGCCGACTGGATGGCCCAGCCGCGCCAGGGCGTGCCATATCGAGCCTTGTTGCCGGAGGATTAACATGCAGGCTTTCAAACCGTTTTACATTGCCCGCTTGCCCAGGATTTTGTTCGGCCGCGGCCGTCTAAACGAAGCGCCGGCGCTGATCGCCGGTTACGGCCGTAAAGCCTTGCTGGTGACCGGCAAACAGTCATTTTTCGGCACGCCGCGCTGGCAAAGCTTTATCGACGCGCTGGCCGGGCAAGGCGTCGAATGGCGGCATTGCGCAGTGTCCGGCGAACCCTCGCCGCAATTGATCGACGATACGGTCGACCAATTCCGTAACGAGCATATCGAAGTCGTGGTCGCTATTGGCGGCGGCAGCGTTTTGGATGCCGCCAAGGCCATCGCCGGCTTGCTACCCAGCGGCGACTCGGTGATGGATTATTTGGAAGGCGTAGGCCGCAACAAAACGTATCGCGGCCCCAGCACGCCGTTCATCGCGGTGCCGACCACCGCCGGCACCGGCAGCGAAGCCACCAAAAACTCGGTGCTCAGCGTGCAGGGCCCGAACGGCTTCAAAAAATCGTTCCGCGACGAATGCCTGGTACCGGAATACGCGATCCTCGACCCGGACTTGTTGGCAAGCTGTTCGCCTGCACTACTCGCCGCCGACGGCATGGACGCGCTGACCCAATTGCTGGAATCCTACGTCTCGGCCAAGGCCAATCCGTTCACCGACGCGTTGGCCTGGAGCGGCATGCAGGCCGTCAAAGCCGGTTTTTTCGCGGCCTGGCGCGGAGTCGAACCGGAAGCCGGCGAAGGCCGCGCCGCGATGGCTTACGCCGCGCTGTTGTCCGGCATCACGCTGGCCCAAGTGGGTTTGGGTTCCGTGCACGGATTGGCATCCCCCCTGGGCGCCTTCTTCCCGATCCCGCACGGCGTGGTGTGCGGCACGCTGGTCGCTGTCGCAACCGACGTCAACATCCGCGCGATGCAAGCCCGCGAACCGACCAATCCGGCCCTCGCCAAATACGCCGCAGTCGGTCGGCTACTAACCGGCCAAAATGAACTGGACGACCAATTGGCCCGCGACGCACTGGTCACGCTGCTGGCCGACTGGAGCGATAAACTGCAACTGGACCGTCTTAGCGTCTACGGTATTACCGAGGCCGATGTCCCGCACATCGTCGCCAATGCCCGCGGCAGCAGCATGCAGACAAATCCGATTGTGTTGACGGATGAGGAGATTGGTGAAATTTTACGTAAAAGGCTCTAAGTCTACCTAGCCTCGATGAATGCCCACATTTATGTCGATTAGGTTACCGTCCGCAGGACAACACTTGCTGATTCAAGAAACCATCAAGGCTGGCCTTGAAAGCGCAGAGGGTTATCGACCGCCTTGACGTCCGCCAGAGCCAGGTGCCGTAGGCGCGGTAGCGGACGGAGTAGACGATGCAGCCTTGGCTGTCTGTGAGTTCCCGAGGGGTGCCGAGATGATCCAGGTGGTAGTGGTAGGTATTTCCGCCGGCTTGAGTGTGGTCCTGTTCGTGCAGCGCCAAGGGCGGGAAGCTGCCGGGTTCGAATAGATAGGTGCGGCTGCGCTGGCTATCGGTTTCCGCCAGCAGGCGCGGGCCGTCGTATTGAAAACGGGTTTCGCCTTGCGCGGTGTGCTTGGCGATACGCCGCCCCAAGGCGTCGTAACGGTATTCACTGGTCCCTTGCGGTGTTTCGGCGCGGATCAGGCGGTTACCGCCGTCGTATTGGTAGCGGGTGACGATTTGGCCGGCCTTGCCGCGCTTTTCTTCGATCAGGTTGCCGGTCTGGCGTGGACGAAGCTTTCTGATTCAGGACTTTACGGCGAATCAGTTCGCTTCCATGCGTTCGATTACGCTGACACTAACAGTATCTACTCGGGCTAATCTTCAAATTTCTCAGTTTCGACAAGCTGGTTTACAAACACTTGAAAAGACACACCTAACTTCTTTTTTGTCTTCTCATGGTTTTGTTCGTCATTCAAAGCTTCATCCCATCTGTCAACTGCATAAAAGTAAACTTCGCCCGATGTATCGATGCAAAAGTAATTTCCACCATGATCAATAGCAAACGGAATCAATCCTTTGGGAATTACATTCTTTGCAACCATCAGCAAATAACTATCTTCCAAAGTCCGTTCAGTTCCAACCGGATATTTCATAGGCAAAGACTTTTTAACCCATAAAGAGCAGCCATCCTTCAAAATCCAAAAGCTATTTGAAGGTATACCGCCATTATTCATTAAATAATGATTGACCATCTCTTCTGGTAAAACCAGATTCAAATGCTGCTGGATATTTCCAATGTCTTCTTGAGACAATTTCGGCCCACCCTTTGAGAAAAGCATTCTTTACACCATAACAGTTCTACACAGACTACCCATCCCCAAACTGTATTGGATCGTCCTAGAAAGTTTCGATCACCCATTTATTCTTACCTACGGAATAACGTTCACGCTTATCAATCCGCCACGTGTCTTGAATGTTTTTAAGGGTATAACGGCATTCGAATTTAAATCCAGTAGTCTGTTTTGTGTAAATTAAGAGTTTTTTTTCATCAACGTCTTCGCATTTCTCTATTATCTCAGTATCTGGATCATATTCGGGGGGACTTGACGCATTTAAGGCAACCTCCCGACCAAGCTTCCTATCTTTCTTAGTTAAATAACTATTATATATCTCTGATATTTCTTGTTTAGCTGTACCCTTGTTTGCTTCGTGAGCATTAACTAGAAGTTCATAATACTTCACATCCCAACGGTACATCTCGCGCATGAACGCTTGCAATACCTTTATCGCATGGTCACACCTATCGTCACTCACAACTCTACCCCTAATTTGAAAACACTTGACTCATTATTTTATTGCCACCGGTATCAAATACCTCATAGACAACGCTAGTCGGTCGAGTTCCACCAGACGCATAGTTAAAGGTCTGAGAAATATCAACGCTTTGCCCAGACGACTGTACATAGTCTGCTATGACCACAGATCGTTGCGCTTTCATTCGTACGATTACGCTGAAGCTACTCATCGCTATGTGAGCTTTGCTAATTGAATCTACGTGTTGTACAGTTGACAAATCGGTGCGATGTCTCATAAATATCAGATTTTTGCTAAACGCCTCTTATATTGAAATTGAATTTCGATCGACATGCATAGCAAATCAAAAATATTAATTTTTAAATCAAAACTGCCATATATTTTATCTAAACCCACACTTATAACCCCAGAAAAACAAGAAAACTATATAATAAGCCACTTTTAAAAACAACATCCAACCAAACCTAAAGCCACCACCAAAAATATATAATTATGGAATACATTAACGACTTAACATCTGACTCATCACCTAAAATAAAAAAAGCCGCACAGAATATAATAAAAAAAAGATTAACTGGGTACTGTTCCTATTTATTAGAAGCCCTAACCAAAGAAATTGAAAAACCAAAAGCGTGGCAAACTCAATGCCAACTGATCAGATCTATTGGCATAGTCAACTGCAGCGAAGCATTGCCATTTCTTAAGGAACTAATAGAAAGAAACTATGAAAACACAGTTCTATATCGAGACCTAGCGTTTTCCATATTCTTACTAGAAAATACTCGCCCTGGCGAATTAGATTTGAGCTTTCTTTTTGAATCTATCAAGAAAGGAAATGACTTACAAATAAGTGGTGCCTGCTCAGCAATTTTATACAAAAAAATAATTCCTAAAGAAAACGATATTAAAAAAATAATTTCAGGAATTTCAATATTTACAGAAGATGAAGGTAGAAAAATCACGCCCCGCTGCTATATTGCGGCAATTGCGCATATTTGGCCAAAAAACGAGGTCAAAGGTTTTTTAGAGTCTTGCAAAGAATCAAGTTGGCCTGGGCTGGTTGAAATTGCTCAAGATGCACTAGAAGGGAAAGAGCCTAAAATACAGCTAGTTTGAGTAACAAGCTTTAAGGGTTACTCTTGACAGAAAACCCATTCGTCACCAATGAATTTCCTGCGAGCTATAAATCCAACAGGAAGATTTGAAACATCACTAATAGTAGTATCAATGTTTAAGATATTTTTAAGACTAACCAAAAGAATTTTATCTGTCTCGTAATCATTATTACCACTATGAAATTGCCAAATAACGCCTTCAACTTCATCAAACTCATGCATCACATAAAGAATAGGCATTTTTTCTTTAACGATATAAGTAGAAGTAACGACCACTGTATCTTCGGAAATATCAAACACATTTTTATTCATTTCAGTTATCCCACTTTATTCTGTTTTGTTCTCGAGTGATAAGCCTTAAGTTTGAGTTTGTTCTCGTTCCACCTTTAGCGACGGAAACGATATGATCTACTTGCGCTTCATTTGTCGGCGGAGTTACACCACTCATCGATTTCTGAGAATCAACCATCGGCGTGCCATCAAGGTCTGAGCGCAATATTCCATCATTGTGCGCACGATTTATTTCTTTCATTTCACGTACTTGTCTTGGCGTTGGTTTTGTATTGCTCAAATTTTTAGGATCTTTAACTTCGGTGTAATCAGCGGGCCCTTTCCAGTTAGTATTTTTAACTCCTTGACAATCTTTCGCCGTCAGCCCCAAAGGATCAATCCAATTTACCGGATTCGGTACGTATTGGTATAGATTGTTTCCGCCCAACAGTCCTATCGGATCCTGATGAATAAACCTCCCCGCATTAGGATCGTAATACCGGTTCAGGTTGTAGTGCAAACAGGTTTCGGCGTCGAAGTACTGGCCTTGAAAGCGTAGCGGGTTGTCGATTACCTCGACGTCTGCCAGGGCCAGATTGCCGTAGGCGCGGTAGCGGGCGGACCAGACGATGCGGCCTTGGCTGTCGGTCAATTCCCGAGGGGTGCCGAGATGATCCAGGTGGTAGTGATAGGTGTTTCCGCCGGCTTGGGCGTGGTCCTGTTCGTGCAGCGCCAAGGGCCGGAAGCTGCCGGGTTCGAATAGGTAGGTGCGGCTGCGCTGGCTATCGGTTTCCGCCAGCAGGCGCGGGCCGTCGTATTGAAAACGGGTTTCGCCGTGCTCGGCATGCTTGGCAATGCGCCGGCCCAGGGCGTCGTAGCGATAATGGCTGACGCCGTTTGGGGTTTCGGCGTGGATCAGGCGGTTGTCGCCGTCGTATTGGTAGCGGGTGACGATTTGGCCGGCCTTGCCGCGTTTTTCTTCAACCAGATTGCCGGCGGCGTCGTAGGCATAGTGGCGGTCGCCCATCATCAGCAAGCGGTCACCTTCGATTCTGCCGCCTTCCGCGCTGGCACCCAACAGGTTGCCAGCCGGGTCGTGGACGAAGTTTTCCGGGCTGAGGCCTTCGCTGCGTATCAGCCGGGCAGCGGGATCGTAGTGGTATTGGCTGCGGCCCTGACGAAGGTCGTCCAGTTCGCGCAGCTTGCCGGCAACATCGTAGTTGTACTGACGACCGATGAGCGGCGCTTGGCCCTTGATAGCGGCGCGTTGCCGCAACAAGCGCCCCAGCGGATCATAGTCATAGTCGGTGTTGAGTTGACCCTGGCTACGGCCGATTTCCCGGCCCAGCTCGTCGTAGCGGTGACTGGTCAGGGTTTGGCCGTCGAATTCGATGCTGTCCAGGTAGCGCTCGCCGAAACGGTAGTCGATGCGGTGCCGGTCCGGGGTTTCGGTTTGGATGCGCCGACCCAACAGGTCGTACTTATGGCGGACGATGGCGCCGTTCTGGTTTTCCTGGTTGATCTGGCCCAGGGCGTTGTACCCCAAAAGCACCAGACTGTCGGCATTTTTCGCCAGTTGCAAGCGGCCCAAAGGATCGTAGCCGTATTGGCTCAGACTGCCGTCGGCGGCGTGTTTTTTCAGCAGCCGGCCGAGACGGTCGCGTTCGAAACGGGTGACATTCCAATCGCCATCGGAGCCGGGTTGCAGGTAGGCTTCCAGCACGCCGGCGGCGTTGTAGCGGTAGCGCTGGATACGGCCGTCGAAGCCGATTTCTTCGATCAGATTTTCGTCGCGGTCGTAGCTGAGGCTGTAGGTTTCGCCTTTCGGGTTGATCAGGCCGATCAGGTTGCGTTCGCTGTCGTAGCGATAACGCATTTCATGGCCCAGCGGATCGATGCGGGCGGTGGGTTGGGACAGGCCGTCGTCGTAGCGGTATTCGGTGGTATGGCCCAGGCCGTCGATGTAATGGGTCAACAGGCCGGCGACGTTGTAGCGCAATTGCACGGTGCTGCCGTCCGCGTGTTGCACCGCCGTGACGCGGCCTGCGGCATCGTAGCCGTAACGGGTGGTGCGTTTGTCTTGATCGACGATGGCGACGATATGATCGTCATCGTCGTATTGGTAGCGGGTCTTGATGCCGTCGAAGCCGCTTTCGCCGACTAAGCGCAACTGCTCGTCCCACAACAAGGAACGAGTCCGGCCCAGGGCATCGGTGATGCGCACCGGCACGCCTTGAGCGTTGTATTGGTATTGGGTGACCGCGCCGTTGGCGGCGACGGTTTCTTCCAGCCGGCCGCTGGCGTCGTAGCGGCGCAGCCAGCGTTGATCCAGCGCATCGATCAGTTCGACCGGATTACCTTGTTTGTCGTACTTGACGCGTTGACTAAAACCCAGCGCATCGGACACGCCGATCAAACGGCCTTCTTTATCGTAACTAAAGCGGGTGATACCGCCGTCCGGCGCCACGGTTTGCGCCAGTTGGTTGTCGGCATTGTAGCTATGGCGGGTTTCCCGGCCTTCCGGGCTGCGCTCCGAGAGTAACAGGCCTTGCGGGTCGTGCCGATAAATCGCAATGCTGCCGCGAGAGTCGATGGCATGGCTGACGCCGTCCGCCAACCATTCAAAGCGGTAATCGTAAACGCCGTTATCGCCCCAGTTATGCAGACATTTGCCTTGCGGCGTGTCTTGATCCCATTCGAAGTAAAAGTTAAAGCCGCTGGCCAGGGTGCGGCGGGCGATGACGTGGTTGCGATAAGCATAGCTTTCGCCGTGTTGAAGACGGTCGCGAACGCCGATCAAATCGCCTGCGTCGCTATACAGATAGTTCACCAGCGGTTCGCCGGTCGCTTCGAATCCGCTTCCGCTACGCTTGCCCGGACGAATCGCGACGATGCGCCGGTGCTGGCGCTCGACCAGTAAATGTTTGTTCCAGCTGGCGGAGATGCGCTCGACATCGCCATTGGCATCGCGGTGAAAATACAGGCTTTGCCCTTGGCTGTTGTGCCAAGCCCGCAGCGGACAACGACCAACTCTGCCAGTAAAGGTTTTCGCCAAACCGCTTTGCTCGACAAGCCGAAACTGACCGTTTTCCCGGTACAAGCGAACCTGTTCCGGTAGATTAATGCTATAGGCTCCGGGCTTGGGCAACGGCAAATCGATACGCTGACCATCGGCATTGCAGAACGTCACGCGCTCGCCGATTTCCAGCCACTCGTCCAACGGCGTCAGCCAACCGTAGCCCAATTGATGATCGACATCGGATTGGCTGCTACGGTAATAACGCCGCCAAGCCAAGGGCAATGGGCCATCCCAAGTAAAGTCGATTTTTTCCAGCATTTCCTCGCCGGTGAGCATGCTGATCGGCTCGCCGGCGGTTTTGCAATCCTTACCCGGACATGCGGTTTGTTTGGAGGTGGAGGCCCCGCCCGCAGCTTCCCCCTCCGCAGCCGCGCCCGCGCGTGCCGGCGCTTTACCGGATGCCGTTTTGCCGCTTGCTTGCGATGGCGTTACGGCTTCCGAGGCGGCTCCCGATTCGGCACGGGCCAAGCCTTTTTTCCCGCGTAGCAAACGCACTTTGGCCAGCAACGCCACGAAGGCTGCCACGCCGATCACCGCGATGGCGTCCGCCAGATGCGTGGCTGCTTCGTCGAGATCTTGCTCATTGGCGGCGGTGGCCGTGATCGCCAAAAATTCGCCCAGATCGCGAGCAACACCGAACACCGCGAGTCCGAACATCAGAACGCCGCCGACCAACATTAGGATGTCGACGATTTCGCCAACCCCAAACACATGGGCACCAGCCCAAATTACTAGGGTAGCGGCGATCATCGCCAGACTTTCCGGACTAAGCAGCGCTTCAAACTCGTGGCGCATGCTGCCTGGCAATTTCGGCGCGGTTAAACGTAAAGCCTCTGTGAACTTACGTTCCAGCGTCCAGCTCCCCACCGTTTCCATCGGTAGTATCGGCGCGGGGATGTTAGGAGCGGAACTGGGGGCGGGTTGAGCAATACTAGCACCTGCGGGAGGCGGTATCATCGGAGCTGATTTAGCTTTATCACCCTTCAGCAGGTAAAACCAGGTGTCTTTGCCAACAATGCCGTCGGCGTTAATACCGACGCTTTGTTGATACTGGCGCACGGCATTAGCGGTAGCCGGCGTAAACAGGCCATCGACAGCCAAGCCCGGCGAAGGGCTTATACACGCGTTAAGCAAGACTTGCAGCTGCCTAACCTCGGCACCTTGCGAGCCGGGCTTCAATGTCGGCAAACCGCTACGAACCTTTACATTTCGTGGCGCGGCCTTGGTCGGTTGGCCGGGTAATACGCCTATCGGTGCCGGTCGCGGCGAAGAGTCGCGGATCGTCGTGCCGGCGTCGATGTTGCGCGGCCGGATCTCGGAGCCCGTTGGTCTGGGGTCTTTCCATCCGGCCATCTATGCCATCCTCCGGAGCAATACGATAGCGAGGACTGGCGAAATGTCGTCGCGCCCCAGCCTGACGCCAGTCCGGCGCCGCTTATCCCTAAAGTATCCCTGCATAATCCTTACTCAATCCGTATTGTTCCGTGCTGAGGCAAAATGACCATCAGTTGATCATGACCATCCCGCCTTTGAGGGTCAGCATGCCATCGCCACTAACCGTGGTCTGCAAGCCCTTCAATTCGGCCTGGGTATCTGCCTGGATTTTAACAGTCATGCCTTTGATCGTGACCCCGCTTTGATCGATTTTGATGCTGTTGGAGCCGACTTTCAGTTCTATAGACTGCCCGGCTTCCTCGGAGATGCTGCCGGCATCCACTTTGATGGTCCGGTTCCCCTGACTGACCGTCAGACTGTCGTTACCTTTATCGATTTCAACGGTGTGATTGCCGGTTTTGACCGTCAATTTATCGTTGCCTTGGTCCAGGGTGATGGTGCGGTGGTTGTAGATGTCCACGGTCTGGTCGCCAGCATCTTTTTTCTCGAAACCGATTTTTTGCACGTCGTTGTTTTCAACGATACGCGTAAAGTCTTTCTCGGCGTGCATATACAGCTCTTCGCTATCTTTCTTGTCTTCGAAACGAATTTCGTTGAAGTTTTCGGCGGTACCGTCCGGCGTGCTGCGGCTTTTGATACCACTTTGGGTTTTGTTGGCATCCAAGGCATACGGCGGCATTTGTTGAGCGTTATAGACCCGCCCGGTGATGATAGGGTTATCCGGATTACCCTCCAGAAAATCGACGATCACTTCCTGCCCGACGCGCGGAATAAACATCGAGCCCCAATTATTGCCAGCCCAAATCTGCGCAACCCGTACCCAAAACGAGCTGTTTTCATTTTTTGTGCCAAGACGATCCCAGTGAAACTGGACCTTAACCCGCCCGTATTGATCGGTGAGGATTTCGTCGCCGCTCCCGCCGACCACTATCGCGGTTTGCACGCCCTGCACCACCGGCACGCGGGTGCGCCGTGGCGGGCGATAGGCGTATTCGGTACTGATAACGGAATAGGTACATTGAAACTCGTCCATGCCGCCCGCTTCGGCAGTACCATAATCATTATTTTGAATCTGGAATTGGGTCGATACCGTCAAGTACTCGCGGTTTTGATCGGCGCGCGGAAATTCCGACAGGGTAAATTTTTGCCCCACGGCCAGCGTGCGCAAATTGCCGAGGGCAACGGTCTGCTCGTGCTCCGCGCGCAGTTCTTCCATGCGCAGGCGCGAATAACGCTCGCCTTCGCTATCTTCTGTGTACTCCCCCGGATAGTCGTAAACCGACTTACTGGCTTGAGCATGTTCGCCAGGCAGCTCTGTGACTTTATCCAAAGGCGCGGTCGTCGCCTCGAAATCGAAATCCTTTAAGCGGTAACTGCCGGAACGAATTTGCCGCCCAAGGCGCCATTCGTAAAAATGCTCCTCGTCGCGCCCGCCCTGGTTTGCTGCAGGATAGTATTTGACCGTGGCCGGTGTCGCTGCCGTCAACTTGGTAATGTCATCGCACAAAACCAGCGAATGAATGCTGTCGGTATGTGTGAAGTAATAGTAAATGCCTTCTTCTTCGAGCAGCCGGCTAATGAAATTGAAATCGGTTTCCCGGTATTGCACACAAAAATCGCGGGGCTGGTACGTCGTGGAAAACTTTGTCGTCACGTCGGTATAGCCATGCTCGGCGAGGACGGCCTTGACCATGTCCGGTACATTTTTCGTTGCCGGGGCCGGCGACCACACTCTGCAGTTACTGGCTTGCGTCAGTAGCCACACTTTCGGATGCACTATGGCCCGATAGAAATACAGGTCGCCGAGCATACCGAATTGATTAATCTGGGTGACAATGCCGTTAAATGGGCGCAACGCGCCGTTGTCGAGTTGCAGTTTGACGGTAATACTGGTGCCCAACACGGTTTGCAGATCAATATCGCCGTTTTCGCTGAGCAATTCCAACTCGTACTCGAACAAACTGCTCAATTGTTCTCTACCGGTCATCCGATACAGTACAAATGTATCCGCACCTGCGGCTGTCACCACCGAAGCGGTGCGATGATCTTGAGAAAGTGGCATGGTGAAATCCTAACGCTAAAACGATAATTTTGAGATAAAGCCGGCGTCATCCACCGATCAGTACCGTAGGGTAACCGAGGACAATGGTGCCGCCATGGGCGCACATGTCGCCCATCCGCGCGGCCGGCATATTGGCTATCAAAACCGTCGCCGAGCCTTTCGCAATGGTATCCGGCGGCCCAACGCAGACCAACATATCGGTAGCGCGCGCGGCGGGCATATTGCCTATCATTACGGTCGGCGCGCCTGGGCCGCTTATCGGTCCGCCGACATGCGGCACCGGCCCGGTAAACATCGGACAAACATGCATATCGGTTAAACGTGCGGCCGGTTGTCCCATCGCAATCTCCTTAAGCAGCCTGCCAAATACGGCCGTTACCGCCGTTGGCAATATCAATAGCCTGTTCGATAAAAAACTGGTATTTCTCATAGGCTTTTTCCGGCTGCGTGAGCACTGCCGCCAGCATCACCGCACCGGCAACCGCCTTGGCAGTCAGATTATCGGCGGGAGGCACCGCCGGCGCGTCTTCCGGCGCCATACTGCCATCACTCCAAAATGCGGCCATGGCAGCCCATGCTGCGGGATTTTCGAACGATGCACTGTGAGCGGCGGCGTTGGCGGCCCGCCGATTAGGCTCGGTTGGCTTAAATACCCACAACTCCGCAGCATCAAGAGCTTTAACGACTTCGGGGGCAGTTTGCGGACTCACCACGCTACGTGCCGAGAGACAGGCCCACCAGGTTGCTTCACGCTTAGGTAAAGCTCTGGCCAAAAAGCGCACGGCATCGGGATAAAGTTGCTGTTCAAGCAGCGTATTCAAAAAATCAACCGGTGCAGGATCGGCAACCAGACCTGCAGCTGCCTGCTGATCCAGTTGAATATCCTGGCAAATCGCCGAGGCTTTAGGAATTGATACTTTTGTTAAAGATGCCGCGCCAGCCATGTATTCCCCACTTTCCATTCACCTTATCAACATAAATCTGAAAACCATCCACTAAATTCGCAGTTTCTCGGAGTGCAAATATTCTTCATCATCATTACATTCCTTTTCGTATCCGGCGTTAACCCGATAAGACCTAAATGTGTTCATGATAGGGAGTAAAATCTGTCCTTCCCGCATATGCGAAAATCAGGTCTATTGATTTCAATCAACTCCAGCTTTAAAAGAGAGAAGATTGTTAATTATTTAGAGCTCCCTATAGACTTGAAGACCGAGATGACCCGTAGCACAGGCCTTGCCCCGCATATTTGACCTAATCGTTAATCATCCTGCAGAAAGCTCCTCCAGTAGGAGGGCTTCTCTCGTAATTTCAAATATCCATTGGCTCTTACTTTTTAGTTACTTTTGTACCTTAGCAAACTAACCGAAAAGTAAATTAGACAACCAACCAAGTCCCAAAAAACCTAGCAACCCGCCAGGAGGATAAGGAGTATCACCATTATCCTCACCCGTGACAGTAATGTTAGGATAGCCTTGCACATGGATAAATTTGCTTTGCACTACTGGCGGATTAACATTTCTGTCAATTAGCGATACCGACCAATTACTACCTTGCATGCCATGCGCTCCAGCAATTACCGCTGATCGCTTGACGCTTCGTCTCACCCAACCAGGGGCAAGGGTGTACTGCGTTGTTGCACCATCTCCGCGATAAACATGTAAAAACGCAAGCAAGTTATGCGCAGCGTTATACAACTCGTGATATTCGCACCCTCCGTATTGGTCGCTGATCACATAAGCATCGCCACCTCCTCCACAAGGAACTACGCAGTAACTTACTTTGTTTGGGATTGCAGGAATATACCAATAATTATTAACTCCAGCATTCGACACAGTTAAAGTATTCCCCAACCAAACTGCATTCCCAAGTTTTGCCCTAAACTCTGAATTGTTTGCCGTCACAGGAGGATGATTGTTCAAACCATTTCCTAAAGCAGGAGGATTAGGGGGCGTCATAATATTGTTAAGCACTGGCAATGGCATAGCTATTACTCCAGATATTTGAATTAGAATAAACCAAAAGCATAAAAGTTTTCACCTTTAGCCTATTAGTTTCAACCAACATCTTGCTTAGTTTATTTTCAATAAACTCATAATAATCCAGCAAAGAATCTATTCTTAGAAACTCGCATTAAAAATGCAAGTCGCTTCAATCATTAGCAAAAACCGTCCGCGTTATTCTACAGGTCTTATTATTTAGATTTGCCACCGATTGAAAGTGCCGGAAAGTCTTCCACATAGGCTTTACTTACTTCCCTGATAAGTTCATTGTAAATACTAACGTAGTCCAGATGATAAATTTCTCTGGAATTCCGTACCGCCCCCCAGCGCCACGCATACTTAAACTTAACCCCTCCATAGACGGTAACCAGGTCACGCCGCCAATCAGCAACCAATCCGTAACTGACTACGTTAGCGACTTCCACAATGTTTCCGCGCGTATTTACATTCAAGGAGTCACAGTGAGCAAGGATTTGCTGCTCTTCTACAGAACTGACTACCAACATAGAATTGACGCCCACAGTCCGGTTGTTGAGCCGTTTAACAGCTTCGTCAATTAGTGCCTCACGGTCGTCTTTAGGCGCAAATACTTTCAAATGATTGGTTTTAAAATTAGCAGAATACGTTGCCATAAATATTTTTCCTTGATTTTTATCCAAAATAATCTCAAACCAATTGCATTAAAAAAATTAATTATCAACAGTTTGAATTAGCATAAATTAAATTTTGCCTTGAAAAGAAACCCCACAAAACCAGCGATTAGAACCTTATTTATTTTCGTGAGCTTTAGATGCCTTATCCTCTTCGTTATTACAGAGTTTGAGCAATTCCTCTACCATATTCCGATATAATTCGTACGCAAGCCCCATGCTTCCTGCCCGAATTGCTGCCAACGCAGGAACAATGCTCCGCTTATAAAGTCCGCGATATATCATTTCGGCATCATCTCGGCCGTCTATAGCCTCAACAATTACCGGTGCAATAAGGTAGTAAGTTTCAACATGACTGCGCCCATTGTCCGAACACATCATGATCTCGTCACGAAACCAGCGAAGCGTATTCAGTTCTTCGCAATCGTCCGACAACCCAAGGGATTGACATACTGCGGTGGTAATAAAACAGCATTTGCATTGGTTGTGATTCCGGGATTCGTTTTCATTGAGGACAGCGTCTCTGGGCCAGATTTGTGTCGTCGTTGAATTTTTGCCATTGCAGGCATGACCATAAATTTTCCAGACTCCACTTACGCGAATGCCGAAAACAGCCCCTCTACCTTGATAGTGCAATCCTGGGTACCATTTCGCAATACTGTCGCCACCGGTGAAACCCGGAATGTTTTGAGTCAGGTAAGGGATCGCGGAATCGTAAATGGCACATCTTTGTTCGCCGCCCTTAATCCCATCGCTTTGAATACTTTTATTTAAGTTGTCACCGCTTTCATTGGCGTGGACGACAACCGGACTTCCACGGTCGCCCGAAATCAGAACGCCACAGCCGTTGAGTTGATAGGTCAAAAATTTTACCTGCGTACCTAGCGGCATCCAACACAACCGGTCAAATCCCCACGGTAATAGGCAAGAATCGCCGCTCATATCGAGAGTACCGGTAAGAGTGTATTCACCGGTAATCGAGCTTTGGCTATCATCGATGCGGCCAATGGACAATGAACAATCAACGACATCGTAAATGCCAAAACGTCCGGTCGCTCCAGGAGGGGAGGGAACCTTGCAGGAAACGACGTTTTTGTCTTTTACCGCAGTACCGTCAATCAGTTTTTCGTACCATGCCATTTGCGGACTACCTCATTAAAGCGGGTGAATACGTTGACGAGCGACGCATTTCGTTTTTGTTATCGCTTTGCGTGAAGCGAATAACGCGGCGTATCTGCATCAGAGACTACGTGCGTCACTCAAACCCATACCCAAAATCCCCATTCTCAACCTTCACATGTACGCACCCAATCGCGACGCCCTCCATCATCCTTGTCAAAAACTCCTCGCTGATTTTCGGCAACACGGTGTTGGTCAAGATCGCGTCTATCATCCGCCCACCGCTTTCCACCTCCGTGCAGCGGCTGGCGATCAGCTTGATCACGTCCTCGTCGTAACTGAATGGCACTTTGTGCGATTCTTCGACCCGTTTTTTGATCCGGCCCAGTTGCAAACGGGCGATTGCGCCTATCATTTCGTCGTTGAGCGGGTAGTACGGGATCACTACCAGACGGCCCAGCAAAGCCGGCGGAAAGACTTTCAATAAAGGTTCGCGCAAAGCCTTGGCGATACCTTCCGGCTCCGGCATTAAATCCGGGTCTTTGCACAAACTAGCGATCAGGTCGGTACCGGCGTTGGTGGTCAGCAAAATCAGGGTGTTTTTGAAATCGATCACTCGGCCTTCGCCATCTTCCATCCAGCCTTTGTCGAACACCTGGAAGAAAATTTCATGCACGTCGGGATGGGCTTTTTCTACTTCGTCCAGCAATACCACGCTATAAGGACGGCGGCGCACCGCTTCAGTCAACACGCCACCTTCGCCGTACCCGACATAGCCCGGAGGTGCGCCTTTCAAGGTGGAAACGGTATGCGCTTCCTGGTATTCGCTCATGTTGATGGTAATGACGTTTTGTTCACCGCCGTACAGGGTTTCGGCCAGCGCCAGCGCGGTTTCGGTCTTACCCACGCCGGAAGTACCGGCCAGCATGAATACGCCGATGGGTTTGTTCGGGTTATCCAACCCGGCACGTGAGGTCTGGATACGTTTAGCAATCATCTCTAGAGCATGGCGTTGGCCGATGATGCGCTGTTCCAGAAGATCCGGCAGTTTCAACACAGTCTCAATTTCGTTTTTGACCATCCGGCCGACCGGGATGCCGGTCCAGTCTTGAACAACAGCTCCCACGGCCTGTTGGTCGACAGTCGGCAGGATTAACGGCGACTCGCCTTGTTGCTCATGTAATTGAGCCTGCAAGGCTTTCAATTCGGCTAACCAGGCGTCGCGTTCGTTGGCCTCGCTGTCGGCATCGCCTTCCGCCGGTGCGGCATCAACGGCATGTCCTGCCGATCTGAGCTTGCCGCGCAATTCCAAAATCTTGCCGACCAATTCCTTCTCGGCATTCCAACGTTCCTCCAAACCGGTTAGGCGCTGTTGTTCGGCTGCCAGTTTTTCGGTCGCCACTTGCTCCCGTGCAGCTACTTCGACGCCTACCGCTTTTTCCCGGCCGATGATCGCCAATTCCGTTTCCAAGGCTTCGATGCGTTTCCGACAATCGTCCACTTCAGCTGGCACAGCATGTTGACTGATACCAACCCGCGCACATGCGGTATCCAATAAGCTAACCGCCTTATCCGGCAATTGCCGGGCCGGGATATAGCGGTGAGATAATTTGACGGCTGCTTCCAGCGCCTCATCGAGAATCAACACCTGGTGATGTTTCTCCTGCACCGAGACCACGCCGCGCATCATGCCGATCGCTTTCGCTTCGCTAGGCTCCAGCACTTGCACTACTTGAAAACGTCGGGTCAAAGCCGGGTCCTTTTCGATATGCTTTTTATACTCCGCCCAGGTAGTGGCTGCGACGGTACGCAATTGGCCGCGCGCCAGAGCGGGCTTCAATAGATTGGCGGCGTCGCCTGTGCCGGCCGCTCCGCCCGCACCTACCAAGGTGTGGGCTTCATCGATAAACAGAATGATGGGTTTGGGCGAGGCCTGAACTTCTTCGATGACTTGCCGCAGGCGATTTTCGAATTCGCCCTTCATACTGGCACCGGCCTGTAACAAACCAACATCCAAGGTCCGCAAGGTGACATCGCGTAATGACGGCGGCACATCGCCGGCGACGATTTTCAATGCAAAACCCTCGACCACCGCGGTTTTGCCGACGCCGGCCTCGCCGGTCAGAATCGGATTGTTCTGGCGGCGGCGCATCAGAATATCGATGACTTGCCGAATTTCCTCTTCACGGCCAACGATAGGATCAATTTTGCCGTTACGCGCCTGTTCGGTCAGGTCAACGGTAAATTGTTTCAGCGCCTCCTGCTTGCCCATCGCCGCCGGCGCAATCGCACCGCTGGCTTCACCGGGAGTGGCGCCGACCAATGAACCATCATTGGCAACTAATCCATCTTCCGGCGAACCAGCGACGATCTTGGGTAACTCATCGGAAACGGTATCCGGTTTGAGTTTTTCGAACTCTTTGGAAATTCCCAGCAATTCGTTGCGCAAGGATTTGGTTTTCAACATACCGACCAACAAATGGCCGCTGCGTACTTGGGCCTCGCCGAACATCAGCGTACCGAATACCCAGCCACGTTCGACGCTATCCTCGATATGCGGCGAAAAGTCGGAAATAGCGGTGGAACCGCGCGGTAAGCGGTCCAGGGCGGTTGTCACATCCTTGGCGATCACCGAAGCATCCAAACCGTAATGCTTGACCAAGCGGTGCAAATCCGAGTCCTGCAGTTGCAGTAGTTGACTCACCCAATGCACCAGCTCGACATAGGGGTTGCCTCTAAGTTTGCAAAACACCGTCGCTCCCTCAACAGCTTTGTAACAAACCTTATTCAACTTCCCAAACAACTTGACTCGGCTAATTTCCGCCATGGTGTTTATTCCTCGCTAAAGTTTAAGTGTCGTTCAGCAGGCACCATCGGCCTGTATAAACGGATTAAGCGTTAAATCGTCGGCATCGCCTTTATCGCGACGCGGCCCCAGCCAAGTACTCCAACCCAACTGGGCGTCGCCATTCATACTATTCGCACGGCTCGTTTCGGCTTTACCCAACATCAGTTCTTCCGGTACTTCGGCTCTTTCCAGGATCAATTGCGCGTCCCAGACCATTTCGTCACCGACATAATTACGGACGATAGCCACCAATTTTGGCAACAACGCCCCGCCCGGCAGCAGCGCCAGATAAAGACCAAGGCGTAACGGCCCTAACACGACGCGAAACTTATGCTGGCAACCCCAGACGCTGGCCCCGATTACCACCGTACTCCCCAATGCGCAGGTGCCTGGACTCCAGCCCAAGCGAGTTTGATCGCGAGCTTGAATATCCATCCATTCGCCAACGAACTCGGCGACGCGGACCGGCACTTTGAAAATATCCGCCACAATTGACTGCAAACCTTCCGGATGCTTGGTCTGCGCAGCAAAATGCCCGGCATAAAACAACTTGCCCCGATCTGTCAGTGCATCCCGGTTTTGAAACGGCGCGCCGGATATACCCAGCATGGCGCCAATGTAAAAACCGAAACGGTCGGTTTCCGGCCGGTCGTAGTGCACTTCCGGACGGGCGTTAGCCCAGGCCCGGTAAAACAAACTAATCATCCGATGATGAAACACATCGGCAAAACGGGCGAATGTCGGATCGTGGTGGTGGCGCTGCCGTTCCCGGGCATATTCGGTCAAATGCAGCGGCAGCGGACCATTGGGACCGAACAGACCCATAAAATTCACCGCCAATCTCGGTTTCCCCGAACCCGTGCCGCTTGGGGAATAGTGATCGACAGCGGTAGCGGGAAATTCCAGCTCCGGCTCCTGGGAAAAACGCACGGCATCGTCAGCAGCTTTTACACTGGTACCGAAGCGCGGCTTGTCGCTGTTCATGCATTCGATTAAACGCACCGCCTCGAAAAAATCGAAGCGCGACGCATCCTTCGTCAACTCGCCGATCAAATCGTGTGCCGACATCCCATCCTCGCAGGCCAGCGCGCCACTTCACCGCGGTCGGAGGTACGTACCACCGTCTCGACGAAAGAATTGATCGATACATACCGAGCGAAAAAACGCTCCAATACCGTCGCCAACAGAAAATAACCGCCGCCTTCAAAAGCCGACTCGTCCAGCGTGACGGTAATTTCCAAACCGCGCCCGAACACCATCGGCCCCTTGGCGTCGATACGTCTGACTACATTTTTCGAAGCTACGGAAATGACGCCCTCGACCTGCTTCTTGATGGCGGGTTCGCGCTGATCGGCATACAAGCCCAACAATTCCCGCAATGCCGCCGCGCCGGTCTTGGCATCGGTATCCAGCAGGGACAGATAGTTCAGTGACAAATGATTGATCAAACGCCACACGGTATCCGCCTCATAAGCAGCCGGCAGCGGCCTGGTCGGGCCGGCGATGCAACGCACCGATTTCACCGGCGCACTAACTTGCAAGGTAAAATCGGTATCGCCTTGGCCTACCGGCATCACCAACGGTAAATCACGGTTGGTACATAAGGTATCCAGCCCCAATTGCGCCAATTTGCCGGAATACGGTGTCTGCGCCGCATCGACCAACGACACAAAAACTTCGCTGCCGATATAACTGGAACGCACTCCCTTGCGACGTTGATTGGACGACAGCACACGATTTACTCGCCGCAGGCTGAAAAATGCGGTTTCACCGGCATGCTGGTAGGACGCTTTGGATCCGTAAAAGGGCAGAAAGGTCTGCTCGCTCCCCTGATCGGCGCCGAAGCCGACTGCTTCATTGACGCTATGGATTTCATAATCCATCGGCCGGCTACGATCCACCACAATGTGATATTCCGACTGGCGCTGGTCGATATGGATCCGGTCGGCGCGCTTGGGAAACAAGTTGATGGCCGGCACGCAGAACAGAGCCAAATTGTTCTGGTCCAATACATTGATCAATTGCGGCTCGCTACGGTCAAACAGCACGAACAGTTCAAGCTGTTCGCTGTCGCAGGCGGCCGCTAGATCGCCCAGTCCACTGAGTTCGACAAACAGATAGCGGTCCGGAAAGGCGAAATATTCCTGCAATATTCGATAGCCGTCGAACGAGCGCGGTGTCTGTTTCAATAAGGCTTCATCCGACTCAAAACCCAGACCGCGTACAGCCCCAGCAGGCAGCGGACGAATTTCGGCGGCGACACCGTTATTAAAGCTGCCGACGATGCCGGTTGTATTCGCCAGCAATTGTTCATACAAGCGATACGGGATATTGCCGACACCGCGCAGAAATAGCGGTAGCCGATCCAAGGCAATTTCGTTGAACTTTAAGCCGCCCACACTGTTCAGGACGATGCGCAGCGCAGCCTTGACCGGTCCGCGAAAATGCTTGGCCGTCAAGCCGCGACTGGAAACGGCCGCCAGGCTCGGTAGATATTCAATCTGGCCTATTTGCAGCGGCAACAGCTGCAAGACTTGCGAAGTGCGGTACTCGCAGGCGGTTTGTTCGCCTCTGGCAATTTGGCTGCGCAACACCGTATCCTTGGCTATCGTTACCCCATCCGCTAAGGCCGCTTCGGCAAAATCAGGCTTGAACTCCACCACGGTCATCGATGGAGTGGCCGACAAATAGTGCGGATAGATAATCTGCAATAATTGCTGGGTAAAGTTGGGGAATTCGGAATCGACTTTCAGTTGCACGCGCGCCGCCATAAAGGCAAAGCCTTCGAACAGGCGCTCCACATAAGGGTCGGAACATTCGAAAGTATCCAACCCCAAACGATTGGCTATTTTCGGAAACTCGGCGGCAAACTCAGCACCGACTTCGCGGACGTATTGCAATTCACGGTTATAGTATTTGAGCAGCCGGGGATCCATCGTTAACCGTCCAGTTCCTTCACGCTGATTTCGCCGGTTTCCAGATCCAGATCGCTGCGAATATATAAATGTATCGGCAGCGGCTGCGCCCACAAATCGCCTTCGATACGAAACGACAGCGCCTTGTGATTCATTTGATCATCGGCTTTCGCCAATTCCACCGACAGCGAGTCCGCCAAGATTCTCGGCTCGAAATCGTTGATTGCCTGTCTAACTTTACGTTCGATTTTTTTAACGTCAATCCCGGTCAGCGATACGCCGGACAAGACCGGCGTCCCGTAATTCAATACCGAGCGAGCTACAAACGGATAGTCGGCCAAATTGACCATGCTCTCAAACGCCGCGGTGTTAAGCAGCCAGCTTAAATCGCGCAATACGCTCTGCCGCAACTGGCGCAAGGACATCACGCGTTGTTCGCGGGTTTCGGCGCGTTTGTCGGGAGCTTCATCGGTCAACCGATCCAGCAAGGATGGTTGGAGGCGTTCCGCATGCAGTAAATCGGCCATTATTCAAGCCCTGCCGCTGGATTGAATTCTATAGTACGGACATCCAACAGCGCGTAATCGTCGACATCGGTGGCCAATAAGCGCTGTCCCTTGCCATGCATTACGCCGTCGGCGACTTCGTTCCATTCGGTTAAACGGGACAGACGGATGCGGGCGTCCGAGTCTGCTTCTGAGCCCGGATAACGGCAAGGTATCAAGCCGCTTGCTTCACCGCCATTGATCCAGGTAAATTGCGCCGGTATCCATACCAAATCGCGTAAATCGGTGGGTTTTTCCAACTGTATCTTGCTGATCTGCATAAACGGAACCCAGTAATAGCGGCCATTGATAATGGCCTCCAGCACTGGTCCCAAACGGCTGTCAGCATCCGCTATCCAATCGAATGGCGTTTCGTCCAGAACTCCGGCAGTAGCCGGTGCTTGCTGCAAGGCCTGAGTTCGTAAATCCGCCGCTTGCTGAAAATCACCGTTGTTTTCCCGGATTAGCGCTTCCAGAAGTAAGGCCAACCACGCAGGAGGCTCGCCAAAAATCAGCGGCGTTTTGCGTGCGGCAAAGACATCCTTGCGTAACGCTTCGCAGAGTAAAACTTGTTCGTAGGTACTAACCATCAATAAAGTGGAGGCGTCCAAATCACGCAGCACGTTGAGTTGATTTAGCGCCTTGTCCCATAGGCCCTGCACGCAATACAACTGAAACAGCAGGATCCTGGATTTAGGATCGGCCGGATTTTGCCTGATGTGTTGCTGGGTCTGTTGCAATGCCGCGTCCAGGTCGCCGTCGGCGATAAGACGTGAAACGTCCTGCATACGATTCTCCGATGAGTGCGAAAAATAACCCCAGTGGTGTTGGTTCCACCGGGGTCGGGGATTACACGGTTTCGTTTTTCATCAAGTTCCAGCCTTTGAATGCCCCTGCGGCTGGTGCATCGCCTTCGCCGAAAGTGTTGTACTTCATTTTGACTTCGTTAAAGTTGATGGAGATGCTCTCGTGAGGGCGGTCACCGCCGCTGGATTGGCTGTAGCCGCTGACGATAGCGTCGGCCAGTTCGATTTCCAGATACACTTGACCCTTGGCATCTGCGCCGCCGGTTTGGATGAAATGGAATGTCGCAGTACCTAAGCTTTTGCCGCAGATGGACTGCATCCACAAGTCCACGGAGGCGATGTCCATGCTTTTAGTCAGGGTGACTTCGGAAAATGAAGGATTGCTGGTATCGCGGTCCTTGCCGACGCCGCTGGTCGAAATGGAACGACCCACGCCCATTTGCAAACTGTCCACGGTAATCCAGTCCGTATGGCTGGCTACGGTGCTATCGCCTTTAATTTCAGTCGCGAATTTTAATAAGATCATAATGCTCTCCTTTCGAAGTTAGTGATAAAAATATAAACGGGTATCCACCCAAAGATTTACAGCTCCGGCAAGCCGGGATATAAAACGACTCATCGCCACTACCGGGAATTTCGTATTACAGGCTCGGCAATTAGCGTACTTACTGGCCTTATTCAACGAATAGGACCTAACCTTTTTGCGACGGTAATTTAGACGTCAGTCGTAAGGAAACCGTCAACCCTTCCAACTGATAGTGCGGCCTCAGGAAAAACTTAGATTGATAATATCCAGGATTACCCTCGACTTCCTCGACCACCACTTCCGCACCAGCCAATGGTCGACGCGCTTTATCTTTTTCAGTGGCCACCGCCGGATTGGTCAACACGTATTGGCTGATCCAAGTGTTCAACCACGCCTGCATGTCTTGGCGTTCCTTGAACGATCCGATTTTGTCTCGAACGATGCATTTCAGGTAATGCGCAAACCGGCAGGTGGCAAACAAGTAAGGCAGACGCGCAGCCAGATTGGCGTTGGCGGTAGCGTCCGGATCTTGATACTCCGCAGGCTTCTGCAAAGATTGCGCGCCGATGAATGCTGCAAAATCGGTGTTCTTCTTATGTAGCAAAGGCATAAAGCCGCTTTTAGCCAATTCCGCTTCGCGCCTATCGGTAATGGCGATTTCGGTCGGGCACTTCATGTCGACGCCGCCTTCGTCGGTCGGAAACGAATGCACCGGCAATCCTTCCACTGCGCCACCTGATTCAATACCGCGAATCTGCGAACACCAGCCGTAATATTTGAACGAGCGATTAATGTTGACAGCCATCGCGTAAGCAGCATTAGACCAAGTATATTTACTGCTATCGGCGCCAGAGGTATCTTCCTCGAAATCAAACTCTTCGACCGGATCGGTTTTTGAACCATATGGTAAACGGCTCAGGAAGCGCGGCATGGCCAATCCGAGGTAACGCGAATCTTCGGACTCCCGCAACGAGCGCCACGCAGCATATTCCGGCGTTTGAAAAATTTTGGTCAAATCGCGCGGATTGGCCAATTCAGACCAACTCTCCATTTGCAGCACCGATGGCGCCACGCCGGAAATGAACGGGGTATGCGCGGAAGCACTGATTTTTGCCATCTCGCCCAACAATTCCACGTCTTGCGGACTGTGATCGAAATGGTAGTCGCCCACCAAGCAGCCGAAGGGTTCGCCGCCAAACGTGCCGTATTCTTCTTCGTACAATTTTTTGAACAGCGGACTTTGGTCCCAGGCAGTACCTTTGAATTTTTTCAAAGTTTTGCCCAGCTCGTTTTTGGTGATATTCAACACCCGAATTTTCAACATTTCGTCGGTCTCGGTGTTGTTGACCAGGTAATGCAAGCCGCGCCATGCGCCTTCCAATTTTTGAAAGTCGGGATGATGTATGACTAAATTCAATTGTTCGGTGATCTTCTGATCCAGGCCGGCGATAATCGACTGGATAGTTTTAATCGCATCGTCGGACACTTTGGAAACATCCTGTAACGCGTATTGCGCCAGGGTTGTTACTGCGGTATTGACCTGATTGGCAGCCTCGGTGCCCGGCTTGAATTCCTTGGACAATAATGCGGAAAAATCATCCAACTCCAGGGTTTGGGTAGCGCCCTGTCCACCTTGGGTTTCTAATTCGGCCATGGCTTACTCCCCTTTGCCTTCGGTAGCATCGCCACCGGTTTCCGCTGGTTTCGCCGAAGCAGCCAAGGTTTGCAACAAAGCAGGATCGTTGACTAACTTAGCAATTAACTCCTCGGCGCCGGTTTTGCCGTCCATATAGGTAATCAAATTGGATAACTGGGTTCTGGCTTCCAAGACTTTATCCAAGCCCGCCACTTTTTTGGCAACCGCTGCGGGGGAAAAGTCATCCATACTCTCGAAGGTGATATCGACATTCAAATTGCCTTCGCCGGTCAAGGTATTGGCAACTTGAAACGCGACCCGAGGTTTCATCGATTTCAATCGATCATTGAAATTATCGACATCGATTTCCAACAATTTGCGATCAGCCACTGGTGCCAATGGTTCTGAGGGTTTGCCCGACAAATCAGACATTACGCCCATTACGAACGGCAACTGCACCTTTTTCTCGGAACCGTAGAGTTCGACATCGTATTCAATCTGTACCCGGGGAGCCCGGTTTCGTTGTATAAACTTCTGACTACTTTCAGCCATTGTATTCTCCGCTAGACATTAAGAAGGACTACCAAAAATCATTTTCTAACTCGGGTCGGGACCCTTTATCGCACTTATTTGGGAAAGCGCATCCGGCATTAAGTTTTGGACGATTTCCAAGAAATCCGCAGTTGCCAGATGCTTGGCCCGGCGCAACAAAATGGGCACGGGACTAGACGGTTCGTAATCCGCATAATATTTACAAAGCGCATCCAAAGTTCTCACCACATCCTGACGCGACTCAATAGCGCCGCCCACCGCTCTCGATTTAACTGGTTTTACATCATCACCTGCCTCGGTACTGCTTTCATCGTCGGTTGCCTCGCTCTCGGTATCGCGAATCAACCGCTCTCCCGCGTAATGATCAAAATCATCCCGAGCTTCTTTCAGTAAAGCTTTCAACGGCGTCAATACCGCGCCTTGACTGGCGCCGACTTTTTCGTTTACAAAAGCGTCGATCCTCTCGACAATCTTGATGCTATCGAGTAACGCCTGATAATTGTCGGTCAAAGCCGTATCATCGACATCCAGAAAAACCGCGTTGATAGCGCCGTTGTCCGGCTTTGTCAGACCCTTGGGCACTTCCAGTCGGTCGGTTGCGTATTGGATGTCACGCAAACAAAACCGGCCAATTGCTTTTGACTCAACCAGTACCGCTAAACTTAAGGGCCTAATTATCAGGTCGAAGCTGGCAAGCTCTTCCAAAATATTGATTCGCGACGTCGGGTCCATGCCGTCGTCGGGATCGAGCTGAGGGTGTATAGAGTCCCAATAACGGGACAAGGATTCCTCCAGAAAGCCTAGTCCATCGCGAAAACCTCTCCAACCTTCAACGTTGATCAGCGTCCGGATCAGGTACAAAATGACCTGCAAATCCTTGGAACGCTGCAATAATGCCAACGCCTCCTTGTAAACCTCACGCCAGTTGGGCGGCAGCGCTTTTTCTCCAGAAAACTGATTCTCCGGAGTCCCTAAAATATTGGTATCCAACGCCACTCTGGCGTTGTCATATTCAAGGTTATCACCACAAGGCTGCTCGGCCGAAACGGGTTCTAGTAATCCGGACAAATCCGCCATTTTTACGCCTCTCTCGTCATGCAATTGTTAACACCAACCGATTGAACAGCTATAACGAAACCTTATGTTCCGTTTCTTGCAATCGACCCGATTCTATAGTGCTCCGGACTTGTTACGCCTGTATTAAGCCCAAAACCAATTCGCATTAGTCTAGTCGGTTTTTCATGTCGCGCCTTAAACTAAAAAACACTACATGTTGCAGAATCTTATACCTATCAATTTGCATTTGCCCATTAATAGATAACGTATCTATATCATTTAGCGTGCCAACTCATAAACTCATCGCCCATCAACCTATAAAGCAATGATATAAAAGAACTTATAAATCAAACAGCGTATAAAATCGCAACATGGACACGCCATTGCGGCGCCAGATCAGCACGGTATTTCGTAATGGATACGATATTCGGTACTCGCGGTGATTCGCTACCGAGAGGGTAGATGCCGATTTCAATTGAGAAAATCCGACATGTGGTTCGTCAAGCTAAAACCTCGCGCATCGCAACGTCTCCTACTGATCACATTGCATTTTTCACTCCACTTGATTCATCTGCACCAAGCAACATAGACTGCTCCCAAACGCATCAGCGACGGCAGGCGCCCTGTTCGGGAATTACGGCGGTTACAGAACTGGCGAACCGTATTCCGTCCGCAAGATGTTTGAAACCTAATATTCTGAACTTAAGACAGCATCCCGCTTTCAGCCTTAGTCACTAAACTCGACGATTAATACGGTAATGTTATCTCGACCACTTCTACTTAATGCCTGATTAATCAGGGCTTCGGCGGCCGACTGGCAACTGCCTGTAGCCATCAACTCCGCAATCTCGGCTTCCGATAATTCTTTATCCAAACCGTCGCTACATAGCAAATAGCGATCACCGCTAGCCGCCTGAAAGCGGACCACATCCAATGCCAGCGTCAATTGCCCGCCGACCGCGCGCGTGATCACATTGGCCCCAACTTGCTTTGCCGCAACTTCCCGGCTCATCACCCCGGAATCCATCAATTCGTCAATCAAAGTGTGGTCGCGCGTGATTTGCGTAAACTCGCCTTGACGTAATTGGTACAAACGACTATCGCCAGCCCAAATCGCCGCGCACTCGGCTCCTTTAGCCAGCAAGGCCACTACCGTGGTACCGACAATACTGCCTTGTTGGATACCCGAGGCAAAGCGGCACAAATCTTCGTTGATCTTGTGTAATTTACGGGAAACGGCTTCGACCTGATTATCCAGGTTTTCGGCAAATTCCAACGTCGACAATGAATCCACCACCAAGCGACTGGCAACATCGCCGGATTGATGCCCGCCCATACCGTCAGCAACCACCCACAAGCCCAGTGACGGGCAATCGAGCAAGGCATCTTCATTATGCTTGCGCTTATTACCGACCACCGTAACGCCATATGAAGCCCACATTGTTGAGTTAGGCGGCGTTAAGACCTGACTCGCCACTGCGTCTGTCGAGGATGCACTTGGCACACGCTCAACTTTTTTTACGCTTTGATTTTGCCGATAACTCTGCACATGCCAAGATCTGCCAGCCTGCGGCAGGCCCTGCAAAAAACTCGCATAAGTATCGATAGGCGGCAAACCTTCGCAAACTAGTAAACTGGGGCGATTCGCCTCGCCGCCCTCGCTCGCCCAAATGCTGTAACCGGGCATAAAGCGTTCGATCAGACTCTGGCTCAAGCGCGGAAACAGTGCGTCCGTCTGATCCAAACCTTCCAAATCGAAACGAAATGCGAGCTTGCCATTGACCGCCCCCACCCCGCCGGCGGAATCGGCTTGAAAACGCTGCGAAGCCAAAGAGTCAGCCGAACCGATTGCCATCAGTCCTTTATCGAAAAGATCCAAATCGCAGGATTCGTTCAACACCGACAGCGCAGCGTCTTCCAATTGCGCAAACCATTCCGATTCCGGCGAAAATAATGGCAGCAAGGACTCTGCATTAACAGCTTGCGCCAAGGTCAACGGATAATAGCGACCGACCCTATCAACGCTGGGCATCATCACTCCGGCCCAGGCGCTTGTGCCGCAAACCCCGGGACTCAGCGCAAAGCGCCAAAGCGGACTAACCAAAAACAACGAGAGCCAGGTATCGCCCAAGGTTTCCTGACTGGAACGCATCGACGCCTGTAACCACTGGTCCCATGGCTCGATAAAATGCCTGGGCAGGCGCCGGCTGACAAAATCTCCCAATCCCGGTACTTTTCCAAAAAAGCCTACGCTCAGCCCGTCGACAGAACTCATAGAGACTCCGGACAACGGAAGCTTTGATATTCGCTGATACCAAACGGATTATTCACGCTGGCTGCGCGTAACTCGAATTTAGCGGTATAGCCCTCCAGTTGCACGGTCAAATTAAAGCGATCCGGCAAGTTAGTGGGTTGGATATTGAACTCGTCGAACATCCTGAACAATGCCCAGGCACCTTCCTTGGACTTGCTGACTTGCTTGCCGTCCAAACCTTCAAACACCACTCTTACACCGGCACTGTTATTGGTGCCTGGCCACTGAAACTTAGTTAACTGTTCAGGGCCATGGCGATACACTAATTCCTGCCCTTCGACGTTTAATCTGAAGGTGCCGACTCTATCGTCCAACGCCAAGGGTTTTAACTCGAATTGCACTTGCGGCACCGCGCCGCCGCCGGGAAAAAATGCGTCGCGAATTTTCGAGGCGATCTGGAACTGGCGAATACTAGCTGCCGACAAACCCAAAGCCTTATCGGAACTGAGCTCCTGCCATTGCACCGCCGCAGTATCGACAAATGCCTTGAGATTAGTGTTAAAAAATTGATCGACAATCCCGTTAGCGGCAAAGACTTTGCCGAAATCCGCCATCAATACATCCTGCTGGGTATTGTTGGCGAACGGATAACGTCCGGCCAAGGCGCTCTTGCAGGGCATGGTCACCGCGGTTTTCAACATTTCGTTGAGTTGCCCTTTCGCACCGGTTTTGATTTGTTGTCCGCCCGTGCTGGTCAACGCATTCAGCGAGGCCGCGACAGGACCAGGCAAGCGAGCAAATTCCATCTTGGCCGCTTGTAAAGGATCGACGCCTCCACCGGCAAACCGAGCAGCCTCGGTAGACAACGCCTGACCGCCGCTATTCGGTGCGGAGCCGATCTGCATCAGATAATCGTGCAGATTTTTGATACTTGCCATCGTTGCATTGATAGGGGCTGGCCTATCGGCGGCGCCCCGCACTTGCATATTGTAAGGTTCAAAGTAAGTCTCCAAGGCCTTAACCGGATCGACGCCGCCATCGCTTTGCTTGGCCATCGCCAACAGTTTTTGGGTGGCTGCCTCAGGAACGGCCAAGGCGCCGCCGGTGGATTTTGCCAGAGCGTCAGCCAATTCGGATGAGAGCTTGCTTAACGCGGTATTTTTTTCGACCAATTCCAACAACAATTTCAGCGGCGAATCGGGACGCGACAGCAGATCCAAGGTATCTACCAGCTGATTATTGTTGGGTTGCGGACGGAATTTAACCGCCGTCAGTACGCCATCCCAGGTCTTTTGATAATCCCCCAAATACAGGCGTTTGAAATCCCCATATAAACGATCAATTTCGACAGGCGTACTCGCGCCGTTCACGCCTAGCACCCAATTTTGTTCGCTGGCTTCCTTGACATAAAGCATGCCTTTCTTCAAAAACAGCTCCGTATAGCCGTAATTGCTAAACAGGCCGGGGACCACCAGCGTATCCAATTCCTTGCCGTTTGCTGTAAACACCCTACCGCCATTGGGCGCCAGTTGCCCCGCGACGGAAATGTCGTGGCTGCGATCGAACAACGCCTCGCTCTTGAAGCGGCTATAGACTTGGTTGACCAAGGGAATTTGCGTCAATTTATTGCGTACCGCATCCACAAATCCGTTATCGATAGCGGCCGGATCTAAATTCAACGCCAACAAATTATCCAGATGTAGTTGCAATTTAGCTTGGGTCTCCGGATCGGTGGCAAACATTTGCTCCCAATCCAATTTCACCCAGGGTTGCGCAACCTTGGCGTCCATCCGTTGCGGCTCGCCGAACATCAGATAGACGCGCAGCAGTTGATAGAGTACATCCAGATTTTTGCCTTCATCGCTTTGCATACGCTCCTTCAAGCGCAGCGTAATCAAGGCCTGAAAATTTTCGCGAAGCAAACGTTGATAGGAAATATCGACAGCCGAATCGATTTTATCGCCTTGGTATAAACCAAAGCCGCTACTCCAGCCGGTTTGAGCATACACGTCCTTGGCGGCTTGTAAGGCATTAAGCTTTGGCAATAAGGCCAAAAAACCGGAGCGCGAATCGGTGGGAACAAGATTGCTGGCTCGGTAAATTTCTACCTGCTTTTCGACATCGGCAATCGCCGATTTATTGGTGGCAAAACTGACCATCCACACCACTACCGCTATCGCCACAATCGCAAAGGTAGCGGCAAAGCCGGCTAAATTCATCAAACGAAAGCGCCGTTCGATCTTCGGATCCACGCCAACCAATTCGGCCTCGGGAAATACCACTTGTTTCAGGAGCTTAGTCAGAAAATAGCTTTTGCCGCGCCCGCTCATCAATGGCGTCACTTGCCTTTCCAATCTAAAGCTTGAGGTCAACGCCGCCATCACCCGATCTATCGGCGTACCCTCCTGGGTGCCGCTGCTGAAATAAACGCCGCGCAACAAGAAGGGCTCTTCGTAGCGATTGGTGGAAAACGCGGCATCCAGAAACCCGGTTGCCACCGATTTGAACAGCATCATTTGCTGCGGAAAATCGAAAATAGCCGTACGGCGCTGCACATCGCGCTCCTCCTGGATACGCTTCAAACGGCGCTGCACCAACCTCTCGGTCAATTCGTCATAGGCCTTTTCGAATTGCAGTAAATGGGCGGCAAGATCTTCTTTATCGTTATCGGCACGAATAAACGTCTCGCCCCAAACCTGGCTGCGCTCGTCTTCGGTTAAATTAGCGAAGAAATCGCTAAATCCCGCCACGAGGTCGGCTTTGGTGAACAATACATACACCGGCAATTGCACACCCAATTGCGCATTGAGTTCCGTAACCCGCCGCCGAATCGCCGCCGCATGCTGGCGCAATTCTTCCTCGGTCTGCTGTATCAAATCGCTGACGCTCACCGCCACAAACACACCATTCAGCGGCCGGCGTGGCCGGTACTTTTTTAACAACTGCAAGAAACCATGCCAGGCAGAGGCATCCACTTCTTGGTGACTATCCTGCGTGGTATAGCGACCGGCGGTATCCAATAACACCGCTTCGTCGGCAAACCACCAATCGCAATCCCGGGTGCCGCTGACGCCTTTTACCGCATGCTTGCCTAAGCGTTCCGCCAAGGGGAAATGCAATCCGGAATTGATTAAGGCTGTGGTTTTGCCGGACCCCGGCGCACCGATAATCGCATACCAAGGCAATTCGTAAAGATATTGCTTCCGACCGCGTTGCTTGGAGCTGGTAGTTTTCAGCAAAGCCAAAGCCTCATCGAAGCCGCGATTCAATACATCCAGCTCCGCCGCCGATGCCGATTGCGCATCGTTTGCATCGGCTCCGCCAGCCAAATCGGCCATCAGGCGCTGCTCACGCTTACGCGACAGCAACCAAGCGACCAGCCGGTAAAGCAACCAACATCCGACTATTACGCCGATTGTTATGATCCGGCTTAAATCGGACTCCAATGGCACACTGCCGGCAATCGCAATTAAAGGCCCGATAAACCAAATCAGTACCGACAAAACCACGATACCGATCAGCTCAAGCACCCACTTTGTTTTAAAAAAACTGATTATCCGTTCCACGCGGTATTCTCACTTTATCAAGATGTCAACGCGCCGGTTTAAGGCTCGATGTTCAGGAGTGTCATTGGGTTCCAAAGGCTCGCCGTCAGCCCGGCCTTCTGCTCTGGCCGAACCTTTTAGTTGGGCGGATGCGGTCAAAATCGCCAATACGTTTTTAGCGCGTGCCGCGGACAGATGCCAATTGGACGGAAAGCGCGCCGACACGATGGGTTTGTCGTCGGTATGCCCTGTTACCAAGATCGAGTCTTGTTCATTCTCAAGTTCCTTAGCGATCTTTTTTAACATTGGCAAAAATTCCGGTTTGACTTGATCGCTACCCGAAGGGAAGGAATTGCGGACGCGAATAATGCTATCGTCGACCACTTCGACCATGTTCTGGGAAATCTCATCGCGCAATAAAGGCTTAAAGCGTTCCAATCTGTTAGCAATAACCGGGGCGGGCGGGGTTATCGTGGCGGCCGCTGCAACTTGTACCGGCTCCTTAGCCAACTTCAGTAACTCCCGATAGGCAGGATCTGATGCCGAATTAATAAAAAACGCAAAACCTAGATAGCAAAGCAACAATAAGCCGCCAGCTACGCTGGCGAAAACCCATAAGGGCACTTGCGTTATCAACGAGCTATTGCCGCTTTTTTGCCCGTGCCAGCGCGGCGACAGTTCCGCTGGAAAATCCCCTCTCACTCGCTGAGTCAACTGGTACAGTTCAAGCCGCTGTTTTTCCAGTTCGTTGGCACCATTGGCCATGACCCGATATTTGCCTTCGAATCCGAAACTTAACAGCACGTAGCAAAGCTCAATGAGCGGTAAGTTTTGCGCGGGCTGTTTCACCAGATGTTCGAGTATTTGGAAAAAACGCTCTCCGCCCCAGGCTTCTTTATGAAAAAGGATAAGTAGACTTTGATGGCCCCAATTACTCTGTGAACCCCAGGGCGTGTTTTGGATAATTTCATCCAGAAAGGTGCATAGGCCGTAGCTTGCCATGCGCATGGTTTCTTGCTGAAACCCCGCATTCAAGCCACGGTTCTCGAATTCCCTGACTTCTTTGGCCAGCTTTTGCTTTAGTTCGTCAACTCCGGAATAACTAACGGTTGCCCTGAGTCTAGCCGCCAAGGAAAGTATGCCGGCCGATAAGGTCAATAAAGATCCGCTATCCGCTCCGGAAAGCAGGCTGAGCGAAGGAATGTTGATATTTGAAGTCGGCTGCTGGGGCGGAGGGGAGGGCGGTATTTGTGTAACTGACGGTTGTTGCGGCATTCTTCCCCCAGGCGAAGGCCGTAACACTGTTTTATCGTCATCGCCGAAAGGTCCTTGTTGCACCATGTCATCACCCTTTTTTTATTGCCCAGAATTCCAACTCCAATCCCGGAAAATTACCACCAATATGAAACGCAAAGCCCCCGGAATCCATCATCTTCTTCCAATAAGGGCTTTGCTTGTCCAGTTCGAAATAAGAGCATCCGGCGTGATACGGCAATTGCCTTGGCGCCACTGGCAAAGGGTGAATTGAAATACCCGGCAGAGCAGCGGTTACCAGTTGCGTGATCTCTTCCACGGGACCAATTTTCACCTGAGGCGGAAAATGCGTACGCAACATTTCCGACGATACCTGCGCGCTTGCGGCCAGTATGTAGATGGCGTGTTCCAATAATTTCACATCCGGGCGACCCGAGTAATAAACTGACTGGCTATGCTTGGTCAAAGGAATTTGAATTGCATTTTGCTCAAGCACCATGCTCAGTAAGCGTCGCAACTCATCGATCAACGGTATAAAGCAAATACGCAAATCGTCGTGCCTATACTCGGGCAGCACTGCGGGCCGTTTATTTTGGCGGTAAAAAGTCGCTAGATCTCCCATCAACTGCAAACACAGGGAAAACATCGATTCCGGATGCAGCAGCGCATCCGCAGCCAAATGTGCCAGCAATGGTTCATAGCGATTGATAGTTTGCAGCAACATAAAGTCTGCAACCTCGGCCACTCCGGCACCCTGCGACGTTCCCGCCACACGTGCGGCTAAAGCCTCACCCCTGGTATGCAACAAACCTTGCAGTTCCCGGAGGAAGCCGTTCAAAATGCTACTGGCTGCCGATTGCAACACCACGGGAATATATTTGTCATCCAATACGACTGTTTTGTCGGCGCGCACCTCAACGATATTGGCAACACCCAGACACAGATAGCCTGATCGCTCTTGATTGCCAAGCATAAGTTTCGGACGAATGCTGCCGATCTGCACCGGATAACGGCCGTCATAACCGGCGTTGTTATCTCTGACGTCCCTATGTGTGACACGGTATCGCGCCAAACCATCAGTGGTGTTCTCGCTGTCTACCTCAACAGCATCCGGACGACGTAGCGGTAACGCCAAATAGACCACTTCATTGGCGACGCCTTCAGAGACATCCAGTGGTAGAGGCAGCTCATCTTCGTCAGGCAAATGAAACGGCGTACCATCCTGGAAAATTCCTCTGGCAGCAACCAAGCTGATTTTGCCGATCGCCAATTGCCCTCCATCCAGTTTAAGAGAGGAAAAGCCCCAGTCGTATGCCCTGATTCCATAGCAACGGCCATCGATACGGCTTTCAAGATAACGATCATGTTGTTGAAAGTGCTGGGGCCTGAGGAACATGCCCTCCGACCAAACAATCCTGTTATTAATCGACATACTGTATTGGATACCGTTTTTTATTTAAGAACAAAAACCTATTCGTCTCGAATAAGCCTACAAACACTTCACCGCCGCGCAAACAAGCGCATTTGTTTTTCATAAGCTTCCGCGAACTCTTCCCCAAAAAATCCTTCTATCGCCTGTGTTTTCAATTCCGGATATTTCTCGCAAAAGAGCTCCCAACATTTGGCTTTTCTTTGAAAAACAATACCTTCGCCCAAAGTTTTCTCAAAAGTCTCCGGATCGAAGCGATGCAAAATCTCCCCTAAGGCCGCCTGAATACCCGCTGTCATCGCTAGTTGATGAAATTTAACATCCTTGAACGCTTCATTAATCGCATCGTTTGAATTTATAAACGCCGGATTATTTGGCGCGAGCATCAGTTTGAGCACACTTTCCACATCCGGGTTAAATTTTAGCGGGTTATTGTCAAAAGAGCGGATTGTGGTGACAGAAACTCGAAATTCACTTTTCATTTCCGCGCGTGCGCGCAATACATCCATCAACCCTTCGATCAAATTCCGGAACAATACCCCGGTAGCTTTCATCGCCTCCGGCCATTGTTCTTCCGGTAAAAACGCATGATCCTTTATACCCGCTCCTTCCAAAAACATTCGCATTAGTAATGCCTCATTCGGAGCCGAATTTACGGAGGCCGGCACGGTGGGTTTAGGCTCTATTTTGGTCTCTTGCAAAACCGGGACTGGTTGTTGCTCATGCTCTATGGCTGGCATATTGTGGGGTGCCACACCGAAATCCGAGTCTATATGCGGCGGTGGAGTCTCGGATAAATTTAGCGATTCAAAATTTGGAAATTCGGCAACGGGCGGCGTTTTTAAAGGTGCATCCAATGCGCCCAAGGAATCTAACCCTTTTAAAAATTCAGCGATATCCTTGCCATCGTTCTCCTGCGGCAAAACCTCCGGCGGGGTGAAACTATCGTGAAAAGGAGATGCAGGAGGACGCTCACCAAAGGGAGAATTAGCTGGGCTAAGCGGGATGGAGAAATTCAGCGGTTCATTTATTATCGACTGCTGGTCGTTGGCAAACGATTCGGCAAAAGGTGATGGCTGAATACTGTCAAAACCAATGGGCTGATTTGGCGATATGTCGGCGGACATTTCCACCGTAACTTCATATTCGCCTATACGCAATACTTCATGATTCAGCAATGTTGCTTGCGCTTCGTTTATATTTAGCCCCGCATGGGACAAAAATGTTCCATTTTTACTCGTATCCTTTATCAAGTAATTTCCATCCTGATAAACGATCTCGGCGTGATGACCTGAAACAAAATTTTCTGCGTCAGGTAACACCAAGGTATTTCCTGCTTTTCTGCCTATCGTCCCCCCTCGCTGATCGAACTCCGCACTCAATTCGGTAGGTAATGGCAAACCTTTGTAAGAAAGCACTTTTAAGATAATTGGCACGATTGTCGTCCTACCGTTAACATTAGCTAAATAGCTTAGCAACTTATCTCAACTTTTAGCAAAAAGCTTATTGGTTTGTGCTGCCTTATTTGATCATTTGCTAATCGCCTGCCGATGCTGAGATTTACACCGCAACCTTCCAATCTAAGTAGCAACCTCAGTTAGCCGATTTAATTGCTGGTTGGCTCTGGCATAAATCCGCTAGCGCTCTCAATGTGTAAGAACATCTACCGAACAGAAACGCCCATGCTTCTTGCTTCGAAATATTGAAACGCTAGCTTTCACGGCTACAATCAACCTCTAAAACAGCACAGCTCTTAGCAGCTATGGATCAATAAATGGATGGATTGGGGCGCCTGTGGCTTAGGAAGTAAGGGTGATCCGAAAATTTTTCTTGCATCCATCCCTTTTTGTTTGATGCAAAAAAACTCTTCGGATCCGGATATCAAGCGTTCGCGCTGCTAACGGTATACAGCACTTGCAGCAGCTAGGCCTGCAGGATTTTCGCCTGGGCAAACTGACGGACGCCATGTAATAAGTATTGCTCGGCAAATACTAAATCCCCAAGGCAATACACCGTCGATCAATAGCCGTATTGGTGACACAACGATGCTGTTGGGAATACGCCTTTCGAGTCTGACAAGCTAAACCAGCTGACTTGGATGTCATCGCGTCCGAGCATTTTGGCGGCTCTAATCTAGACGGCTTATTTTAACCTCTAGTGAGTCATTTGCCTTGACCTATGCGGCCTACCAGTCTGTTAACCAGTCGATCGCAAACTATCGCATTTTCAAATAAGTACATCAATTACGAAAAAACAAGGCGATGGAATAAATATTTAGAGTAGCGTGCAGAATCCTCTTCGCCTCATTACGTAAGTTGTAACTTGAACTTTAAGAGTGTATTCGCTCTTGGTTTTATATATTCTTAAAGCGTCAGTATTTGACAAACCGTTTACTATCAATTGCGACAATCTATATACAAATCTTTTACTACATGACCTGAACGATGGCCATAATTACGTTCTATAAAAATCAGAAGAAACTATTGACTGAATTTACTATGAAGTAAACTTACAATTCACCACTCTAGGGAAAATCAAATTTTGTTGGTGCTGCACAACAAAGCCTCCCTCTTACTTAAGTTGCGTCCATATCTAGCATGCACTATTTTGCATTTTTTAATTTTTCTTCGCCACCGGTCACCAACCCAGACATGCATTCCACTATGCTTTCGACATAATTTGAGTGCGCTTCTGCTAACTCCTTCGCTGCACCAAAACTTTCCCGTAATTCATTTAATGTTTTTTGTGGATCTGTAGACTTATTTAAATCTAGCATTCTCGCGTAATTCTTATAGGCTTTGCGTCTTTCAGGATCAATTAAAAACAATCCTGGCATATTGTTTGATGAAGTATCAACGACGCATTTTGTCATTATTTCTGGCTCAATCCCGTAATCCTTAATATCTTTATCCTGTTTCATCTGCTCCAATACTACCGACTGATATTCTTCTTTTTCTGAGCAACCGCTTAGTACTAATATCCCAAAAATTACTAACATTCTTTTCATTTTTTACATCTTCCTGCATTTTTAAAGCATATTTACCAAAAAAAACCCCCGCTATCTTTCAATAGCGGGGGTTTCAATTTCTCTCTAAGTATTTCGACTTAGAAAACTTTCAGTATTAGATGAAAGTTGGGATCAGAGGAGCATCAACTGTTACCAATTGACGGTTACCTTTTTCATCCCAGAAGAACAACAGACCTGCGAAGCGGCTGTCTGGATCGTAGATCAAGTCAGCTAAACGATATACTTCCCAAGCAGCGTCAGAAGCAGTAACTTCGACAGTGCGTGTTTCGCCTGGAGCCAGAGGGCTGTTATCGCTAACAGTTAAGCCTTCTTCAGCCAGCAAATCATCTGGGTAAGCAGTATCATCTTCATGAACAGCTGGATCCAAGAAACGTACGCCTGCAGTGTTGAACTCACCCAAACGAACAGCTGAATCGCCATTGTTTGTGATGGTCAATGTCATTTGCATCGCACGACCTGGTACACGGTATGTAGCGTCATCAACTTTAACTGAAACAGTAGCTTCAGGCATTTGATAAGTTTTCATACCACGCAACAAACCAGCTTGCAGAGGAGTAGTTACAGGATATTTTTCGTTGGTAGCGCCCATAGAAGCAGCAACGATAACCAAAGTACCTACACCAAACAGCATACCGATTTTTTTGTCACCGGCTGAGATCAAAGAATCTGCTTTGCCTGTGCTTACAGCGATATGACGTGGAACGAACAATGGACGTTTGATCCAGAACAACAACCATGCGAACGCAATTGCGAACCATACAGCGTGCCAGAAATAAACGTTATCCAGAGCGTAGTTTTCCAAGTTGATTGTTTGACCAGTCAAAGTTGTAACTGGGTTAACAAACTCGCTCATAGAACCAGTAATGGTTACCCATTTGCCTGGACCGATGATTGGACCACCGCCTTGTACGTTCATCATAGAGTGAACGTGCCAGTCGCCTGGGCGACGAGCTTTCAGCAGAACTTTAAACTCATAAACTTCGCCCAATTCCAAAGAAACTGAACGAGGAACCAATTGACCGCCAATCCAAGAGCCTGCACGAATAAATACAGGACCAGGGATACCAACGTTCAAAAATGAAACTTCTGGTTTATCAACAGTTTCTGGCCAGCCTGCGAATACCAGGAATTTACCAGAAATTGTCATAGTTTCATTAACAGGCACTTCTTCTTTTGACCAGTTCAGGTCAAACCAGTGAATCGTCCGCATACGCATAAACGCAGCCTGTGATTTTTCACCGTGAGCAGATGCTGTTGGAGCATAAAACATCGCTGCTGTCATTGCGACCAACAGTGCGACAAAGGACAGTTTTGCAACTTTGTCTTTTATTATTTTCATATTTCCTCCTCTATTACTAGAGAATTTTAATTAAGACTTTCTGGCGACTTTAATAATCACCAGGTTCATTTTCTTACTATTCTTCTAACTTAAGACGCGTCGTCAGCGATGAAGTCGGTTTTAGCGAACCATCTGCCGAAGAAGTGCCACAAGAAGTAGATAATGATAGAAACGAATCCAGAGAAGAACGCTGATACAGGAGCAACGTCTTTACCGAAAGTTCTTAATGTACCTTTCTCTACCATACGGATGTACTCAGGTGTACCTGTACGAACATAGTGGTAACCTTGTAAGTCAGCCAAAGTCATCATCATGCCGTTGTATTCTACAGGCACGTGCAATGGAGCGATAACAGGCCAGTTACCTGGGTAGAACAACAGGCCATAAGCCAAACCACCAACAACAGCTGTCAGAGTCATGCTGTTACCCAACATCAGGATAACGTCAAGAACAATGGCACCTGGCAACAGGTTAGATGGGAAGCAAATGTTAACTGGGAAGTATGTCCAGCCCCAGAAGTTCATATAACGGTTGATCCACTCACCAATCATCAGAGCAACAACAGACAAAGTTGCGCCAACTGGCAAACGGTATCTCCACCACAAGCAAGCTTGAACAGCCGCAGGGAATGTAATAGAAACGATAGGAGCTACGGTTACCCATAGACGTCTATCTTTCCAGTCGGTCCAAAAATCCCAGTCACCACCGGTCAACATGTAGTGAATGTGATAGCCACCCAATACTGCGGTGAACAGTGTAAAAAGAATCATCCAGTCAAACGTACGGGAAACTTGTACCGCTTCCGCACGTGAACGTACAGCTGATTGAGATGCGCTCATTAGCTTACCTCCTAAAGAATTAAAATTATATTTTTTTCACTTCTCTTTATCCTACCGCCACTTAAACAAAGCAGCGGCAGGAAAGGAGATAGTATTTTTACTTTTAAAGATAAGCTATTAAGCCAAATCTTTTTTCAGCAATTTTGCAATTGCCATTACTTCGGTGTTCACAACACCCATGATTGCAAGAGCAGCCCAACCAAAGAATACGAAACCGTAATGCAATGGAGCAACGAACAACTCTTCCATAAACCAGAATGTGTGACCCCATTCATTCAAGCCAACGTTTGGCAGAATCATGAAAGGACCGATAACCGCAATCAGATACATCAAGTGCAGACCTTCGTGGTATGTAGGCAATCTTGTTTTTGCATACATGAAAGCAGCTGAACCAGTGATGATGTAGATTGGGTATGACAGGTAGAACTCGATGATGTGACTTGGAGTAAAGTCAGTATCACGAACGATAGTTTGGTGCCATGTACCGTCTTGCTCTGTGAAGTAAGAAGCACCCCAGTAGATAGCCCAGCCGTAGCAAACCAACCATGTCCAGTGAGTAAAATGTCTTCTCAACTCTTCACGTGGAGTGATTGACATAACTTTACGGTCACGAGTTTTCCAGATATAGCCATTGATACCAGCAAACAACAGTACTTCGATAACGATCTCGATGTACAGCATGTTCATCCAGTATGTTTCAAACTCTGGAGCAAATGAGTCTAAGCCAGCTGACCAGCCGTAAACACCTTCGTACCAACGAATGAAAGAATAAAAAACCAAGTACAGGGTAATACCTGCCCACAGGTTTTTTTGATTTAAAAGCGGTGCTTCCGCAGCATCAGCCTTAACTGATTCAGTTGTAGCAGCCATTTCTACCTCCTAAAAGATTATCTAAATCCCCGATCGAATCGGGAGTTCTTTGTTTTTCCATGTTATTAGCCTTCATATTGAAGACACCCCGGTCCCTTGAGGTGCGTGGCAGTCTACCACTTGGCTAATCCTTGTCAAGATAAATTGAACAATTTTATCCATCCTCACTCCCATGTAATGGTCAACAAAAACCGG
>LUUF01000090.1 GCA_001644045.1 Methylomonas methanica | reverse complement strand
CTTCGCTACGAAAACCCGCCCGGCGCTACGGCTATCGGGGACTAAAAATCTTCATTTCGCTACCGCTCCGTTTCCAAGATTTTCAGCGCAAGCACCGCCGGGGTCGGTTTCCCGGTAAGCCCAATAAATGTTAACCATTTCTGATGGAAGAATTGGCTTTTTCCCGTACCGCCGGTCACCCATAGCCTCACGGGTGAGCATTCAGCGATAGTGCGAAAACGTGCCTCACGGATAGTTAACGCTTGGAATTCCGCGAGGAGTTCAGTCTTTTTCATCAAAATAGTGGTTTTTTATACATTGACTGTGCGGATCAGTTGGTTTTCTTCAGCAGTTGTTCCACTTTCGAAGCTGGCAGCGGTCGGCTAAAGAAATACCCCTGGATTTCATCACAACTGTTTCGCGCTAAAAAATCCACCTGCGCCTGTGTTTCAACCCCTTCGGCCACCACCTTAAGATTAAAGTTGTGCGCCATCGCAATAATAGTTAGTACTAAAGTAGCATCACCCTCATCCAGCGGAATATCGCTGATGAATGCTTTATCTATTTTTAGATTATCGAAGGGAAATCGTTTTAAGTAGCTCAAACTTGAATAACCCGTACCGAAATCGTCCATCGAAATCCGAATGCCGATATTCTTTAGCCGGGTCAAAGTAATGGCTATATTGTCAGGGTCTTGCATCACCGCGCCTTCAGTTACCTCCAAATCCAGAAAACGCGCGTCCAATCCGCTTTGCAGCAAAACACGGGTAATCGTTTGATCAAAGGTTGGGCTATGCAACTGTTTGGGTGAAACATTGATCGCCATGTTAATGGCGGGTAATCCCGCCAGCTGCCAAGCTTTGGCTTGCATACAGGCCGTATGCAACACCCATTCGCCAATCGGCAGAATCAAGTCGGTATCTTCCGCCAATGGAATGAAGTAATCGGGGGGAATCAAGCCTTTTTCTGGATGGTTCCAGCGCAGCAGGGCTTCCACACCGCTAATTTGTTCACTATGCAAATCGAACTTGGGTTGATAATAGACGACAAATTGAGCCAATCTTAAAGCCTGACGCAAGTCTTCCTCCAGCGTCAAACGCTGCATAAGACGTTGGTTAAACGCTTCGGTATAAAAACTAAAGGTATTTCTGCCCTTATCCTTAGCGTCATACATGGCGGTATCCGCATGCTGAAGCAGGGTTTCTTTGTTCAACCCATCTTCAGGATAAAAACTGATGCCGATACTTATCGCCCCTTGCAGGGTGTGCCCATTGAGCTGTAGAGGCTTTGAGATTTCGGTAATGATTCGCGCCGCTATCAAAGCAGCATCGTCGGTTTTGGCAATGCTTGGACATACAAAAACAAATTCGTCGCCACCATAACGCGCTACGCTATCACAGGCTCGGACGCAATTCAGCAGTCGCCCGGCAATGATTTTTAGGAACTCATCGCCCACTGAATGTCCCATCGTGTCATTGATAACTTTAAAGTCATCGAGATCCATAAAAAAGAGGCAGAAGATTTTTTGCTCGCGTTGAGCGGTACTGATGGCGTTATCAAGACGATCATTGAGAAGATTGCGATTGACCAGTCCGGTTAAATCATCATAATTGGCCCGGTATTCCAACTGTGCCTGATTGGTTTTGAATTCGGTAATATCGTCAATGATACCGACAAAGTGCGTCACTTCGCCGTTGGCGTTTTTTATTGGCGCAATGGCCAGTTCATTCCAGAACAGCGAGCCATCCTTGCGATAATTACGGATAACGGCATAGCCGGCTGTCTTGCGGCGAATGGCTGTTCGGAGACTCTCCAAGCCAGGCTGATCATGATCCTCGCCCTGTAGAAACGAAAGGTTGCGGCCCAGTACTTCTGCGATGTCGTAACCGGTAATGCGTTTAAACGCCGGGTTGGCATAAACCAGGGGATTGCAGGCTTGCCTGGCATCCGTAATGGTAATGCCGTTACGTGCGGCTTCAATGGCCTGATTATGGAGCAACAGGTTTTTATTGGCTTGCGCCAGTTCTGCTGTACGTTGTTCGATTTTTTCTTCCAGATGCTCATTGATGGCTTTCAGTTCATCATTCTGTTGCCGGATGATAGCCGATAAGCGTTCCTGTTCTTCACGCAAACGTTTTTGTTGCAGCGCGTTATGAACCAATAGTTTTAATTCTTCGTCGTCCCAGGGTTTCGTGCAATAACTGTAAATCCGGCCTTTGTTGACTGCTTCGATAGTCGATTGTAAATCGGCATAACCGGTTAACAAGATGCGCACGGTCGCGGGCCATTGCTCAAGCGCTTGAGCTAAAAATTCGGCACCGCTCATTGTCGGCATACGCATATCGCAAATAATTAAATCAACGATATGCTCATGCATAACGGTCAAGCCCTCTGCACCGCCCTCCGCTAGATAAAGCGTGTAATTTTCATTCCGAAACAGTCGACGCAGGGCTTTAAGCACATTGATGTCATCATCGACAAACAGTAAAGCCGCCTGCCGTCTGTTGTTCATTAACGATTGCGGCGAATTCATACGTCGACCGGCTGTTCTTTTTTGGGCAATACCACTCGAAAGGTGGTGCCCTCGCCGATCCGGCTGTATACCTTAAGCTCGCCTTGGTGCTTTTTAACGATGCTGTAGGACACGGACAGTCCTAGCCCCGTTCCTTTGCCCACCGGTTTGGTGGTAAAGAAAGGGTCGAAAATTTTATTGGCGTGATCGGGCGAAATACCTTGACCCGTATCGCTAACCTCGACCCAAAGGCTGCCGTTTTCGGTGCCGGTACGAACAGTGATAGTGCCTTCGTTTTCAATGGCGTGGGCGGCATTGACCAGCAAATTCATAAATACCTGATTCAACTGATGCGGCAAACACCAGGCATGCGGGATGTCCCCGTATGCTTTGACGACACGGGCTTTGTATTTGATTTCGTTATTGACGATATTCAGTGTGCTATCCAGGCAGTCGTGCAAATTTGCCCATTGCCACTCGTCGGCGCCGCCAGCATGCGAAAAATCCTTGAGATCCTGAACGATTTTTTTGACGCGCGATGCGCCCTCGTGAGACTCATTCAATAAATCGAGCACATCGCTTTTTAAAAAAACCAGATCGATTTGCTGCTTGAAATCCTGAATTTGCCGAAGTAGTTCGCCGTCGGCGCATCCAATCTCGGTTTTTTCATACATTTCCACCAATGCCAGCAAATCTTCCACATAGGTTTTTAATGACGTTAGATTGGAGTTGATATAGCCGATAGGATTGTTGATTTCGTGCGCGACGCCCGCCGCCAGTTGGCCGATAGAAGACAGCTTTTCCGATTGCACCAATTGCCGCTGAACTTCTTGTATGGTATTGAGCGCTGTTTGTAATTCCTGATTACGCTGTTTCAGCAAGTCTTCGGCATGTTTATGCTGGGTAATATCCACCGTGATGCCGTCGATGCGTATCGGTGAACCGGCATCATCGCAAACGGCGCACATACGATGAAACAGCCAACGAAGTTCGCCATCGGGGCGGCGAATACGATAGATTAGTTTTTGGATGCTGTTTGTCGTTAAATTGGCCAGACTGGCTTCCACCTGCTTTCGATCGATGGGGTCCATAATCTTCAGCCACAACTGCGGGTCATTGAAAAAATCCTCGACCGGACGACCGGATACCTCATTGGCGGCCTTGTTGAGATACAGCAATTTCATCGTGCCGGGTTCCATCGACCAGACCACGCTGTCCAGCGAATTTAAAATGTCGTTGAGGCGTTTTTCCGACTCAGCCAGTTGTTTATGCGCATCCACTAATTGCCGGTTGGTATTGATATAACGTTCATTGGTGTTGGCAAGTTGTTGGATGCGCTTGCGTTGGTCGGCATGCAGCCTGATGTTGTCGATCACGAGCGTGATCGGATTAACTAATTTTTGCCCGTGGTCTAAATCCACTCCCGTGTAATTAGACTCATCGTTAAAACTGTTGACGGATAAGGCGCCAATCAAGCGTTGGCCTATCTGCAATGGCCAGCACAAGGAGGCAACCGGTATGCGGGCATTGGGTTTGGATGTGTAGCTGTGAAAGCGCGTGTCATTACTGATATCGCCCTTGATCAACAATGCCTGCTGGTTGGCCAATACCCAGCCTATCACGCCGCTGCAGTTGGGTATCGTGCCGCCGATACATTCTTCAGGCAAACCGATCGCGGCGACTATGGTTAAGCGATTGCCGTCCTCGCCTTGATACAAGACCAATGAGCCAGTCTCGGCTCTGAATCCATCCACAATATGACGCAGCGTTTTCTCGAATATCTGGTTTGAACCCTCTTCAAACGCATCGGACTGCCCCAATTGATAGAGGTTATAAATCCAGTCCCATTGCTGCGTTTCATTTAATAACATGATGCTCCCGAATTTAAAGACTCGCGACGACCTGATTGGCGAATTGGTGGCTGGTGTTGGTCCAGCTTATCGCTTGATCAATAGGGATATTCAACATCCCAAGTAATTGAGCAACAGCCGCCGGATACGCCAAAGTCGGATCATTGCTTTGTTCGGTACGTACCAGCAAATTGGCCATATGAATCAACAATCCCAACGATATCCCTTCATCTTGCGCGGGTGGGGTTTCATGCTGTTCGATGGCAAGCTGAATAGTCATCGGTATATTCCAATGCTTTGCTACGTCCCTGCCTATCTCTGTATGATCGAATCCCAAAATTTGCCGTTCCGCGTCAATTCTGTTTAGATGTGGTTCAGTGGTAATGCGGCTAAAATCGTCTGGAAATAACAAGACAATGGCCAGCAGCCCAATGTCATGCAGCAATCCCGCCGTAAAGGCAATGTCCTGATCAATACCAGTATGAATCGCCAGTTGTCGAGCGCACTCCGCTACCGCCATACTGTGATGCCAAAACTGTGAGTAATCGAAATCTTGACGGTCCAATGGAAATAGGTTCATAAAGGCAACGCCTAACAGCAGATTTTTTACCCGGTTAAGTCCCAACACCACCACCGCTTCCTGCAAAGAACCAATTTCCCGGGACATACCGTAAAAAGGCGAGTTGGCGACACGTAAAATGCGTACCGCCATGTGCGGGTCTTGACTAATCTTATCGGCGAGATTGGACAAGTTTTGCTTGTCGGCCGTGAACTGCAAGGCATCCATGAGTACAGTGGGCAAGGACGGCAAATCAGCCAGTAGGATCGCTTGGGATTTCGTATTCATGTCGGCAAAGTTTTACTTCCGTACTCTTCTAAGATAGTCATCGTTATCTCTTGACTGGCGAAAGCGCCACTATAGTACCTTTTGATTGGCTAAGTTCACCCATAGGGCTTATCCACACGTACACGGTATTACTATTGTCCAAATCTAAGCTGCTACCGTTAAACTCTGCTGCACTTTCAGAATCCGTGGTTTGCTGTAATACACGCAATAAGGTGACGGGCAAAACACTATTTGCTTGCAGGCCAAGCAAGCATTCACCGGGATAACGCTGAAACAGCGCGTCAGCGAGTCGATTGTAAGCGGCGATCATGTGTTGTTCATCAAGGCCAAGAATAGCCACCGGTAAATGTTCAAGTATTTCCTGGGATATTTCCAGCATTTTGATGTTACGTACGATTTCACGCGTTTTTTGTATCACTTGTTGTTCCAAACTTTGATTAAGTCTGGCAAGTAAATCGTTTGAATGTTGGAGCTCTCGGGTCAGTCGTTGGTTTTCCTGTTCCATTTCATGATATTCAAACGCTTCGCGGAGGTTCTTACGCAGTAACTCGTCATCCCACGGCTTAGTCATAAATCGGTAAATCGCCCCTTCATTAATGGCGCTAGTCACCGATTCAAGGTCGGTAAAGCCGGATAGCACCACGCGTACGGTTTTTGGATAGAGCTCTTTAACTTTGCGCAAAAATTCAACACCGCTCATCTTCGGCATACGCTGGTCGGATATGATCAGTGCTATTTTATGATCGACTAGTAAATCAAGTGCTTCTTCCGCACCATTCGCAGTGAATATACTGTAGCCATCTCTGCGCAACGTACGTTTCAGAGCATTAATAATGTTCGGTTCGTCGTCAACCAATAGCAACGTTCGAGGAGTGTGCGTGCTTTCTGCCATAACCTTATATTTACGTATTGTTGACTTCGTCATGGATTGTATCGGTAAAACCCGTTTGGTCAAACGCTTCAAATGATCTGACATCTGAATTTATAAAAGGCCGCTTTATGGATTACTGCAGACATTTGCTTTTGACAAAGGTGAACGGCAGGTAGGGGTCCCCAGGCTGTGTAAAAACGCTAAATTTAGTAAAATAAGCTCACGGCCAATCAACCGGGAGTGTAGATGAA
>LUUF01000089.1 GCA_001644045.1 Methylomonas methanica | reverse complement strand
TATTCGTGGCGGGGATCAACCCGCTTACGATTAATCCAATAGCGCGTTGCAATCGAGAATAAAGGATTAGTCTTTTCATCAAATGTTAAAGATTTGGCATCGAGAGCATCTTTAGAGACCGAAGCCCATCGATGATCGAAAATGTGAATATATTTAGCTTCATAAAGTGGTGAATATATTTGACCATCTGTATGTGGTAAATCAGTTTTGTTCATAAACCTATTGGAACCCGATAGTTCCTTATATTCAATGAACTCATGGCTGTTGTCGGCCATATCAAACATCTTGGTCATATAATCGAAGCCCCAGGGATTTTCGGTGGATTTTTCGACCTTACTATCAAGAATTAAAACAGGTACTAATCGGTATATCTTACGAGTCAATTCCGCATCCATCCACGAACGAAACACAGGACAGGTCAAGGTGTTGGGATTGATGCGACTGAAATCCTCTGCGCTCAATGTAAAACGGCGGCGGCTATCAGCCAGTTGTTCGGTTTGCGTCAGGAAAAACGCGAATTCGGCCTGTTCCGCTTTGCCAAGAGTCAAAAGGCAGAATTTCATGCGACTATCGACAGCTGGAAATACTTTTTCGCGGTTTTCAATATCAAACAAACTGATCAAACGCCCACTTTGAGCGATATGACCAAAATACGCTTTGGTGGAATCGTCGGTGGCGATGCCGGTTGGTACGATGAAACCAGCGCGTCCCATTTCCGACATAATCTGGATGATGGTTTCAGCAAACAGCGCATAGGTATTCACATCGCCGACGCCTGTTAAAGGATAGCGTCCGCCGTCCTCGCCCTTGATATGTGCAAACACACTGGCAGCCTCGGCGGTACGCCGAGCACTGATAAACTCCTGATACAAACGTTGCTCGGTTTCGCATTCGTGCGGTGCCTGCTGTAATTCAGGGTAAAGCTGTTGAGCCAATACACCTTGTGCAAGCCAGTCAATCCGTTGGCTACGTTCCGCTTTGTTTTTGGCTTCGGCAACATATCGGTTACGGGTGGCAAAAAACTCTTCCTCTTGCAGTTTTATGCGTTCCCAAGGTGGATTACCCAGCACGCAATCAAAGCCGCCTTTGGCAAACACTTGTGGAAAGGCCAATGGCCAATGCAGTACGCGCGCTTCCACACAGAGTTGCCGTGCTGTGTCCAGACGATCCGCTTGATGAACCATCGATAACTCGGTGGCGGTTTGATCGGTAAAAAGCTCCAGATATAAATTTTGGCTGGTCGGTGTTGTAACGATGGCGTCGTTATCGGCTTTGGGCGCGAGGAATGCACCCACTAGCAAATCGGCGGCATGACCTAGGCGACTATCTTTTGCATGTTGCAGAAATTCCCGGTAAGCAAATTCCTTAGATGCAATTTCGGCGGTGGTTGAGTCGGGCAATTGTTCCAGCTTTTCAAGCTCCGACAATCCATCGGCATCGTCCAATGCAATATCCATATTGCGATTGGTTTTGAGCTTGGCAAAGGCTTTTAGCGCGTCTTTATTAGCTTTGCCGATTTCTTTACAGACGTTTTTATCATCACCAGACAAAGGTTTGAAGGCGGCATCCGGGATGCCGGATTGCAATTGCTTGAGATCGGTCAGGCCAATCAGCGCATCGCCGCACAGCAGATGATGATCAAGAAATGACAAGGCCACGCCTTCCTCAAAGCCTTCCAACCATAGCGCGGTGCGAGCTAATTCGATGGCCATGGGGTTACGGTCAACGCCAAAGATACATTTACTGATCACTTCACGCAGTGCATGGCGGTAGTCTTGTGGCCTGACAGCGCCTTCCGGTGCGCGCAACGCGGCCAGGCGTTCCGCTAAGCGACGTGCCGCCGCCAGTAAGAAGTGGCCGCTACCGCAAGCAGGATCGATCACTTTGATACTGAGCAACGCGGCGGTGGGATTTTCCGGGTTATTGCTCAATCGATCTTCAATGACTGGATCGAGCGCGGATTTAATCAGCTCCTGTACCAAACTATCCGGTGTGTAATAGCTGCCGGTGGTTTTGCGGGCATTGCCCTGAGTGCTGCCCTCGCTGGTTAGGCCGACAAAACCGAATTGGCGAGCGGGAATGTCGATTTCCGGTACCAATTCCAGCAAGCTTTCATAGACCGAACCGAGTTCTTCGGTGCCCATGTTGCGATAATCCACAGGAGCCAGATTGCCGCTAATGTTTGACCAGCGCAATTGTTTGACGGTATCCAGCAACACCGTATTACTAAGACTGGCAGTATCCAGATTCGGACATTGGTTCTCGGCAAACAAACCGCCTAATGCCGGTAAGGCTAGCCCTGGCTCGCCGTGTGCCAGGCTGCGAAACACGATGCGCAAAGATTGCCAGTGATCATCAAAGGCATTGCGCGCACGACGGCGCAAGCAGCGGTCGCGCAATCTGGAAAGAGCGTAACCCTCGGCATAGGATTTTCGGGCGGCTATGGCATCCTTGGTATCGTCGTCGGTATGTAAAACCCCGCGTTCCTCGACAGTGAACAGAAAAATGAAGCGGTACACCAAGCGCAGCAGTTGCTGAAAATACTCTTCTTTGTTTAAGCGGCCTTCCAGCAAATCCAGGCGCAGACTTTCATTGGCCGGGTGCTCGATGAAGCCACCGCCGAGATTGAGCAGTGCGTCCGTGACACCTTGACGTAGTCCATCACGGACACGAGTGCCCTCGCGCTGACCTTCGTTACGCCAGGTTTCCCAGATGGCGTCGCCGTTAATACCCGCACGACTGGCATGTAATAACCGCCATGTCATGCCAAATTCTGCAAAACGCTGTCCGTCCAGCATGTCTTGCAGATCAAATTCCAAAAAGCTGGGCCGAGTCAGAGTGGCGGCATCGCGTAACAGGCGCAGCTGTTTGCCATTGGTAACCAAGGCCCAAAGATGTTCAGTGCTGGCGTTGATAAATTCCTGCGCCAATTGAAACGAGCTTTTCTTGCGTGCGCCGCTGCCAACAATGGCAAAGCGCGGATCAGGTTCATCAAGCCCCAGATTATGCGGTGCAATGACAACAGGAATAGTGCCACCCGCCAAGGCGGTGATGGGGTATAGTCGATCACCGATAGATAGGCCGGTAATTAACTCCACTGGCTGGTATGACAAGGCATCCCGCAGCATTTCTTGCACGAATTTGACGGTGACTTGGGCGGTATCAAGATCACGGCGCTCAAGGTTCGGCGCAAAGTGTTTCCATTGTGCGGTGGCAATCTGGAATGAGCGGCTAAATTCGTCTTTGAGTTTGAGACCCGTCGGAATACGGTAATCCGACTCGGTTTGTAGGTTGGCTTTGCCGAGAGCCGCTTTTTCAAGTTGGTCGGGTAAAAAAAGACCACCTTCCAAGCGCAGAGTGGGCAAATTCAGTAAAGCGCCATGATTTTTGCGAATACGTTTCATCGTGTTTCCTTACAGAGCGTCTGGCAATAGCACGTAAACTCCGATGATATCGACCGGCAAACACGGGCTGACGCTGTATTGACCGACATCGCGGGCTGCTTCGCGCACACGTCGGTGATCGGTGAGCAGCGCTTCCGCGCGTTGCTGTGCAAGGGCTTCAACGCGATCCGACTGGTATTGAATAAACTCCAATGCCTGGTTGATTTCGCGCTGCATGACATCCATCGGCAAATTGCTACTGGGCTGGCATTTCAAAAGATTGTCCGCATGTTCATCGATCAGCCATTCGGGTTGGGTACGTCCACGCACGGCCAATGTGACGGTTTCTTCGGCCATTAATTGATAGGGTTGGCGGCGGCGGATGTAACTGAGTTGGTGACGTAAGCGCAGTACATAGAGTGTGGTAACTACATCGACCGCCTCGGTGACGGTTGCTGCGCAACGAGCGGCTAAGGGTTTGTCACCGAGCAAGGCTTCTTCCAGTAAGTGTTCGGCCAGTATGGTCACCACTGGATGACTACGGTGCAATTCGGTGAAATTCAGTAATAACGGCTTTTCGATGCCTTCATCGGTAAGCCGTTGTTTCAAAGCTTCAGGGAAATGTTGAGGTAACAATTTGTACGTGTTGCGTTTTCCGACTTCCAACGGTGCATTGAGCCGCGCACAGGCGGTTTGCACGAAACGTTTGACATCTGCCTCGGTGCCAAGAGCAGTTTGCTGTTTTTCCCATTCCGGCATGACCTCTTCGGGGCGAATACGACGTTGAGCAAATACCGTACGATTGGCTTTGGCCTTTTCAAGAGCATCATGCCATTGGGCTTGCAAAGGTTTTAATGGGGCTTCAGCTTCATCAAAATCGAACAAGCTGTATTGTTTGGGGGCTATCGAAGATTCACCACGTTTCATCAATGCTGCTTTGACCAGCGCTTGGTTGATTCGGGTTTCATCTTCTGGCATCGGCACCAAAATACCCAACTCTTGGCGAATAGCTTCGGCTTTGCGCAGGATCACGTTCAACACAAAGCCATCAACCGGGTTGTCCTGCCCATACAGCATAGAACAACGAACTTCCGGCGCTTGCTGGCCAAAGCGATCAACCCGGCCTTCACGTTGTTCATGACGAGTCGGGTTCCAGGCTAAATCGTAGTGAACGACGGCGGTAAACAGGTGTTGTAGGTTGATGCCCTCGGATAAACAATCTGTTGCGACCAATAAGCGTTGATCAGTCTCATCCATCGCTTGCACCCGCTGTTCGCGTTCTTCTGGGGTGTATTCGCCGGTTACGGCTTCGATGGTGATGGATGGAAACTGTTTACGCAGGTGTTCAGCTACATAGTGCGCGGTGGCAATATAGCGGCAAAAAATAACTGGGCTGTAACCTTCGGCGAGTAGGTGTTTGATATGTTCAATGAGTACCACCAATTTAGGATCGCCGGATTTTCCGCTAAGGTTTTCGGCCTGTGCGATCAAATCCTGCAATCGACCAACATCCTGTAATTGAGCCGGTGGTTCCAGATCGCTGCCAGCCAGATCGTCGGCTTGGCCGTCATAAAGCCGGTCGTCACTCAAACAAGTTTCGTTTTCCAATGCGCCCGTCAAACGAGTATTCAGGGCTTTGGCGGCGGCGGCAGGCGATGAAGCGACGCAGCGTAGTAAAGCCAACGTGGCGTACCAAATCAGTCGTGCGCTACCATTGCCGGATTGTTCGACGGATTCCGCTAACTCACGACAATAGGTTTGCACATCATCGAAAAATTGACCCCAGGCCCCGCTGAGTTGGTAAGTAATTTCGGTAGTCATGCGTTTAGGAAAACCACGCGAATCGTGCCATTCGTCGATATCTTTGCGGCGACGTTGTACAAAGTGACGAGCCAATTCCTGCCGAAGCGGATCGGCTGCGGATGTGCGATGTTGTAGCTCAGCGAATTTGGTATCGAGCAACGAGAGCAGATTGTAAAATGCGGTTTCATCACCGGAATGCGGGGTGGCTGTGAGCAACAACATGTGTCGCTCTTCATCGGCTACCAATCGCTGCAATAATTCAAAGCGCAGTTGTTTGCCTTGACCACTGCTAGCGCAAGTATGCGCTTCATCAACGATGATGCACTCTGGAGCGATGGATAAAAAGTGTTCGCGGTGGCGTTCACTTTTGATGTAATCCAAGCTCACGACAACGCAGTTATAGTGATCGAACAGGCTGACGCCATGCGGTAAATCGCGCTCGACACGGCTGGCACTCGATGAGGTCAGCGCAACAGCATGAAGATTAAAACGTTCAGCCAGTTCACTTTGCCATTGATCCACAAGATGCGGCGGGCACAGCACTGCCAGTCGGCTAATTTCGCCTCTATCCAGAAGTTCGCGCACGATCAACCCGGCTTCGATGGTTTTTCCGATACCCACGTCGTCAGCAATCAATAATCTGACTATTGTTAACCGCAATGCCATCAGTAGCGGGACAAGCTGATAGGCACGCGGCTCGACGGCGATATTGCCAAAAGAACGAAAAGGCCCGCCACCCGCACGAAGTTTTAAGCGCAAGGCATCGCGTAACAATAATGCGGCAGCATGATTGCCGGGTTTGTTGGAATCTGGCGATGGAAAAGTAGCAGGTTCAACGGGTTGAAATTCCAGCTCAGGAATCAGGGCGATGATGTCATCATCGGCGCCGCCTAATGGCCTTAGACGCAACCAATCGAGTTTGGATTCGGGTTGCACTACCCATTCACGGCCACGGGCTTTTACCAGATTGCCGATACTGAAATTCGGGGCGGGCATGTTCATGCGTTAATCTCTTGCTTGCCGATGAGATCAGCGTATTTTGTGAATAGGTTTGGCCACTGATCGGGACTTGAAAAGTCCAGCACTTGCCAACCTTTGTCCTGTAATTGGTTTTTTAGATCGTCGGTAATCGGTTCAACAAAAACCAATAAGCGCTGACTTTTATATTGACCGGCTGCTGTGGCTTGTCCTTGGTTAACAGATACCGCAACGGCATCGGGTTGCTTGAGTTTAGCTTGTTGCAAAGCGGCAAGCCATTGCTCGACCAAGCCTGATTCGGTGGTTGGCAATTGTTCAACATTGGATGTCGGTTCTGCCGGAATCACCGTGGCGTGCGCAAGGCCAAGCAGAATCCTCAGTGCGTCTTGGTTACGGCGGTCGATGTTTTCGTGATCTGGTTGATTAAAATAGGACAATAAGCACTGATAGCAACCGGCTTCACAGGTGCTTTCACCCGCTGCATTTTTCCTTTCCTGTTGTAGCAAGGTATCCAAATCGTAGGCGTGGTCTACATTATCGAAGTGCATCAAGTTCAATGCCGCTTTGGCCACCCAAGCCAAACTGGTTGGCTCGCTAATCAAGCGCGTTAGCACGCCAGCGCCCCCTTCGGCGGCTTCATAAAACAATAAGGCTAATCGATCATCAGCTTTCGGCAGCGGCTCGACGACCAATTCAGATTCCTCAATTTGAAAGGTTTGTTCGATGCCACGCTTTAGTGCCGATTGCAGTGTCGCCATAGCCTCAATGGATAAATGGGCTGGCGAAGGATTGGGCGTCAGAATCAGCACATTGCGGTGATCCTCGACAAAGGGAACGATGCGTTGCTTGGGGACTTTATCCAATAACGTCTCGTCGTCGCCGCCGTCATCTTCCTGGTTCGGATCGTCTTGTTTACTCCAGACACCCGTGATGGGGTTAATGTAAAAACCGAGCTGGTTTTTGTCTTTACGCCGCCGCCAACCGCGATTGATTCGCCAAATTCGTGCCGCAGGTGAATAAGTGATTTCGCACAGAGTCTTGTCGTGATGAATGACCTTGGCTAGTTGTTTTTGCTGCTCACCGTTTATACCCGGCAAAAACCGATAGGTGGTTTGCAACTCAAAGCCCTGGCGTTGACGTTCTTCGTCGTTAATGGAGATGCGTTCAACCGGCAAAGTCTCGACAGTTTCGATACGGTAGAGCTGATTGACCCAATCACTTTCTGTCAGTAAGGCGTCGCAATTTTCGCAGCGGTTTTCTAGCGGTGCCGAGCCGTTTTCATCTCCCAAATGCCCGTAACCGCATTGACTGCAAACCAGCGCGGAAACTGTTCCAAGAGTGCTATTGCTGGATACATGGTCGGATGAACCGACATTGAGTTTGGCTCTAACCACACGGTACATGCGGCCTTCATGATAAATCAAGCTGCGAGGACCAAATTCCGACAAGGCCAAAAAGCGAGGACGGCTGACCATCGAGCCTTCGTCGTCCTTACCATTACTGGTAGCTCCGCCACGGGCGGGTATCCAGGCCATCAATGGCAAACGCGGGAAATTATAGCCAGGCAAAAATCCTTGGCTTGCGAGGTAACGATAGGTGTAAAAATCCGAGCTTTGCGTGTTGCTGCTTTTGAGCAGAATGGAATATTGCCGCGCCGCATCGCCATAGCGACGACGGGCATTTTCACGGTCACTATTGGATGCGGTATGGCTTTTAACGATGCTATCGCTCATACCCATTTGCTTGCGTGTCGCTTCGAACAGATTGCGCCAACGGTCGAGAGCGGCGGTAAAGGCTTGTGGCGAGTCGTTGATGATCTGTTCGACGAAGCCATCATGGAACCAGCCGGAGTTTTTGATTTCAGATTTCAATTGATCGATAACACGCTGGGCTGATTGTTTAGCCTTTGCCAACACGTCTGGATCGGTAAATCTTGCCAGCAACTCTGGCTTAATCGGCTTACCATCTTGTTCCAGATCAATCAGGGGTGCAATGCTGCTATCGAGTTCGATCTCGCAGCAGGCGAGCCAGACAGCGTGCAAATGGCTTTCCACTAAATCCCGATTGGCTAAATCCAAAGTTGGCGGCTTGACGATGCCGTAAACCATTTTATCGGCATTATGAAAAAACCATTGGTCATGCGGACTTTGGGCGGCGCAATAAGTTATGACCAAAGCTTGCTGGCCAGATCGTCCGGCACGACCACTTCGTTGCGCATAATTGGCTGGTGTGGGTGGAACGTTGCGCAAGTAAACTGTATTCAATGCCGAAATATCGACGCCGAGCTCCATGGTTGGAGAGCAAAACATTACGGGCAAGCGCTCCAAAGGTGCTTCGTGAGAAGGGTCACTAGCCCAGTCCTGACGGTCTTTGTCGGTAAAACGAAAACGCTGTTCAAGTAACTGCCGTCGCGCAGCATCGACTTGCGCGGTGTGTTCATGCGCTTCGAAATCAAACAATGGGTGACTCGGTAATTTGAGCATTTCCGCCATCACTAGATAAAGCTGACGGAAAAATGTGTTGGTTTTGCTGGAGTCGTTGGTTTCCGCTTCTAATGGCATACACCAATCCATCGCAGCCGCGTTCAGTCGCCAGCCCAGAATTGAGGAATCTATGGTGTGCTTATGGACATAACCATAATTGGCCGCTGCATGAAGTAACGATTCAAGTACGTCAACAAATTCCTGTTCTTTCCAACTGGAAACTTGATGTGCAAATGGCGAGTCTTTCCAAAATTGCGCCCGTTTAATTTGCTTTGCGATCCGTGAACGTGGCCCAGCACTGACCAAATCCGCACGCGGTTTGCCTTTGTATTCGGGGCGTTTGCCCAGAATAAGGTATTTTGACGTAGCCAGCGATTCATCAGGTGCTAAGACCCAGCGTTCATTCAGATACTGATGGGCACTGGTTTTAGCTTTGTCTTGTTCGACGGCATCCAAATACCGGCTTTCCAAGCACAGCGCCCAGCGCATTTCATCGAACACCAATTGACAGAAAGCCGCTCGATTATCTGGAGACAGGCTATGCAAAACCGAGCCGGGTTGACCGAAGACTGAATCGTCCGCGCAAAACTCGTTGAGATTGCGATATTGGATGACCAATAAATTCAATTGATCGAGATTTGGGTTATTAAACCGCCAACCTCTGCGTAAATCGCGCAATAGGCGATAGCCAAGGATGAAGCGTAATGTACGCTGAGCCTCTGTTCGTGCAAGGCCCATTAATTTGGGAGTGCGCAAATATTCGCTTAAAGTAACTGCATCGGTTCCGTTAAAGCCGAGTGCCTTGAATACTTCGTCAGCCAAGTTTTCTTCATTTAATAAACCGCTGTTGATTTGCAATCCCGCCAGTAAGCCCGCTCGCAACGTCAGCAAGAACACAAAATCATTGAAGTGACCGGCTTGCAGCGCCGCATCCTGTCGATTGTCTGTAAAGCCCAGTAGTTTTCTTGGGTCGGGAAGTCCTTCCGGTAATTCAGTTTCTTCAAAGAGTTGCCGTAATGCGCTCAGCGTTAGCATTGTTGTCGCTGATGAACGACCTTCACCAGACAGGCTTGCTAGACGGTTGATATCCTTACCGTGGGCTTCTTGAACGAAACCGCAATTTAGACAAAATCTAAATTTTCCAGGGATAAACCAGTAATGCTCACCACGACCTTCGCTGCCTTGAGCATCGACAAGCGTAGCGATGGGAATGACTTTTCGATAACCAGGTTTTATTTTGGGTTGGGCTTTAGTCAGGTCGAGCCAGATTTCCGGCAACTCTTCCAATTGCCCCTGATATTGCAGTGTGGAGTTAGCAGGACATAAAAAACCAAATTTTATGTCGTCGTTATCGTCCGAGCTGATGTCGTCGATTTCCCTAGGTCTGTATAAAACGCTAACTTGCTCTTCCCGCCAAACCGGATGGTATTCCTGTCCGCATTCGCGGCAAAAATGCGTGGGATACAACAATACTGATTCTGATTGTCGGCCAGGCGCAAAGCGTTGAGCATCTAGTGTGATATGCCTTTTACTTGGGGATTCCAGTGTCGCATGTACTTTCCCTGGGCCGGAAATGAATTGATGCAGCTTAAAAGCAAATGGTGAACGGCCTTGTGGTGTTTCAACTTCGTGTTGAACTGCAATCAAAAATTTTTGTAGACCAGCTTTGGCAACCTCTTCAGAACAACCGGCATCCTGTGCCAAGCGTTTGGACGCTTCGGACAAACTAATGGGTTTAGCGCGGCGTGGCTCCCCATCCAGTGGCAATTCAATCCCTAAATTCAATTCAATCCAGATTGCTAGTGGGTCTTCCCTAAACGCATCAAAGGTCGACCATGAAAAGTCAGCGTTAGCCAAATAATCCGATAATTGCCCTTTAACCGATGAAACGTCTTTAGTTGAATCGGTGACGCGCTCCAATGTTTCGCGAATGATGTCGTTAGGGGATATGTCCGTCCCAAACAACTTGCTGGAAACATCTGCAACAGTTTGATCCCCGCCACGA
>LUUF01000088.1 GCA_001644045.1 Methylomonas methanica | reverse complement strand
ATGAAAAAAGAAGCAATCTACATCGCAACCATCAGCGCTACATTAATTTTTTGGGCAATACGGCGGGCTTTTTGCCAATGGTCAGCTTACCCACTGACATCTTGGCGCGGCTCGAAGCTTTACGCCTGCGCTTCCCGAATTTTTCGGACGCCATTGACTTTTATCTTGAGCAATTTGCCTTGGCGCAACTGGCTGAGGACGCCGTATTTTCCGCCAATCCCTTGTTGTTATCAGGGCCTGCCGGTGTCGGTAAGACGGCGTTCTGTCATGAATTGGCCAAAGCCGTAGAAGCCCCTTTTCAGTTGATTGGTCTGTCATCGACAACAGCCGGCTTTGTGTTGGGGGGTATGTCGTCTGGGTGGTCAGAAGGTAAGCCTGGCAAAGTTGTTGAAGTTCTGGCTCGGGAGCGCAGAGGCAATCCTCTGATTGTGGTCGATGAATTAGATAAAGTCGCTGCGGATAAGCGTTATGACCCGCTGGGCTCGCTTTACCAGCTACTCGAAAGTGAAACCGCCAAGGATTTTATCGATGAAGGCTTGGAAATCGGTACTAACTGCGCGCATATCGTCTGGGTCGGCACTACCAACAATTTAACCAAGATTCCAGCGCCAATTTTGTCGCGGTTCAGCGTGATTGAGGTTGCCAGTCCCACGGTCGAGCAAATGAGACATGTCGTCGCCTCCATCTACCGGAAGGTGAGAGAGACCCACCCCTGGGGAACTCGGTTTAGCACGCAATTGCCAGAGCCTGTCGTCAGCAAGGTGCTCGAAAGCGGCCTTGCACCCCGACTGGTGCAAAAGGAATTGATTGCTGCTTGCGGGAAAGCCGTTTTACGCGAAACGGGTCGACAAACTGGGCTTGTAAAGGCTGGTTATGAAGTAGCGCCCGATGATTTTAATCCGCGTGGTGTCGCGAGGCCCAAAAGTAAAGCGGTTGTGCAACGGGAGAATTTTGATGCTAACCCTCTACGGGATGACCTCGTGGAGCCCCTTGTCGATTGGTCCGTTCGGGAAGTGCATTACAAGGATGCGATCGCTCCTGCTCATCATTATTTGTTGGGTTGTCTGCCGAAGCAGGGTGCAGTCAACGTTACGGCGGCTATTCAGGCATTTGACCGAGAAACCCGGTGCGTTAAAACCGCTAACGGTGTCATTTACCAATTGGTGGGGCAACCCGGCTTCGATGACCTGGTCGAGGTGGTTTGGGAGCAATGGAAAAATGCCAATGCGGTAATCAACGATGTGGATGTCACCCATCAATATTGTTGGACGCATTAGCTAACTGGTTTGGGAGGGTCTACCGTAACGGCGCATCTGCCCCACCGGTCAAAAGCATTTTACTTACGCCATCTTGTGATTATTTGATCTGGAGCGGTCAGGGTCGTAAGAGCAAGGTGGTCGTGAGCATAGGGAACAGGTTAATGCGGTGGCTTGTATCATGCGGTATATTCACAGTACGTTAGGCTGCAGGGTCAGTCTCCCGCTTCGCGGCGCGACGGAAAGGTAATCCCAAGCTGCCGCATCGGCCCATACGGCTACAGTGCCTTTTCGGTTGCAAGCTCGAAAGTTGTGGATGAGGCAGTTATCGGTTGAATGGCCTGATACACATGGATTTTTTTTGATCAAAACAGCCTCTGATTTCGACTTCAAAACCATTCTGCCTTCCCATCGCAAAATCGCCAGTCATTCCGCCGGTAACCTAGCCAGTTTTTGAATGCCTGGGTTCGGCCCGGACTGATGACATGGACTCCTCCTCATTCCCCCTGGTGACATAATGCACCAAACTGTAAATGACGGAACAATGAGGAGTCCGAGATTAGCAATCATATGGTAGGTTTAGAGTTTGCAAAAAGCATTTTTCATTTTTACAGCCTTTCTGCGGAAGGCAAACCCATCAAAAAGAAATTGAAACGCAGCGAATTATTAGCTTACATCGCCAATATGCCCGTCAGTTTAATTGGAATGGAAGCTTGCGGTGGTGCACACCATTGGGCACCTGAATTCAAGAAATTGGGCCATGAAGTGGTCTTGCTGAATGCCCGTTTTGTGAAAACGTTTGTCGTGGGTAACAAGAATGATTTTAACGATGCCGAAGCGGTTTTCACTGCCGTCACCCGGCCTAACAAACGCACGGTTGAAATCAAAAGCCTGGAGCAACAAGAAGTGCAGATGTTACATCGATTGCGTCAGGATTTAGTCTATCAGCGAACTGCGCTGAATAATCGGATACGGGGATTTCTATCGGAGTTGGGGGGGTGATACCGCAGAGCATTAATCAGATACAAAGTATTGGAATTTATCTTAACGAGCCTTGGCATAGACAATTATGACAAACCGACTGCCCCAGAAAGCCTCCTCGACTATATCGATGCTCCAAGATCTTGCGAAGTTGGCAAACTATTCTCTCATGGACACGCTCAACTGTGACCCTGACGCGACAAAAAACGGTGACGACCACGCGCCGCGACAAGTTTTTACGGGACATTATGTCCCCGTCAAGCCGACTCCAATCATAGACCCTGAGTATGTAGCTCACAGCAAAAACTTTTTTTCCGAGCTTGGCTTTGCCGACAGCATGGCAGAGTCCTCCGATTTCGTCCGCATGTTCTCCGGCGACATCTCTCAGGTTCCAGAGCCGATGCGCAAGGTCGGTTGGGCGACTGGGTACGCACTTTCCATCTACGGCACTGAATACATCCAGCAGTGTCCGTTCCAAACTGGCAACGGATATGGAGACGGTCGTGCAGTTTCTGTGCTTGAGGCCGTCATCAACGGTCGACGCTGGGAGATGCAGCTAAAAGGTGGCGGCCGCGCGCCATATTGCCGTGGCGCAGACGGTCGCGCTGTCTTGCGGTCGAGTATCCGCGAGTTCTTGGCTCAGGAGCACATGCACGCACTGGGCGTGCCAACATCGCGGTGTTTGAGTTTGTACGTTTCAAAAACGGAGAAGGTAAAGCGACCATGGTACTCGGAGGGTTCGCGCTCGGAGAATCCTGACATGCTTGTATCTGAGGCTGTCGCCATATCGACACGTGTCGCGCCGTCGTTCATTCGCGTCGGCCAACTTGAACTTTTCGCTCGCCGTACCCGTAAAAACGAACACCCGAAAGCGCTGGAAGAACTGGAGAAGATTGTGCTGCACTTGATTGATCGTGAGTACGCTAACGTTGTCAATAAGCAATTCACAACTCCCGATAAATTGATATTGCTGGCACGCGAGTTTCGTAGCCGCCTCACGTCACTGGTGGCGAACTGGATCCGCGTCGGCTTCTGCCAAGGTAATTTCAACAGCGACAACTGTGCAGTCGGTGGTTTTACACTTGATTATGGCCCCTTCGGCTTTTGCGATGTGTTTAACCCCCATTATCAGCCTTGGACGGGAGGCGGTTATCACTTCTCGTTCATGAATCAACCAAGCGCAGCGCAAAGCAATTTCGATATGTTTTGTTCGTCGTTGCGGCCGCTGCTGGCATCGCATCAGGACTATTTGCTAAAGCTCGACGAGATTCAAAGTGGATTCTCGAAAGTTATGGAAGCGCAAATGGAAAAGATGTGGGCCGCCAAGCTGGGTCTTAGTTCTTTGAAAACAGCGTCTCATAAGGCACTTTGCAGCGCACTACTCAGCGAGCTAGGAACACTCATGATGCAAACGCCTGTCGATTACACTATTTTCTTCCGCGAGCTCTCGTCGGTACCCAACGACATTGGCCCACTCAAGAAAAGCTTCTACAATGGCGCGGCGCATGACACAACCCCCAAAGAGATAGATAAGCGTTGGGCAGCGTGGCTCGCGAAATGGAAAACACTTCTCAGCAGTTCCAGTGAGGAAACGTCTAGGCAGATGAAGCGTGTAAACCCAAAGTACATTTTGCGAGAGTGGTTTGTTGTGCCGGCATATCAGCAAGCAGCTGTGGGAAATTATTCTCTAATTCGAGAACTTCAGGACGTGATGACGCAGCCATATGAAGAGCAGTCGAAGGACGTGGAAGATAAATACTATAGGTTGAAACCGCCTGAGTTCTTTGAGGTGGGTGGATTGTCCCACCTTAGTTGCTCGTCGTGATTCGTTGGAATTGAAAAAGTAGTGCCAGATACGAATGGCACTTACTTCATCAATCGGTCCTGATCCAGCACCATACTGAACCCATACGATGCGCCGGACAAAGGCGATCTTGATCTATCGTCGAACAAAAAATTTGCGTGCCGTTCAACTTTTACTGGGCCACACTAAGCTTGAAAGTACAGTGAGGTATCTGGGAATTGAGGTTGACGACGCTCTTGAAATTTCGGAGCATACTGAAATTTAGCGCTAGATAAGGTAGCAGTCGTTTGTATTTGGCTGCTACCGATTTTTAACGGACAAACTCCGACCCAGGCTGTGTAAAA
>LUUF01000087.1 GCA_001644045.1 Methylomonas methanica | reverse complement strand
GGTACGCCGCTGAACAATATTGACTGCCGCGATCCGGATGCACGATCACGCCCTTGGGCAAATGACGCCGCCAAAGCGCCATGGTCAAAGCGTCGCCGACCAATGTGGCCGTCATGCGTTCTGAAATCGACCAGCCGATCACGCGCCGCGCATACAAATCCAGTATGACCGCTAAATACAGCCAACCTTCGTCGGTCCAGATATAAGTGATGTCAGACACCCATTTTTGATCCGGTCGATCGGCCTCAAAGTTTTGATATAACAGGTTGGGTGCAACCGGCAATGTATGATTGCTGTTGGTGGTTGCCTTGTATTTCCGGGCCGCTTTCGCCCGCCAACCATGGGTTTTCATAATGTGGGCTACGGTTTTTCGGTGGGTACAATGACCTTCATTATTCAACAATTTGGCGATTCCGGGGTGCGCCGGAATGTGCTTGTTCATTATCAAACACTCGTTTCACGTCCAGGGCTAATTGCGCACGAACCTATGCCCGCTCTGCGAAGGTGAGCGGGTTTTCCAATGGTAGTAATCTTGAGCCGCCTTTGGTACGCCATCGCGATTGGCTCGCTCGACAGCTTGCTCTTTAAACTGCAGAGAATATTGACTGCGCTTGGTTGATGATGGATTGGATGGGTTGGTTTTCATAAGACTCCTCAGGTTGCGAGATTACTCTCTTAGCTGGGTGTCTGGGAATTGGGGGCAAGATCAGTTGCTTATGACGATCAAAATTCTGTTTGTGGAACCAAAGTTCCCTCAGCTGATGAAGTCGTTGCATCAGTAAAACAAAGCATAGGCACATCGATAAGCCAAGCTCAGGAAGAATCGAAAGAATCAGCTCGAAATCTTTATGACGCTATCGGTGGCACGGTTTACCAGATGCTCAATAAATGAGGGTTTGACTAGGCTACTTAATCCTAAAATGGCAATAACTTGGCTATGGAAATGAAACAGGCAAACTGGTTCGGTGGATAGATGATAAGGGTTTTGGTTTCATAAAACCGGAGTCAGGCGGTGCCGATGTCTTTATCCACATCTCGGCGCTGAAAAGTATGAGTCGTCCGCCTGTTGTCGGTGACATCATTTTTTACGAAACCAGCCTGGATGATAAGGGCAAGCTACGCGCGATCAACGCGAAAATTGACGGTGTTTCTCAGGTTTTAGCGGTTGCTCCGATAGACAGGAAGCCCAGAACACAAAAATCTAGCGCTCCGCCGCAAAGACCTCACAGAAACTATAACACCTATAGACCACCGTATAAGAAATCTGGATATAGATTTATTCCAGTGCTGCTTGTAGTTGCCGCTGTTTCAATCTTCAGCAAGTTTGCGAATCAAAATGTATCTAGTGGTCAGTCAGTATTGCCGATAGCTGTACCGCCAAAACCGGCTCAGAATTTCCAGTGTCTAGGCAAGGTGTATTGCTCGGAAATGACCTCGTATGAAGAAGCCGAATTTTATCTACAAAATTGTCCTGGTACGAAGATGGATGGTGACAATGACGGCATTCCTTGCAAACAACAGTTCTAGCTCATAGAAAGCCAGGCACTTGGCATATTCGTGGCTAAATGACGGGGGGGGATACGCTTGAAGAAACTCATAGGTGGGATTGTCTGCGTTTTAGTTCTATCCGGATGCGCGACTTTCAAAAGTTTAAACGCGGAGGTGCCCTTGTATGAACGCGTATTCATGTATAGCGGAACCAGACTGGATTGGGCAGCGTTAGAAAACGACAATGTGACAATCCGAAAATTCAAGGTTGAACCCCCGAGCTACCCGCTAGTTGACCTGCCATTCAGTTTTGCTTTGGATTCACTGTTTTTACCGTTAGCAATTAGTGCGGAGATTTTTCACTGATCGCAATTGTTCAACAGGTACCCCTGAACAATCTTATAACGGAAACGTATCTATTCAGAAAGTAGTCTTTATCTTCAGCTCTGACGGATTGTTGGTGGACCAAAAATTGGAGCAAACAATGCATTTTTATGGAATCTTGTAAAAACATCGTGAGCATTTATTCCCATCTTTTAAGCGTTGTAAGTTATTCAAATAATTATTTTTCAACCCGATTCAGAGAGATGCAGAAAGTTAGACATAAATCGCTTAGCCCAACTATCCAGAGAATCTAATGGGATATCTCCTGCCTCAGTTCCCTTGTTCGGGTGGTGGACGCCCTTATGCCCTTCCTCACCATATAAACTATTCAGTTTTTCATTTGGCCAAGATAATGGTGTTGGCGGAGAAACAACGCAAGTAATAATTTCCTTAAATTGCTCACTCCAGTTGCTTAGTTCAACCCCGAACAGTATTTTGGTTGATAGCATTTTGGAACCATCAGAAGTGTCTAATTCCAGAAGAACAAACTCTTTGTTTTCGAGGCTCAAGCGAACTTCTTTGATGTTTCTAGCCGAACCACATTTCAGCAAATGCTGTTGGCTGCGACCAACTTTCGGAAGATCATGCGTTTCCTCACTAAGAATTTTACAGCTGTGTTTAGCTCTTAAAACGCTCAGCATGCGGTTAAAACTTTCAAATCGACTGGCGCATTTCGGTTCAGGATCAGTAACTTCCTGCTTACCACCGACATCTACCGAAGGTAATGTACCACCTCGATATGCCTCGTCAGTACTACCCTTCTTGGGACCTTCATCTTCACCCTTTTTGTTAACAGAAAGTTTGCTAACAGGCTTGATTTGATTCTGTTTAGTAACCTTGCTTGGTTTATTGAATTTTACCCAAGTTAAATCGCCTTCCAAAGCCACTGTTTGATTTTGATCTGACGCGGTTTGTGTATCATCGATCTCATAGCCACTCCCCGAATTTTGAGATTTGCCGCCACCAGCACCGCCTCTCCCTGAATCGTCATTTAATTCCTTTTTAATAAAATTAGGATTGATAAACGTAACGCTATCAGGCATTTCGTCATCGATCTCTATACCGATAATCTCTTCAACCAAATACCTGCTTTGATCCTTGGCAAAGCGCCCTCTGACATACAAGCGCCAGTTCATCATTGGTGGCGGTTCGAAACTGAAATTCCATATTGTCCAAACGCCTTGAGATTCGTAGTTTTTGTAAAAGTGCTGATAGATACTTTTATATGAAGTCATCGCTAAATGATTGGTCAGTAACCAAGCAAGTATTTGCCTAGTGCCGCCTTGTTCAAAAGCGCTCAATGGAAAATTAGCTGTTTTCAGTACATGAATATCAAAATGATTGTTCTCAACATCGTGCTGAACATCAAACTCTTGCTGCAGAGTAGTTGTAGTGAGGCAAGCTCTGCATAAGTAAGAATTTACCAAAAAAATTGCTCTAGCCAGTTCTAGTTGTGGGATATAACTGATGAGCATCCCATTTGCGCTTTGTTCAGCAATACTAAACGCATTTTGAGCATTTTCCTTATTCCGTACGGAGTCACTTCGGCTTATATCTGGAAAGCCCGCTAAGGTGGTTGGTGTGAGAGTCTGGCCTGGTTGAACGGTTATGATTCTGTCATGGATATTTTCCTTCCTGTGAATACTGTTTAGTATTTTTCCCCGACTAAGTAGCGGTAGATTCGCTAATGTAGTTGATTTCTTTTCTTGAACAGGATTGAACCAGACGTTTATATGCCATGGTTTTTCGCTCCTACTTTGCCTATACAAATTACCAATATGAACCACCAGGATATCATTTTCAAATCCATCTATTTTAGGCATTAATTTTCCTTCCAGTTAAACAAATCAGAGCTAAGCAAAATACTCCTGGCTTCTTGTGTCAATCGTTCTTCGCTCAAGCCAGATTTTCTCAACAATACCCAAGGCTTAGGATGCTCCTGAGCAGAAATCATCTGTACCAAAGTATTTGAAAGCCGGCGTAGCTGATATTCAGTAACAGACTCAGCATATCGCGACAAAAACATCCTAACCAGCGGCAATTTATTAATATTCTTTGAGATAGAATCATAGTTAGGCAGTTGCCTCAGGAGCCTAGCAACTGACATCCTGGGCGAACCAAATCCCAAGTCAGCTTGCCGTCTAACCTTTAACTGCTTTAAGATCTCTTCGATGCCAATCAACTTTGCATCTTGACTTTAACTTCGGACATTTATGCTGATTATTGAAATCAAGCAACCACTTTCTGTCATGCCTATAAAGCCACGCGTAACAAGCCCCACCACCTCGGATTGATTCTCGCGCAGACTTCACACCAAAGCGCTCAACTAAAATAGACCATGTTTGGCGTTTGTCCGTAAACGGCTCTGATGCAGATAAATGATTTGATACGTCGGGGCTAACTTCATGTTTATAACAATGGGGGCCAATTTTCATCGCGCGGACACAGTTCAATATGTCTGAGGGATACCAGTTTGGTAGCAAGGCATGCCAAATAATTCCATGTTCGAGATAGCTAAAAGCCTTGCGGTGCTTACGGAATATTCCTTTTAACCAGCAAGTATCTGATCTAATGACAGCTTTCAAATTGAGGCTTTCTAAAATTGCCTGACTAAATAAAGCACTGATGTGGTGATGTATCTCATCATGATGGATATGTTGTCCCCGTTTAAAACCAAAGTCTGCAGCAAGCTCTCTGTAAAATTCTGTCCATTGCGCAAAAGTTGGTGACAGCGCCGGTCCCACCTGCAAAAGTTTCGCTCCGAGGTCGGCCAGTGAGAGCAACACATGTTCGGGTTGCGATACCGAGATATTACACAACTGATCTGGTTGTAACGGCCAAAATTGATGTCTGTGAATCCGAAAGCGCTGTGGCAACAACGTGAGACTGCCATGCCGATGGCAAACTGTGAGCCCAGGTAAGTACCAGTCTCGTTGCCAAAAACATTCGCCATATAATTGTAATTGCACTTTGACGCATTCAGGACAAAGACGGAATCCATAGGGCGATTTTACTCTTGAGGCTGCCGCTCCCAACATCAAGTGAACAGCGCCTTGAGACCGCCCGGTCATCAGATGAAGAGCCCTCTCTTTGCGATCTTGTGTGGTAAATGGCGCGTATAGTGGAAACAGGGTATGTTGATAAGCTAAATCTGCAACCGAAAATCGCCCGGTCTTCTTAAGATGGCTGGCGATGTTCTCCAAATGACAAGGTAAATCAATAGTAGCAATCACTTTGCGGTCAGCAAAGACTTCATCAAGCAACTGCTTTGGACTTGAAATACCTAGGTAAACGCCCGCCCTTGCAACATTACTGTAGAGGAGTTCATTCGGATGAGGAACAGGAAAATTCAGCAAAGAGGTTAACTCACTTTGCCAAAATGCTCTCTAAGTTCCAATAGCATCCCTTTGTTTTTGAGTGCGGTATGGACAGCTTTTGCTGATACTTTTTGCGACTTGATAAACCGCAAATCGTCGTCAGCTAAGCTATCCCAATTTTCTAATTTCACTACCTTGGCTCCTAGACAAATTGCATTTGGTTTATGCGAAACCGACTGATCTTCTTCTGCTAACCAATTCAGAATGATCGGCAATAATTGTTGCCTCGTCATTGCTGGGTTTTCGCTAAATGCTTTACGAACTGTTGCAAACAGCAATTTGGAATCATAATCATTTTTTAACATCAGATAGATGCGACGTTCGTCGTCGGTTGCTAGATCATTTAATACTAGCTCTTCTGGAGTCCGTTCCGTCATCGCCGCGATATCTTGTTGCAGTTGGATTAGCCGCTTGTCAATTTCAGGGACCATAAGGTCCGAATAACGAGCAATTCGTTCAGGAATGCCAGACCGCAAGGCATCAAGCATAGGATGCACTGGCTTTAGTTCGTCCTGGTACACCTTTTGCAGTAACCCCACGGTGATACGTTCTTTGTTCAATGCCAGAGCGCGTAACTGAGCCAACACAAACAACTTAACAACAATATCCATTACGCCCTGAGTTAAATCGTACCAAATGTCACGAACTTCCCTAGAGAGCACCAAATCCCGGTTTTGCAATAACTGCAACTTCCAAAGGTTATTAGTAAAAGCCACCCATTCGGGATTGCTGTTTCCATTCTGGCTTTGCGCCAATGGCTCCCAAAATATAGCTCCAAAACCCGCTCCGCGCCTTGCCGAACGAAGGTCAGCTTCAAAAATTTCCCTCGCTTTTGGTGTGCCGATCAACATCACAGGGACGCCAATGGAGTTGACCATAGTCACAAAAAAATTCAGCATTTCTTGTGAGCCACCTGATTTGGCTCGACTTAAATGCTGTATTTCATCAATCACTAATAAACCTAATGCATGAGCGTTGGCAATTTGGGCCATCAGCGCCAACAGGGTTTCAACGCTATTTCGTTTTAGGCCATATCGCTTTTCATAATTTGAGCCAAGCGCTTTGTCTAACGCCCTGAAAAAATTAAGACAAATCTCTTTAAGTGAACCATTGTGGGAACAATCGATTTTCAGATAAACCACTTGTTCTAGATTAAAATCCGGGTGGTAAATCACCTGTGGGTATGTAGCCAGGATTCGTTGCAACGATGTCGTTTTACCACTTCCAGAACAACCAATAATTAACATGCTTTGAGCCGTTGACTTCGCCTCCTGAAATCTGAAACTCGATAAATCGCCAGTTTGAACCCGTTCATAACCGTTTTGCAGATGCCGTTGTAAATCCCCCGTCTTTGGATTTCTACCGACATAGCCGCCACGGATCATCACGGATATCTTTTCACTTAAATGTATATGCAGACCCAGTGGCTGGAAAAAATCATCGGCAATGCGACAGATATTGTGCGCTCTGACCACCCGAGCTTTTTGCAAGTCTGTATCGTCAAATATCAACCAGGATCTTAATGCTGCCGCACCATCGAATGACTCCTGTAGTGGTGGTAAAGCTTCTATAAATGGATTATCGCGATAGGCTTCTACACCTGTATCACGATAAATAGCAGTAATTTGAGTTGTGCTCATTGTGGCTCATCATCGTCGGGTCCAAATAGTCCCGGCACATAATTCGGGAAACTGTAGTCTTCATCAGTTGAGTTTAGTGGAATAACTGCTGCCAAACTCTTAGCTTTTTCCGGGCTCGAAGATTTAGCACGACTCCGTCGCTCATCATTTAGAGCCGCTTTCTTGTTGGACTTAATTTGTTGAATTCGCTGCTGATTCGACCCAGCTAATTTTGGAGCAAGCTTTACAGCCTCATTGATCTTCGCCTGCACAAAGGCATCTAATTCTCGCCTCTTGGAGGCTTCGTCAAATCTTGCATTTGCTTTCTTGTGCTTCTCTTCATTCTGTATTTCCCATACTTGCCAGAATGTCAGACCACGAAATTGCCTGCTTCGATCTGTCAATGAGCACACCCAATAAACCCGGCTACCGGGTTGTGGAAACAAGTAAATAGTATCTGCGCAGCCCGGATCATAGGCTGCCTCCAACGATTGTGGTCTACTGATATCGCTGCTGCGGTGCAGCCATCCTTCTCTTAAAACCTCTGAGGAGGTGTAAAACAGCCCCCATAAGTTGATACCAAACGGCGAAACTGATGCTTTTCGCCGTGGTAACACCGCTATCCGTAAATGTTCAGGATCAACAGTTCTTAGATTACCTACACGATGTTGCATTCCCCAGTGCCAAAGGTGGACTGGGATAGATGGTAGATCAGTTGGCAAATCGGCATCTCGGTCATACTTGTCCATGACATGATAATTATTCCTAAACAGGATGGTCTTCACCAGGATTTGTGAAAAATCCTGTATAGCCATTACAGCATCCAGTCGATAATCTCTCTCCCCATGTTTTTTAACTCTAAGACCAGCAACAACACCGGGGGCATAAGGTTTAAATTCAGCCTGTAGGGTTCGAAAACAACTTTCGACAATGCCTTTTGCATCGCCACGCCTTGGTGGGGCGCTTTCAATTCTAAGGTTGAACCCTGCGATTAGGGCGTCAACCTGATGGCTCATCATTTCACCTCGATCTGCAAGTATTACATTCGGCAAACCTATACATGGCCATTCATCATTAGTTATCTCAATCCCCATCTTGCTACAAATCTCCGTCTTTTCAATACAAGCGTTCACGATAGCCTGCATTGCTACGACATAGGATGGGTTATCAAAGCCGATATAAAACCCGGCAATCATTCGGCTAAATACGTCAATTACGATATAAAGAGTTGGCCTGCCTATGATTTTACTTCTGTCATCGCCTGCGACTAGATAAATGTCAGCAATGGTAGCGTCAATTTCATACCGACTACCAGGTCCTAAAACGTTTGCCGTCCCGGTGCTAGTTAAAGGGCGAATATCCTTTTTGTAGTTACAGGCATCTGTCTGCGCTATTAATCGCTGTGGTTTCAGATACTCACGGTCGTAGAAATATCTAAATTGCCGTAAGGTTGGACGATTTTCTTCAAGCACCTTGGGGAAATATTGTGAGAACGAACCAATAAAACGACGGTAGGCTTTCGTCGGCTTTTCACCATCGTTCTTCATTATGTATTTTTCTATGGTGATTCGAAATAATCGCTCAATATCCTCTGTTACTTTAATTCCTTCACCTTTACCATACTGCCTGCGCCTGCCAATTTTCAGAACTCCCACTCCAGACCTTTTTTTTCCGGGAGCTCCACTTTGTTTAAAATCTGGAATCAGGGCATTTGGTTTTTGTCCACGTTGCCAATACTTACGCAAAAGCCTGTAGATCGTGGCCTTGGTGGCTATACCCGATTTCTCAACCTGTGCTACACGTTTTGCCCTTTCTCTTGCTTCAAAACAACCTCCATCAATAATAATTGGCTGAATTATTGCCAGAGCTCGTTCACGCTTAATGTACGATACAGAACCAAGCTTTGGTTCTTCTGCATGAATATTTGCGTATGGGTCTGTGTTTCGAATTAAACGTCCTTCATCCAAATAATTCAAGAGCTTGATCTCCAGAACAAATTCAGGAACGCCTTTGTCGTCGCCAATTTTAATCCAAACAATTTCCCCTGGATTTATTGCTAAAATTCGATAGAGATGCCCATCAAAACTCAGAACTTCATTGATTTGCCACATGCAGTAATGTCTCCAAACCATCTTCGTGGCAAAGAATCAGCTCTGAGCCAGTTATTGTTCTAAAAGCTTTATAGATATTGAATTTTATGAAACCATTTGCCGTTAAAGTACGAACATCACTCAATGTCTGTCCAAGCGTCAAGTCGTAGGCTGCATCTATTTGTTTACAAATATCGATAATTTTAGTATTGGGTGCTTTGGTAAATGCATTTAATAAAATGGGGATCTGAGCAATAAGCTCAGAATCAACTGCATGATCTGTTTTGGCCGAATATAACCATTCAATGTTTTGTTTAATAGCTGGGTCTATCTCATTCTCTGTGACGATAAACCACGGCACTTGTTTTAGCTGCCAATAGCGTCGTTCGAGTTCTAATTTCTCAATAGTGCGTTGGTCAGCGAGCGCCTCCAAAGATTTGACCTGAACGGCAAATTGTCGATAAGGACCACTACTGGCATCAATCAAGAAATCTGAAGACATAATCTGGGCAGTACCACGAATGCTCGGGTGTTTTATGCCATTCTCCATCGAAATAGCCTGAGTATCCTCCAGATTTAAAGGAAACTGCTCACGGATATCAGTGACAATTGGCAACCACTCAAATACGAAAAAGGAGGCTAACTCCAGATCAGACAACAAGTGATGAATTCGCTTTGTTTTATGCGAATAGAGACGATGAGAGCGACCTTCAGACGGTACATCTTGAACGTTCAACCAAGGCTGATAACTTTTACCAAAACCTTGGCCTCGCCCTTCTTTAATTCGGCGTTTTATCTGCGTTTCTGATAGGTACTGCTGAGATTTGCCCATAAAAAAGTCCAGTATGCTTTTAAGCAGCATAGCCGGACTTTTTTGTTTTACAATTATTTTGTCTAGTTTAGAACTATTTTGAGCTAGTTTTAAACAATTTTGTTCCGTTTATAACTATTTTGTCCTCCCACAGGAATCCGTTCCGTCAAAACTACCGCTATTCCACCGTCACCGACTTGGCTAAATTGCGCGGTTGGTCGACGTCGGTGCCTTTGAGTACGGCGACGTGGTAGGACAGCAGTTGTAGCGGTATCGTGTAGACGATAGGCGAGATGATGTTGGCGACGCTGGGCATTTTGACAATTTGCACGTTTTCGTCGCTGCTTTCCGCCAGCTCTTCATCCATAAACACAATCAACTGGCCGCCACGGGCGCTGACTTCCTGGATATTGGATTTCAGCTTTTCCAGCAGGTTGTTGTTTGGCGCCACGGTCACGACCGGCATTTCCGCGTCGATCAAAGCCAGCGGGCCGTGTTTCAGCTCTCCGGCTGGGTAGGCTTCGGCGTGGATGTAGGAAATCTCCTTCAGCTTCAAGGCACCTTCCATCGCGATCGGGTAATGGGTGCCGCGACCGAGGAAGAGGGCGTTGTGTTTGTCAGCAAAGCGCTGCGACAGCAATTCGATAGCGTTATCCAGTTTCAACACTTTTTCGATGTTACCGGGCAGGCTGAATAACTCGGAGACGATTTTCTCTTCGGTTTCCTTGGTCAACGCAAAGCGGCGGCCAACGGCGATGATCAACATCAGCAAAGCCACCAGCTGGGTGGTGAAGGCTTTGGTCGAGGCGACACCGATTTCCGGGCCGGCGCGGGTCATCATAACCAGATCGGATTCGCGCACCAGCGAGCTTTCCGGGGCGTTGCAGATCACCAGCGAGTGTTTGACACCCAGGCGTTTGGCTTCCAGTAGCGCAGCCAATGTATCGGCGGTTTCGCCGGACTGGGAAATGGTGACGACCAGGGTGTCCGGGGAAATAACCGGATTGCGGTATCTGAACTCGCTAGCCACTTCGATGGAGCAGGGCACTCGCGCCAGTTTCTCAAACCAATAGCGTGCCACCAGACCGGAATGGTAACTGGTGCCGCAGGCCAGGATCTGTACCGATTTGATCTGGTCGAAGACTTCGGCGGCATTGTGGCCGAAGGCGTTATCCTGCAAGCGGTTGTCGATGAAACGGCCTTCCAGGGTTTCGGACACCGCCCAGGCTTGCTCGTAAATCTCCTTGAGCATGTAGTGGCGGTATTTACCTTTGTCTACCGAATCGGCTTTCAGCTGACTTTCGACGATGGGGCGCTCGACGCGGTGGTCGTTCTCGTCGTAAATCACCAGACTGTCGATTTTCAGCTCGGCAATGTCGCCGTCTTCCAGGAAAATGAAGCGCTGGGTAACCGGCAATAGGGCGGCAATGTCGGACGCGATAAAATATTCGCCGATACCGACGCCGATCACCAACGGGCTGCCTTTGCGGCAAGCGATCAAGGTATCCGGGCAGTCGATGAATACCACTCCCAATGCGTAGGCGCCTTGCAAGGTGGCGACCGTGGCTTTCACCGCGTTTAGCAGGCTGTCGGCGGTTTGCAAATCTTCGGCAATTTTATGCACGATGACTTCGGTATCGGTTTCGGAGGTAAATTCGAAACCGTTCTGTTGCAGGGCCGTACGCAGATGATCGTGATTTTCGATAATACCGTTATGTACCACCGCCACTTTGTCGCGACTGACATGGGGATGAGCGTTGCGCGTGCTGGGTTTGCCGTGGGTGGCCCAGCGGGTGTGGGCGATACCGATATTGCCTTCGATAGGATCTGCGGCGATTAAGGCTTCCAGTCCTTTGACTTTGCCCAGCTCGCGTTTGCGAAATATTTCGCCCTGACTGACCACGGCCAAACCGGCCGAGTCGTAGCCACGATATTCCAGGCGTTTCAGGCCTTCCAGTAAAATGGGTACAACATTACGTTGCGCAATACCCGCGACAATCCCACACATATTATTTCTCCAATTTAACCGGACGCTGCCAGGTCGGCACGCTAAGCTGTTTGCTTCGGCTAAGGGTTAACTGATTTTCCGGCGTATCTCGGGTAATGGTCGAACCGGCGCCAATGGTGGCGTTTTTACCGACAGTCACCGGCGCCACCAATTGCGTATCGGAGCCGATGAAGGCGCCGTCTTCGATAACGGTTTTAAATTTATTCACGCCGTCGTAATTGCAGGTGATGGTGCCGGCGCCGATATTGACTTTGCTACCCACTTCGCTATCGCCAATATAGCTTAAATGATTAATTTTGCTGCCGGTGGCGACGGTGGATTTCTTGATTTCCACGAAATTGCCGATATGCACATGATCGGCCAGTTCGGTCTGCGGACGCAGACGGGCAAATGGCCCAATCCGGCTGCCTACGCCGACCGAGGCGTCCTCGATCACGCTGTTGGCTAATATCTCGACATCGTTGGCGATGCTGGCGTTTTTAATCAGGCAATTGGGGCCGATTTTCACGTTGGAGCCGATGCGATTTGTGCCCTCGAAGATCACGTTAATGTCCACATCGATGTCCTGGCCCAGCTCGGCAAAACTGCCCCGCACATCTACCCGTGCCGGATCGCGCAGCGTGACGCCTTTCTCCATCAGCGTCTGCGCTTGCTCCAGTTGATACACTCGCTCCAAGTGCGCCAATTGGCTGCGATTATTCACACCCAATACTTCATCCTGACTGCCGGCTTGAGTGGTTTCGACGCTCAAGCCGTCTTCCACGGCCATTTCGATAATATCGGTCAAATAGTATTCGTTTTGGGCGTTGTTATTGCTCAGCCTGGATAACCATTGCTTCAACTGGCTACCTTTGCATGCCAGTATGCCAGTGTTGCCTTCGCTGATTTGCAATTCCACTTCGTTGGCGTCTTTTTGCTCAACAATTTTGACGACGGCGTGGTCTTTGTCGCGGACGATGCGGCCGTAGCCAGTCGGATCGTCCAAATTGACGGTCAGCAAGGCCAAAGACGTCAAGCTGACCTTGTGCAATAGAGTTTGAATGGTTTTGGCTTTTAATAAGGGTACATCGCCGTACAGTATTAAGACGGTATCCGGATCGTCGACGTGGTGAATCGCCTGCTGTACCGCGTGCCCGGTGCCTAGCTGCTGTTTTTGCTCTATCCAGGTGGCGTCCAAACTACTCAATGTTTGTTTGACAGTCTCGCCGCCGTGGCCGTAGATGATGAAAATCTGATTATTTTCCAGCGAAAGGCTGGTTTCGTAGACATGCTGCAACAGGGCTTTATTGGCGATTTCGTGCAGTACTTTGGGCCGCGACGAACGCATTCTAGTGCCTTGGCCGGCTGCCAAGATGATGGTTTTAATCGACATTGCTATTCCTTAAAACAAAAAAAGCCCGATAACGTCAGCGTCATCGGGCTTATATTTTTACGCAATAAATAGTTTACGCACCACGTTTTCTTAATCTTTCCAAGGTTCTCAACTGGTTTACTGCTTGCGCTAATTCGGCTTGTGCGATCGCGTAATCGTATTTACCCGATTTATCACTCAGCATTTCTTCCGCTCTGGCTTTGGCTTGCAATGCCGCAGCTTCGTCGATATCTTTTGCTCTGATCGCGGTATCCGCCAAAACGGTCACCAGATGCGGCTGAACTTCCAGAAAGCCACCCGACACATAAAACGCCTGATAGTCTTTGTCACTCAGCTTAACCCGCACTTCACCGGGTTTAAGCTTGGTGATTAAGGGCGCATGGCGCGGCGCGATACCGACATCGCCCATTTCGGCCGGCGCGAAGACCATTTCAGCCAAGCCGGAAAATATTTCCTGCTCCGCGCTGACGATGTCCACATGAATGGTCATTGCCATGTCAAAACTCTCCTATGAGGTGGTTTACATGCCTTTGGCTTTTTCAATGGCTTCGTCGATTGTACCGACCATGTAGAAAGCTTGCTCGGGAAGACTGTCGTATTCGCCGCTGATAATGCCTTTGAAACCGGCAATGGTATCTTTCAAAGATACGTATTTACCTGGCGAACCGGTAAAGACTTCGGCAACAAAGAACGGTTGCGACAAGAAACGCTGGATTTTACGCGCTCTGGAAACAGTCAGTTTGTCGTCTTCCGACAACTCGTCCATACCCAAGATGGCGATAATATCGCGCAGCTCTTTATAGCGTTGCAAAATACCTTGTACCGAACGGGCAACTTCGTAATGCTCCTGACCGATAACCAATGGATCAAGCTGACGGCTGCTGGAATCCAGCGGATCGATGGCCGGATAAATACCCAGCTCGGCGATCTGCCGCGACAATACCACGGTCGCATCCAAGTGAGCGAAGGTAGTAGCAGGCGACGGGTCGGTCAAGTCGTCCGCAGGTACGTATACCGCTTGGATAGAGGTGATGGAGCCGGTTTTGGTCGAGGTAATCCGTTCCTGCAACACACCCATCTCTTCGGCCAGTGTAGGCTGATAACCTACCGCGGAAGGCATACGTCCCAGCAGCGCCGACACTTCGGTACCGGCCAGGGTATAACGATAGATGTTGTCAACGAAGAACAGTACGTCACGGCCTTCGTCACGGAAAAACTCCGCCATGGTCAAACCGGTCAGCGCCACGCGCAAACGGTTGCCTGGTGGCTCGTTCATCTGACCGTAAACCAGCGATACTTTGTCGATAACGTTGGAGTCGGTCATCTCGTGATAGAAGTCGTTACCTTCACGAGTCCGCTCGCCTACACCGGCAAATACCGAGAAACCGCTGTGCTCGATCGCGATGTTACGGATCAATTCCATCATGTTAACGGTTTTACCTACACCGGCACCGCCGAACAGGCCGACTTTACCACCCTTTGCAAACGGGCAAACCAAGTCGATAACCTTGATACCGGTTTCCAACAATTCGTTGGCCGGCGCTTGTTCGTCGTAAGAAGGCGCATCGCGGTGGATAGTCCATTTCTCTTTCTCACCGATAGGACCTTTTTCGTCGATAGCTTCGCCGAGGACATTCATGATGCGTCCTAGTGTCGCCTGACCGACCGGTACCTTGATCGCTTCGCCGGTATTGCTGACTTCAGCGCCGCGGCTCAAGCCATCGGTGGAACCCATCGCAATGGTCCGGACTACGCCGTCGCCCAATTGCTGCTGAACTTCCAATACCAGACCGCCCTTAACATTCAACGCATCATATACTCTCGGCAGGTTATCGCGTGGAAACTCCACGTCTACGACCGCACCGATGATCTGAACGATTTTACCCAAACTCATTATGTCGTCCTCTTTTAAAATCTATCTAAACTTGTCGTGATGCTCTAAACAGCAGCAGCGCCGGCCACGATCTCGGAAATCTCTTGCGTAATTGCCGCCTGTCTGGCTTTGTTATAAACCAACTGCAATTCTTTAATGATATTTCCGGCGTTATCGGATGCGCTTTTCATCGCCACCATACGGGCAGCCTGCTCGCAGGCGTTGTTTTCCACCAAACCTTGGAAAACCGCGGATTCCACGTAGCGGATCAATAAGCTGTCCAATACTTCTTTAGCATCAGGTTCGTATAAGTAATCCCAGCGGCCTTTGGACTCTTCGCCTAAATCGCCCACTGCAACCGGCAATAATTTTTGCACGACCGGTTTTTGCGTCATGGTGTTTACGAAATCATTACTGATCAAAAATAATTCATCAATCTCGCCGGCGGTGAACGCATCCAGCATGATCTTGATCGTGCCGATGATTTCGCTCTGATGCGGCGTGTCGCCCAATTTCGAGACTTGCCCAATCAAATTGGCTCTGATCATGCTGAAAAAGCCTGCAGCTTTGCTGCCGATAGTGCAGACGTCTACCGCGATCTGCTGGCTTTGCCATTGCTGCATTTCGCCCAACACTTTTCGGAACAAGTTGGCATTCAGACCACCGCACAAGCCTCTATCGGAGCTCACTACGATGATGCCGATGCGCTTGACTTCGCGTTCGATCAAAAAAGGATGCTTGTATTCGGGATTGGCATAAGCCAGATGTTTGATGATCTGGCCTATCTTCTTCGCGTAAGGCCGGGTGGCCTGCATTCTGTCTTTGGTTTTACGCATCTTGCTCGCCGCCACCATTTCCATGGCCCGAGTAATCTTCTGAGTATTTTTAATACTCGCGATCTTGGTACGTATCTCTTTGCCAACAGCCATGTGCGGACCCTTTACCAGCTACCGGTCTTGACGAAACGTTCAATGGCACTGTGTATGCCTTTTTGAATTTCGTCGTTATAGTCGCCTTTCTCGTTGATTTTAGCCATCAACGCGGATTCGTCGGCATGCATGAAGTCCAACAAAGCCGCTTCGAAATCGCGTACTTTTTTAACTTCCAGGCTATCCAAGAAACCAGCGTTAGCCGCATACAAAGAAACACTCATGTCCGCGACCGACATCGGTGCGTATTGATTTTGTTTCATCAGCTCGGTAACGCGTTGTCCACGTTCGATTTGCTTACGAGTGCTTTCGTCCAAATCGGAAGCGAACTGAGCAAACGCCGCTAACTCGCGAAACTGCGCCAAGTCCAGACGAATACCGCCGCCCAGCTTTTTGATGATCTTGGTTTGTGCCGCACCGCCAACCCGTGATACTGACAGACCGGCGTTGACCGCTGGACGAATACCCGAGTTGAACAGGCCGGTTTCCAGGAAAATCTGGCCGTCGGTGATCGAAATTACGTTGGTTGGAACGAAGGCAGACACGTCACCGCCTTGAGTTTCGATAATCGGCAACGCGGTCAATGAACCGGTTTTACCTTTCACTTTACCGTTGGTCAGTTTCTCTACTTCCACCGCATTGATGCGAGCCGCACGTTCAAGCAGGCGAGAGTGGATGTAGAACACGTCGCCTGGATACGCTTCACGACCTGGCGGACGACGCAACAGCAAGGAAATTTGGCGATATGCCCAAGCTTGCTTGGTCAAATCGTCATAAATAATCAGTGCATCTTCTCCGATATCGCGGAAATATTCGCCCATTGAGCAACCGGTGTAAGGCGCAATGAATTGCAGCGCAGCCGATTCAGAAGCCGAAGCCACCACGATGATGGTGTGCTCCATCGCGCCGTGCTCTTCCAGTTTGCGAACCACGTTGGCAATAGAAGAACGTTTTTGGCCGATAGCAACATAGATACATTTGATGCCGGTGCCTTTTTGATTGATGATCGCATCAATCGCAATAGCTGTTTTACCGGTTTGTCTGTCGCCGATAATCAACTCACGTTGGCCGCGACCGACGGGAATCATCGAGTCAATCGCTTTCAAACCGATTTGCACCGGTTGATCGACCGATTGTCTGGCGATAACGCCAGGAGCAATTTTTTCGATTGGCGAGCTTAATTTGGTTTCGATAGCGCCTTTGCCGTCGATAGGGTTGCCCAGTGCATCGACTACGCGGCCCAGCAATGCTTCACCGACCGGCACTTCCAGGATTCTACCGGTACATTTAACGGTATCGCCTTCGGTAATATGTTGGTAAGCACCCAGCATTACCACACCGACCGAGTCTCTTTCCAGGTTCAAAGCCATGCCGTAAGAGCCGCCAGGGAATTCCAGCATTTCGCCTTGCATTGCTTCCGACAGACCGTGAACCCGAACAATACCGTCGGTGACACTAACTACTGTGCCTTCGGTATGTGCCTCAATATGGGCGTCGAAGTTCTCGATCTTCTTTTTGATCAGATCACTTATTTCTGATGGATTTAATTGCATTTTATTTTCCCGCTCTAACTCTTAAAGTCTTTTAGCTAATTGATGAAGCTGGCCTTTGATAGAACCGTCGATGACTTTATCGCCCGCCTTAGCGAGGATGCCCCCAATTAACGATTTATCGACAGAAACGGATGCATTGACCTTTTTGTGCAAAAGCTTTTCCAGCATGGCGACATATTTGCCTTGCTCGGCTTTTGTTAGCGAGTACGCACTGTATAAATCAACATTGACGTAGCCTTCATCATCCGCCTTGTACTGCTCGAACATCACCGAAATTTGCGGCAATAGGGGCAGCTTGTCATTTTCTATCAACACTTTCAGAAGATTCTTGGCTTCGTCATGTATCTGATCCTGGCAAATATCCAGAATCAACTGTGCTGTATGCTGTTTGCCGACCCGAGGATTTTTGACAATGGCAGCCAAAGCCTCATCCTGGATGACCAAGGACAAAAACGTCAACGAATCGGACCATTGCTTAGACGCCCCCGTTTCCTTGGCGCGCTTGAAAGCCGCTTCGGCGTAAGGTCTTGCTAATGTCGATAATTCAGCCATTGCTTAACCCAATTGATCCGCTGCTTTGCTGAGAATGTCTTGATGCTTGGCTTTGTCGATTTCTTCTTTCAAAATCTGTTCAGCGGCACGCAAAGCCAGTGAGGATACTTCTTTGCGCAAACTCTCTTTAGCTTGCAACATTTCCTGCTCTATCTGGGCTTTTGCTGCTTCAAGCAAACGCTCGCCTTCTTTTTTGGCTTGATCTTTCGACTCTTCAACCAGCTGATTGGCGCGCTTTTGCGCCGCACTGACGATTTCCGCCGATTGTTCTTTTGCTTCCTTCAGCAGGCCTTTGGCTTTTTTCTCAGCCAATTTAATTTCTTCCTGGCCTTTCTCGGCCGCGGCCAAACCTTCGGAAATTTTGGTTTTGCGCTCTTCCAGAGCGGCAATGATCGGTGGCCAGACATACTTCATGGTAAACCAAACCAGAAGTGTGAAAGTTATCATCTGCCCGATCAGAGTAGCATTGATGCTCATTGATGCTTTCCTCGTAATGCCGTTGTCATTCTATCGGTATGCGAATAGGGCTTAGCCTATTCATCTCAATCCGATAATTGCTAATTAACCTGCGACAGATTGAACGGCTGAAAGGAATGGGTTTGCGAAAGTCAACATCAGAGCCAGACCAACACCGATCATGGTTACCGCGTCAAGCAAACCGGCGATGATGAACATTTTGACCTGCAACATAGGAACCAACTCAGGTTGACGGGCAGCGCCTTCCAGAAATTTACCGCCCAGCAGACCAAAGCCGATAGCAGTACCGATTGCGCCCAAGCCCAAAATGATGCCAACTGCGATGACGGTGAAGCCTTGTACGTTGGCAATTAATGATGCGAGTTCCATAGTGTCTCCTAAATATTGATATGAAAGTTGAAAATAAAACTATTAATGATCTTCATGCGCCAAGCTCAGATAAACGATGGTTAACACCATGAATATGAAAGCCTGCAGGGTAATAACCAGAATATGAAATACGGCCCAAGGGAAGCCCAGCAATGGCTGAACGACAGGCGGCAGCAACGCGATCAGGATAAATACCAGCTCACCGGCATACAAGTTACCGAATAACCGCAGACCCAGCGAGATAGGTTTAGCCAATTCTTCTACTGTTTTAAGCAATAGATTGAACGGCATCATTTTCGGACCGAAAGGTGTGCACGTCATTTCCTTGGCAAAACCCAGCAAGCCCTTGACCTTGATGCTGTAAAAGAAGATTAGGAAAAATACGCTGATGGACAAGGCAAAGGTACCGTTCAAATCGGTACTCGGCACGACGCGCATGTATTCCATACCCATCAAGCTGCCGATCATCGGCAACAAATCCACCGGCAGCATGTCCATTGCATTCCACATGAACACCCAGCAGAAAATCGTCAACGATAGCGGCGCAATCAAAGGGCTACGGCCGTGGAAACTATCCTTAACCTGCGTATCGACGAACTCTACCAAGGTTTCCGCAATATTTTGCGCTAAGCCAGGCACGCCGGACGTCGCTCTTTCCGCCACTGTTTTGAAGAACAGAATGAACAATCCGCCTAAAAACGCGGAGAAAAACAAGGTATCCAGATGCAATGTCCAGAATCCCTCACCCACCGACAACGGTGTCAAGTGATGGACTATATAACCTGTTGCGCCACCTTCAGTACTCATTTGTCCTCGCAAAAAAAACTAATCACGCCACAAAAACAGCGCAAACCAAAAAACCGACAACACTGCGGCGTAACCCACCATCAGCGTTAAGAAATCAACAGAGGGAATCTGTAAAACGATAGAAAACAGGGCTACCGTCAAAATCAACTTAACCGTTTCGCCCGCATAAAATGCATTAACGATACCCTGCGCGCCCAAATCCTTGGCAAGATAGATTTTGTAGGCAAAATACAGATTGGGCAGTAAAGCCACGAATCCTCCGAGTAACGGAGACACTGCACTTTTCCAACCGCCTATCAATAAAAATCCCGACGCCACCAATGCAGCCATCAGGACTTGTCCAAAAACTACTTTTCTGACAGTAGAAAATTCATTTCTAGCTGCCATTTACTTCCCCTTTCGTCTTGAGCTGGGCGATTATATCCAGCCAGCACATCTAAAGCAAGGTAAGCACGCCTGGCAAGAACCAATTAGCGTCGCCACCTTGTTGATTTGGCAAGACTATCCAAACACACCCTCGGTCAACACCAAGAACAGGAGCTTTATTCCAAACTTTCAATCCAAACGCTTACAGCAATACACATGCCATTTCGTAACACACTGATTTTCTGAAATTTTGCCCAAATCGACAATGTAGCAAATCCGACAATGTCCCATGTCGTGGCCGAAGTACGACATTTGCCAGCGCCGAAACAGTCAATTGATTTTTTTAATAATGCCTTCCAGCTCTTCCAAACTGGTGTAAGTAAAAATCAATTTGCCTTTACCGCTGCTCTGATGATTGATTTCCACCTTGGCACCGGTTCTTTCGCTCAGGTCTCGTTGCAAACGCAAGGTATCCGGGTCGATTTTTTTCACAACCGCCGGCTTATCCTCATGCTGTTCGCGCACCAGCTTTTCCACTGCTCTAACGGTCAAACCTTGTTTAACGGCCTTATTGGCAATTTCGACTTGTTTGGCTTCGTCCAGCCCCAGCAATGCGCGAGCATGTCCCATTTCCAGCAAGCCCTTACCCAACATGCCTTTCACTTCGCCGGCCAGCTCCAGCAGGCGCAATAAATTAGTGATTGTAGTACGCGACTTGCCTACCGCCGTGGCGATCTGCTGATGAGTGAGTTCGAATTCGTCCTGCAAACGATGCAAGGCCTCGGCTTCTTCCAGCGCATTCAAATCCTCGCGCTGAATGTTTTCGATCAAGGCTATCGCCATCACCGAGCGATCGTCGAGATCCTTGATCAATACCGGCACATCTTGCAACTCGGCCATTTGCGCGGCCCGCCAGCGGCGTTCTCCGGCGATAATTTCGTATTTCTCGCCGTCTATTTTACGGACGATGATCGGCTGGATAATGCCTTGCGCGGCTATCGAATCGGACAACTCCTTCAGCTTATCCGGATCCATGTCCTTGCGCGGCTGATACTTCCCGCGCTGTAAAAACTCGATGGGCAAGCTTTGCGCGTCTTGAGGTTTTTCCGGCACCGGCGCACTAACGTCGCCCAACAACTCGCTCAAACCTCGCCCTAAACCGCGTTTTTTTTGCATCATTTTTTTGCCGCTTTTTCTTTTCTGATCATTTCGCCGGCCAGCGCAATATAGGCCACCGCGCCGCGCGAGGCTTTGTCGTAAGCCAGCACCGGCACACCGTGGCTAGGCGCCTCGGCCAGACGGATGTTTCTGGGAATGGTGGTTCTAAAGACTTTGTCGCCGAAATATTCGATTAACTGGTCCGAGACATCCTTGCCCAACCGGCTACGGCTATCGACCATGGTTCGCAATATGCCTTCCAGATACAAACCGGGATTGACGCTGTCGCGAATGCTGCGCAAGGTGGACATCAGCGACGACAAGCCTTCCAGCGAATAATATTCGCATTGCATCGGGATCAACACGCTGTTGGCCGCGACCATCGCATTCAAGGTCAGCATATTCAAGGACGGCGGACAGTCGATCAAAATGTAATCGTATTGATCTTTTATAGTCAGTAAAGCGTCGGCCAGGCGCCGCTCGCGATGTTGCGCGCTCATCAATTGCACTTCGGCGGCGGTTAAATCGGCATTACCGGGAATCAAATCAAAACCTAGCTGCTTATTTTTCACGACAATCTCGGAAACCGGTACTTCCTCCAGCAGCAATTCGCAACTGGAATATTCGATTTCTTCCTTATTCACCCCGCAACCCATCGCCGCATTGCCTTGCGGATCCAGATCGATCAACAACACCTTGCGCTTGGTAGCCGCAAGCGCCGCCGCCAGATTGACGCTGGTCGTGGTCTTACCGACGCCGCCTTTTTGGTTGGTAATTGCGATAATCTTAGCCATGCTTGGGTTTCTCCAGTCGAATCAGGCAGCGTTCGGCCGCTATGCCGGGCACCGTCAGCGGAATCACGCTGTATGTTTCGGCCAAGTCTATCAGTTCCTGCTCGGGCTGCTGACCTTTCATCGCCAACAGCACGCCATCCTCGGCCAGCAAATGGCCGGTCAATTGCAGAATATCGGGCATGCTGGCGAAGGCCCGGCAAATCACCGTGGAAAACAAGATTTCCGGTTGCAACAGCTCGACGCGGCTATGTACCACTTCGACATTTTTTAACTTTAATTCCAGCACGGCTTGCTGGACGAAGCGGGTTTTTTTGGAATTGGAATCGACCAAGGTGAATTGACAATCCGGCCGGCATATCGCCAGCGGAATGCCCGGCAAGCCGGCACCGGTACCAATGTCGGCAATTCGCGAGCCATGTAGATACGGCAGAATCGCCAAACTATCCAAGATGTGCAGACTGACCATCTCCAGCGGATCGCGCACCGCCGTCAGGTTATAGGCTTTGTTCCATTTTGTTATCAGCTTGATAAAGCGAAATAAAGCATCGTTACCGTGCTCACCGACATCCAGCCCAAGCGCTTTTAGGCCGAGCTCAAGCTTATCGCGACAGGCATCCATCAAGCGCTTTTCTTTTTCAGATGCACCAACAACAAAGAAATCGCAGCCGGCGTTATCCCGGGAATCCGCGAGGCTTGGCCCAAGGTTTCCGGCCGCTGCTTTTTCAATTTTTCGCTGACTTCGTTGGACAGACCGGACACCAGACTGTAATCGACATTGTCCGGCAATTTTAGATGCTCGTAACGCAGAGTCCTATTGATTTCGGTTTGCTGCCTGTCTATATAGCCGGCGTATTTGGCTTGGATAGCCACCTGCTCGGCAACTTGTTCGTCTACTTCGGTTTCGTCGCTAAAACGCAGCAGGTTCTCGACATCCACTTCCGGCCGGCGCAGCATCTCCATCAGGCTGGCTTCTTTCAATAATTTTTTGCCCCACAATTCCTCCGCCAACACGGCTTCGTCGGATTCGGTGCGTATCCATTTTTTGGCCAGCTTGCCTTGCAGATTGGCGATGGCCTCACGCTTTTCCTCAAAACGCTGCCAGCGGGCGTCGTCGACCAGCCCCAATTCGCGGCCTTGTTCGGTCAAACGCAAATCGGCATTGTCCTCGCGCAATTGCAAACGATACTCGGCGCGACTAGTAAACATCCGGTACGGCTCGGCGGTGCCACGGGTGATCAGATCGTCGATCATCACGCCAATATAAGCCTCGTCGCGACCGGGGCACCAGCCCTCCAAGCCCTTGACCAAGCGCGCGGCATTCAAGCCGGCGATCAAGCCTTGCGCGGCGGCTTCTTCGTAACCGGTGGTGCCGTTGATCTGGCCGGCGAAGAACAGCGCGTTCATATGCTTGGTTTCCAGAGAGGTTTTCAGGTCACGCGGGTCGAAAAAGTCGTACTCAATCGCATAGCCCGGACGGACGATTTCCGCGTTCTCAAAACCCAGCATGGTGCGAATGAAGCGGAACTGGATGTCGAACGGCAAACTGGTGGAAATGCCATTCGGGTAGACTTCGTTGGTAGTCAAACCTTCCGGTTCCACGAAAATCTGGTGCGAATCGCGGTCGGCGAAGCGCACCACTTTATCTTCGATGGACGGACAGTAACGCGGACCGACGCCCTCGATAATCCCGGAGTACATCGGCGAACGGTCCAGACCCGAACGGATGATGTCGTGGGTTTCCTGATTGGTGCGGGTGATATGGCAGCAGATTTGCCGCGGATGCTGTTCGCGGTTGCCCATGAACGAAAATACCGGCAGCGGCGTGTCGCCGTGCTGTTCCTGCAATTTGCTGTAATCGATGGTCCGGCCGTCGATACGGGCCGGCGTGCCGGTTTTCAAACGGCCGATGCGGAAAGGTAGCTCACGCAAGCGTTCGGCCAGCGCAATCGAGGCCGCGTCGCCGGCCCGACCGCCACTGTAATTTTCCAGGCCGATATGAATCCGCCCAGCCAGAAAGGTACCGGCGGTCAACACCACCGCTCTGGCATTAAACTCCAAACCCATCTGGGTTTTTACACCCACTACCCGATCACCTTCGACCAGCAAATCGGAAACGGTTTGCTGGAACAAAGCCAGATTGGGCTGATTTTCCAGTGCAGTGCGTACCGCCTGCTTATAAAGCATCCGGTCTGCTTGCGCCCGTGTCGCCCGCACCGCAGGGCCTTTGCTGGCATTCAGGATGCGGAATTGTATGCCGCCTTTATCGATAGCCTGCGCCATAATCCCGCCCAGCGCATCCACTTCCTTGACTAGATGACCCTTGCCGATTCCGCCTATCGCCGGGTTGCAGCTCATCTGCCCCAGGGTTTCGATGTTTTGCGACAATAACAGGGTTTGCGCACCGGAGCGCGCGGCAGCCAGCGCCGCCTCGGTACCGGCATGGCCGCCGCCCACTACGATCACATCAAAGTCTTTCTGGAATTTCACAGGCAATCTATGTTCAAATAAAACGTTATTTTAATAGCTTACGGAGAAAAAAGCATGAGAAAACAAAACCCCAGCAAGGGTTTGGACGACAAACCCATTAAAAACCCGGTGGCGAAATTCGCCCATCAACTCAACAAGGCGCAAACCTACGCCGACAAAACCCAATATCGCCGTAAAGCCAAACATCAAGGCCTGGAGCCTTTCTCAATCGTTGCGGACCCAGCGATTCAGAAAGGCTCTCGGCAATCCGCCCTACCTTCTGCAGCCATGCAGTCGCAGGCTTTGGCCGCTTAACGCCGCGCACTAAGGATTTCAATATCAGTGAAAGCAAGCATAGAAGATAAAGTTCAAACCCGGATTCCCACCAAGCACGGCGAATTCATTCTGCACTACTACAGCAACAGCCTCGATAAAAAAGAACACGTCGCCTTCGTCAAAGGCGAGGTAGCCGGCAAGGAAGACGTGCCGGTCCGCATCCATTCCGAATGTTTTACCGGTGACGTGCTGGGCTCGCGGCGTTGCGATTGTGGCGAACAGCTGGACATGGCCCTGGATCTGATTAATACCGCCGGTTGCGGCGTATTGATTTATCTGCGCCAGGAAGGCCGCGGCATTGGCTTGTTGAAAAAACTACAGGCTTACAATCTGCAAGACCAGGGCCTGGATACCGTCGATGCCAACATCAAGCTCGGCCACCTGGCTGACGAACGTCAATACGACATTGCCGCGCTGATTTTAAACAGCCTGCAAGTGCGCTCCATCGAACTGATCACCAACAATCCATTGAAAATCGACGAACTGACCAAGCTGGGGATTAAGGTTAATAACCGTATCGCCATCGAAGCCCGCATTCATCAAGACAATCTTGAATATCTGAAAACCAAGGCCGAACGCATGCGTCACATGCTGTCGATGCCGGACAGCAAATAGCCGCGCCATGCTTGAACAATTAAAACTGCCGGTTACGGCCCTGAAGCTGGCTATCGATCTGCCCGGCACCGCACCAACCGGACAGCACAACGCCATCCTCGGCCAGAACCGCGCGCAATCGGCCCTGGCCTTCGGCATTGCGATGAAAGCGCCGGGCTACAACATCTTCGTGATGGGCGATCCCGGCACCGGCCGCCTGTCCATGGTCAGCCATTATTTGAACACCTATGCCGAACAGCAGGAAGCGCCGCTGTCTTATGCCTACGTGGACAATTTCGAAAACCAGCGCGAGCCTGTGGCTATCGAACTGCCGTCCGGGGAAGGGCACGCCTTTGCCAAGGACATCGAAAAACTGATAGACGACGTGCTGGCCACCTTTCCGGCCGCATTCGAAAGCCCCAGTTATCAGCAGAAAAAAACCACGATAGAGCGGCGTTTCAACCAGCGTTACAACAGCGCCATCGATCTGGTTGATGCCAAAGCCCGCGAGATGAGCGTGGCGCTGTACCGCGACAGCGACACCATCACTTTTCTGCCGATTCGCAACGACAAGGCGCTGGACGAAGACCAATTCACCTTGCTGCCGCAAGCGGAGCGCGATGCCTTCCACCAACACACCGAGGAATTGGAAGAATATCTGGGCGACGTGTTGCTGGAGCTGCCGCAGTGGCGACGCACGCTGGTCGAAGAAACTCGACAGCTCGATAACGACACCATCAAGCAGGCGCTGGAGCCGCTGCTGGCCGAGCTGAACAACAAATACCAAAACGTCGATGACGTGATTACCTATCTGGCGGAGATCGAAAAAAGCCTGAGCAATACCATCGGCGAGCTACTGATGCCCAGCCGCAGCCAGGACAGCCGCGAGATTATCGCCAAGCGCTTGGCGCTAATCGAGCAATATCTACCCAACATCCTGGTGGATTGCAAACACGACGGCAACGGCGCACCGGTGATCTACGAGCCGCATCCGATCTATCAAAACCTGTTCGGCCGCATCGAATATGTCAGCGACCAAGGCACGCTGGTGACCAGTTACCGGCGCATCTGCCCAGGCTCACTGCACCGCGCCAATGGCGGTTATTTGATCCTGGATGCGGAAAAAGTGCTGACTTATCCCTTCGTTTGGGAAGGCTTGAAGCGGGCGCTGCAAGCCGGGCGCATCGAAATCGAGTCGCCGTATTCCGAGCTGGGCATCAATACCATCACGCTGAAACCTGGCGTGATTCCGCTCAACGTCAAGGTAATCCTGGTCGGTTCGCGCGACATTTACTATCTGTTGGAAGAGCTGGATAGCGAATTCAATGAGATGTTCAGGGTTCTGGCCGACTTCGACGATCACATCAAACGCAGCCCGGACAATGTCGGCCAATTCGTGCAATTGCTGAAACGCCACGCCGCCGATTCCGGCGCCAAAGCCTTGACCGATGGCGCGTTGCTGCGCCTGATCGAGTACAGTTGCCGGCAAGCGGAAAACCAGCAGCGTCTATCCGCGCATGTGAACAGCTGCCTGGAAATCATCGCCGAAGCCAACCTGCTGGCGGGCCAAACCAAGGCCGTCAACATCGATAAAACCGAAATCGAGCTGGCATTATCGGCCCGCGAACAACGCAACGGCCGCATCGCCGAAGCGATTCTGGAAGAAATGCTGGAAGGCACCATCCTGATCGACACCGACGGCGAGGCCATCGGCAAGGTCAACGGCCTGACCGTGATGGACATCGGCGGCAGCAGCTTCGGCGCGCCGGCGCGGATCACCGCCACTGTGCATCCCGGCTCCAGAGGCATCGTCGACATCGAGCGCGAAGTGGAACTGGGCCAACCCATCCATTCCAAAGGCGTGATGATTTTGAGCGGCTATCTCGGCCATTGTTATGCGCAGCAATTTCCGCTGGCCATCTCCGCCAGCATCGCGATGGAACAATCCTACGGCCATATCGACGGCGACAGCGCCTCGCTGGCCGAACTGTGCTGCCTGATCTCGGCCTTGACCCGTACCCCGATACAACAGGGCTTTGCTATGACCGGCTCGATCAATCAATACGGCGAAGTGCAAGCCATCGGCGGCGTGAACGAGAAAATCGAAGGCTTTTTCGAGCTATGCGCGGCGCGCGGCCTGACCGGCAGGCAGGCCGTGATCATCCCGGCATCGAACAAACGCAATTTAATGCTGAAACAGCAAGTAGTGGATGCCGTCGAACAAGGCCTGTTCGCGATTTACACGGTATCCAATGTAGACGAAGCACTCAGCCTGTTAACCGGTCAGGAAGCCGGAACCATCAACGCGGAAGGCCAGTATCCGGAAGGCAGTGTCAACTTCAAGGCCGTGGCGCGTTTGAAGGAAATATCCGACATGTCGGCGGATGAAGATAAGGAAACCGAGACCGGTTAAATGAGCCGTGGCGGAAAATCTACCATCTTGGAAGTAGTCATCAAGTAAGAGCTCTTTAGCGATTCAGCCAAACATTTGGCCTTAAAACAGCCTAATTTTTTATAAAATTTCTGTCAGATAGGCAAACAATCGCAAAGTAATTTGCGATTGTTCAGTCCAGCCGAATCAGGGTTTGACCGCAAAACCTTGACTTCAACGGTATATCGCAAAACCGGTAAAGTTGCTTAATTGCCCGAACGCAGATAGCATCACTCAAGCCACTAGGCTAATTTTCTCAGCTAATTGCTCAAACCGCTGCCTCCAGGAGAATTAGCGTTGAAATTTTCTGACCGAGACTTTAAAGCGAACGTATTAATCGCCGATGACGTGAAACTTATGCGGGAAATACTCCGCAAATATTTGGAATCCGCCGGCTATCTGGTCCAATCCGCCAGCAACGGTGTCGAAGCCTGGCAAATGCTCAACAGCAGCGAAAAACCTTTTGACATCGTCGTGACCGATAGAAATATGCCGTACATGGATGGCATGGAACTATTAGCCAAAATCAAAGGCGATTCGCGTTTTGCCGAGCTGCCAGTGATTTTTCAGACTGGGGTCTCGTCGCGACGACGCTATTGTAGAAGGCATCAATGCCGGGGTTTATCATTATCTGACCAAACCATACGACGAAAAAATTTTACTGGCGTTTGTAGCCTCGGCCATAGATGACAGTCGCCGCCATAAGGCGCTAAAAACCAGGATTACCAATAAAAAAGCAGCGCTGAGCTTGCTGCGAAAAGCCGAGTTTAGTTTCCGGACGTTGAATGAAATCAAGGGTTTGACCGCACTGCTCGCCGATTTGTCATGTAAGCCGGAAAAAGTCGCCACCGGGCTTTCCGAGTTACTGCTAAATTCCGTCGAACACGGCAATCTCGGCATCAGCTATCAAGAAAAAACCGAGCTGGTCAGCCAAGGCCGCTGGCGGCAAGAAATCGAAAGCCGGCTCTATCAACCCGAATATGAAGACAAATTCGTGCACGTTAAAGTCTTCAGAGAACCGAGCCGTACCACTTTTACGATTAAAGATCAGGGCAAAGGCTTCGATTCATCGAGTTTCCTAACGTTCTCGCCGGAACGCGCAACCGACCTACACGGCCGGGGTATTGCTTTATCCCGGATGCTGAGTTTCGACTCACTGGAATACCTTGGAAACGGCAATCAAGTCATTGCCTCCGTGAACAGCGCAAGCAACTTACCGAGCTAGCCTTCATTTAACAGACAAATTCGGCTTGAGTCTTTATTATGCCGAGCTCCTTATACCTGCTTTTCCAATAATTCCAAGGACAAGCCTGCCACTTTGGGTTTCCATAATGCCGGATTAACCGGAAACGCCTTAATCACCCCGGTGCGCTGGTAGCCGCGCCGTTCGTAAAAGGCAATCAGCTCGGTCCGAGCAGGAATCACCGCCATCACCAAACATGCTGCCAACCACGCTTGCCTGGCCTCGGCTTCCGCCGCTTCCAACAAGCGCTTGCCTATCCCTAGACCTTGCATAGCCGGCGCGACCGCCAACATACCGATATGCACCTGCTGATCGACTTTTTGTAAATGCACCGATCCCAACAAATCGCCCTGCCGCCGACACAGCAAAATCATCGACTCCGCGCCGGTGATTAAGTCCAAAATATCCACCGCATCGGTGCGACGGCCGTCCAGCAAATCGGCTTCGGTGGTCCAACCCTGCCGGCTGGATTCGCCGCGATACGCCGAATTGATCAACTCCGCCAATTGCTCCGCGTCGGCCGGTTCGGCTTTGGAGAATATCAGTTCCAACATAATTAACCTCAAAATCTCGTTCGTTCGACAAGTCGCCGAGCGTAAAAATAAAATCTTGCCGGAGACGAAAAATCCCGGTCTAGCTGCTAAGGTTTAGTTACAAAACATCTCACCATCAACTCCGGAGCCCCGCCATGAAGCCATGCCCCAAGTGTAATAGGGACGTGCCGCCCGCCGAGGAAACCTGCCCGCATTGCGGTATCGTTTTTGCCAAATATTACAAATACCATGGCAGCTCAAGCTCGCCGACTGCGGAACGGCCCCAAGTCATCATTCACATCGAGCCGCCGGCGGACACGCTCTTCGGCAGCGACGTTTATGCAGACAACGATGCTATTTTTGTCGGCCGCTGCGTATTATTGCCAGGATTTTTGTTGTGGAGCTGGCTATTAATTACGCCGGGCCTGGCCAGCAATGCGGTCGGTGAATCGTTTCTGCATTTGGTCAATCTGCCGTTTCATGAAGCCGGCCATCTGATTTTCCGGCCGTTCGGGCAATTCATCAGCTCGCTGGGCGGCACCCTCGGCCAAATTCTAATGCCGACGATTTGCATGCTGACTTTGTGGCTAAAAACCCGCGATCCGTTCGGCGCCGGTTTGTGCTTATGGTGGGTGGGCGAGAACTTTCTGGACATTGCGCCATATATCAACGACGCCCGCGCCGGGCAACTGCCCTTGCTGGGCGGCAATTTCGGCCATTCCGCACCTTACGGCTTTCACGATTGGGAATATCTGCTTACCGAATCCGGCTTGTTGGCGCAAGATCATACATTGGCCAAACTCGCGCAGCTGCTGGGTGCGATGTTGATGATAATTTCGCTAATTGGCTGCGGCTACGTGTTGATCAAACAGAGGCAAAAACTGACTGGCTCGAAACCCGATTAGCGCCCAAGAATTTAGCCCAACCACGCTTTAACTTTCGCCTTAACCTGCGCTTTTACCTGCCGCGACCAACGGTAAATCTCGGTATCGATAATCTTGGCGTGCGCCCACTGCAGCCAACCCATCACGGTATGATAGACAAAGGCAATAATACCGAAGGTCAGCAATTGCGGTTTAGTCAGTTTGAACACCCGCGCCACCAGCAAAGTACCCAGCAACTTGGCGAACACTTCCAGCAAAATGCCCTGCAACAATAATCCGTGCAATAGCAAGGACAAGGCCGCCAGATTGATCGGCGTCACAATCAGCACCGGAATCGTAAACGCCAGCAAAGCCATGGCCGGCGAAGTTTGCGCCAACCAACGCTCGACGCCTTCCAGCCTGAGCAGCAAGGCCAGATAATGACCGCAGGCCGATAGAAAATCCCACAACCATTCCTCAATGATCAGCAGGATAGCCAGCAGGGTAAGCAGGAGTTTTTTCATGGTGATCTACCGAAAGTTAAACGTAAGACACGCTAGCTTAACCGGACCCGCCAGATTTAGGCGACTTGGCCCGGCGCAACATGCGCCGCTAATCGCAACTGGAATTCGCGGGGTTTAACCGACAGACGGCCTATCATCTCGTCAAACCGGCGTAAGGTTTAATTCTGTCCGTCCAACATTCGCAAATGGCCCAGAATATCGCGCGCTTCCAGCCAGCGTTGCTCCGCCACATTATCATAAAGCGTCCGATATAGTCGCTGAACCATAAAACCTCTAACCAACCGCAGTGAAACCTAGAAAAGGTTTCCTTCCAACGTAAGTTCGCGGGTATCCCATTCCGCTTTAATATCTAGAATTTTTGGCAGAATGTCCATGAACGCCTGGACTAGGCGACTATCGAGATGTGTTCCGGCATTTTCCTTGAGGAAATCCAGTGTCTTATCCAAAGGCCACGCGTCTTTATAGGGACGTTTCATGGAAAGGGCGTCGAACACATCAGCAACAGCCACAACGCGCGCGGACTCGGGAATCTCCTGCGCCGACAAGCCATGCGGATAACCGCTGCCATCGCATTTTTCATGATGGTATAACGCAATTTCACCGGCAAGCTGAAATAACGGTGCCTCGCTTTGTTTAAGGATGCCATGCCCTATGGTCGTATGGGTCTTCATGATCCGCCATTCTTCCGCATCCAACTTGCCCGGCTTTTTCAATACAGCATCGGGGATGCCGATTTTGCCGGTATCGTGCATGGGCGCAGCCAATTCCAACAGGTTGCAGCGCTCCTCGTTCCAGCCTATCGTTTCCGCTAGAGAGCGGCTGTAGGCCGCCATGCGCCAGATGTGGGCGCCGGTGTCGGTATCGTTGTAATGACCGGCTTTGCCCAGCATATGGATGGCATCGTGATAACTTTTTTCCAGTTTATCGGTCCGCACCAGCGACAGGTGAGTTTGCACCCTGGCTTGTACGATAGGTACTGAAATGGGTTTGGTAATGTAATCCACCGCACCGACGTCGAATCCGGCTTTTTCGTCGATTTCTTGCGTCATCCCCGTGACGAAGATGATCGGAATATCCTGCGTCTCACGGTTACTTTTGAGTCGGCGACATACTTCGTAGCCATCCATGTCAGGCATCTGCACATCAAGTAAGATCAATGCCGGATTGTGTTTTTCCACGGCCAATAGGGTTTCCCGGCCGCTACGGGCAAATGCAAGGGAATGACGCCCTTTTAACGCCATGCGCAGGATGCCGAGATTGTAGGGTTCATCGTCGACACATAGAATCGGACCGTTTGACATGGTTAAACCTCCTGTAAATTGATGTTTAACCGTTTAATCAGGGCTCTGGTCTGTTCCTCGGCGGCGCGGAAATCAAAGTTATCCAGCAGTTCCCGAATGGGTTCCAGCATTTGTAATGGCAGGATTTGCTCGAGGGCACCCAGAGCAGGTTCCGCTTCATCAGGGTCGTCTCGATCGAGAGCCAACAATAAGTCGCGCAACAAATGCAGGGGGGTGTCGCTATCAACCACGCAGGAAATAGCCCCATCATTCGGTGAATTTGGTTTGGTAAGGCCTGTTATTTTGGCCAATACGTCATCGAGAGCCCGCTGTAGGGTATGCGGCCAATCGCCTGTTTCACGATTTTCGGCCAAGGCTAGTTCGATTTTTTCGGCCAGCTCCCATACCACCATCATTGCCAAATTACCGGCGGTGCCTTTTAATTTATGCGCCAGAACCCGAGCGTGTTCCAGCAATCCCACCGTAATTAGCCCGCCAATTTCATCGCCATCGTGCCCGTGGGCATCGGCAAACTTGCGTAGATACTTATGGTAAGTCTCTACATCGCCCCAGCTATGCACACCACGCTCCAGATCAATAATTGGAGTTGGCCTGACTTTAGTGGTGGTATTGCGTGGGGTCGTGATCGACGCCATGCTTTCCTGATGTTGCTCCGTGGCGTATTGCTGAAGTTGCCGAATCAAATCGTCGACATCAAAAGGCTTGGAGATGAATCCATTCATGCCGGCCGCCAGTGCCGCAGTCTGCTGGTTTTTGAAGGCGCCCGCGGTCAGGGCGATGATGGGTAATGAGGCTAAGCCCAGTGTGTCGCGAATCCTTCGAGTCGCTTCATAACCGTCCATTAACGGCATCTGGACGTCCATCAAAACCACGTCGATTCGGTCAGGATTATTGCTTAGCCATTCCAATGCGGTTTTACCGTCATCGGCGAGATGAACGATGGCGCCTTCCGATTCCAGGATGCGGCACGCCATATCACGATTGATTTCGCTATCATCCACTACCAGCACCCGAAGCCGGTGCAGACGCCTATCGTTTGCCACCGAGGTAGTAGAGGCCGGCTCTAAATCCCCATGCTGGTGTCGTTTGGCTTCTGAGACGTTATATAATGCCGAGGCCGTTACCGGCTTGTTCAGGATGGCATCGGCTACATTTGCACCCGGCTCACGCACCAAAGCATCGCGGTCATGAGCCGTGGCCATCACAATCAGTGGTGCGTTGGGAATGTCGCCCAAGGCTTTCTTAATCTGCTGTCCGGCAGTCAGCCCATCCATGCCCGGCATACGCCAGTCCAGCAGCAGCAGGTCCGGGAGCTTGTTGTTCTGTGCTCGGGCAATGATGCGCTTTACAGCTTCCTCGCCGGAGGACACGACTTCCGGATTCCAACCGAGACTGCGCACGGTGGCGGCCAGCATCTCTCGGGCAACCGGGTGATCGTCGGCGATCAGAACATTCTGGAAAGCCATGGCCGGTTGCACATAGTCCTGAGGCTCAACCAACTCCACGGGCAGCACAAACCAGAATTCGCTGCCTTTGCCGAGTTCGCTGATGACGCCAATCTCGCCACCCATCATCTTTACCAGGCATCGGCATATGGATAGTCCTAGCCCGGTGCCGCCGAAACAACGTGTCGTAGAAGTGTCCTCTTGGGCGAACGGGGAAAAGATTTCAATTTGCTTATCCAAAGCGATGCCTTTTCCGGTATCCCTAACGCTGAATCGCAAACGATCCTGCCCGTTAATCGCTGGCGTCCGTGCTACCGTAAGTGCAACACTTCCGCGCTCGGTAAATTTAAGTGCATTGCTGGTCAAATTTACCAATATCTGTTCCAGGCGCAGTGCATCTCCGCGCAAGAATTCCATACCTTCCGGTGCGGGTCCCATTACTAATTCGACATCATGTTTATATTCGACGGCAGACATTAGTGTCGCCACATTGTCCAGCACGTCATTCAGCCGGAATGGCGCATGCTCGATTTCAAGGCGTCCTGATTCGATCTTGGAAAAATCCAGAATGTCGTTGATGATCCCCAGTAACGAACGGCCGGCGATGCGAATTTTTTTGACCAGATTGTGTTCCTCGGTCGGGAGATGGGCCTTTTCCAACAGATAGGCCAATCCAAGGATGGCGTTCATCGGCGTACGTATTTCATGGCTCATGTTGGCCAGGAAATTTCCTTTGACGCTGGCCAAACGCTCTGCCTCTTGTCGAGCCGTTTGTAGTTCGGTTGTCCGCTCGGCCACGCGCTGTTCCAGAATTTCATTCATGCGCACGATCTCGTCCTGGGCGCGCTTGCGCTCGGAAATGTCCACTACCGTGGCCAGCACAAAATATTGATTGTTATCCCGATAAGGACTCAAGCCGATTTCGATCGGAAACACGCTGCCATTCTTGCGGGTGCCATGCAGATCCCTACCGGCGCCCATGGCTCGAGTGGTGGGCGCGTGGAGATAAGCTTCACGTTGTTCGGCGTGATAGGCACGCATAAGCTCTGGTAAGAGCATTTCGACAGGTTGGTTCAGCAACTCTGGAACTCGGTAACCGAACATATCCTCGAAGGCGGGGTTAGCCATGATGATTCTGCCGCCGGCATCAACCACCAATAAGCCGCTGGTGTTGGCCTCAAATAGCATCCGAAAACCGGCTTGCGCTTCCTGCAATCTATGAGCTGCTTCCACTTCGCTGCGCGCCAACGCCGCCTCCTTTTCGGCCTTCGCACGCGCCGCTTTTGCCTGGACTAAACGGTCAATGCCAAATCCAAACAGCGAAAGTATAATAAGCGCGCTCCCCAACTTGACCGGCCAAACCTGATATTCCAAGGCAGACAACTCGCGTCCCGGCAGATGGGTAACGACTTTCCAGTGTATGTTATGCGATAGCCGGGTATCCCGTTCTGGAACGGGCGATACCGAACTCCAGGTCCAAAGTCCATCCGGCAAATGAACTTGTCCCTTATCCGTCTTCGATATTGCTTCCCAAGCCTCCGGGTATCGGTTGCCCAAGGTCATTTTGCGCAGAAACATGAAATCCCATTCGTCGGACTCATCGGGGCTCTTGAGCCAATAACCGTCGGCATTAAGCAGCATCATGCGATTGGCCGCGGGGCCGGCACTGCCGACAAAGGCATTCAACATTGAACGGGCGGCAATATTAATGATCAGGATGCCGCGAGGTGTGCCATCTGCGGCAAAAATACGAGTTGCCACCCTGATAGTTGGTTTGTAAGGTAGTTCGAACTGACCATTTTCCATGTTTAAATCGAGAGGAGAAATATAAATCTCACCCTTTTCAAGCCGCAGTGCATCAATAAAAAAATAGCGGTCGTGCTTGTCCTGTAAATCGCTGTGCGGGACTAGCAGAGGTTGTCCGTTGCGATTATTGACTCGAACACGTTCCAGTCCATGATCGTCAATCCAGCGCACCTTATCGTAGTTAGGGTTGCGCGACATTAACGAAATAAAAGCCTCTTCCATTTGCGTGGTGTTTGATCCATCTACAGCTTCATACACGTGACGCACAGGCTTTTCATTGGCCAGGCTAATCATATGCCGTATCGGCACTGCCAATTCTCGGGCCAAACGTCCCTGGCTTAGTTCTACATAAGTCTTTTCGTCAGCCATTAACATGGACATTTCGGTATTGATGCGCGATTCGCCCAAAGACCAGGTACCTACCGAGACCAGCATAACGATAGGCAGGAACAACAAGAGAAACTCCCCTAAAATGCCGACTTGCGTGAAGACATTGGAATGGTGGAATAGTCTTTTTGAGGTAATCAAAAAATTTTCCATAGCGGCCTAAAGAAAAAAGATATTTTCAGCGGAATTTTGCTCTAAAACGACAAGCCAACCCGTGCTACAAGGAATACTGTTTCGGTAAATATTGAAAAGCGCTTGGATTGATCCTTATGAGAGTGCTTCCACGTAGTCCACATATCTTATACACCAGACTGAGACACATTAAAAACAACAAAATTCGACCCGTATTTTAAGGTGATTCCTATCAGCCCAACTGAGGCGAATATTCCCCCTCAATCGTTGAGGCTTGGGTTGAATATTAGATGTCTCACCATGCTTTGCTAGCCTTTCTTCACAAGAACATACAGACAAAAAAATGTGGTTTTAATCGGCATTCTGATACGTATACTCCTATTTTCTTAACGCGGAACCTACTCTGCCTGAAGTCGAGTCGACCGGTTTAATTTTTGGGCTCTATCCTTTGTCAAGGAGAAGGGGCACAGTTGAATCTGTGCTGTACCAAAGGTATAGCGACGCTGTTTGGGGTTAACTAAAAGCTTAGGCTCCTTGGATGTCGGTTGCTAAATGGCCGCTTTGATTAATAAACCAACTGTTCACTTGTATTTTTTGACCGGCAGATTTTGGTCAAAACTCCGCCAATATCAAGCGCCCCACAACAACTTCGCTCGGCAATCCCGGCTTTTAGTAGTCCCGGCAATTGACGCCCAGGCGGGTATCACCGAAGATCAAGACTTTTTCGGGAGCCGTGATGAGAAGCAACGACTTTATTCTCTCCGCCGCCGGGGTACAAATGCCGGGCATTATTTACGGCACAGCCTGGAAACAAGAACGCACCGCCGCGCTGGTGGAGCAGGCGATAAGCCTGGGTTTTCGTGGTATCGACACTGCTTGCCAGCCCAAGCATTACCACGAGGCCGGCGTTGGCGAAGGTATGTCGGCGGCTTGCCGTGCATTGGGCCTGGAGCGATCCGATCTTTACTTGCAAAGCAAATTCACGCCCCTGAACGGCCACGATCCGCTACGCATACCTTACGACCCCAAGGCCAGCTTGCCTGAGCAAGTCGCGCAGTCCTTCCAAACTTCGTTAAAAAATCTGCAAACCGATTATCTGGATGGCCTGGTACTGCATTCGCCGCTGGCCGATCGCGGACAGTTGCTGGAAGTTTGGCAAGCACTGGAAGCCATCCAGCAAAGCGGCGGCACCAAGCAACTGGGCATCAGCAATTGCTACGATCCGGCCTTGTTCGAGTTTTTGTACGACAACGCGACGGTTAAACCCGCCGTATTGCAGAACCGGTTTTATGCCGATACCGGCTACGATAAGCAATTGCGGGCGTTTTGCCGGCAGCGGCACATCGTCTATGAAAGCTTCTGGACGTTAACCGCCAACCCCAAAATCTTGGCTGACACGGTTGTAAAAACGCTGGCGGATAAATACCAACGCAGCCCGGCGCAAATATTCTTCCGCTATTTAACGCAGATCGGCATCGTACCCTTAACCGGCACCACATCCGCCGAGCATATCAGCGCGGATTTGGCCATTTTCGAGTTTGAGTTGAATAGCGCGGAATGTGCGGCAGTGACAGCCTTGCTTTAAAACCAAGCAGGTCATAGTCCGGCAGCGCAAAGCCAAACGTAGCTTGGGTTGAGCAAGGCGAAACCCCACAAAATCAAACCGTTGGGCTTCATTGCATTCAGCCCAACCCGCCTTTTACGGCACCCGCTCCAACAGAAGAGAGTTTTTCCGCTCCGTGCTAAACAGCTACTTCATAAGAGCCCTTATCAACTGATTTGCCCAGTTAACGGTTAAGGCTTTTATAATAGCGGCAACCTTGCCTCTCCAAGCCTAAATGTCATGCTAATTAACCGTTATCTGCGTAAATTTGCCTACTTATGCAGCCCGCTTTGCCTGGTGCATACGAATGTGCTTGCTCAAGGAAACCCGGCGGACATCGAAGCGACCAACGAATTGCTGCCTTTGAGTTGGGAGGAGCTCACCGAACTGGAAGTGTCCAGCCTGGCGCGGCAGGAACAAACGGTCAAGGATAGTCCGGCCGCCGCATTCGTGATCACCTCGGAAGACATCCGCCGCTCCGGCGCTACCAGTTTGCCGGAAGTTTTACGCATGGTGCCGGGCATGAACGTCGCTAAAATCAACTCCTGGAATTGGGCGGTGAGCGCGCGCGGTTTTAATGACTTGTACGCCAACAAGCTGCAAGTGATGATAGACGGCCGCAGCATCTACGATCCATTAATCAGCGGCGTCTATTGGGGCCAGCAAAACCCGTCGTTGCCGGATATAGAGCGCATCGAAGTGTTGCGCGGCCCCAGCGGCAGTTTGTGGGGTGCCAATGCCGTGAACGGCACCATCAACATCATTACCCGTTCGGCCCGCGATACCCAGGGCGGTTTGCTCAATGCCGGCGGCGGCACCGAGGAACGCGGTTTCGGCGGGATTCGTTACGGCCAGAAATTGTCGGAATCCACTTTCCTGCGCGGCACTATCAGTACGATGGTGCGCGACGCCAGCATCGATTTGGCCGGCAAGCAAGACACTCACGACACCGGCGATACCGAGACCGCCAATTTTCGCCTGGACAGCCAACTCAGCGCCCAGGACAAACTGATGGTGGAAGCCAACGTCTCCCGCTACCGGCTGGGCGGCTACTATATCGGTAAAACCTCGACGACCGCGCCGTTATGGCAAAACGACGATTTCGGCAGGGACGGCGTGACCGGCAGTTTGCAGGGCAACTGGTCGCATCGCACCGACAGCGGCCACGATTGGCGGCTGAATATGGCGTTTACCCAAACCGAATGGCAACTGGCGGTGAATCGGATGAGCCGCTCGCATTACGATCTGGATTTTCAACACACCCTGCCAGCCATTGATAACCATAAGCTGATGTGGGGCGTGAATTACCAAAACATCGACGACAGCTTCGACAATACGCTAACCCTGGGTTTCGAGCCGAATCAATTCACCCAAAACAATGTCGGCATATTTTTACAGGATCAAATCGATTTAAGCGACGACGTGAAACTGACGCTGGGCAACCGGGTGGAGCATTTTACCTTCACCGGCTGGGAAACCGAACCCAACGCCCGGCTGCTATGGACACCCAATAAACAACATAGCCTATGGGCGGCAGTGTCGCGGGCCGTGGTGTTGCCGAATCGGGCGCAACACAGCATCCGTTTGTTCAAGCAAATTCCCGATAGCAACCGTTTTTTCGAAGCCAAAGCCAATCCGGAGATGCTGACCGAAAATCTATTGGCCTACGAATTGGGTTGGCGCTGGCAAATTTCCAATAATCTGGATGTCGATAGCGCGTTGTTTTACAACATTTACGACCGGATGCAGGGCACCAAGTTTACCGGCGTCACCTATAACAACCCGATATTCGGCAATATCAAGCAGGCCACCGTGGCCAATTACCGGCAGGTGGACAGTTACGGCCTGGAATTGTCGGTCAATTACCGGGTAAACCACGATTGGCGGCTGCAAGCGTCTTACAGCGCCAACCACTTTTCGGTCAATTACGATAAAAACCAACCCTGGTTCCGCGACCCGCTCACGGAGGAACATTTCAATCCGCAGCACAATGTGTCCCTGCGTTCCTTGTTCAACCTGACCAGCGAACTCGAACTGGATGCCTGGGCGCGTTATGTCGATGAAGTGTATATCGACAGGCGCAGCATTCCGGCCTATATCTCCTTGGACTTGCGCCTGGGTTGGCACCCGCACAAAAATCTGGAGTTATCGATAAGCGGGCAAAATCTGCTGGACAATCAGCATCCGGAATTCAGCGACGTTTTGTATATTCCGGTCGCCAGCCAGATTCAACGCGGCTATCTGGCGCAAATATCCTGGCACTTTTAAGACGGTTTATTGCGCCGATGCGTCTGCTCACACTTTTGCTACTCAGCATCTGCGTTTGGTTCGCCGGATCAGCGCGCGCGGAGGAAAGTAGCCAAAGCCGCGAGTTTCAATTGAAGACCGCCTATCTATTTCATTTCGCGGAGCTGGCGCAATGGCCCAGCACCGCGCCGGTCACTATTTGTTTGCAAGGTCATAGCGTATTGCGCGCCTATTTGCCGGTTTTGGAAGGTCAGAAAATCAACGGCAATGCCGTGCATGTCAATCTGGACGACGCCCCCGACATTGCCCAATGCAGTATTTTATTTTTAAGCGACTTAGCCGGGTTAACGCCGGTATTGGCCGAGCAAGCCAGACACCATCACGTGCTGTTGGTCGGCGATGTGGAAAATTTCGCTAACCACGGGGGTATGGTGCAATTTACGCTGCGCGACAACAGGCTAAAACTGGTGGTAAATTTAGCAGTGGTGAAATCAGCCGATCTGAAGCTGAGTTCGAAATTACTGCGGATGGCCGAAATAATAGAATGATAGCGTCAACGGATCCTCGCATTTCCATCAGCCGCAAGCTGGCTAAGATCCTACGACTGATGGTGATTTTAAGCCTGGTGGTGGCAACAGTATCGCTGTCGATTCGCGAGTATTCCGCCTTGCAACAGAGCATCGGCCAGAAACTGACCTTGACCGCCAACATGATCGGCCAAAACAGTAGCTTCGCCTTGTTGTTCGACGACAATCAAACCGCCCAGGAAGTACTGGATGCGCTGGCCCACGATCCGGACATTATCGCCGGCCAAATCCAAACCCCCAGCGGCGTCACGCTGGTCCGCTATGAAAAACCAGTCACCAACTGGCATGCTTGGTGGCCGACCTGGCTATCGAAAACCCGGCAGATCACTCTGCCGATTGTGCATAAAGATCACCGAATCGTCGGCCATATCACGCTGATTGCCGATCTGAAACGTTCCTATCACTCGCTGCTGCTGAATACGCTGATCAACACCGGCATCATCTTGATTGCGCTGAGCGTGGTGGCGTTGTATGTGCAGCGTTTACAGCGTTCGTTTTTGGGTCCCTTGCTGAAATTGGCCAACACCGCGCGGCAAATCGAAAAAGACCACGATTACAGCCGGCGCTCCGATTATGCCGGCAACGACGAAATCAGCGATTTGGCCGAAGCCTTTAACAATATGCTGGCGCAAATCCAGGCCCATGAAACGGAACTGGAAAGCCAAGTGCAAAGCCGCACCCAGGAGCTTGAGCTGGCCAAGCAAGACGCGGAATCGGCCAATCAGGCCAAGAGCCAGTTCCTGGCCAATATGAGCCATGAAATCCGTACCCCGATGAACGCGATAGTCGGCTTGGTAGAGCTGTGCCTGAACAGCGAACTTAGTTTTAAACAGCGCGAATACCTGAAACGGGTGGAATCGTCCGCTCATTCCTTGATGACATTGATAGGCGACATTCTGGATTTTTCCAAAATGGAAGCCGGCAAGATGCAGATGGAGACCATCCCCTTCCTGCTGGAAGAGATGCTGGAACACGTGTTCTCCACTATGTTGCAACTCAGCGCCAATAAAGGCATTCAACTAATCAGGCCGCCGGCCGGGCCGGAGTATCATGCGGTAATAGGCGACCCGCAACGGCTACGGCAGGTTTTGATCAACCTGATCGGCAACGCCATCAAGTTTACCGAACACGGCGAGATCAAAGTCAGCCTCGGCGAACTCAGCCGCGACCAACATTCGGTGCGTCTGCAATTCGCAATCAGCGATACCGGCATCGGCATCACCGCCGAACAACAAACCAAGCTGTTCCAGGCCTTCAGCCAGGGCGACAGCAGCGTGACCCGCAACTACGGCGGCACCGGCCTGGGTTTGATCATCTCCAAACAATTGATAGAGCAAATGGGCGGGAACATAGAAGTCAGCAGCCGGCCCGGCATCGGCTCCACCTTTACCTTTAACGTTCTGCTGGGCGTCACCGATCTGAACACCATCCGTAACTTTCAAATTCGCCGGCACCGGGCCAGCGTAGACATCGGCAAACTGGCGCGGTTGCATGGCGGACGGGTATTGCTGGTGGAAGACAACGAAATCAATCGCATCGTCGCTATCGAGTTACTGGAGCAAGCGCAATTACAGGTGGATATTGCCGAAAACGGCGAGCTAGCCTTGGACAAACTGCGCCGCCACGAATACGACTGTGTGCTGATGGATGTGCAAATGCCGGTGATGGACGGCTACCAAGCCACCCGCCTGCTGCGGCAAATCCCGGCTTGCCAGAATATACCGGTGATCGCGATGACCGCCAACGTGATGAACGGCGATCATCAACACTGTCTGACCGCCGGCATGAACGACTTCATCGGTAAACCGATTCTGCCGGCTACGCTTTACGAGGCCTTATTGAAATGGATTAAACCCCGTGCCGATAGTCCTTTGAACGCCGGATCGAGTTGATCCCGACGCCTTATCTACCCCACGGCATAACCGGCACGGTGGACACGCTATTGGCCGGCGCACCTTCGATTACTTTGCGGCTGATCGCCAGATAAACCAGCGTGTTGTGCTTGGCATCCCACAAACGGGTAATGTTGGTGGATTTGAACAGCAGCGAGGTACTTTCCGAAAACACGGTTTCTTCCTCGGCCAGTTTGGCCGGCAAATTGATCGGACCGATTTGCCGACAGGCTAGCGAGAACTGCGACGGATCTTCGGCCAGCCCCAAGCCGCCGGAAATACCGCCGGTTCTGGCCTGGCTGATATGGCAAATCACATTCGGAATTTTCGGGTCTTCGAACACATCGACGCAGACCTTGTGATTGGCGCCGATCAGCTTCCAGGCCGTGGTTACACAGCCCACTTCATCGGCCTGCGCCGCGCCAGCCAGCATTAGCAACAATCCGCAGCAGAGGCGGCCGCCGCGTTTTAAGGATATTTTCAGCATAAATTTCTCGCAGACAGTGAGTTGATGGAAACGGATGGGCTCAGGGTAACAAGCGCCAGTCGCTAAAACAAGCCGCCTGGCCGACATATCGTTGCACGCTATCGTAGACATTCCACACCACCGCCCGCTCGATCAAAAAACGCTTGCCGGATTTGGCGATACGCACGCCGGCATAATTGTCGATATAGCCCTGGCTGGCGACTTGATGCAGCAAGCGTTCGCGCTCTTCGCGGTTCACCGGTTCCGCCGAGAAACGCGACGGCATGCCGATAAATTCCGGCCAAGGCAGCTCGAATAAATTCTGCGCGGTTTGGTTGGCGTAATTGAATAAGGGATCGGCAGCGCTGTTATGCGACAGCAACGCGAAATTGGCCTGATAAACTTGCCGGCCCAGCGACAAGCTTGCGGACCTTTCCAGCAAGGGTTTGCCCAGTAACCTGCGATAGCTGTGCAACAACAATTGGATATGGGTTTCGTAAAAATCGTTTTCTCGGCTGGGTACTGGCAAATCGAGCATGGCTATCCGTTAAATACCGGGATGGTAAAGTTCTTTTTTATAAACCGCGCTGATTTGCCGGCCGTCCCACACGTAACAATAATGCGCGCCTTGCTTGACCGGCGCCAGCAAGCGTGGTTTAAAGACCGCCACACATTCGCCGCCCGCCGCCCGCACGCTGGAATAGACGATACCGTCCGCACCGTCCGCGCGCAACTGCCGGGCCAAGGCCTGCGCGGCGGCGTAATTGCCGGTGTCGGCATCGTAAATATCAGGCATTTCAGCTTGCAGATCGCGAATATCGTGCAAATCGGCATTCAAATCGGAGGCATAACTGCGCATGTCAATTTCAAGCGGTGCTTGTTGAGTCGCGGCCATAAACCGTTTGCGATGAAAGCAGGTCTCGGCTATCGCGGTATCGATGTCTTTGGCAGCGTAATACACGCCGTAACTGCCGTCGCAAAACCGGCTACCCTCCGGATTCAGGTGCGTGAACGCCGCCATGATCGGCGTAGTACCTGGTCCGGAAATACGGTCCGCCGCCGCGACCAAACTAATTTCGCCGGCTTCGTCGCGCAAACGGTCGTTAGTCAGCGCTTCGATGGCAAACACCACATCCAGGTCAGCCGGGTCTGCCACTCTGTCGAACAAGCCGGTGGGAGGAAACCGGCTGGGAATCAGCCGCCAACACGGCCGCCAGTCTATTCGACTGGTCTTGAGCACCGTCATTAGGCCCAACCGCACTGCGCGTCCAGATATTGGCGCACCACATATAAATCCGCCACCCGCCCGGATAACATGCGTTGCAACGCGGTTTGCCCGGAAAACAGCGCGGCCTGATTGGGTTGATGCAACCAGCCGTCCGCCGCTTCCGGCTTGGGTAGAAGAATCTGCAAGGCCTTATAAATACCGAAGATATATGACAGTCTTTCCAATTTATCCGCGTTAAGACTGGCCGTTTCCGGATTTTTCTTCCATTTGAAATAGGTGCTGCGCGAATCCAATCCCAACAGCACCATGGCCTGCTCGACGTTCAAACGCCAGGCATCGGCGATATTAAAAAAAGTACGTAACGCGGCGCCGGCCACCATTGCGCTGTCGGCGGGTAATTGCGCATGAGCTGTTGACAACATAAGCCCTCCAAAACAACTTATCTAAACTTTACCTTAAAATAAGTCTATTTATGGACTTTGTCAACAGCTGGGCGGAAGCTATATCAAACAAACTCCCGAACCAACTCAGCCAATATCCGCAGACCACGCTCGGCCTGTGCTGCGTCGGCGTGACTGAAGTTCAGACGCAGCTGGCCGCAAGCCTCCACATCCATCGGCAGGAAGGGTTCGCCAGGCATAAACGCCACGCCCGCTTCAATAGCCTTGGGCAATAGCTGGCGGGTATCGATGCGACTGTTCAGCGTCAGCCAAAAAAACAAGCCGCCGGGCGGGATTTGCCAACTGGCTAGATCCGAAAAATGCCGGCTTAGCGCCGCTTCAAATACATCGCGGCGCTGGCGATAATGTCCGGCCAGTTCCACTAACTGCTGACTGCGATCAGGATCGTTCAATTGTTGCAATACCAGCCACTGGCTGACACGGTTGCTGTGCAAATCGGCCGCCTGCTTCAACCGGGTCAAAAAAGGCATTAATTCCGGCGAAGCCACCAGATAGCCCAGGCGCAAACCCGGCGCCAAACTTTTCGAAAACGAGCCTTGATAAATCCAAGGCGCGTGTTGCAAACCGGCGCACACCGGCGTGCGCTCGCAGTCGTCGTATATCAGATCACGGTAGGGGTCGTCCTCAAACAAAGGAATATTCGCCGCATCGCAAGCGGCGGCCAAGACGGTGCGTTCCGATGCATCCAGGCAGCGGCCGCTGGGGTTCTGAAACGTGGGTATCGCATAAGCAAACGCCGGCTTTTCCCGCCGCCAGGTATCTAGATCGGGCGCCCCGGCATCGTAAGCGACAAAGCGGGCACCGAAAAAACGAAACACCTGCAGGGCCGCCAGATAAGTCGGCGCCTCCACCGCCACCGGCGTGCCGGGATCGATGAACAATTTGGCGACCAAATCGATGCCTTGCTGCGATCCTGACAGGATCAACACTTGTTCGGCTGAACATTGCAGCCCCAAGCTTTGCATGTCTTCGGCAATCCGCAGGCGCAGTTCCGCTTCGCCTTCGCTGGCACCGTATTGCAGCATGTGTTGCGGCATGGCCTCCAGGTTGAATTGCGGAAAACTGTCCAACGACGGTAAGCCGCCGGCAAAGGAAATCATGCCGGGTCGGTCGACGACGGCTAGAATTTCGCGGATCGGCGAGGGATGCAGGTCTTGGGTACGAGCGGAAAAACGGATAGGGCGTAGCGGCGATAATGAGTTCATGGCGGGCGTTGATAAATGTCAATAAAGTTGACCTATAGCCATGCTAACGGCTACCTGCCTATAATGTCAATATGGTTGACCAAATATCCGCTATCGATAATCCCCCACTTGATGAAACATTGACGCCGGACATGCGCGAAGCCGCGTTGCGCCTGGCTATCGAACAGTTTTACTTCGGCTATCGCGCCTTTACCGTACAGCCCGACCGCATCCTGGCCGAGCGCGGACTGGGGCGGGTGCATCACCGGATCTTGTATTTCGTCGGCCGCAATCCGCGGATTTCCGTGAACGCATTGCTGGGCATGCTCAGCGTCAGCAAACAAGCCTTGAACGCGCCGTTGCGGCAGTTAATGGACATGCAGCTGGTCATGATAGACACGGCCATGCACGATAAACGGGTGCGCGAACTCAGCCTGACGGCGGACGGCGCGGAATTGGAAGCACAACTGACCGGTACCCAAATGCAGCAGCTGCAAACAGTATTCGCACGAGTCGGCGCCAACGCTGAAGCCGGCTGGCATCAAGTGATGCGTAGCTTGAATGCTCAAGGCTGAAAGCCGATATGAACGAAACGACGGTGCGCGAGAAAATCGACGCAATCTACCAAAGCGAATCCCGCCATGTGCTGGCAACCTTGATTCGGCTGCTCGGCGATTTCGATGTTGCCGAGGAAGCGCTGCACGACGCGTTTCGCGCAGCTCTCGAACAATGGCCGCGCAACGGCTTGCCGGCCAATCCGCGCGCCTGGTTGGTGTCGGCCGGCCGCTTCAAGGCCATCGACGGCCTGCGCCGGCAAGCCCGCTTCGACGTGCTGGAGGATGCCGATACCCTGGCAGATCCGGCCAGCGAAACCGACGACACGGATGACGAAGGCCTGGAAGACGACCGCCTACGGCTGATCTTCACCTGTTGCCATCCTGCCTTATCCCCGGATGCGCAAGTCGCATTGACGTTACGCGAAGTCTGCGGCCTGGCGACCGAGGAAATCGCCCGCGCCTTTCTGGCACCAACGCCAACGCTTGCCCAGCGCATCGTCCGCGCCAAAACCAAGATCCGCGACGCCCGCATTCCTTACCAAGTACCCGCACCCGCCGAACTAGCCGACCGCTTGGACTCGGTGCTGCGGGTGGTTTATCTAGTGTTCAACGAAGGTTACTCCGCTTCGTCCGGCGCTGCGCTAACCCGGCACGATTTGTCGGAAGAGGCGATACGTTTGGGACGTTTGTTGGTCGAGTTACTGCCGGAGCCGGAAGCGCAAGGCTTACTGGCGTTGATGCTATTGCACGAATCGCGCCGCGCCGCCAGAACCGGACCTGATGGCGAACTGATTTTGTTGGACGACCAAGACCGCAGCTTGTGGGACAGCGAACGCATCGCGGAAGGTTCGGCACTGGTGCAGCGGGCCTTAGTGTCGCAGCGCTATGGCCAATATGCCGTGCAAGCCGCCATCGCCGCGGTGCACGCCAATGCCAGCCATGCCGCCGCCACGGACTGGTCGCAAATCGTCGCACTCTACGAAGTCTTATTGCGCATCGATGCCTCGCCGGTGATCGAATTAAACCGGGCCGTGGCAGTAGCGATGTGGGATGGACCGGCGGCCGGGCTGGCTTTGATCGATGCGATTTTACAGAACGGCGACCTTAACGATTATCACCTAGCGCACGCGGCGAGGGCTGACTTGTACCGGCGTTTGGGCAGAACCGACGAAGCGATCACGGCTTACGAACAAGCCCTGGCTTTGACACGTCAGGAACCGGAGCGGCGCTTTTTGGCGCGCAGATTGTGGGAAATCCGTGTCGAGTGACAGAATTCGGAAACATAGGCGATTGAGTTTAAAGTGATATTCCATCATTTGCGTCGCGAACCATGCCCGCTTTTGACACAACAAATGAGAAGTTTCGAGCCCCGTCATTCTGATAGGCACGTTCGGCCAAAAGCCGCTTGCCAAGGATCTTTATCTAGCGTCTTAAGGTGGACTATTAGCTGACACTCTAAACCCCCCAAATCAGCAGTTATACTTTCATAACTTGATCTATTGCGCGTATTGCCTGTAATGCTGATCCAGCCATGCGCCATGGCAGGAGAAAGCCGCCGACCAGGACAGCGTGTTCCGCTTATTGGATAACGACGCCTACCAGACATCGCCGCCACACCGGTCAGCGATTGGGTGAATAATCCGAGGCATAATGAGGAGATGTGTCTAGCTGCTGTAAACGAAAATCAATAAACAAACCTATCGGCGAAGCCTGGCGTCAGCTAAACTATTGCCGAGAGGGCAAAAAAATGACGATTTACACCATAGGTTATGAAGGCATCGACATCGATGCATTTCTGGCACTTTTAAAAAAATACCATATTGACACTGTAATCGATATCCGCGAATTTCCGGGGTCTCGGAAACCTGGGTTTGCCAAAACGGCGCTATCCAACCTACTTAATCTCTCAGGCATTGAATACTTGCACGTCGTAGCGTTAGGTTGCCCAAAGCCAGTCAGGGAGCAATATAAGCAAGACAATAATTGGAAACGCTACACAGAAGGCTTTTTAAAATACCTGCACACTCAGGATCAAGCCATCGCGTACGTGGCGGACAACGCGGTCTATTCAAATTGTGCCTTACTCTGCTACGAAGCCGATTACCGTTTTTGCCATCGCTCAATGGTAGCGAACGCCATCCGCCAATATAACGGAACCGATATCGTGCATATCAACCGGGCCGAATCTAAAACAAGGAAAATTGCGTCACTTCCTGCGGCTGTGGCTTAGGTGGGTAGATCATGCTAATAATCAGCCATTGGTGTTGAAAACGGTGCTGGTTACCCATCAAAAACATTAGGTCTTTGCTTATCAATTTGTCTTCCAAGCCAGCGCGAAATGGCACTTCCCAGTTTGACCCGTGCTTCTTGACACAATTCCAATAAAGCGCACAGGCCTCCCAGTCCACAATCTTATGGTGATATTCTTTCTCGCCTTCCGCCGTATCACAAAGGTAGTGGTAGTAAAAATCAAACGGCACTTTTCGCAATGTCGCAAAATCACGTTCCGCGTCCTCCTGCGAAAACAGATCGTCTTGCGTCTGCTCACACAATAGCTTTTCTTTTTCTTCCGGTGTCCAATCCAGGCTTTTGGCTTTGGCAATTTCGAGTTTAAAAACTTTTTTCGGCCGCAGCAGCGAAAGCGACAAACCATCATCGATCCGTGATCGCTCGATGTCGCCGAAACTATCGAACGATGGGATTTGCTCGAGCCAATACCGCCTAAATGCCCAGTTCTGCTTGCTTTCAATCTTTTCGCCGCAAGCCAATGTATCTACAAATAATCGATAACTCTCTTTCCGATGATCCTGCGGTGCCTTAATTGTTCTAACGTTAATCCACTGCCACTTGCTGAATTGCTGCGCGCCTTCCAGCAAACGAAACGGCACTGGATAAAGCCGTCGCATCAATCCCTTATCGGTTATTCCTGCAACGCAGGACGTTTCCATATACTTGGAACTCGGCGACGGATAGGTTTTGGCAAGAATTAGAATGCGTTCGATAGATGAATTTGGCACATGTCGTCCTTATACTTGGTTGCTTCATTGAATAATTTGTTAGTACTTTTCACAGTTAGCCGTTGCATATGCATCCCCCCATTCGCATCGTGAACACAGACCCGCTTCTTCTAAGTTAACATTAGGATCGTAGACTGGGTGGAGCGACAGTGGTGTAGGCTGGGTTGAGCGGCAGCGATACCCAGCTTTAATAGCTTCTAGCTGGGTTTCATTATCATTCAACCCAGCCTACTTCAACAAAGGGAGATTCAGATTATTGCCCATTAGCGGTCATTGGAAAGCTCAACCGCCTGTCTATTTTGAGTCGGTAGAGTGATCCGGGGTCAAGCACAACTGGCTCGCGGATAATACCAGTACAGTTGCAAACATGTTTCCCATTCAGGTTCTAGTAACCAAAGCCAATCGGTTTTTTTTCATGAGTTGCGACAACTGGCAAGGCGAATAGTTATCGGGCTTGCTGGGCTAAATACTGCATTTCTTTGGCCCCGCTTAAATAATGGCGATGGTATTCCACCAGGCTGGATTCGGAGGCGGTTTCCTCTACATAACTGTTCAACACCGGCAGTTGCTGCCGGGCAATCTGTTGGGCATTGGGGTGGCGAATCGCGGTCAGAAATGACGAGAGGCTGGTCACCACTTGTCCGCCCTTGGGCTTGAGCGACACTTTGGCGAGGTTATCGACCAACTGCGGCGTGTACTTCAACATATAGTCGGCATAGCGGCGGATCTGTGGAATCTGTTCCTCCAATTCCTGGCGCTCTGCATCAAAATCTTCGCGAAACAGAATTTTCTTGTCGGCAAACACCAGCGGCGCCGATTCTGAGGTATCGCAAGCCCAACCAGGTTGCGGTTTTAATAACTCGGCTTGAAATTGCTCCTGCCGATACGGGTAAAACGGCATGGTGCGGCAACGCGAGGGTTTATCGGCGTGAATGCCGCACAGATTATCGGCCGCCAGCGCTGGGCACGGAAACGACGGGGGAATATAGGCAGTTGGCACAATCAATACCGCCAATTCTTTCCGATTGGCTAGTTTTATCGTGGCCCCCAACTGCGACACCGTCGCAAAGTCTTTGCCGCCTTGCCGTAACGGCGTCCAAACCATGGCCAGCGGAAAGCGGTCGGCATGCTTAAACGCATCGTTTACCGTCAGCGGCAACTGTCCGTAACAGCACTTGCCGCACGCGGTGCAGTGAAAACGCTGCGTCATTCCTGCTCTAATTCAGTCGTGGTGCCGCAGCATTTTTTGGCTTTTTTACCCGACCCGCACGGACACGGATCGTTGCGGCCCACCTTACTGACTACTCGTTGCGTCACCTTGGGATTAAGATCGCCGCTGACATACAGCCACTCGCCGTTTTCGCGGCGGAAACTGGCTAACTCGGTTTGTACTCTGTCCTGTTTGTCGCGGCGAAACTTTATCGTAAATTCGACTTGCGCCGTATCGCCGGTTTCCGTGGCATTGCGAATTTCCAGGCTGCGCCATTCGCATTCTTCCGCCATCCGCTCGGCTTCCGCTCGATTGAAATCGTCCTTAATTTCCGGGGCGTGGGTACGTTCGATATGGTCCAGCTTCCGTTGTACGAAAGCCGTGTAGCGCGAGCGCATTAAGGCCTCGGCGGTGGGCGCGAGCGCACCGTCGATGATCGGGCCGCAGCATTCGGCATAATCCAGTTTGGAGCCGCAAGGGCATAGGGTCATCGTTCATCTCCGGTCAGATTGTGAAAAATTGAGGTCGATCTTTCCATGGTAAGCGACTGCCGGCTTCGGCTCAACGGCAAGGCGCGAGAAACTGTAACTATTCAGCTCTTAGTACCAATGCCCACCTGGTGAAGGATGTAGTAAAAGCCGAAACAGTCCCTTCTCCCTCCGTACCCATGGGGTATAAAGGAGAAGGTTAGGATGAGGGCATGTAAAACAATAGTTTATTCCCCCTCACCCCAACCCTCTCCCGCAAGGAGAGGGGGCATTCACGACTCCGCCTTCGGAGAGAGACATACTTTTAACGATTTGCCGGGCTTTATGATTCGCTGAATAGTTACAAGCTTTTTTGCTAAAAGCAGCCTAGTTGTCGAATTTGCCCAGCCCTAAACGACTATTCAGTGTGAACACTATTGCCCGAGGAATTGACCATGAAATACCTTTGCCTGATTTGCGCCGAAACCGTGATGGAACAAATGACCGATGAGGCCGCAGCCAAACACTTTGACGAATACACCGAATTTACCCAAGCCATCCGCAACAGCGGTCATTACCTGAGCTGCAATCGGCTGCTGCCGGCCAATGCCGCCATCACGCTGCGGGTGCGCGGCGGTAAAGTAAGCATCACCGACGGCCCGTTTGCGGAAACCAAGGAACAACTCGGCGGCTATTACCTGATCGAAGCCGACGATTTGAACGAAGCGATCCAGGTGGCCGCGCGAATTCCCGGAGCGAAGTTGGGTTGCGTGGAAATTCGGCCGGTAGCGGAAGATCCGAAAACCTTGGAAGCGCTGGGTCTGGTTAATTGAAATGCGGCCCAACCTGGGGAACAAAAAAATTTTAACGTGATGTCGATTTGAGCAGTCGCCGTTCGACTAAGGATGCAAACCATATTTATCAGTACTCAACCCCAAACGAGGAAAACCCCATGACCACCACCATTAAACCCATACCCGAAGGCTATCACACACTTACCACATATCTGGTGGTGCAAGGCGCGGCGGATGCGCTGGAGTTTTATAAAAAGGCCTTCGCGGCCAGCGAGTTATCCCGGCTGAATGCACCGGACGGCAACATAGTTCACGCCGAATTCAAAATCGGCGATTCGATATTCATGCTCGCCGACGAAAATCCGCATTGCAGCGATCATTCACCGAAAACCCTGGGCGGCACACCGGTCAAACTATTCTTGTACGTTGCGGATGTCGATACGGCCTTTACCGCCGCGATAAAGGCCGGTGCCACATCGACGATGCCGCCAGCCAACCAATTCTGGGGCGACCGGATGGGCGCGGTTTGCGATCCGTTCGGCCATCAGTGGCTGATAGCCACGCATATCGAAGACGTCGATCCCAGCGAAATGCCCAGCCGTATGGCCGCATTTTTCGCAGCGCAAGCGGCGGGCGGCGGAACTGCATAAAACCGGCAACCGGTATTTCTACCAATTTTATAAAAGGAGCCAATATGGCCACACAAGTTTTCGTCAACTTAGCCGTGAAAAATCTGCCTATTTCCATCGCGTTCTTTACCCGGCTGGGTTACAGCTTCAATCCGCAATTTACCAACGACGACGCAACTTGCATGATCGTCAGCGACGATATTTTCGTGATGTTGCTGACCGAAAACTTCTTCCAGTCCTTCACGCCCAAAGCCATTTGCGACGCCACAAAAAGTACGGAAATGTTGCTGTGCCTATCGGCGGAAAGCCGGGAAAAAGTCGATACCATCGTCAGCACTGCCATCGCCGCCGGCGGCACGCTTTACAAGGAACCGCAAGATCACGGTTTTATGTATGCGCACGGCTTTCAGGATCCGGATGGCCACATCTGGGAATATTGTTACATGGAGCCCGGCGCGGCGTGCCAAGGCTAGAGGAGACTCTGATGAAATATATGTTACTGATTTATCTAGAAGAGCACAGCCTGGACGAAGCCGAGCGGCAAGCCTGTTATGTCGAGTCCACCCAACTCGCACACAAACTCAAAGCCGACGGCCAATACCTGGCGGCCAGTCCGTTGCAACCCACAGCCATGGCTACCAGCGTGCGGGTACGCGATGGCAAGCGCTTCGTCACCGACGGCCCGTTCGCGGAAACCCGCGAACAACTGGGCGGCTACTATTTGGTTGAAGCCCGGGATCTGGATGCAGCCATTGCTATCGCCGAACAGATTCCGATGGCGCGCAAGGGCACCGTCGAAGTGCGGCCGCTGATCGAGATTCCGGGCCTGCCATCGTAAAAACGCAACCGAAGAGGAATAAGCAATGAAAATTGACCTGCAGAAAGAACACGAATGGTTACAACAATTGATTGGCGAATGGACCTATGTGTCCGAATGCGTAATGGAACCTGGCCAGCCGCCCGAGAAATTCGAAGGTTCCGAGAGCGTGCGCAGCTTGGGAGGATTGTGGCTATTGTGCGAGGGTTGCGGCGAAATGCCGGGCGGCGGCACGGCGACTATGTTGATGACATTGGGTTACGACACTAGGCAGCAGCGCTTTGTAGGCACCTGGATAGGTTCGATGATGACCCATCTCTGGATTTACGACGGCGCGCTGGACGCCAATGGCACTGCGCTAACGCTGAATACCGAAGGTCCGTGCTGCACTAGCGAAGGCAAGTTAGCCAATCAGCGCGACGTAATCACTATCCAGAGTCCGCAACAACGCTTACTGACTTCGTATCTGCTCGACGACGAAGGCCAATGGCAGCTATTCATGACGGCGCAGTATCGGCGCAAAACATAATCTCTTGGTTCTATTGCACTATCGAGGAAAATCCGATGATCAAAACGATACTAATTGTCTTGGCCGTAGTCATCGCCTGCATACTTATTTATGCGGCGACCAAACCCGATACGTTCCGCGTACAACGCTCGATCACAATCAAAGCTACCCCGGAAACGATTTTTCCGTTGATCAGCGATTTGCACAACATGCAAACCTGGTCGGCCTGGGAAAAAGTGGACCCCGGTATGAAGCGAACATACAGCGGCGCGGCCAGCGGGCCGGGTGCGGTGTACGAATGGGACGGCAACCAGGACATCGGCCAGGGGCGCATGGAGATTATTGACGCGATGCCGCCCGCTAAAATAACCATCCGGATGGACTTCATCAAACCGTTTCCGGCGCAAAACACCTTGGAATTTGTTCTGCAAACGGAGGGTGACTCGACGCGCGTCACCCAGGCTATCTTCGGCCCCAGCCCTTATCTTTCCAAAGTAATGAGCCTGGTGTTCAGCATGGACAAGATGATAGGCGGGAAATTCGAGGAAAGTTTGGCCGAGCTAAAAACCATCACCGAAAAGTAGTCATATATTTCAATTACAGAGGAAAAGCCATGAATCCAATAGAACAAACAGCTGAATCGCGGGAACTGGTGTTGACGCGCCTGATCGATGCGCCACCCGAGCAACTCTATAGAGCCTGGACCGAACCGGCACTGCTCAAGCAATGGTTTTGTCCGAAGCCCTGGACCGTGGCTTCCGCCGAACTCGATGTCCGAGCCGGCGGCACCAGCATAATCGTGATGCGTAGCCCGGACGGCCAGGAATTTCCAAACCAAGGCGTCTATCTTGAAGTTGTGCAAAACGAACGCCTGGTGTTCACCGACGCCTACACCAGCGCCTGGGAAACCTCCGCCAAACCCTTCATGACCGGCATCGTCACGTTTACGCCTGAAGGCGGAAAAACCCGTTACGCCGCTCGCGTTTTGCATTGGAGCGCGGCTGACCGGAAAACCCACGAAGAAATGGGTTTTCACGAAGGCTGGGGCAAGGCCACCGACCAACTGGCCGAGCTGGTAGCCAGCCTGTAAGCCGGGAAAACCGGTCATAACTTTTTATAACTTACCGAGTAAACGCCATGCCAAAAATCACCCCATTTTTATGGTTCGACGACCAAGCCGAACAAGCGATGAATTTTTACGTATCCATTTTTAAAAATTCGAAAATCTTGAGCGTCAATCGCTACGGCGACGCCGGGCCCGGACCGAAGGGCAGCGTGATGACCGCCAATTTCGAGCTGGACGGGCAAGTGTTTACTGCGCTCAACGGTGGGCCGATGTACCAGCTATCGCCGGCTATTTCATTTGTCGTACACTGCGAAAACCAAGCGGAAGTGGACCATTATTGGGAAAAACTGTCCGAGGGCGGTAAGGAAAATCAATGCGCCTGGCTGGAGGACAAATTCGGCGTGACCTGGCAGATCGTGCCGAATATTCTGATCGAATTATTGAGCGATCCCGACCCGGTAAAAGCCGGGCGGGTGATGCAGGCCATGCTGAAAATGACGAAAATAGACATAAACACTTTAAAACTCGCCTACGAACAAGCCTAAATGAAACATCTATTTGCCGCTCTGCTATTACTACTTGCCGGCCGGGTTAACGCTATCGAATGGCTCGACAGTCCGGAGCTTGGCAAACTATTCAGCGACGCCGGCGTGCACGGCACTTTCCTGGCCTACGATGTCGATGCGGACAGGCTGATCGGCCACGACCGGCTCCGCGCGGAAACCCGTTTCATCCCGGCCTCGACGTTCAAGATAGTCAATAGCTTGATTGGCTTGTCGGTAGGCGCGGTCGACAGCGTGGACGAGCCGTTGCCATTCGGCGGTCAACCGCAAATGATCAAAGACTGGGAGCGTGATATGGGCTTGCGCGAGGCGATCAAGCTGTCCAACGTGCCGATTTATCAAGCACTGGCACGGCGCATCGGCCATGCGCGGATGCGGGAAGGACTTGCCAGCCTGGGCTACGGTAGCGCCGAGATAGGCGATAAGGTCGATAGGTTTTGGCTGGACGGTCCGCTAAAAATCAGCGCGGTGGAACAGACGGCATTTTTGGCCCGCCTGGCGCGGGATCAATTACCGCTCTCTGGCGATGTTCAGGCCAAAGTCAGGGACATCGTCATGCTCGAGCAAAACGGCGAACGGGTTTTACACGGCAAAACTGGCTGGTTAAACGCTCCCAACCCCGATATTGGCTGGTGGGTAGGCTGGGTCACGAATGGACAACATGTGTATAGTTTTGCGTTGAATATCGACATTAACCAGGCTGCCGATGCGCCCAAGCGGGTGGAACTTGGCAAGGCCTGTCTTAAGGCCTTGGGGATATTCTAAGCCCAACTTACTATCAGGCTCGCAACGCCAACGCCGTTTTCGCCAAGCGCTCGCCCAACACCCAACACAGGCGTTTTTCATGCTCGGTGAGTTCGGCATCGGTGTCGGCGACATGGCTAGGCCCGTAAGGCGTGCCGCCGCTGACGGTCTCGCGCAGCGCGATTTCGTTACACGGCAGGCTCATCAGCAACATACCGTGATGCATCAATGGCAGCATCATCGATAACAGCGTGGTTTCCTGCCCGCCGTGCATGCTGCCGCTGGAGGTGAACACGCCAGCTGGTTTGCCGGACAAAGCACCGGAGAACCACAGCGCGGTCGTGCCATCCAGAAAATGCTTCAGCGAAGCCGCCATATTGCCGAAATGCGTCGGGCTACCCAGCGCCAAGCCGTCGCAAGTTTCCAGGTCTTGCAAGCTTGCATACGGCGCGCCGGCATCGGGAATGCTGTCGGCGATTTTCTCGCACACCGCCGACACCTCCGGCACAGTGCGCAACACCGCTTCCGCGCCGGCCACCGATTCCACGCCCCGGCCGATCTGTTGCGCCATCCGCGTGGTGCTGCCGTCGCGGCTGTAATACAGGATCAGGATTTTCGCCATCAGAGTATCGCCAACACGTTTTCCGGCGGCCGGCCGATGGCGGCTTTGCCGTCTTTTAAGACGATGGGCCGTTCGATCAATTTGGGGATTCTGATCATCGCTTCGATCAAGTCCGCATCGCTCAGGGATTTATCGTCCAGGCCGTTGTCTTTATATTCCGGCTCTTTGGTGCGCATCAACTCGCGCGGTTTGATGTTTAGCTTGGTCAGAATATCCTGCAATTCAGCGGCGGTGGGCGGGGATTTAAGATATTCGACGACTTCCGGCGTGACGCCTTGCGCTTCCAGTAGTTTCAAGGTGTCGCGGGATTTGCCGCAACGCGGGTTATGGTAGATTTTTACGCTCATGGTTTGCACCTTAATCATGACGGGTTGCGGCTATAATAGCACCCTTCGAATCACGGATAAGCCCCCAAAGCCATGCAATTACCCAACTATTCAACCGCCCGCGTGCTGGTGGTCGGCGACCTGATGCTGGACCGTTACTGGCACGGCGCCACTTCACGGATTTCCCCGGAAGCGCCGGTGCCGGTAGTGCACGTCAAACAAGACGAACAACGCGCCGGCGGTGCGGGCAACGTGGCTTTAAACATCGCCGCGCTGGGGGCGAAAGTATCCTTGCTGGGTTTTACCGGCGAAGACGAGGCCGCGACCGCCCTGAAACAATTGCTGCAACAGGCTAAAGTTTTGTGTCTGTTTCAGGCGGTGCCGGGTTATCCCACCATCACCAAGTTGCGGGTAATGAGCCGGCATCAGCAATTGATCAGGCTGGATTTTGAAGACGGCTTTCAGCAAGTCGATAGCGATGCGCTACTACACCTGTATCACGCCGAGATGATGCAATCGCAAGTCATCGTGCTGTCCGATTACGGCAAAGGCACCTTGAGCCAGGTGCAACAATTCATCCGCTTGGCCAAACAGCTGAACAAACCGGTATTGGTCGATCCGAAAGGCAGCGATTTTTCGATTTATCGGCAAGCCACGCTGATCACACCCAACCTCAGCGAGTTTGAAGCGGTGGTTGGCCGTTGCAGCGATCAGCAGCAAATAATCGAGCGCGGCATGAACTTGCTGAACGAACTAGAGTTGCAAGCCTTGCTGGTCACCCGTGGCGAACATGGCATGACCTTGCTCAGCAAAGACGAAGAGCCCTTGCATCTACCGACTCACGCCCGCGAAGTATTCGACGTTACCGGCGCCGGCGACACGGTAATTTCCGTACTGGCCGCCAGCCTGGCCGCAAAAAAGCCGCTGGCCGAAGCCACGCAACTCGCCAACATCGGCGCCGGCATCGTGGTCGGCAAAATGGGCACCGCTACCGTCAATACCGACGAGTTGAATACCACCTTGCAAGGCCCGCGCGCGCACCGTAAAGGCGTCTGCAGCCTGCCGGACCTGCTGGCCGAGCGCGCCGCCGCCAAACAAAACGGCGAAAAAATCGTCGCCACCAACGGCTGCTTCGACATTCTGCATCCCGGCCATCTCCGCTACCTGCAACAAGCCAAAACCCTGGGCGACCGTTTGGTGGTTTTAGTCAACAGCGACGCCTCGGTGCAACGCCTGAAAGGCCCCGAACGACCGGTCAACAAGCTGGATCATCGCATGGAGATGCTGGCGGCGCTGGAATGCGTGGATTGGGTGGTGGAATTCGAACAAGACACCCCCAAGGAAGTCATTGATCAATTACTACCCGACATCCTGGTGAAAGGCGGCGATTACACCGACATCACCGGCATCGCCGGCCACGAAAGCGTGCTGGCCAACGGCGGCGAGGTGAAGATTTTGTCGTTTATCGAAGGGCATTCGACGACGGCGATTATTCAGACAATAAAAGAAAAATCACAAAGCTAATACTGTACTGATACAGAAAAACACGTTTATGAATAGCTATATATTTAATATATATACCACTTTAAATAATTAATAAATAGGAAGAATCAATGGCAACCTTTATGCTAATGGAGCCAACAAATCAAAGCTTCCAAGAATTAATAGGCAATGGTATAAAATATCAAGTACCACGCTTTCAACGAGATTATGCCTGGGATAAGCAGCAGTGGGAAGATTTATGGGCAGATATAGAAACAATAGTCGAAGAACAATTTCATTATATGGGCTATATCGTTTTACAGCGTAAAGCACAATATGATTTCGAGGTTATAGATGGTCAACAGCGACTGATAACTTTGTCATTAATTATACTAGCTGCCATGAAAAACATTCAAACCTTGATTAACAAGGGGCAGGAAGTAAATGAAAACAACCATAGACTAAAAGTTTTGAAAGAGCGTTATATCGGATCAACCAATCCAATTTCCCTAAGAGTGGATAGTAAATTATCTCTAAACCGAAATAACAGTGTTAATTTCAAAGCGATATGCGATAACTTGGAAGCACCAAATAAACGAGGACAAACCAACACCAATAAACTGATAAATAGATGCTTCAAATTCTTTGAAGAAAAGAAAACAGGTGGTAGCGGACAAGAAATTGCTGAGTTCATCGAACGCGTTGCATCGGGAATGATTTTTACTAAAATCGTCGTTCAGGATGATCTCAATGCTTATAAAGTTTTTGAAACATTAAATGCTCGTGGCGTACAATTATCTACTCCTGATTTGCTTAAAAACTATATATTTTCTATTGTTACAAAAAATGATAACGTCGACGACCAAGACCTGAACGATCTTGACGAAAGTTGGTCTGAGATCGTATCTCAATTAGGAGAAAGCAATTTCACCGACTTCATTCGCTATCACCACAATTTTCAGGCAAATTTATCACAAAAGAGAGAGCTGTTTTCTTCAGTTAGAAAACTGGCTGATACTCCAGAAAAAGCTTATACTTATCTACGTTCTTTAGGAATATATGCCCCAGTATATGCATCTTTATTAAATCCTGAAGATGATTGGTGGGCAAATCAAGAAATAGATTATCGCGAAGCTAAAAAATATTTGGATGGCTTTGATTTATTCAATATAAAACAACCATTTACTATCCTAATGAGCGCGTTTCATCGATTTTCTCCAGATGAGTTCGTAAAGCTCACCAAATATATATATGTGCTATCCATCCGATATAACGTTATATGTCATTTCTCTCCAAATGAACAAGAAACAGCCTATAATCAATTAGCAATAAAAATTAACAATCGTGATTATACCAGAGCAAGTCATATAAAAAATAGCGAAATATTTAAAAAACTTTATCCTAGTGACGATGCCTTCTTTAATGCTTTCGAGTTTCATAAAATGCCCAGTCGACGCAGCGAGAAGAAAATTCGATTTTTATTATCTGAAATAGAATATTATCTAGGCCACAACACAAATTATACAAAAACAACATTAGAGCATATATGTCCATACAATCCTGATGAGAATTGGGACAATTATTTTGGCGGTGGAATCAACGATATTCAGGACCGATTAGGCAACGTCATTTTACTTGAGAAAGATCAGTTAGGCCGTTCAAGTTTTGAGGATAAAAAAATAGCTTACATGAATTCTCATTACCCGCTCGCCGTGAAAGTAGCATCATACAATCAATGGAATTTGCAGAACTTAAATGACTATCAAGCGTGGCTTGCAACTCAAGCTGTTTTAACTTGGAAAGTATCTTACGAATAAAACATTGGCGTTATTCGTATTCCCTAAATCACCAAATAACTCTTAAATATTTTGCCTAAAGTATACTCTTCTTAATGAATTACATAAGAGATCGCTTCCACCAATACTGGCTCCTGGCCCGTTTCGATAAACCCATAGGTATTTTCATTCTGTTGTGGCCGACGCTGTGGGCCTTGTGGATCGCCGGCAACGGCAAGCCGGGTTTGTTGGTGTTGATCGTGTTTACGCTGGGCGTGGTGCTGATGCGCGCCGCCGGCTGCGTGATCAACGATTACGCCGACAAGGATTTCGACCCGCATGTCGACAGAACCAAGCTGCGGCCGATTGCTGCCGGCAAGGTCACGCCAAAGGAAGCGCTGATCGTGTTTGCGGCGTTATGTCTGACTGCGTTCGGCCTGGTGTTGCTGATGAATTGGTACACCATCGGTTTGTCGTTTATCGGCGCGTTTCTGGCGGCCAGCTATCCGTTTATGAAGCGTTTTACTCATCTGCCGCAGGCTTATCTAGGCGCGGCGTTTGGGTTTGCGGTGCCGATGGCGTTTGCCGCGCAAACCAACGAAATTCCCACAGTCGGCTGGATTTTGTACTTAGCGGTCCTGCTGTGGGCGCTGGTTTACGACACGATGTACGCGATGGTAGACATCGACGACGATTTGAAAATTGGCGTGAAATCCACCGCGATTCTATTCGGCAAGCGGGTGCGGGAAATTACCGCCGGCCTACAAGTTGTGATTATGGGATTATTGGTTACAGTGGGCATAATGCAACAACTGGGTTGGCCGTATTACGCCGGTTTGGCGGTTGCCGCCGGTCTGGCGGTTTACCAGCAGAAACTGATTTTTCATTTCGACAAGCCCAGTTGTTTCAAGGCATTTTTAAACAACAATTGGTTTGGTTTGGCTGTATTTGTCGGGATTGTGTTGGCTTATTCATAAGATGAATCGTTCCTTCTCTCTCAGAGAGAAGGCTAGGAAGAGGGGAATCAAAAAGGCTGTTTCCTTATCGGACTCTCCTCACCCCAACCCTCTCCAAGCATTAGAGGGTGCTTAATTTAAAGCCTTAATAGGGGATTTTCAAACATACCCCTTAGAATTCAGGATTTGCGATGAACTATAACGAGATGCTGGCCGTGGCATTTGCCGAAGCTCAAGCCGGTTTTAACGAAGGCGGCGTGCCGGTTGGCGCGGCTTTGTTTGACGCCGATGGCAAGTTGCTGAGCCGTGGCCGCAATCGCCGCGTACAAGACAACGATCCTTCCGTGCACGGCGAAACCGACGCATTCCGCAAAGCCGGCCGGCAAACCAGCTACCGCGACAAAATCCTGGTGACGACCTTGGCACCCTGCTGGTATTGCTCGGGATTGATTCGGCAATTCAATATCAGCACGGTGGTGGTTGGCGAATCTGTCAACTTTACTGGGCATCTGGACTGGCTGAGAGAAGCCGGCGTTAAGATCGTGGAATTGAATGACGCGGCTTGTATCGATTTAATGAGCCGTTTTATTGCTCAATCGCCACAGATTTGGTTTGAAGACATCGGCGAGGGTTGTTGTTAACCAAGGATTGACCTCGGACTCCGCAAAATAATGACTGCATATTCCAGTTTAACAGCCTCATAACCAAGCTTTATAAAATGGGCATTGCTCTGCGCTGTTAATTGTTATAAAACGGCAAGGATGATGCGCCAAAACTTAAACCTATCGCCCAAGGCCACAACGTGGATCCATCGGGTAAACACTAATTCTAAAGTAGGCATCTGATTAATACGGCCGGATAGCCAGTCTGTCGCAACTCCGCTTGGGAAAAGACTTCGACAGCCGCCAACCCAGTTGAAAATTTAATTTTAAATTTCTGCAAAGGAGTTTCCGTTCATGAGTCTGTCCTTAGTCATCGGTAACAAAAACTATTCATCCTGGTCACTGCGGCCTTGGCTGTTTTTGAAATATCACGACATTGAATTCTCGGAAATCAGAATCCCACTGTATCGGGAGGATTCGAAAGACAAACTGCTGCAATATTCGCCGACCGGTAAAGTGCCAGTGTTGTTGGACGGCGAGCTTAAAGTTTGGGATTCGCTGGCGATTTTGGAATATCTGGCGGAACGCTTTCCGCAAACCCAAGGCTGGCCGGACGATTTTGCCGAACGCGCCGCGGCACGTTCCCTGGCCGCGGAGATGCATTCCGGTTTTACCGCACTACGCACGTACTGCGGTATGAATTGCAAGCGAACGCCAAAAGCAAAGCAGTTACCGGAAGCGGTGCATCCTGACATAGAACGTATCGGCGAAATTTGGCAACACTACCGCCAACTCCACCGTCAGTATGGTCCCTGGCTATTTGGCCGATTTACGATAGTAGACGCGATGTTCGCCCCGGTCGCCTTACGTTTTCACAGCTATCAACTGGAAACCAATAAAGAGGCGCAAGCGTATGTGGACACGGTGCTGGCCTGCCCGGCAGTAACCGCCTGGATGGAAGCCGGCAAATTGGAAAGTGAGGTAATCACAGCCTTCGAATAATCGGTTTTAATACCTTCCAGATATACCCCAATAATTTAAAGATACTTTGCTCCTGCCTGAGCGTAGAATGATTTTCTTGTTATTCACCAACGGGAGAGCACTATGAAAAAAATAAAATTAGCCGCCGCTTTACTAGGCCTATCGGTATTTTCCGGCCTGAGTTTTGCCGATGTTCCGCTGCAATCCAATGAAGAAGTACAAGGCAGCTGGAAACTGGAATATACCAAAAAATCGGTTACCGCCACGGAAACCATCAAGCGCGAAGATACCTGGACTTTTAAGGACGGCAAAGTCACCATCACCCATATTCCTCGCGAAGGTACTTTTTACGACCAATCCCCCGTGACCTACGAAATAGAGGGCGGTAAATTAAAAATTGCCATGTTGGGTAGACCGGACAAATTTGACGTATTCGCACTCCAGGAAAAAACCGATAAATCCATGACCTTGAAAGGCAAATTCGGCGACGTTTATCACTTTATTAAAAACTGAAAATCACCATCCGTAATTTCTTAGCCTAAAAAACAAATAAAACTTGGCTAGCTATCAATTAATCGTTCCCGTAAAGCTTTTCCCCTGTTCACACCGGGGCGCGGGAACTCTAAAGATAGCGAACACCCAAATAACAGCCTTGATTTTGACCTTTAAAAATTAAACGGCAATTCTGAACCAGGCAGCATACAAAGCGGGCAAAAACAGCAACGTCAATACAGTCGCGACAGTCAGACCTCCCATAATCGCCACCGCCATCGGCCCGAAAAAAGCGCTGTGGGTGAGTGGAATCATAGCCAATATCGCCGCCGCTGCCGTTAATACGATAGGCCGAAACCGACGCACCGTGGAATCGACGATGGCATCAAAATCCGAACGCCCGGCCAGCTTATCCTGATCGATTTGATCGACCAGAATCACCGAGTTACGCATGATCATTCCTGAAAGCGCGATGGTACCCAGCATCGCCACAAACCCGAACGGTTGTTGAAAAATCAATAAAAACAAAGTCACGCCAATCAAACCCAGCGGCGCCGTCAATAACACCAAGGCCATTCGCGAAAAACTTTGTAACTGGATCATCAACACGGTCAATACGGTCAGAAAAAACAAGGGCATGCCGGCCGCTACCGAATCCCCGCCTTTAGCCGATTCTTCAACCGCACCGCCGGTCTCTAAGCGGTAACCGGGCGGTAATTGCCGCTTAATATCCGCTAACTGTTCTTCGATTTGTGCCGATACCATCGGCGCCTGCATGTTGCCATACAAATTCGCTCGCACGGTGACGGTAGGCACGCGATTACGCCGCCAAATCAGGCCTTCTTCAAAGCCGTAATCCAATTCGGCGACTTGCGACAGGGGTACACTGCGTCCGCCGGGGATAGGTATCATCAAATTTTGCAGACGCGATAAATGCTTACGTTCGGCTTCAGCGCCACGCACCAATAAATCGATGCGCTCGATGCCTTCGCGAAACTCGGTAACATACAGCCCTTGTAGCGCACCATTGACAATATTGGCAATATCGCTGGAAGAAATTCCCAGCAATCTAGCCTTGGATTGCTCGACATTCACGCGCACGACTTTCACCGGCTCTTCCCAATCCAACTGCACATTGGACGGATAAGGATTGGCGCGCATCACATCCGCCACCTGGTGAGCAATCGTGCGTAGCGTTAGTAAATCCGGCCCGGAGACTCTGAATTGCACGGGAAAACCTACTGGCGGGCCGTTCTCCAAACGTAATACGCTGCCGCGCATATCAGGAAAATCCTGTTCGAATAGTTGTATTAGTTTATCGCGCAGTTGTTCGCGTTCCGTGGGGCCATTGGTCAGGATCACAAATTGCGCAAAACTGCGTTGCGGCAGCTGCTGATCCAAAGGCAAATAAAAGCGCGGACTGCCGTTGCCGACATAAGCGACATAATTATCTATGCCGCTTTGCTTATCCAGCCATGCCTCCAGTTTTTTCACATCGGCTTCCGTAGCGACATAAGACACGCCTTCCGCCAAACGCAAATCGACGATTAACTCCGGCCGGGTGGAATCGGGGAAAAACTGTTGCTGGACGAATTTAAAACCGAAGATGGCGGTAACAAACATCGCTATGGTTAAAAAAATCACCAGCCAACGGTGAACAACGCAAGCGGCAACCAGCTTTCGAAAGCGCAGATAAAATGGCGTTTGGTAAAGATCATGAGCATGTTGCTTCGGCTGTTCGGATTGCGGTTTTTTCAACAACCTGGCCCAAAACCGTGTCCAGCCTGACTCTTGCTCTTGCCCCTTACTCAAGTCCGGCAGCAAGCGATAGCCCAAATACGGTACAAACACCACCGCCGCAAACCAAGATACTAACAAGGCTATTACAACCACTTGAAAGATCGAACGCGTGTATTCGCCGGTGGAAGACTCAGCCGTAGCAATCGGCAAAAAGCCGGCGGCGGTTACTAATGTGCCGCTCAGCATCGGCATCGCGGTGGATGTGTAGGCAAACGCAGCGGCACGAGTACGATCCCAGCCTTGCTCCATTTTCGACGCCATCATTTCCACGGCGATGATCGCATCGTCTACCAGCAAACCCAAGGCCAAGATCAATGCACCCAGCGAAATTTTATGCAGACCGACGCCAAACAGATGCATCAACCAAAAAGTAACCGCCAGGACCACCGGGATGGTAATCGCGACGACAATTCCGGTCCGCAAGCCCAAGGACAGCAAGCTAACACCCAGCACAATCACTACTGCTTCCGTCAACGCTTTCGCAAACTCGTTGACCGAGCGCTGTACTGCTTTCGGCTGGGACGACACGGTATGTAATTCCAAACCCACCGGCAATTGGGCTTGGGTAGTCGTTACCGCCTGATCCAAATCGCGGCCCAATTTGATGATATCGCCGCCAGCACGCATCGATACCCCGATCAATAGCGCGTCACGGCCTTTATAACGAACCCTGTCCTTGGGAGGATCTTCAAAGCCGCGACTGATTTTGGCGACATCACCCAGCCGAAATTCGTTGTTATTGGCGCGAAAACGCACATCGCGCAATTCTTCCAACCTATCGTAACGACCGGTCACCGCAATCCGGATATGCTCGTTTTCAGAATCGAAACTGCCGCTGCCTGTCACCAAATTCTGCGCTTGCAAAGTACGCAGCAAGGTGGCGATATCAACGCCGATGGTCGCTAATTTGGCATTGGATAATTCGACATAAATGCGTTGTTTCTGTTCGCCGAAAAAATCGACCTTGGCGACATCGTTCATTCTGAGCAACTCGGCGCGCACGGTTTCGGCATGACGTTTCAGTTCCGCATAGTCATAGCCATCACCGGTCAAGGCATACAAATTCCCATAGACATCCCCAAATTCGTCATTAAACGTCGGGCCCTCGATACCATTCGGCAAGGTATAAGCAATATCGCCGACTTTTTTACGCGCTTGATAAAAAATGTCCGGGACTTGGTCTGCCGGCGTGGAATCTTTGGCCGACAGAAATATTAAAGACTCGCCCGGCCTGGAATAACTGCGTAAATTATCCAGCCAGGGCACTTCCTGTAGTTTTTTTTCCAGTTTATCGGTGACCTGTTGCTCCACTTCCTGGGCGCTGGCACCCGGCCAACCGGTGCGGATAACCATGACTTTGAAGGTAAACGGCGGATCTTCCGACTGGCCCAGTCTGGTATAAGACAGCATACCAACCAGAGTCAGTGTCAGCATGGCATATAACACCAATGCCGGGTGCCGCAAGGACCACTCGGAAAGATTGAAGCCCGATTTCATGGTTGGCCCCGCATCGGCGTCGCCCGCACTATCTGGCCAGGCACCAAGGTTTGCACCCCGGCCACCACTACTTGTTCGCCTTTTTGTATACCGCTGGCAATCAACACGCCGTCTTCACGAAACGCGCCGGCCTGAACGGCTCTAGGCTGAACTTCGCCGTTGGCTGGATTAACCACCCATACTACCGATTGACCATCGCGCTGAGTGACCGCCGTGGTCGGCAATAAAAAGTCGTTGATTTCTTGATGATAAAAGCGCACGCCGGCAGTCATGCCCAAACGCACCGAATCGTCGGCTTCCGGCAGAATCACACGTACTTGAAAGGTACGCGTAACATTATCGGCAGCCGGTGCCACTTCCCGGACTTTACCTTGATATACGGTGTTGGGATTTGCCCAAAGCCTGACTTCCGCCGGCACATCAACAGCGATGCCCAACATCCGCGATTCGGGTACCGCAATTTCTACTTCTTTGTTGTCCGGCACCGCGATGCGAACAATAGGCTCGCCGGCGGCAACCACCTGACCCGGTTCGGCATGAATTTGAGTAACCACACCGTCCCGCTCCGCCAGCAAGTGCGTATAGCGCGATTGATTGCCGGTTACCGCGGCTTGCGCGCGCGTCTGCTTTACCCTGGCCGCCGCCGCTTTGAATTGCGCTTCCTGAATATCCAAAGCCTGGTTGGAAATGAATTTGCTGGCGTGTAATTGGCGTTGTCTGTCCAGCTCGGCCTGGGCCAACGCCAAATCGGCTTCCGCCGCGCGCACTTCCGCCTGAGCCGCTTGAGTCGATAGACCGGTATCCATGCTATCCAGCTTAGCGAGCAGCTGACCTTTCGTCACTACCGCCCCCGTATCGACATTGCGTTCGATGATTTTGCCGTTGATGCGAAAACCTTGAGCACTTTCATAGCGGGAACGGATTTCACCCACCAATATGATGGGAGCCGCCGCAGTCTGTTCTCCCACCGTCACCACCAAAGCCGGCCTTGGCGCTGATGCCTTAGGCTCTGGTTTTTCGCAAGCCACCAATAACAGCGGCAACATCAACAACAAATATTTCATCTTATCCCCTTTAAAATAGCCCTAGCTGCATCCTGAGTTATTTATGCCATTGCCTTGCGGATTAACTCCAGCGGCACCAGCGAAATCAATGCTCTAAACACTAAGGCATTATTATTGTTGACGAGGCCGTAACATTCGTAATCCAAGGGTGTGGCGTTCAAGTCGCCGAAATCGTGCGCGGCGCAATCTGCCGCGGGTTTGATCAAAATATGCACCGCGTCGTTACTTCTCAACTGCGATAAGCACTGTCTGTCGATACAGATTTTGTGCGAAGTATAGACCATGGGATTGCGCTCGAAATCGTGCAGCCATTTCAAGGCTTTTTCCAGCAATGCACTGGACAGCAACGCGCACGGAAACATCTCCGGAAAAATAACCTTATCCTGCAATTCGTCAAAATACCGGGTTTGATCGCGTAGCGATGCGCATAGAAAATTCTTGGCATTGCTGGTCATCATGAACTTACGCTTTAGAAAAAAACCATTGTTCAGAAAACAACGGTCAGGCTGGATTTTCAATTCGCCGACGCGAGACAAATCCGGCTGGCCTAAAAACAGCGGTTCGGCGGTTTCTTTCTTATAGCCGGTCAAAGCCAGTTTACCGTCGGCCTTGACGATAATCCGATTACTCAAGCTCGCCGAAGGCTCATGTTTAAGCTGCGACTCCTTGATGTCCACTTCAATAGCCTGGCCGGGCTTGATTACATTGGCAAACGTAAATTGGTAGTTGCTGAAGTTCAGACCCTGTTCGGCTATCAATTTTTCTTCGTCATGTTGCCGACGATAGTCCGCTATCTTGCCTTCGATTAAGGACTCCAGCTGAAATCCCAAGGTAATCGGGCCATTAAACGGGTTGCCGTTAATGTTCTGCCACTTCCGGCTATCGTGGAACAGATTGAAATCGTCCGTGGAATTGCGGGCGATATCGATATGTAGCTGACTGAAAAATTCAGGACTGGTTTGATTCATGCTGATGGCCTCTGTTCTTTTTATCTTGGATCCAATGGCTGACTGCGCTATGCCCACACTCCAGGCATGCTATCACTGTTAATGGCTGTAACAAACCCAATAGCAGATCACTTGCCACGAATACGCCAGATAAAAATTTTGGGTCTAAAAATAGGGCTGCTGTTGAAAACCTGTTGGTTAAATACCTAGGAATTTGTGGATAAGTTGTCTAAAAAAATCCGCTTTTCGGTTATCCCCAGCCTGTGAACAAGCAAAAAGTCTGATGTCCAACAGCATTAATTTTTAATAAGGCCATGAATTAAAATGTATAAACAGGGTTTTCCACAGATTTTTCAGCACTAATAGTAATAATAATCTAAAGATATTTATAAAGTTATTATTACTATAGCGACTGGACCTGAACATTTCAGATCACGGAAACATCAATCCTCCGGTGACATTTGTTCGGTTAGGCTTTTGGGGAGTTTTTTTTTGACCTTAACCCCCAATTCTTCAAACGCGCTGGCTTGACGGAGCAAATTGCCGCTACCGCTACTGAGTTTGTTGACGATGCCGTCGTAGGTTTTTTGTACGGTGCTGAGTTGGTTGCCCAGTTTTTCAATATCCTCCACAAAACCTCGGATCTTGTCGTACAAACCGCCGGCCTTATCCGCGATCAAACGGGCGTTTTCGTTTTGCTGTTCGTAACGCCAGATGTTTTGTACGGTACGCAAAGTTGCCAGTAACGTGGTGGGGGTAACGACGACTATCTTGTGTTCGAAAGCGTCATTGAACAGCTTTTCGTCGGCTTGGAAAGCGGCCATGAAGGCTGCTTCAATAGGCATGAACAGCAACACAAAATCCAAAGACCTTAGGCTTTTCAAACTGGAGTAGTCTTTGTTGCTTAAGCCTTTGATATGGTTTCTGATCGCTTCGGTATGTTGTTTCAAGGCTTCGATGCGCTGGTTGTCGTCTTCCGCCGAGCAATAGCGCTCGTAAGCCAGCAACGAGACTTTGGAATCGATGATCACATCCTTGTTTTCCGGCAGGCGGACGATCACATCGGGTTTGAACAACCGATTATCGCTGTCGCGGAATGCGCCTTGGGTTTCGTATTCGATGCCTTTGCGCAAGCCGGATTGTTCCAAGACTTTTTCCAGGATCATCTCACCCCAATTGCCCTGGGTTTTATGATCGCCTTTTAACGCACGGGTCAGGTTCAGCGCTTCCTGATTCATTTTGGCGGTGTCGCGGCGGAGCGAGACGATTTCCTCTCGCAAGGAAATACGATCCTTGGTTTCATTGTCGTAAACGCTTTCGACGCGGTTTTTGAATTCGCCGAGTTGTTGCTTAAGCGGCGCGACTAAACTTTCGATGCTGGTTTTGTTGTGTTCGGCGAACTGCTTGCCGCGTTCCTCGAAAATCCTGTGGGCCAGATTCTCGAACTGGGTTTTTAACTGATTTTCCGCATCTTGCAGTAAACGGATCTTCTCTTCGTTGTGTTTATGCTGTTCCTGCTGGCGAGTATTAAGTTCGGCATTCTCGGTTTTCAATGCCAGCAGCTGGTGTTGCAAACTTTGCAGTTCGGTTTCCTTTTGAGTCAACAATAGCGTGCGCTCCTCGGCCACCGCCAATTTGACTGCCTGCTGTTGGAGTTGCTGTTGTTGTTGCTCCAACTGACTTTGCAACTCGCGATGCCGTTTACCGCTAAGCCAAGCGCAAACGCCATAGCCAAGCAACGCCGCTAGCGGTAGTGAAGCCAGCGCCATCCATATCTCATCCATCAGAACCTCTTTGTGACTAAAACGAGCGGGTTAACGCGGTTTGATGGATAAATCGCCAATGGTAAAGCCAATATCAAACCCCTTGCCTTTGCCCAGCATAACCAAGGAAATTTCGCCTCGGGTCAATACTTGTCTATCCACCGAGTTTTTAAACCCAAAGTGGTTACCCAGCGAAACATAATCACCAAATAGCTCGCTGATATATTTGACGTCGGTGAAATAGGCTTCTCCCTCTATCACCGAATAACCGATCGTAAAGCCGATGCTTTTTGACGACAGCGCCACCTTGGCTTTTTGACCGTTGCGGCAGGTTATTTCCCCGGTCCCATCGTATTGTTTATACGCCAGCGAAAACCCCTCCAGCTTGTAGGTCATGCTGCAAGTACCCAATTTCTTTTCGCCAAATTGCTCGTTAAAGTCAATCTCGGCTTGGTTAGGCTGGCTGGTATCGGCGGCTTCCGGTACGGCCGGCGTTGCCGGTTCCGGTGATTGTGAAGACGGCGCTTCAGTTAGCGGATGGGTAACAAAATCGGCATGGCTTGAGCCCGGAACTGAGGACAATAAACAAGCCGCGAAAATCAGAAGCTGGGTTGATTTGAAATTCCGGGTCGGGTGATTTTGGGGGTAGGCTGGAAAATGCGGTTCGTTGTTGTTAACTGAAATATTCATATGTTTGGCTCCAATCGGTGTTTTATAGCCAGGATGGAAGCGAACCTACACGGCATTGTCAATACTGTTCATAATGGCCGCCGATAGCAAATATATAAATGTAGTTGTTGTCGAACTTATAAATCAGCCGATCTTTGTGGGAAATCCGCCTGGACCAAAGGCCGGAAAGATTATGCCTGAGTGGTTCCGGTTTACCCAAACCGCTTGCAGGATCGCCACGCAACATTTCCCGGAGCAATTTGCACAACGCTTTGTGCAAAACCTTGTCTTTGTCTCTTAGCTCTTCGTATATCGCCCACGTGTTACCTTCAAATACCAACGATTTCATGCAGTTGTTCGTCGCTGGGTTGATAACCTTTTTGTTGAGCGTGCGTTGCGGTGGAAGCGCTGATTTGCGCCATCAAGCCGGCGTTTTGCAAAACATAAAGCGTTTCCTGCTCCCGTTCCCAATCGTCCGCGCTGATCACGACAAACGCATCACCTGCTCGGCGTGTGACTTTCAAAGGTTCGTGGTTATCGACTACTTGCTCGACGTAGTTTTTTAAATTGTCTCGGAATTGATTGACGCTGACGGTTTCCACGGTGGCTTTCTCCTGTACGGAAATACCGTACGATTATAAGACGAAAACAGGGATATAACTACAGGCAAGGGGCGATTGGGGCGGTCTTTATGAAAAAATTTCGTAGGTTACGTTGGCTCGATACGACTGTATGGATGCAGGAGGTAGGGCAACGCAAGAGCAGTTGCCGAGCGGCTGCGTGACAAATCGAACCATGTTGTCAGGGAACGCTATCGCGAATCCTGACCTACCGGGCTTGTTGGCTGTCACTTGCCCAAGCACCGCGTAAAAACGGGGAAATCGTTATTGGTAGGTGCGGTTAGCGGAGCGTAACCGCACGAATGGGAGGCTTTCATGCCTCCGATTACGCTTCGCTAATCGGAGCTACGCGGCCTATGTTGTGCAGGTTATACGTTGGGGTTTGAAAGCGCCTGCGTTTGCTACCTTCCCTCGAAGCATTTTGTTCCACAACTCAGTACGCTGCCCTTCAGAAAGTTCTTCCCACGGAAAAAGTACGATACCTGCTTGGTTATAATTCCCTTTGGCACGCATGGCGGCGTAGTTCTCATCGCGAGTGACTATGTGAACTTGCTCATAGTCAACTAACGTTTTGATAAAAGCATCCGGGTCGTTGAGTTGTTCGGCGCGGTGTTGTTCAACAAGTGCAGTAAGCGTCGTTTGAATACGTTTGAAATGCTCAAGCATTAGCGGGCCATCGTTTTGTGTGGCAGTCATCTCGGAGACTTTGCCAGTGAAGCGACGCAACTTTCGTTTTACGGCCTCGGCCATGATGTGGGTGTACCAAGCACGCGCACGCCCTGGAGTAACGTTGGGGCGCGCAGAAAGCCACATTACCTCCTCGTAGATTGATTTCAACGCAGAGGAAAGCTGAGGATCAAGGTCGTATTGCGAATAAATTTTGGTACCCATTAAGTAGTTAAAAAATTTCCAAATATCATCACAACCCCTTAAACACGTCAGCTGCCGCATCCACAGTAGCCAGCAAATCCTCATCCGTATGCGCGGCAGAAACAAACCCAGCTTCAAAAGCCGATGGAGCCAGATAAAAGCCTTTATCCAACATCGCATGAAAAAAGCGTTTGAAACGGTCGACATCGCAAGCCATCACTTGGGAAAAACGGCTGACCGATTTTTCATTGCTGAAGAATAAACCGAACATGCCGCCGACCTGGTTGGTGGTAAAAGCGATGCCGGCCTGATCGGCGGCGGCTTGCAAACCTTGTAACAGCGTTGCGGTCTTGGCGGTCAGGGCCTCGTAGAAACCGGGTTGGTTGATCAGTTCCAGGGTTTTTAAGCCTGCGGCCATCGCCACCGGGCAGCCGGACAAGGTGCCGGCTTGATACACAGGACCCAGCGGCGCCAAATATTCCATAATCTTGCGGCTGCCGCCGAAAGCGCCGACCGGCAGGCCACCGCCGATGATTTTACCTAGCGTGGTCAAATCCGGTTTGATCCCATACAGACCTTGCGCACCTTGCAAACCGACGCGGAAGCCGGTCATCACTTCATCGAAAATCAGCACGCTGCCGTATTGGTCGCAGACCTCGCGCAGGGTTTGTAAGAAGCCGGGTTCCGGTGGGATGCAGTTCATGTTGCCGGCCACCGGTTCGACGATGATGCAGGCGATCTTGTCGCCCAGTTCGGCAAAGGTGCTGCGTACTGCATCGCTGTCGTTGTAAGTCAGGGTGATGGTGTCGGAGGCGACCGAGGCAGGCACGCCGGGGGAACTGGGTACGCCGAAAGTCAACGCGCCGGATCCGGCCTTGACCAACAAGGAATCGGAATGGCCGTGGTAGCAACCTTCGAATTTAACGATCTTGTCGCGGCCTGTGTAACCGCGCGCTAAGCGCAATGCGCTCATGGTGGCTTCGGTGCCGGAGCTGACCATGCGCACCATTTCTATCGACGACAGCAGTGCGCAGACTGTTTGTGCCATCAGCGTTTCGATCTCGGTGGGCGCACCGAAGCTCAAACCCTTTTCGGCGCTGAGCTTAACGGCGTCGATCACGGCCGGATGCGCGTGGCCCAAAATCATTGGCCCCCAGGAACCGACATAATCGATGTAACGCTTGCCTTCGCTGTCGTAAACGTAAGCGCCGGCTGCGCGGTCGAAATACACCGGCGTACCGCCGACGCCGCTGAAAGAACGCACCGGCGAGTTTACGCCGCCGGGAATGTATTGCTTGGCTTGAGAAAATAATTCGGAAGATTGGGTCATGGGTATGAAGGATGGCGAAAATCGTGAAGGTTGAGTTTACCCTTTTGGCATAAAAGCTCGATAAAGGGTAACCCAACATTTAAGGCCGACGTGTTGGGTTACGCCTGGCGGCTAACCCAACCTACGTTATTATTGTGGCTTGCCAAATAACTGCGGTCCTTTGGGTTGAGGTTTATTTTGCAAACAGAAATAAGCCGCAGCATCGAATTTGATACCCAAGGTTTGCGTGTCCTCATGGTCTTCCAGGTACTTCTCCGCATCGATTTCCGACAGATCTTTCATGATGTGTTCGGCGATGCAGTCGCAGCTTTCTTGAAAACGTTTTTCGTCGACGTCTTTGTTATTCGAATTTTTCAGTTCCCGCGCTACACATTTGGCGGAAAATTCTTTTTCGAACTGGCGTTTCTCGGGTTCGGTGGCTTCGCCGGTATCGGCTCTGTGTACCGCTTTTTTGGCAGTGCCGGCGCTGGTTTTGGGGGTTTCCGCTTCATCGCTGGAGCAGCCGGCAATGGTCAACGCCGAAACAATCAACGTTGCAAATAGATAAGAAGTTTTTCTAGTTTTCATAGGTGTTGTTAGTGTTAGTTGAGTAAATTCTGCAGCAATGGCGCCAAGGTTTTTTGTTGTTGGCTTTGGGTTAAGCGATTTGCGGTAACAATGCTTTTTAGTTGGTGCAAAGCCAGACTGAAATCGTCGTTAACGATTAAATAATCGTACTCCGGATAATGGCTCATTTCAGTTACCGCATCGCGCATGCGCCGGGCAATCACCTCGGGGTTATCCTGACCGCGGTTTTGCAAACGCTGGCTCAATACCTCGATAGACGGCGGCAGGATGAAGATCGACAGGCTTTCCGGCAACATCCTTCTTACCTGCTGGGCGCCTTGCCAATCGATTTCCAAGATCACATCCAAGCCTTTGGCCAGATTATCTTCCACTGTCTGCTGCGCGGTGCCATAAAAGTTGTCGAACACTTGCGCATGCTCTAAAAAGGCTTGCCGCTCGATCATGGCTTTAAACGCTTCGACCGAGACGAAAAAGTAATCGACGCCATCCTGTTCGCCGCTGCGCATTGTCCGCGTGGTGTGCGACACCGACACGGCCAGATCGTCCATCTCGGCAATCAGTTGCTTTACCAGACTGGTTTTGCCCGCCCCGGACGGCGCGGAAATAATATAAAGTTTGCCCGAAATCATGTGTATTAATGAGGGTAATCCATGCGGCCGTCATTCTTTTCTGATAACGTCCATAGAGTCAAGCCCTAAGCGGTCACTGTGGTATCATGCAAGGCCTTTCTAAGCCCCTTCTTGAATGCCGATGAGTGTGATTTGGAACAACTGCCTGGCCAAGCTTGAACATGAAATTCCCAGTACCGATTTCAGCACCTGGATCAGGCCGCTGCAAGCAGTGGAAACCGACAGCCAGTTAAAATTGCTCGCTCCCAACCGGTTTATTATCGACCATATCAAACAGCATTTTTTCGCGGTCATCGAAGACGCGGTCAACGAGTTTTCCAATGCGACCTTGGCGGTGCAGTTTGAAATCGGCAGCAAAAAATCGCCGGCCATCAAAGCGCCCATCCTCAGCAAGAGTCCTACACAAAAGAAGAATCAACCCAATTTTTTAAACAAAGCCTTCACCTTCGAGAGCTTTGTGGAAGGTAAATCCAACCAATTGGCCAGAGCCGCTTCGGTAACGGTTTCCGACAATATCGGCAAAGTTTACAACCCGCTGTTTATCTACGGCAGTTCCGGTCTGGGTAAAACCCACTTGATGCATGCCATCGGCAACGCGGTGCTGTTGAAAAAACCCGATGCCAATATTGTCTATCTGCATTCCGAGAAGTTCGTGCAGGACATGGTCAAGGCGCTGCAACAAAACAGTATCAACCAATTTAAAGAGTACTACCGCAGCATCGATATTTTATTGATGGACGACATCCAGTTTCTGGCCGGTAAGGAACGTTCGCAGGAAGAGTTTTTCCACACCTTTAACAATCTGCTGGATAACAAACATCAGGTGGTTTTGACCTGCGATAAATATCCCAAGGAAATCGATGGTCTGGAAGACCGTTTGAAATCGCGCTTCGGTTGGGGTTTGCCGGTCGCGATTGAACCACCGGATCTGGAAACCCGTGCCGCTATCTTGATTAAAAAGGCCATGCAGGTCGGTGTGGATCTGGATCAAGACATCGCTTTCTTCATTGCCAAACGCATACCTTCCAATGTTAGAGATCTTGAAGGTGCGTTACGGCGGGTGGTGGCCAATTCACAATTTACCGGCCGCGACATCACCCTGGAATTTACCAAGGAAGCTTTGCACGATTTGATCAGCTTGCAAGACAAGTTAATCAGCATCGATAACATCCAGAAGACCGTGGCCGAGTATTTCAAGATCAGGGTGGCGGATTTGTCCTCAAAAAACCGCAAACAATCCATCACCCGGCCCCGACAAGTGGCCATGTGTCTGGCCAGGGAATTGACATCGCATAGCTATCCGGAAATAGGCGATGCCTTTGGCGGACGCGATCACACCACGGTCATCAATGCCTGTAAGCGCGTGGCTGAGTTGAAAGACGATGATGTGAAGATGGCGGAAGATTACAAAAACCTGTTGAGAACCTTATCGCATTAATTGCGTGTAAGTTGTGGATAAAGTGTGCCGAAAATTTGTCCTTTAGGTTATCCACAAACCCCATACAAGCTAAAACGGTATCCGACAACAATGTTTGATACATGCTAAGATTTTGATTTAAATTAGGTAATTTCGGTTTTCCACAGCTTTTTGTTTACATAGTAGTAACAATATATAAAAGATATTTATATGAAATTTATTATTAGCAGAGATCAAATTTTGCCGCCGTTGCAGCAAATCGTCAGCGTTATCGAGAAACGGCAGACCATGCCGATTCTGTCCAATGTGCTGTTGCAGGCCAGCGACGATCAGTTGGTGATGACCGGTACGGATACGGAAATTCAGATTGTTGCTAAGTTAAATATCGAATCAATATCTCATTCCGGGGAAATCACGGTTCCCGCTAGAAAATTTCTGGATATTTGCCGCTTATTACCGAACGGTGCGGAAATTCATTTCGAATTGCAAGACGATAAGGTCAAGGTCGTCTCCGGCCGTAGCCGATTTTCTTTGAGTACCTTGCCGGCCGAACATTATCCGGAGTTCAACGAGTCCGAGTTTGAGCATAGCTTTTTGCTGAATGCCGGCAAATTCAAGAAGGCGCTAGATAAAACCGTGTTTTGCATGGCCAATCAGGATGTGCGCTATTACTTGAACGGCTTGTTGCTGAACGTAAGTAATTCCAGGCTGAAGCTGGTAGCTTCCGATGGTCATCGTTTGTCGATTTATGAAGATGATATAGGACAAGCGACCGGTTATGAAGCCCGCATCATCATGCCTAGAAAAGCGGTACAGGAACTAAGCCGCTTGTTGGACGATGCAGACGCCGAATTGAATATCCAGTTTTCCAGCAACAACATCCGGATTTATTACAAGGATGTGGTGTTCTCGTCCAAACTGATCGATGCGAAGTTTCCGGATTTCAGTAAAGTGTTCAATCAAAGCTTTATGAGTCCGTTGTTGATTCAAAAACAGGTCTTGAGAGATGCGTTAACCAGGGTGGCGATTTTGTCCAACGAAAAGTACAAAGGCGTAACTTTCGATATTTCCGGCGATTTGCTGAAATTGAGTACGCACAATCCCGAGCATGACGAGGCCGAGGAAGAATTGATCATCGATTATCAAGGCGAGCCGTTAAGTATTTCGTTTAATTCCCAATATATGCTGGATGCGGTATCCAATCTCGATTCCGAAATGGCGGTGCTGACCATCGCCGGCAATGCCAGCAGCTGTTTCATCGAAGAACCCGAACAGCCTTTGTTTAAATTTATTGTTATGCCGATGCGAATGTAGGTCGTTTAGCGATTATGACCTTGTTAAAGCTGGATGTGCTGTCGGTCAGAAACATCCATTCTGCAAGCATTTCACCGTCGCCCGCCATTAATTTGATCACTGGCGCCAATGCCAGCGGTAAGAGTTCGCTGCTGGAAGCTATTTTTATTTTGGGTCGATCCCGTTCTTTTAGAACGACTCATACCAAGCAGGCCATTTCGTTCGATCAGCCGCAATTGACCGTTTCCGCGCAAAACCGGCAACACTCCGGTTCGGTTAGTACGCTGGGGATACAGATTGATAATAAGCAATGCCAGATCCGCATCGATCAGGAAGATCGGCAAAAAGCGGATTTGGCTTACGCATTGCCGGTGCAATTGATACATCCCAAGAGCTATCGTTTGCTCGACTCCGGACCGCAAATTCGCCGGGAGTTTTTAGATTGGGGCATTTTTAATCAGCACAAAAACTTTCTGCCCTGTTGGCGCAAGTTTAATAAGGCTTTGCAGCAGCGCAACGCTTTGTTGAAAACGCGGCAAATCAAACAGCTTCCGGCCTGGGACAAGGAACTTGTGGAATATGGGCAGGTGATCAACGATTTTCGTTTGGCCTACGTAGCTAGCTTGCAACCGGTGTTTTTGGAAATGGCTAGCCATTTCTTAAATAAAGACGATGTCGATTTACGCTTCTTGCCGGGGTGGGATGATAAGCAAGCCCTAGACTTAATTTTGAAAAACGATCTGGACCGAGATATGCGCTACGGCTTTACGCATAGCGGACCGCACCGGGCGGATTTTCAAACGTATCAAAACAAAAGACTGGCGAAAGACTATCTGTCCCGCGGGCAACAAAAGCTTTTGGTCTTGGCTTTGTTGTTGGCGCAAGTGACTTTATTGAACCGGGAAAGCCCATACTCCTGCTGCATCCTCATTGACGATCTAGCGTCCGAATTGGATACAGAAAACCGGGCAAAATTGATAAAATACCTCGTTGGATTGAGCTGCCAGGTTTTTATCAGCAGTACAGATGTAGCTGATTTTGGTGACATGAGCTCAATAGAAAACTATAAGTGGTTTCACGTGGAACATGGCGAGGTAAAACAGCTTTGATGTTTCACGTGGAACAAATAATAAAAATTAACAACTCCCATCACACACGATGCAACTGGTTCATGCTTGACATAAAGGCCAGGCATCGTTGCGGTAAAACACAACACAATGGATACACCCATGAGTGAACAATACGATAGTTCGAATATCACAGTACTTAAAGGATTGGATGCAGTCAGAAAACGCCCCGGTATGTACATCGGCGATACCGATGACGGTTCCGGTCTGCATCACATGGTATTCGAAGTCGTCGATAACTCCATCGACGAAGCGTTAGCCGGATACTGCAAAGGCGTCGATGTCGTGATTCATGAAAATGGCTCAATATCCGTTTACGACGACGGTCGTGGCATTCCAGTCGATATTCACAAAGAAGAAGGCCGTTCCGCCGCCGAAGTGATTATGACCATTCTGCATGCCGGCGGTAAGTTCGACGACAACGCTTACAAAGTCTCCGGCGGCTTACATGGCGTGGGGGTCTCGGTGGTAAATGCCTTGTCTGAAGAGCTAACGCTGAAGATTCGCAAGAACGGCAAGCTGCACATGCAAAAATACCTGCTTGGCGAGCCCGTAGCGCCCTTAGCCGTGATAGGCGATTGTGAAGGCAGCGGTACCTACATAAACTTCAAGCCCAGCCCTACCATCTTCACCAATATCGAATTTCACTACGACATCCTCGCCAAGCGTTTGCGGGAACTGTCGTTTTTGAATTCCGGCGTGCGAATCTCTCTGCGCGACGAAAGAACCGGCAAGGAAGATGTATTCGAATTCGAAGGCGGCATCAGCGCCTTTGTGCAGCATCTGAACAAAAATAAAACCCCGCTGTTTGAAAAAGTCTTCCACTTCATCGCCGAAAAGGAAGGCGTAACTGTGGAAGTGGCGATGCAATGGAACGACTCCTACCAGGAGAACGTGTTCTGTTACACCAACAACATCCCGCAGCGCGACGGCGGTACGCATTTGGCCGGTTTTAGAGGCGCATTGACCCGTACCATCAACCAATACATCGAAACCAACGGCCTGGCTAAAAAAGAAAAGGTCGCGACCACCGGCGACGATGCCCGCGAAGGTTTAACCGCCGTGTTATCGGTAAAAGTACCCGATCCTAAGTTCTCCTCGCAAACCAAAGACAAACTGGTTTCATCGGAAGTAAAACCATTGGTCGAATCGACCATGAACGAAAAGCTGCAGGAATTCCTCCTGGAACAGCCGCAAGTCGCCAAAGCTATCGTCAACAAAATAATCGACGCCGCCAGAGCGCGCGAAGCCGCGCGTAAGGCCCGCGAGATGACCCGGCGTAAAACCACGCTGGATATTGCCGGTTTGCCCGGCAAACTCGCCGATTGCCAGGAAAAAGACCCGGCCTTATCCGAACTGTTCATAGTGGAAGGGGACTCGGCGGGCGGCTCCGCAAAACAGGGTCGTGATCGCCGCACGCAAGCTATCCTGCCGTTGAAAGGTAAAATCCTTAACGTGGAACGCGCCCGCTTCGACAGAATGATTTCATCGGAAGAAGTCGGTACGCTGATTACCGCGCTGGGCTGCGGTATCGGTAAAGACGAATACAACATCGACAAACTCCGCTACCACCGCATCATCATCATGACCGACGCGGACGTCGACGGCTCGCACATTCGCACCCTGCTACTGACATTCTTCTATCGGCAATTGCCGGAGCTGGTCGAGCGCGGCCACATCTACATCGCGCAGCCGCCCTTGTACAAAGTCAAAAAGGGCAAACAAGAGCATTACGTCAAAGACGACAACGCCTTAAACCAATACCTGATCCAACTGGCCCTGGACAAGGCGCAATTGCAAACCGATGCCGACACCCCGGTGATACAAGGCCAAGGCTTGGAAAAATTGGCGACAGAATTTGCCGACGTGATGAGCATCATCAACCGCCTGTCCAGACGCTACGACGACCTGTACTTGGAGCAAATGACCTACATGCAGGTGTTAAGCGAAGAAATCAAAGCCGACCAGCAAAAGCTGCAAGCCTGGTTGGATTTACTCCAAAAAAATCTGAACGAGGGCGGCCATAAAGCCATATTCAGCACCCAGCTAAAATATCGTGGCAGTGATGACTTCGATATAGAAGTCAGCAAACGCCTGCACGGCATTACCAAAAGCTTCGTTTTGCATGCACCGTTCTTCGCCGGCAACGATTATCAAAAAATCGCCCGTTACGTCGAAAAAACCCTCAGCATGTTCGGCGAAGCCTCCGTCATGCGCATGGGCGAACGCGAACAGCAAGTGGATAACTTCAAACAAGCGTTCGAATGGATGATGAAAGAAGTCAAAAAAGGCCAGCACATCCAGCGCTACAAAGGTTTGGGCGAAATGAACCCGGAACAACTCTGGGAAACCACCCTGGACGCCAACAGCCGCCGCATGCTGCAAGTGACTATCAACGACGTAGTCGCCGCCGACGAAATCTTCACCACCCTAATGGGCGATGTCGTGGAACCGCGTCGGGATTTCATTGTGAAGAACGCGCTAGATGTGGCGAATTTGGACGTATAAAGTTGTCGTGTCGGATGACACTATTAATGAAAAAAATGACAAGTTAGTGAAAAAGTAGTGACACAGATAGTGAAAAATCTGGACGCCTAAAGGCTAGTGATTGGAAAATACATGACAATAAAACTCCTTTGATCTAAGGCTCAATAAAATGCCAGCTTTGACCATAGGCAAACTTGCCAAACAAACCGAAGTCAGCCGCTTGCTGGATGCAGATCAGGTAGGTGCGTTTTGTCTTGCCCATCAATCGAGTCACATCAATTGGTCGTTTTCTGAAACACACATGCTGGTGCAAAGATGAAACTTACGATTGGCAAACTTGCCAAACAAGCCGAAGTCACTGTTGAAACCATACGCTATTACCAGCGGATCGGTATGCTGGATGAACCCGGTAAACCCGGTAGCGGTTTTCGGCACTATCCAGCCCATGCCATCACCAGAATCCGCTTTATCAAACGCGCGCAACAAGCGGGTTTTACCTTAAAAGAAATTGCCCAACTGTTATCGCTTGATGACGATCATTGCGCCGATGTGCGAAAAATTGCCGAACAAAAATGTCAGCAAATCGATGCACAAATAAAGGATTTAATAGCTCTTCGCAATGTCTTGGATAGCCTGATAAAACGCTGCCAGAACGATTCTTCCGCAGAACATTGCTCCCTCATTGATGCCCTTTCAAATAACTCGGACTTAAAATCCTGAGCATTCTAAAATAATTCTTCTTGACTCTGTTCTGTAGTACAGGGATTAGACTCCTATCCGAACTTTCAAAACCTGACATTCCCTGCATTCATCATGCCCTTGCTGAATGCAGCACTCAGACGCTTAGTTTTTATTTAGGAAAATTCTTATGACGACAGAACATGAAATACCGCCCACAGAAAATCCATCCTGGTTAGGAATCGGCGCCGTATTAGCCGCCATTGGCGCATCGGTTTGCTGTGTCGGCCCCTTGCTGCTTATTTCCTTAGGGATTGGCGGAGCGTGGATGAGCGCCTTCACTTCAATGGAAACGGTTAGACCTTATTTTATTATCCTAACCCTAATTTTTATTGGTCTGGGGTATCGCAAGCTCTATTTGATACCGGATAGCTGCGAAGAAGGTAAGGCCTGTGCCTCATCAGAAGTTAAACACAAACAGCGGATGATCTTCTGGATTGGCTCGGCGTTGATCTTGCTGCTGTTGACCTTTCCCTGGTATGCCCCGATTTTTATGAACTAAGGAGAATAATGATGACTATTAAAACCGTATGTTTAACGTTGAGCTTATTGGCCGCACCTTTATTAATGCAGACAGCCCATGCTGAAGCAGTTGCTCCTGTTTCTGTGCAAAATCAAAACAGCAGCCAATCGGTCATATTGGACATGCAGAACATGACCTGTGCGATGTGCAAAATCACCATTAAAAAGGCTTTACAGGGTGTCGATGGTGTACAAAAGGTAAGTGTCGATGGGGATACTAAAATGGCAGATGTCACGTTTAATCCGCAAAAAACCAGCATAGAAGCCTTGATTAAAGCGACTACAAATGCCGGTTACCCGGCGACTGTTCACCAGTCAAAGTAATTCAAGGAATCGTTATGTGGACCAAAAAACTGA
>LUUF01000096.1 GCA_001644045.1 Methylomonas methanica | reverse complement strand
TTTTGGTGGTGGGGATCAGATTCCTATTGTCAAAAACCCTGACTATTGCTACCCACAGGATATTGCCGAGTCGCCATTAATGGTGCAGATTGAAGGCTGCATCCGAAGTGCATCTGTTGAGGAAATCGAGTTCGCCAAGTCGGATAGTCCTCTTGATAAACAAACGGCGATCACAAACTCCATTCTTAGAGAAATACGGGCTTTAAGTGGAGTCGATATTCAAACGTTTGAGCAAGTATCCGCATATCTATTGGAAAACCCTCAACATGACCAAGAGATTTCAAGAATATTTCAAGAGTCTGGCTATCTTTATTTCTGGCAGATAGATGTCCAAAAGAACCCTTGGCATTACGATTCAGAGGCATTCCTTGCGCTTGACGTCCCACGGTCACAAAAGATAGAAGTTGCAAACGCACAACGAGACTCAGCAGAAAACCAACTGAAGCAATTTCAGTTTATGCATATACAATACATGCAGCTATGGCAAAAAATGCAACTTCAGTACTTCGCCCTTGAGATCGCGTTATATCTCAAGTTGATCGAACTAACTAAATCCAGGGTTGCTGCTGCTGAATATGTGCTTGCCAATGCCTAACACTACGTTCGAGGGGCTGCACCGCCTAGCGGTGGCGCGCCCCTCAACTTCACATTAGAACTACTCAATCAAACAAAGAGGAAAATGACATGGCAAGATGCACTGCACCAGTACGCGGACATAGTTCAGCGGCCGCAGCAGCAGCCTGCCCAGCATGCCGTTTCAAAAGTAGTCGTTATAGTGGTTACGGCTCGTCCTACTCTTCGTATGACGGTAGTAGCAGCGGTAGTGCTAGACCCACCAGCAGCGCAAGGCCTCGCTGGTCTAGATCAGGTTCGTCTATGTCTTACACGTCTGCTCAAATTCAATCACTCACACCAATCCGAGAAGCTGTTGAGACTCGAGCAGTGGTGCAACCTGATCTTCGTGACGCTTTCCTATGTCACGCGTGGGACGACCGCAAAGGACCAGCCAAAGAATTGCACGACTTGCTTGAGGCAGCCGGTGTCAAAATTTGGTTCAGCGAGAAGGACCTTGGACTCGGCGTACCAATGATGCGCGCTATCGACAAGGGCTTAGCGAATTCTCGAATAGGACTTGTGTTGGTGACCCCCGCGATGCTGGAACGCCTACCAAAAGAGAGTGTCGCTGACAAAGAGCTTTCGGCATTGCTGGCTGGTAACCAGCTCGTTCCCATCGTGCACAACACTACATATGAAGCTCTACGCAATGTCAGCCCCTTGCTCGCCTCCAGAACCGGCTTGGACACTTCAGAAGATTCAATGGCAGTGGTCGCGGCCAAAATTGCCGAGTTGGTAGCTATCTAACTTAGTGGCGTTTCTAACAATGCAAATTCACTCGGACAAAGGATAACTATGAACATTACATTTACCGGCAATTACGTAATAAACCCAACGACCTTTGGCATCAACTTTGAAGCAAATGTAGATGGAAGCAGATTCGTTTGTATGGTTTCAACAGAAGCTCTACAAGATATAGACCCAAGCAATGCCCAAGACTCAGCAGAGCAACAATTTATTGCAAATCAGGCGGCCTTTGAGGCCATTGCTGAAACAAAGATTCGTGCAGGTGCGACAAGCCCCATTGCAATCAATAGCTCTGATGTATGCGCCTAACATTGTGGGTGCAAGCGGCGCTGCCGCTTGCGGAGCGTCCCTGACCTATCTCGTTAGGCATAAATAGTAAGGAGACATATAGGCGATTTTGGCTAGCGGGAAGTGGCGTAGGTGCAACTCCTACGACAGCAGTTTTACTCTTGGCCCTACTTGCGTTGATGATAGTGAAGTACTTTGTAGTTTCGTTAGCAATGCCGAGCACAGCGGTTAAACCTGTGAAGGAGGGTAAGACCATGCAAAATAAGAGAAAACTTTTGTTTACATCAGTACTGGAAACAATTCACGGGCTGGGAGTAAGCGGCTGGGTCAGTTACCTGCTATCCAAAATCGCTTTGGCTTTCATTGGGAAATCGGGGGCAGGTCTTTCAATCAAGCATGTATGGCTAGTTTGAAAGGCGGTTACTCATTCAATTGCTGTCTCTCGTAATCATAGACAGATGTCCGGTTTTGGCCGACTGCCGGAGGCCACGAAAGACTGCTTCGTAGAAGCGAAACCTGAAAAACGATGTTTGGTCAAACGGCCGCTTTAGAGAAACGCGACAGGCAGGAAGGGGGTCGGTTGGACTCAGTGACGACTGTCTGCTTTCTGAAATCGGAATTCAATGGCTGCTTTTGGGCGATGAATCTGAGTAGCACACACTAATGGCAACGGGTTGTTGATTTGCGGCCTAATACGCATTGTGTCAACTCAAGGCTATGCCTCCACTATCCGTTGAACACTTACTTTACAAATAATCCAACCTTAATCTTGCTCAAAAAGGGAAAGCGCGATATGCATGTTATGTACTATATGTATTAATAGTATGATTACTTAGTACGTGTACTATATTATTATATCTTATGTATCATCTTGTTATAACTATATAGTACATTGTGAGGGGTTGTTTCCGCAATTCGGCATTCTCCGAGCGGTCGCCCTCCGCGGCGGCGGCAGACAGTGCGATGGTCACGTCCTTGCGCCGTTCCCAAAGCTGTTTCAGTTCGGTTTCCAGGGTGCGATAGCCTTCGGCGGTGATGTACGGCGAAGATTTAGGGCGGGGCGGTCGCCAGCGTGACATGTTTTTTCGGGGAAAAGGTTATATGATGTCGGCTTTTTTTCATCCAGCGAAGACGCTTATGCAAATCACAGACAAAACGGCTGTTTCCATCCATTATACCTTAACCAACCAAGACGGTGAGCAGCTGGATAGTTCCAGAGGCGAAGAGCCCTTGTTGTATTTGCATGGCGCGGGCAACATTATTGCGGGTTTGGAAGCGGCTTTACACGGTAAGCAAGCCGGCGATAAATTCAACGTCACCATAGCCGCCGATCAGGCTTACGGCGAAGTGTCCGAAGAAATGATCCAGGTTGTCTCCAAAAAAATGTTCGACGGTATGGATATCGATATTGGTATGCAGTTTCATGCCGATGTGAGCCACGGCCCAGGCATTATCACCATTGTTGAAATAGACGGCGACGATGTCACCATCGACGGCAATCACCCCTTGGCTGGCGAAGACTTGACGTTTGACGTGGAGGTTATTGACGTCAGACCGGCTACAGCCGATGAAGTCGCGCATGGCCATATCCATGGCTCAGGTTGCCATCACTAGTAGCCGGTCCTTAGCCGCAAGTCAGTAAGCGATAAACGCGCTACTTTTATCGCTTACATCCACCGCATTTCACTGTCGATCTTACTGAGCGTTAGCATTCAGGCCCAAGTCGACTCGACTGTGCCCGAGCAAAGTCCCAGTGGCAAACGCCAGGTCTATCATCGACACTTGATAGTCGCCGATGGCGCGCACCTCGCGCAGTTGCGCCTCACCAAGGCGAGTTAGGGTTTCCAGCACTTCGGTCATCGTGCGCAGGCCTTCCTTAAATTGTTTCAGTTCGGCATCGTAATTCAGGCCGGCCAGCACCACGTTTTGGCGGGTGGCCAAAATGCGTTGCCAGTTTTGACTCATTTGATCCAAGGCATCATAGATTTCCCGGCGCACGCTCAGTTCACGCAGTTGTTGCGTGGTCAGACGCTGCATACGCTCTTGCACGGCCCGGTCTAGACGCGCCCGGCGCAGTTCGTTGCTGAGCGGGATTTCCATACGAACGCCCACCGACCAATCCGAATAATTGCCGCTCAAGGTCTGATCGAAGGCGCCGCCGTAGGATGACGTGTCCCGGCCCAGCGCGGCGTAGTTGTAATCCAGCATGAACATCGGCAGCGTTTGATTGCTGAGATAATCGATCTTGGTCAGATCGGCGGCCAGCTTTAATTCCAGCTCCAGCAACTCCAGACGGCCGTCTAAGGCGCGTTGGGCTAGTTGTTCACGGTCCAGATTAAACTCCAGCAGCGTTGGCGAGGTGTCGGGGATCAGCAGGGTTTGCGAGTCCAGGTCCAGACCGGGGGCGTTCAATAATAATTTCAGCTGGCGCTGACGGGTTTTTAAGCTGGTTTCGGCGATGATCAGCGATTCCAGGCGTTCGGCTACGCCGATTTCGGCGCGGTTGATTTCCACGTTGGCGGTCAAACCTTCCGCGACGCGTTTTTTCACCATGCTCAGGTTATTGGCCGCATTTTCGTATTGCTGGCGGCGCATGTCCAATTCGCCCCAGGCCACATACAAACTCCAATACGCCCGCTCCACCATCGCCAACACGCGAATCGCCTGCAGGCGGGTCTTCACATCTACGGCTTGTTGTTCGTAGCGGGCGATGCGGATCCCGGCCACGTTGTTGGAAATGCCGGCGTCGCGCAGCAAGGGCTGGCTGATGGAAAACCGCAGCGCATTCTGATACTGGTCTGACGCGACGCCGCGAAACTGGCGCTTGCCGTCGAACGGCGAACTGACGGTCACTTTTGCGCCGGTACGTAAGGGGATCACGATGCCGGCCTCCATATCCAGAATTTCGGTTTCCTGCGGTACGGCGGTGAGTTTGTCGACTTCGTTTTTTAGCGTCGAGTTGGGATCGACCGGGGTGAAACTGACGACATCTAGATTTTGCGCCGGGGTGTTTTTCTTACCGTATTTGGCCTTGGCAAAGATCAAATCGTCGAACTTGGCTTCTTCTTCGCTAACCGCAGTGGCGGCAATTTTCGGATCGGCCTGGGCGATTTTCAGATCCAGATTGTTTTCCAACGCCATGCTGCGCACCGCCGCGATCGACAATTGCTTGCTGGCTTCGGGCGCTGCTTTGGGCAATTCCGGTTTCGTTGCGCTGGGTGGGGGCAGGGTGGTCGCCGATTTGGGCCGGCCTTCCTTAAACTTGGGTAAGGCCTGCTCTACGGTTTGCGGCGGCAGCTGCGAGATGGCCGGCAGAGGCAACCCTTCATCGGGTTTCAGGCGCTCTTCGACGCGCTTCACCAGCTTGCGGTCCGGGCTGGTATCAAGATAGTGGCCGCAACTAACCAGCAAGGGTATCAGCAAAATCGTGCCAATACGCCGCCCGCAGGCTTGCCATTGCTTGGCCGGAGTCCCTGATTTGCGTTGACTGGATGCTAAGCGTTTCATAAGCGATTATTTCAATTTTTGCCGGACAATATCGGTAGCCGGTGCTTCCGTGGTCATTTGCGGCGGAAACGCATTCAGTTGGCGCCACAGTTCGTAAGCCATCGTCACCCGATTCAGCAAGACCCAGCCTTTCACCCGCACGCCTTGGCGGGCGAAGCGTTCGGCCGGCCAGGGCCGGTCGTTGGGATCGGGCACGATCAGTACCCGGAATTTACCCTTGCCGTCGTCAGTGGAATCCACAAAGGCCACCAAACCGCCGAAGGTGCCGACGGCCACTTCCGGCCAGCCGGCGAATTGCAGGGCCGGCCAGCCTTCGAATTGCAGACGCGCATGCCGGCCGGGGGTGATCAATACTGCATCGTTGCCGTCCACCCACAGTTCCACCGCCTTCACATCCATGTCCGGCACCAATACCAGCAGCGGATCGCCTTGTCTGACGATGTCGCTCTGCGGATTGGCCAGCAGCCTGAGAATGCTGCCGTCGCGCGGCGCTTTGATTTGTTGCGATTGTTGCCGGGAGACATCCACTTCGCTTTTCAGCAAACTGCTGCGACTGTCTTCCAGTTCGCTTTGGGTCTTGTTGGCCGAGGCCGTCGCCGAGTCGATGCGTGCCTGGGCATCGGCGCGAATCCGGCCGATTTCCGCTTCGGCGGCGCGTTGTTCGGCCAAAGCGCCTTCCAGACTGGCTTGCGCACTGTTTAAACTGCGTTGCGCGACGATGCCGTCGCGTTGCGCCACTTCGTAGTCACGTTGCGACACCAGGCCGTCGCCGATCAAGCGTTGCAGGCGCTGGGTTTGCACACTGGCGGTTTCCAGCGTGGCCCGCGCCGAGGCTATGGCTTCGCTGGCCGAGCGCGCGCGTTGCCGGGCTACATCCTGCCGGTATTGCGCGGTAGCCACTTGCAAATCGCGGGTGGCGATCAAGTTGTCGATTTGCAGACGGTAAGCCCGCAATTCGTCTTCCTTGGCAGCTAATTTAGCGGCAGCCGCCGCACGTTGTTGTTGCAAGCGTTCCAGCAATTCCGGGTCGACGTCGGTGATTTCCATCAACAAATCGCCGGCCTTAACTTTGCTGCCTTCTTTAGCATTCCAACTGACGATGCGACCGGAAACCGGAGCATCTATATTCTGTTGGCGTTCGAGTGGCGCGAAAGCCGAGACCCGGCCGCTGCCATTGATGTTTTGCTGCCAGGGCGTTAACAGCAGAGCCGGCGGCGTTAACAGGAATAAGCAGACGCAAGCTCTGGATAAACCGCTGACCAGGCGTGGGGTGTGCGCTGCCGACAGCGCGGACAGCCTGATATGTAACTCAGTCATGGGTTGCTCCCGGCAAGCGAATCGTGCGTTGGCAAAGTGCGGCTACCTCGGTTGAGCCGGTTAGCAGTAACAGCGTCCAAGGGGCGTCCTTGGCAAATAAAGCCGGCGTCAATTGCTGTAGTAACTCGTTATCCAACGCATCGAGTACGCCATCCACAATCAACAAGGCTGGCCGGGCGGCGATGGCTCTGGCCAGCATGACTTGTATGGCTTGACTATTTGCAAGCGGCGAGCCGCCGGGACTGAGCACCGTATCCAACGCTATTTCAGTCAAGCCGACTTTGGCTAGCACCTGCTCGACATCGGCAAGGCTCAAGTTGGCATCGCCCAGCCTGACATTCTCCAATACGCTGTCGTGAAAAATCTCAAGTCGGCTTGCCACCGCGATGTGTTGCCGCAAAACGCTCAGGCGCAGACTATCCAAATCCTGGCCGTTGATTTGTATCTGTCCCGTTTTTGCTTGGCGCATACCGCTTATTAGCATGGCCAGGGCCGTTTTGCCGCTGCCGGGGCCGCCTAAAATCGCGACTTTTTCGGCTGGCTGGATTTGTAAGGAAAAATTGGAAAACAATGGCCGCTGCGCGCCGAAGCTAAATTCCAGCTTGTTTACCACTAAGGACGCGGGGCCGTTAAATTCAGCATTCAGCTCGGCCGATTCTTCCAGAGGCAAATCCAATAAATGACCGATTTTGTCGGTGCCGGCCATCAGGTCGTAGAAACCTTCCAGATGTTTACCGAATTTGATCAATGCCAGTAAAGCCGACGATACGATCAGTTCGGCCGCGACCAATTGTCCCAGGGTTAAGTGGCCGTCTATGACCAAATAGCCGCCGATGGCCAGCAAGGCCGTGCTGGCGATGGCATACAACGCGACCGAGCCTATTACTTGGCCCAATATCACTCGGTAATGCTGGCGTTTGGCGGCTAAATAATCCAGCGCCAGTTGGTCGGTGCGGCTGGCGGCCATCGCCGCGCCGTTGCCGAATTTAAACGTCTGGATATTGCCGGCAACGCTTTCTAGCCAGGCCACCAAGGCGTATTTGCTGATCGATTCCTGAATCGCCGTCGCGACCGCGCCGCGTCCCAATAAAAATACAATCGCGCTGATAGCCAACAGCAAAACCACATCGAATGCCAGCAGGAAAGGGTGATAGAAGGCCAGCATGATCAGGCCGACGCAGGTTTGCACCACCGTACTCAGGCCGTCCAGCAGCAACGACGAGCCGGCTTTTTGCAATGTCAGTACATCGAAAAAGCGGTTCACCAGTTCAGCACCGTGTTGCTTGTCGTACGCATCGCTGCGTACCCTGGGCAAGCGATAGGCCAGGTCGGTAGCCAGACGCACGAAAATCCGCCGCTGCACGATTTCCACCAGATAGGACTCCAACACATAGACCGCGCCGGCGAAGCTTAGAAAGAAAAACAGGATGGTCGCCAACACCAATAAAGGCTGGCCCATGCCGCCCATCGCCACGGTATTGACCAGTGCTTGTACCGCGACCGGCGAAGCCAGCGCCAGCAATCCCGAGCCCAGGGCCAAACCCAGCAACAGCCAGAGGTCGTTGCGATCGGCGCGCAATAATTCCAGTAAGCGCCTGAATGGCGGCATGTGCGCGTGATGATCGTGGCTGACGGCATTCTCAAGCGGCGCTTGGGCTTGCACCAATAGCCAATCGCTAATGGCAGCATCGGAGCGGCCAAGTAATTTGCCGACGTCAGCGGGTTTGACATAGCGCTCTTCGATGACCTCGCCCTGGGCCAAGGCCGCTCTGACTTTGCCGCCGCGAAAGCCGCATAACACTATCCAGCCGCAGCCGTCGGACAGGCTGGTCAGCAATGGCGTTTGCGGTGCGGAGGCATTCGCGGCGGCTGTCGGGGTGAGCAACACGCTCTCCATGTTTAAGCCCAAATGGTCGCCGATAGCGACTAGCGTTGCTTGGCTATCGTCGCCAGTTGACTCTATCAAGCGCTCCGCAATGCCCTGAGCTTGATTGCGCATTTCCAGCAGACCGAATAAAAACGTCAGCAGGGTCTGCGTCGATTGCTTTCTGTGTGGGTGTTCCTTGAATCCGGTGGCGGTGCTCATACGTAACGAAATCCTATCGGTTTAAACGAATAACAGCATGGTTTTGCCGAGTATGGTAAGCAAAAACGTCAGCTTAAGCGTGGCGATTAATTTGGCCGGTCCGGCTTTCTCGCACCAGCTTTGCCAGGCCGCTTCGCAGGTACTCATGATGATGAGATACGCTTTATAGGATATACGCCAAGCCACAATGCCTAGCGCAGTCAGACCGGTCCAAAACACGATGAATTCGGCCTGACGCGGCGTTACGCCGAACACGTGCTCCAGAAAATGCTCGGCCATCATCTCTATGACTTCGATAGCGAGATGCAGGATGTGCCAGAGAAACGGCAGCAGCGTGTCCCCAAAAAGGACCAAGATCAGAGCTGAAAAGGCCGCCATGGTCGGCTTATTTTTCAATAGCAGCGACCAGGTTTTGCTCACGCCAAATCTTAACCAATTCGGCAATGCGAAAGCTTTTTGCATAGTTCCCCTCCCTTTTAGAGTCTGGCGAAAAAGCTCCTTCCCCGTTTTTGAAGAAGGGCGCATTCTGTTTGCGATGTTCTATCTATCAAGCATCCGACAGTTACTCGTCAATCCGCTCCCGCTAGGTCTGGCTATGTTCCAGACCTTAGCCGGTATTGCGCATGCCCGCGGCAATCGCATTGATACTGCGCAATAAGGGTTTCATCCACGGGCTTTCCGCCGCATTCTCGGCATTAATCTCCCGCAGCCGCCGGATCAAAAACACCTGCAGGTAATTCAACGGACCCAGATACGCATCGCGGCGTTGCAAGGATGCCGCCAACGCCGGGTTTTCCGCGAGCAAGCGGTCGGCGTTGGTTATCTCCAAGATCCACTCCACGCAACGCTGATGCTCGCCGGCTATCATGTTGTAAACCCGTTTGCCGGTTTCCGGATCGTTGCACAATTGCGCGTATTCGCGGGCAATGTTCATGTCCGATTTACTCAGCGCCATTTGCGCGTTGCTGAGCAGGTTGCGGAAAAACGGCCAGTCGTTATACATCCTGCGCAACGTTTCCAGGCGCTCCGGTTTGCCGGCGCACCAGCTGGCCAGACTGAAACCGATGCCGTACCAAGCCGGAAAAGTCTGCCGTGATTGCGCCCAGGCGAACACCCAGGCAATCGCCCGCACCGAGTTTTTCGAACGATCCAATTTTTTGCGATGCGAGGGCCGCGAACCGATATTCAAGCCGCCAATTTCGCCCACCGGAGTGGCTTCGTAGAAATAGTCCAAAAAGCCGGGTGTGCGTTCGGTCAGCTCGCGGTAACTTTGTTCGCCGATCCGCGCCAATTCGTCCATCACCGCCAAATCTTCCGCGCGATCTGCCGGGATGGCTTGCACCAGGCTGACGCTGGCTTTCAGCAAGCCGGTGACGCCCATGGTCAATTCGTAGACCGCAGTTTCCATATTGTTATACCGGTAAAACAACACTTCGCCTTGCTCGGTAAATTTGATCTGGCCGCGCACGGTATCGGGCGGCTGCGCCAGGATCGCTTCGTGAGTCGGACCGCCGCCGCGACCGACGGTGCCGCCACGGCCGTGAAATAAGCGGCATTTCAAGCCGTAACGCTCGCTGATCGCGATGATTTCCCGTTGCGCGCGCGATAAGCCCCAGGCCGACGCCAGGATACCGCCGTCCTTGCAGGAATCCGAATAGCCCAGCATGATTTCCTGGCGGTCGTCGCTGACTCGCAACAGTTCCCGATAGCAATCGGTATCGAACAGTTGGGTGAGCACATCGGAAATGCGGTTCAAGTCGTCGATAGTTTCGAACAAGGGGCTGACGCCGATATGGCAATGCCAATGTCCGCCAATCTTGCCGACCAAGCCGGCTTGCGCCGCCAGCAGCAAGACTTCCAGCACATGGCTGGCGGAATGGGTCATGGATATTACGTATTTGCCAAAGCAATTCGGGCCGATTTCCCGGCGCATTTTCGCCATCACGGTAAATAATTCCAGCGTTTCGCGGTTGGCCGGCGTTAGCGCGGCGGCGTCGAACATCAAACCGCCCGGTGCGGCGATAGCCTCGGCCAGTAATGCGATGCGTTGCGCCTCGTCCAGCGCCAGATAGTCAATATTCAGTGCCGCCGTCAGAATTTCCGCGACGGCTTCGCTGTGGCGGGTCGATTCTTGCCGGACGTCGAGTTGCATCAAGTGAAAGTCGAACACGTCGGCCAGCCGGATCAGATCGGCCAGTTCCAACTCGGCGATGTTGGCGTCGCCATGGCCGCGCAAGGAAGCATCGATCAGGCGCAGATCCAGCAAAAACTCTTCCACGCTGGCATAAGCGTGGCGATTGGCTTGTTCCGGTTCGCCGCGCAATTGTTGTTGAACCCGGTGCAAGGTGCATTGCATGCGGTATTTCATCAATATCAGTTTGTGCCGGTAAGGTTCCTGCAAATACGGTTTTTCCAAGTCCGCTACCGCCGCGCCCAGCATGGTGCGGTCGGCGTACAGGCTGTCAAGGAATTCGGTCGCCAATTCACAAAGGCCATACGAATGCGACAACTGGCCGCGTAATTGATCCAGGCTTGCCAGATACTCCTGCATGATGGTTTGCGCCTGCATGCGCAAGGCCAGTTCGGTGGTTTCCGGCTTTACATTCGGATTGCCGTCGCGGTCGCCGCCTATCCACGAACCGAAACGTAGGAAGCTGGGTACGCTGATTTGACTGGCGACGTCGGCGCCGAATACATCGCTGAGCGCGCGTTGCAAGTTCCGGTAAACCAGGGTAGTGGCCTGAAACAGCGACAAGGAAAAGTAAAACAGGCCGGCGTCGATCTCGTCGGCCACGCCCAGTTTGCGGGCGCGGACTTCGTCGGTTTTCAATAGCAGTTGAATCTGCGCTTGCAGCTTGTCCAGCGCTTCGCCGCGCTGTTGGCTGCGGAGGCGCGGATCGTCCAGGGCTTCCTGACTGAGGAACACGTTACGTAACGCGCTTTTCACGGTACGGCGTTTGGCTTCGGTGGGGTGGGCGGTCATCACCGGCAAATACAGCATTTCATCCAGCAAAATCTGTAGTTTGTCCGCGTTGACGCCGCTGTCGCGCAATTTGATCAGCGTATCGTGAAACGAGCCTGGCCAATAGCGACCGGTCTGATTTTGCCGGCGCAGATTCAGATTATGCGATTCTTCGGCGATATTGATCAGGCTGAAATAGCCGTTAAACACCCGTACCACTTCGCCTATTTCTTCCGCATCCAGATCTTCCAGAATCTTGATGAATTGGCGGCGGCGGTTGGCGCTGCCTTCTCGCATCAAGCTGGAGAACTTGCGTTGCAACTGCGTGACGGCGGTAGCGACCTCAGGCTTGGCCTGCGCGGCCAGGACTTTTGTTAATATCGAACCCAGCAAGCGTATCGAGCTGCGCAATTCTTTGTCGTCGCCGTGAGTATCGGCTAAGCGATCGCTGAGGATTTGGCTGGCGCTGGGGGTATCCAGTTCGAACGCCGATTCGTCGTAATCCGCTAATTCGGATCCGGCGCTTGGGGCAATGTCGTCGCGCAACGCATTTTGCTTTTGCATATTCAGTTCTCAAGGTGATTGTCGGTTGCTTGATAGCCTAACGCAGCATTTTGATATTGTTAAATAGAATGTTTAGAATTAAAGCATCGTAAATTCCTATGTATTGAGCACTAGTGGAACGTATCAACTATCAACATTTGTTCTATTTCTGGAATGTCGCCCGCGAGGAAAGTATCACCCGTGCTTGTGAGAAACTGCATTTGGCGCAGCCGACCATCAGCGGCCAATTAGCGGTACTGGAACAGCAAATCGGCGAAAAACTGTTTTATAAACAAGGCCGTAAACTAGCGTTAACCGACACCGGCCGGGTGGTGTTTCATTATGCGGAAGAGATTTTTTCACTGGGCAGAGAGTTAAGCAACACCTTAAAAGGCCGACCGACCGGGCGGGCCTTGCGTTTGGTGGTGGGCGTCGCGGATGCGTTACCGAAAATGGTGGTTTACCGCTTGATAGAGCCGGCATTCCGTTTGCCGGAACCGGTGCAGATTCTTTGCTACGAGGATAAAACCGAGCGGCTATTGAGCGACATGGCCGTGCAAGGCATGGATTTAGTATTGTCCGATGCTCCGCTCACTCCGACCAGCGGCGCCAAGGCGTTTACTCATCTGTTGGGCGAATGCGGAGTTACCGTGTTCGGCGCGCCGGGGTTGGCGGCGACTTACCGGCAAAATTTCCCGCGCTCCTTGAGCGGTGCGCCATTCTTGCTGCCTACCGCCAACACATCGTTGCGGCGCTCGTTGGATCAATGGTTCGATGCGCAAAGCATCAGCCCGGCTATCCAAGCCGAGATTGAAGACAGCGCGTTGATCAAAACCTTTGGTAGCGGCGGCGTGGGTTTGTTTGTCGCGCCGAGCAATGTCGAAGCCGAAATCCAAAGCCAATACGGCGTGGAAGCCATCGGCCGCATCGACTCGGTACACGAGCGTTTTTATGCCATCACCATGCGCCGCAAACTCAAGCATCCGGCCGTGACCGCGATTTTGGAGAATGCGCGGGATAAGTTGTTTCCCGCATAGCAGGTTGCGCGATACTCCGTTTTACGGAGGCGTTGTCGCATGGGAGCACAACTGATTAGCGTAACGCAATTGTTTAAATTTGAATCAGTCACCCTCCAATTAGTCCAACTACCGCCGTGTTAGCTCAGCCGATGTGTTAACCTGCATAAACAGTCGCCCGCTTTTGGGCAACTCCGCGAGTGCCTTTTCGGCCTGCATGCCTCTTTTCAGTAAGCGTTGTGCCTTCGATCAGAACCTTTTCCTGATGCACAACCTTGTCGCTGTAAGCCCCAATGCCAGATTATCGTGTCAAATTCGAGACCGTCACCGTCGCCGGTATCGATTATGTAATTCGCTCTTTAGCCGATTTGCAGCAATATGCCGATCCGCTCGGCGAGGCCGAATTGGCCGGGATTTCGTCCGCCAGTTGGTCGCTGTTCGGGAAGGTCTGGCCGTCCGCGCGCGTGCTGGCCTTGGCCATGCATAGTTTCGATTTGGTGGGGAAGCGCATTCTGGAAATTGGCGCTGGTTTGGGCTTGGCCAGTCTGGTGATTCACCGGCGGGCCGGCGATATTACCGTCAGCGACTGGCATCCTTTGAGCGAGGCGTTTCTTAACGAAAACCTGCTGCTAAATAAACTAGGGCCCTTGCAATATAAAACCGGCAATTGGTCCACTCGCAATCCGGGCCTGGGCCAGTTCGATCTGATTATCGGCAGCGATGTGCTTTACGAACGCCAGCAGCCCGAGCAGTTGGCTAAATTCATCGACCGGCATGCCGCGCCGAATGCACAAATCATTATTGTCGATCCGGATCGCGGCAATCGCGTGGGGTTTTGCCGGGAAATGACCGATTTGGGCTATGGCTGTACCAGCCGGATTGCCGAACGTTTGACTGAAAACGGCGAGCGCTACAAAGGCCGATTTCTGACCTTTAGCCAAGCGGTAGTTGGGGAAGCGGCATGACCGGGCGCGATAACGCGTTGTGGTTGCAGTTTTGGCGCGACCGGCGTACCGATTTTCACCAGATTGCCGTCAATAGTTTGTTGGCGCAATTCTGGCCGAGCCTGAACATGGCCCATGGCAGCCGGGTCTTCGTGCCGCTGTGTGGCAAGAGTCTGGATATGCTTTGGCTGGCAGAGCAAGGGCATCAGGTTATCGGTGTCGAATTAAGCGAAGTAGCGGTAAAGGCATTTTTTAAAGAAAACCGCCTGCGGCCGGTGCGGCGGCGTTTGGGTAAATTTACGCTGTGGCGTAGCGGCAGATTAAGCATTTTGTGTGGCGATTATTTTGCGTTGACCGCCGCCGAATTGGGGCAAATCGATACCGTTTACGACCGCGCGGCCTTAACCGCATTGCCCGAAGATATTCGTGGACAATATGTGTCGCAGTTACGGCGAATCGTGCCGGATACGGCGACTATTTTGCTGTTGACTGCGGAGGATCTTGAACTGGAACCGGTTAGCGATGAGACTGACGATGTTTCCGACGAAGTCATCGCGTTATACGGCAAGGATTTTGTGATTGAGCTGAGTCATGTGCAACGCATAGACGAGGCCGATTCGCAAGCATTTGCGGCTGGTGAAGCCGGGCTGTACAAGGTGTTTCACCTGTCCAGTAAAACACCAAGCCAGGCTTAATTTCGATACATTGTCTGTGGCGCGATTGCTCATAAAATAGGGGACATCGCCGTCAGGTCTGGATACACTATCCCGGCTGCTTCGTTAACGCGCGTCTATAGCGTGACGAAATTCATAACCATAGCTTTCTTTTTACCAATAATTGTGAGCGCCTTGCTATCTTTGAGCAGACTTTTGCCGTGCGGACGGCAGGCATACAAATCGATTGAGCGGGCATCATTCAAACCAAGCAAATCTCTTGAAAACAAAACCAGCTTTTTTAATTCTTTCCCTATTCGTGGCGTTGGAGTCCGGCGTGAGTGCACAAGAAACAAACGATAATGTTGAAGCGCAGGTCCAGGCCTTGCTGGCGCAAATGAGCCTGGAAGAAAAAGTCGGACAGATGACACAGATCGACTTTAGCGTGATTTCGGTAATCAACGGCGAGCTGGCCGAAAATCCGATCGATCAGGCCAAGTTGGAAGATGCCGTATTGAACCGGCATATCGGTTCGATATTGAACACGCCCACCACACCGAACAACCAAACCCAGCCCATCGAAAAATGGCGGCGGATGACCCAGGCGATACGCGAGGTGGCCGCGAAAAGCCGGCTGAAAATTCCGGTGCTCTACGGTATCGATGCGATTCATGGCGCAACCTATACTGAAAACGCGGTGCTGTTTCCGCAAGCCATCAGCATGGCCGCGACGTTTAATCCCGACTTGGCTTTCAAGGAAGGCGAAATTACCGCCCGCGAAGTGAAGGCGTCCGGTTTGGACTGGAATTTCATGCCGGTGATGGACATCGGCCGACAACCGCTATGGCCGCGCTTGTGGGAAACTTACGGCGAGGACGTGCACCTGGCGGTGACGATGGGCAGCGCCTATATCCATGGTCATCACGGCGACGACTTTGCGGCAGCGGACAAAGCGCCGACTTGCTTGAAACATTATGTCGGCTATAGCTATCCCCTAAACGGCAAGGACCGTACCCCGGCCTGGATAGGCGAACGGGCCTTGCGCGAATATTTTCTGCCGGGTTTCGAGGCCGGCGTGAAAGCCGGAACGCCGACGGTGATGGTCAATTCCGCCGAGGTGGACGGCATTCCCGGCCATATCAATCATCATTACCTGAACACCATTTTGCGCGGCGAGATGGGTTTTAAAGGTTTCACCGTGTCCGATTGGGCCGACATCAGCCGTTTATACACCCGCGACAAACTGGCGGCCTCGCCGCGCGAAGCGGTGAAGATGGCGGTAATGGCCGGCATAGATATGAGCATGGTGCCGTTCGATTACTCGTTTTACGACTTGCTACTGGATTTGGCCAAAACCGGCGAAGTGCCGATGACCCGCATCGATGAAGCGGTATCGCGCATTTTGCGCGTCAAATATCAAAGCGGTTTGTTCGATAGACACGAGCCGGCGTTAGATGTAAAAGGCAATTTTGTTACAGACGACGCGGTGGCGGCGAATCGGCAAGCCGCGCGGGAAGCGATCATTTTGGCGAAAAACAACCATAACATTCTGCCTTTGAGCAAACAGACCAGCATTCTGGTCACCGGGCCGACCGCGAATTTGCTGAGCGTGATGAACGGCGGCTGGACCATCACCTGGCAGGGTGCCGCCGAACATTTGTATCCAAAAGACAAGCCAACTTTGTTACAAGCCATTCAGCAGAAAACCACGGGCAAAGTGACGTACGTGGGCGGTAAAAATTTCAGCGACGAAATCAATATCGAGCAGGCGGTAACCCAGGCGCGGCAGCACGATGTGGTGATCTTGGCGTTGGGCGAAAAAACCTATACCGAAACCGAGGGCAATATCGAATCCCTGCACCTGGACCCGGTGCAGTTGCAATTGGCCAGAGCCATATTCGAAATCGGCAAGCCGGTGATTTTAGTTACGTTCGGCGGTCGGCCGCGCATCATTACCGAAGTGGCCAATAAGGCGCAGGCGGTGGTGTTGGGCTTTTTGCCGGGCATGGAAGGCGGGGCGGCGCTGGCCGATATTTTGTTCGGCGACACCAATCCCAGCGGTAAATTGCCGATCTCTTATCCGCGCGATAGCAACGATGTGGTGATGTACGATCACAAGCCGATAGAGGCGTTCGAGAGCAATCAGTATCGGCCGTTGTTTCCCTTCGGACACGGTTTGAGTTACACGAGCTTCCAAACCAGCGGTCTGCGTCTGAGCAAAGACAACATTGCCATGGGCGAGAATATCGATCTGACGTTTAAGGTGAAAAATACCGGCGCGCTTACCGGTAAGGAAACCGTGATGGTGTATCTACACGATGTCGCTGCGTCGGTTTCGCGGCCGGTGAAACAGCTGAAGGCCTTTAAAAAAGTCGAGTTAAAACCCGGCGCGGAGCAGACCTTGCAATTTAGCTTAACGCCGCAGGATATGTCGTTTATCGGTGTGGATATGAAACGCATCGTCGAGCCGGGTGAATTTGAGGTGATGGTCGGTAGTGAAACCGCTCGTTTCCAGGTCGCCAAACCCTAAATCAATATACGGGATTAACTCATGCCGGATCAACAAATCCAGGGTAAACCATCTTACGCGGGTTCGTTAAGCATTCTGACCTCGCTGTTTTTCATTTGGGGCTTTATCACTTGTCTTAACGACATCCTGATTCCACATTTGAAGGCGGTGTTTACCCTTAGCTATACCCAAGCGATGTTGATCCAGTTTTGTTTCTTTACCGCTTATTTTCTGATGTCGGTGCCCAGCGGTTATCTGGTGGAAAAAATCGATTACAAGGGCGGCATCATCGTCGGCTTGGCGATTGCTGGTTGCGGCTGTCTACTGTTCTATCCTGCGGCGGGACTGCATTCCTACCCCTTATTTTTGGGGGCGTTTTTTGTGCTGGCTTCCGGGATTACCTTGTTGCAGGTTTCGGCTAATCCTTACGTGACGGTGCTGGGCGATCCGCACACCGCATCCAGCCGCTTGACCTTGACCCAGGCTTTCAATTCCCTGGGAACCACGCTGGCGCCGTATTTCGGCGCGTTGTTTATCCTGTCGAATGCGGTTAAAAGCGCCGAGGAAATAAAGCTGCTGGACGCCGAGCAATTGTCTGCGTATCAGGCCGCGGAAGCGGCTGCGGTGCAGAATCCGTATTTATTTCTCGCGGCGGTATTGTTTTTAAAGGCCGCGATCTTTGCGATGCTGAAGTTGCCGAAGATTAACCAGCAAGCCGAAACGAATACAACGCACGTAGATGACGGTAGTAGCGCTTGGCAATATTCGCATCTGGTATTGGGCGCCGTGGCGATTTTTGTTTATGTGGGCGGCGAAGTGTCGATTGGCAGCTTCCTCGTTAACTTTCTCGGCGAGCCCGATATCGCCGGATTGGCTGAGCAAGATGCCGGCAAGTATGTGTCGTTTTATTGGGGTGGGGCGATGGTCGGCCGATTTATCGGTTCGGCGGTGATGCAGAAAGTCCATCCCGGTAAGGTACTGGCGTTTAACGCTTTGGCGGCGGCTGGTTTGGTGTTGGCGACGATGTTGGGCAGCGGCACACTGGCTATGCTTACTATCCTGGCGGTGGGCTTGTGCAATTCCATCATGTTTCCCACCATCTTTTCGCTGGCTTTGACCGGTTTGGGTAGGCATACCGGCCAAGGCTCCGGCATTCTCTGCGCCGCTATCGTCGGCGGCGCTATTTTACCGTTGCTGCAAGGGGCATTTGCCGACCGTATCGGCATTCAGCACGCTTTTTTTATCCCTTTGCTTTGCTACTTATATATCGCCTATTACGGCTATCGCTGTCGCCAGTTGTAGATAAAACCGGCCTTTAACCTTTCAAGAATTTAGCCCGGTTGGGCGACTGAATGATCAAATTAGGGATAGCCGATAAAGGCAGTTCGCCATCAGTGCCACCTAGCTTCACTGCTTCCTTGGGCATGCCGTACACCACGCAACTGGCCTCGTCTTGAGCTACACAGAGGGCGCCGGTATCGTGCAATTCTTTCATGCCGTGCGCGCCGTCGTCGCCCATGCCGGTCATAATCACTCCCAATACGTTTTTACCGGCAGCTTGAGCGGCGGAGCGGAACAACACATCCACGGACGGCCGGTGGCGGCTAACCAATGGGCCATCCTTGATTTCCACCCGGTATTGCGCGCCGCTACGGCGCAACAGCATGTGTTTGCCGCCGGGCGCTATCAAGGCTAGGCCGGGAATGACCCGGTCGTTTTGTTCGGCTTCCTTGACGTTGATCTGGCAAAGGCTGTCCAGCCGTTTGGCGAATGCTGCTGTGAACGCTTCGGGCATGTGTTGGACAATGACGATACCCGGTGTGGTGCGGGGTAGCCGAGTCAATACGTACTCCAAGGCCTGGGTGCCGCCGGTCGACGTGCCGATTGCTACCACCCGGTCGGTGGTTTCCGTCATCGTGATTAAGCTGGTGTGAGAGAGTACCGCGTCGGCAGTTAATTTCGGACTGCCGTCCACGGGTTTGCCCGTCGGGGCCGCCGATTTTTTCAGTCTGGCATGCGATGCACCTTTGATCGCATCGGCAAGCAGGGTTTTTGAGTCTTGCAGAAAGCCCTTCAGGTTAACGGTGGGTTTGGTGATGATGTCAACGGCACCGGCGCTCATGGCCTGCATCGTTACTTCCGCGCCCTTGGCGGTTAGGGTAGAGCAGATCACTACCGGCGTGGGATGTTCATGCATCAGCTTTTTCAGGAAAGTGATGCCGTCCATGCGGGGCATTTCGATGTCCAATATGATTACATCCGGCCAGTCTTTTTCCATGCGGGTCAACGCAAAGATCGGATCCGGCGCGGCACCAATTACTTTGATGCCCGGAAGACTATCGAGCAAGCCGGTCAAAACCTGCCGGACCACCGCAGAGTCGTCGACAATAAATACTTTTGTGTCTGTCATAGTGTCCTTGGGTTTGCCAGTTAATTGTCTTAAATCGTTTACCAGAATTCGGCGCTGCTTCTGGATTTTTCGTGTTCGTCGATGTTTTTCTTCCAATAGCGGCGCTCTTCGTTTTCGAGAGACTGTTGCTGATTGTGGTCGATTTTTTTGATAAAGACCGAATAATCGCTGCCGACGAAATGCACGTTTCTGCCGATATTGCCGCCAAGACAGGCACTAAGCATAGGAATGTTTTCTTTTTTTAAAAACTCTTTAATGAATAAAACATTCACATCGCCCACGGTTTGCTTGCGATTTTTGTCTTCTCGCAGCTTTAAAACGTTGCCGCCGCCGAAGCATTTGGCTTGCAGATTGAGCCGGTTGGCACCGAGTCTCATCATGTCGTTGATCAGCAATTCCATCGCATAAATACCGTAACGGCCCTCGTCGGATTCGATGATGGGCATATTTTGTGAGTGAGAACGATACGCCAGCAGAAAATGATTCATGCCGAAAACTCGATTGATCGGATCGTATAGGCAGGCAGCCACGCAAGAACCCAGCAGCGTCGAGATTACTTCCGGCTGGCGGGATGCATAGAATTCGCCAGGGTCGATAACGATGCGTTGGGTATCTCTGAATGACAGGCGTTTCATGGTTTTCGATATATCGAAGGTTTGATCATTTGTAACTGGTCCGTGACCCGATGCAGACTTTCCGAATGGCTGATGATGAAGTGCCCGCCGGGCTTCAATGCGGTGATCAGGCGTTCGACTACCTGTTTTTTGGTGTCCTGATCGAAATATATTAGAACGTTACGCAGAAAAATTACTTCGAACTTACCTAGTGATGGCGGCAGTATGCTCATCAGATTGACCTGATCGAACTTCACTCGGCTGCGCAGTTTGCTCTCCACCCGAAAAAAACCTTCCTGGCTGCGGACGCCCTTCAAACAATATTTTTCCAGTAGGCGTTTATCCATCTGATCCAGCCTGTCCAGCGGATACACGCCATGGCGGGCAACCTCCAAGACGCGGGTACTAAGATCGGAGCCGAAAATCTCCCAATTGCGCATGCCCAGGTTTTCTGCCAATACCATTGCTAAGGTATAGGCTTCTTCTCCCGTCGAACTGGCCGCACTCCAAACCCGAAATTGTTCGCCGCGCCAAGGTTTAAGAATCTGCTGCTGGAAGAATTCGAAATGTTTGGGTTCCCGAAAAAAATAGGTTTCATTGGTCGTCAAAATGTTGACCAATGTTTGAAACTCATGCGGATAATCGGGGCTGATAGCCAGCTGATAGTATTCGCCGTAACTCTGCAGTTGGTAATAGTCCAGACGTTTGGCTAGCCGGCTGGCTACCATGACTTTTTTCTCCGGCGTAAGCGCGATGCCGGCATGGTCGTAAATCAGACATCTGAAGCGTTCGAACTCTTCGGGGGTTATCGGGGCGATGCTAATAAAGTACTCCTCCGTTAGTCAGGACATTATTTAATTATGTCAGGAAATAATTACATGATTTGCTGTGAACTTAACAATAACGAAAAACCGAAGATGGTACTGGGTTGAATGCAAGTGTAAAACTCTCTACTATCCTTGATGTACCCAAAACCCAAATGGAATTTTTATGCTCAGTAAACCTTATCCCGTAGCCAAAAGCCCCGGCCCTCTTGGTTTTTATGTGTTAACAGTTGGCTTGGGCGTGATAGGTGGTTTGTTGGCTTGTGTGCAAACCGGCTTCAGCCTGATCAGCATGGGAGCCACAGCGGCGCTTGGCTTTGCTGGCGTTTTGGTCGGGTCTACCTTATACAACAAACAACAAGCCGTGCTGAATGAGGTTAATAAGGCGTGGCGTGGCGACGAAGACTTAAAACTGAAAGATCTTGAAGCCTATGCTATTGAGTTGGAACGTCTGTTTCTGCAAGTGGTGCCTATTCTGCTCAGACAAGTGCAAACTTCCAGAACCCACACCGAACAAGAAATCACCGTGCTGACCAGTCGTTTTGCTGCGATGGTCAGTCAATTGGAACGGCTGATTTCCGGTGGTGCGCAGAACCGTCAAGGCCGCAGCGTTGACGTGTTATTCAGTGAAACCCGGGATGCGTTGACTGCGGTTTTAAAGGTTTTGAGTCAAATTCAAGACGTTGAACACGCGGTGGTCGACGAGGTGCGTAAATTGTCCGCGCACACCGGCCAGTTGGACACCATGGCGCAGGAAGTGCGCAAGGTTGCTGAACAGATTAATTTATTGGCGCTTAATGCTGCTATCGAAGCCGCCAGAGCAGGTGAAAATGGCCGGGGCTTTGCGGTTGTAGCCGACGAAGTACGTAAACTCGCCGGATTTTCGTCTTCCACCGGGGAAAAAATCAGCCACGCGATTGCGGATATTAATAAAGCGATGGCCTCCACGTTAAAAATGTCGGAAGCATCCGGGTCTTCGGACGACAAAGCGATACGCGATGCCGAGCAGGCTATTCGCACCGCATTGGACGATTTGCGGGTAGCCTTAGATATGTTCAGAAACGATGCAGACCAATTGCGCGGAAACAGCGCGCAAATTCGCGATGAAATTTTCTCGGTGTTGACGGCGTTCCAGTTTCAGGATCGGGTCAGCCAAATGTTGTCACATGTCGAACATAACCTAAATAGTCTGCAAAGTGCGGTCGATGCCACGCGTAATAGCGGCGAACGCCAAGCGAATAGTCTCGATGTCGGCGCCACATTATCGAGAATGGAGCTCAGCTACACGATGCCGGAAGAATTATTGAATCACGCTTCTAGTGCGGCGGTTAGTCACCAAAGTACTTCCGCCAACGACGAAATTACATTTTTCTAAATTTATTGAAGGATTGAGTAATGGCTAAAACCATCATGATTGTTGATGATTCGGCATCCATTCGGCAGGTTGTCGGTATTGCCCTTAAGGGTGCGGGCTACGACGTGATCGAAGCTTGCGACGGCAGGGATGCGCTAAACAAATTAACCGGACAAAAAATTAATTTGATCATCACCGATGTGAATATGCCGAATATGGACGGCATAACCTTCGTTACGGAAGCCAAAAAATTGCCGGCCTACAAGTTCACCCCGATGATGATGCTGACTACCGAAGCCGCCGACGACAAAAAGCAGGCTGGCAAGGCAGCGGGCGCTAAAGCTTGGCTGACTAAACCGTTCCAGGCTCCAACGCTACTCGACGCGGTATCCAAATTGGTGTTGCCTTAAAAACAACTCCGCTGCACAAGGGGAGGAAAACCTTGGCTATCGAATTAAAACAACAAAAAAAGGGCGTTATCCAGCTTGCTATCCAGGGTGAATTGACCATTTATTCGGTGCTGGAACATAAACAGGCATTGTCCCCGTATCTTAGTTCGGCCAAGGATATACAGATTGATCTTGCTGATGTCACCGAAATAGACAGCGCCGGCTTACAACTGCTGATGTTTCTGAAGCAGGAAGCCGTAAGCCGAGGTATCACTTTTAGCCTTAGCCAACACAGCGAAGCGGTGGTTGAAGTGCTGGAACTGCTAAATCTCAGCAAGCATTTCGGCGACCCTATCGTTATCTCCGCAGACTGGAAATCATCATGAGCGAATTAGATGCTGCCTTAACGGTTTTCGCCCAAGAGGCCGAAGAGCTGTTAACGGATATGGAGGATGCTTTACTGTCTCTGGAGACTAAACCGGACGATAGCGAAACCATCAATAGTCTATTTAGGGCCATGCATACCATCAAAGGCTCTTCCGGGTTATTCGGCTTTAGCGCCGTGGTGGGGTTTACCCACGAAGCCGAGTCGGTCCTGGACAAGGTGCGCAACGGTGAACGCAGTATCGACGCGGAATTGATCTCCGTGTTGCTGGATAGTAAAGATCACACGGCTAAATTGATTGAACATTGTTTGACACAGCAGGAAGCGCCAATACCAGCAAGCTTGGCGGCGGAAAGCGAGCGTTTGATCCGGCAATTGACCGGACGGCAAACCACCGATCTGCAGCAGAGCGACGATAGCGTGCAGCTGGAAATTGAAGGCGGTGGCGAAATATCCGTGGACGACAATTGGCTTATTTCACTGGAGTTTCAGAAAGATGCCTTCAGAAACGGTATGGATCCCTTGTCGTTTATTCGCTATCTGCGAACCCTGGGTGAAATTAAACAAATCCTTACCATGGCTCCGGAACTACCGGCCGGCGACGACATGGATCCGGAAAATTGCTATTTGCATTTCAAAATTGCTTTTCAGAGCGATGCGAATAAACAAACCATCGAAGCGGTGTTTGATTTTGCCTCGGACGATTGCGACATCAAAATTTTGCCGCCCAATTCCAAATTCGAGGAATATGTCAATCTGCTGAACGCTCAGGACGACAATCATGTCAAGCGCTTGGGCGATATGTTGGTGCAAGTCGGCGCGCTGACTCAGAATGATGTCGATCATGCCCTGCAAAGTCAGCAGGCAATCGTTGAATCAGAAAACCAAGGTCCCAGCAAACCGTTGGGCGAGATATTGGTCGAGCGGCACGTCGTGCAGCAGCCATTGGTCGACCAAGCCTTGAAGAAACAGGAACAGACCAAGCAAAAGCTGGCGAGTGAAGCCAACTACATTCGCGTCGATGCGACCAAATTAGGCCACTTGATCAATTTGGTCGGTGAGCTGGTGATTTCCAGTGCGGCGATGAATTTGATCGTCGAACGGCATGGCCTAAGCGATGCCGGCGATGTGGCCGCCAGTATGAATGCCTTGGTCAGCAGTATTCGCGATACCGCATTGGAATTGCGCATGGTGCAAATCGGCGAAACGTTTTCCCGGTTTAAACGGGTGGTTCGCGACGTTAGCAAAGAGCTGAATAAAGACATCGAACTATATATCAGCGGCGGTGAAACCGAGTTGGATAAAACTGTTGTCGAAAAAATCAACGATCCGTTAACCCATTTAATCCGCAACGCCCTTGATCACGGCATTGAAAGTCCCGCGCAGCGGCTCGCTGTCGGCAAGCCGGCGCAAGGTACCGTGCAGCTCAATGCCTATCATGAATCCGGGCATATCGTGATTCAAATCGCCGATGACGGCGCTGGCTTGAATAGCGAGAAAATACTCGACAAGGCTTTGGCCAACGGTCTGGTCAAGCCCGATCACGATTTATCCCAACAAGACATCCATAATCTCATCTTTGCCGCCGGGCTCAGTACCAAGGATCAAGCCACGAACTTGTCCGGGCGCGGTGTCGGCATGGATGTCGTGAAAAAAAATATCGAAGCCTTACGCGGTTCCGTGGAGATAGACAGCATAGAAGGTGAAGGCACGACCATTTCCATACGCCTACCGCTGACGTTGGCAATTATCGACGGTTTCATGGTAGGTACTGGTCAGGATCGTTACATCATTCCGTTGAGCATGGTCGACGAATGCATCGAGATGAACGCCAACGAGTGCGAGATCGATGAAATACAGCATTACATCAATTTGCGCGGCCAGGTGTTGCCGTATTTGCGCTTAGGCGATTATTTCCACAATCAGATCGCCGATACCCATAGAAAGCGCGAAAGCGTAGTCGTGGTCAAATCCGGGCAGACCAAAGCCGGCTTTGTTGTCGATGAATTGCACGGCGAGCATCAAACCGTGATCAAGCCGCTCGGCAAAGTGTTCGAAAGATTAAACGGGATCACCGGTGCAACTGTGTTGGGCGATGGTAACGTCGCGCTAATTCTGGACGTACAAGGTTTAATTCAAGCTGCTATCAAAAATAAAAGCCGACCGGCACCATTCTTAACATCGCAGCGAATTCAGTAAATTAACGATTTTTCATAGTTATAAATTCCTAATAGAGGGAACAGCGCATGAACATTAACGACCTTAAAATAAAAACAAAAATCCTGACGGGGGCGATGCTGCTGGTGGCCATTACCATAGGCTTTGGTTTATTGTCCAAGATATACATCGGCGATGTTTCCGGTGCTTTGTTCGGTATTACCGACAATAACGGCAAATCGGTGGAATATGCGACCGGTGTGGAAAGATCGGCGCTCAATACGATATTGGCCCAAAGGACCTACCGGATTTCCGGGAAAGATGAGGATTCCGAAAAAGTCATGGAGAATATAAAAAGCGTATTGGCCTATCTCGATAAAGTGGATCAGGTGGCCAAAGAACATAACAATACCGAGTTACTTAGCCAATCTAAAGTCGCACGAGAAGCGACCACAAAATTTAACGAGAAATTTCGTGCTGTCGAAACTGCGGTTAAGGCAAACAAGTTGGCTGTCAAAGAAATGGTAGAAAATGGCAACAATGTGGCCGATGCCGCCAGTGACTTTTTGGATCGCCAAGTGAAGTTGTATCAAGAAGCCATTAAGAAGGGTGCCAGCGGCCAGGAGTTGGATGCTTATGTTCAGCGTTACATCGGGGCGACCAATATCTATATCAAGGCCATGGAAATTATGCGAGCCGAGAAGGAAGAGGTGAACTATAGAGATAGGGTGGCGTGGAAAAAAATGGAAGTTTGGTTGCCTGAATTGATGACAGCTTATGACAATCTGCAAAAAATCGTTAACAGCGAAGAAGCGCTAAGGTTGATTGAAAAAGCGCGTAATAATACCAGGGAGTATCAACAAGATGCCAAAACCTGGATTGCTAACGACGACCAATTGAACGCGGTCCGCAAGGAGATGCTGGAAGAAGGCGACAACGTAATCAAGCTGGCGCAAGGGGCTGAAGAAGCGGGCTACGCGCAACTTGGCGTTGCGCGGGACGAGGCTAAAGAGTTGGTTGATGAGGCCAACAAAATCATTATCGGTACCATCATTGCCGCGTTGGTTTTGGGTATCATCATCGCGATGTTCCTGGCTAATCTAATTACCGTGCCAATTACTATTGGTGTTAAGTTTGCTCAATCGCTGTCGGAAGGCGATTTGACCGCGAAGCTGGAAGTCAACGGCAAAGACGAAATCGGTCAACTAGCGCAGGCTTTGCGCGATATGCGCGATCAACTCAGTCAAGTGGTTGCGCAAGTACGTTCAAACTCCGATACCTTGGCCAGCGCATCCCAACAAGTCAGCGCTACCGCCCAGTCCATGAGTCAGATGGCGACAGAACAGGCGGCTAGCGTAGAGGAAACGACCTCATCAATCGAACAACTCAATTCTTCGGTACAGCAAAATACCGAAAATGCCCATGTCACGGAACAAATGGCGACCAAGTCGGCTGGGGAAGCACGCGACGGCGGTGATGCGGTCAACGAGACTGTCTTGGCCATGAAGAACATAGCCAAAAAAATTGGCTTGATCGAGGATATTGCCTACAAAACCAATTTGCTATCGTTAAATGCGGCGATTGAAGCGGCCTCTGCCGGTGAACACGGCAAGGGCTTTGCGGTCGTGGCCGCGGAAGTTAGAAAACTGGCGGAAAGTAGTCGCGTCACGGCGGAAGAAATCAACGAATTAGCCACCAACAGCGTAGCGATAGCCGAAAAAGCCGGAACCTTGATTAGCGCCGTGGTGCCGAATATTGTGAAAACAGCCGATTTGGTGCAGGAAATCAACGCGGCGTCCATGGAGCAATCCAGCGGGATCAACCAAATTAATGACGCAATGCGCCAGCTTGATAAAGCGACGCAACAAAATGCCGCTAGCGCCGAGGAATTAGCCGCTACTTCCGAGGAGTTAAATGGTCAGGCAACCCAGTTGCAGCATGCGGTAGCGTTTTTCAAACTGGATGCCAATAACACAAAATCGCAATCATTCGGCAAAACACCGCCGGCCGCTAAGCGCCAATCGCGCGGCGGACCCGCGCAAAACTACGTTAAAAAACCGGCAGTGAATAGCGCTACCGACACATCGTTGGATTTTAACGACCAAGATTTTGAGCGCTTTTAGTCTCTGGAGAGCAGACCATGAGTAATCTGATTCGCAGAGAAACCAGCCATGTAGTGGCGGTTCAGGAACAGGTAGGTCAATACCTGACCTTTTTAGTGGGGACCGAAAGTTTTGCGGTTAGCATTCTCGATGTTAAGGAGATCATCGAGATTGCCAATGTCACGCGGGTGCCATTGACGCCGGACTATATTCACGGGGTGATTAATTTGCGCGGTAGCGTGGTGCCGGTCATAGATTTGTCGGCACGGTTAAGCCGGCATTGCTCCGAAGTCAGCAAACGTAGTTGTATCGTGTTAGTGGCGGTGGAAACGGGCGAGGGTTCGCAACTGATAGGTATGCTGGTGGACGAAGTCCGGGAAATTTTGGAAATTCCTCCCGCCAACATTCAGCCGGCGCCTGATTTCGGCACCGATATTCGTACCGATTTTATTCAAGCCATGGCGCGTGTCGATGACGTATTTATTATACTTTTGGCAATTAGCCGGGTGCTGTCGCTGGACGAATTATCGCTACTAAGTGATTTGGCGCAATCTCAAGAGCATCTGGTCGCAGCTTCGGACTAGATTGATGTAGCTTCTGCTGGAAGATTTTTTAGGTATTCTCCCAGCAGTTTATCCTCTTCAAGGATATGTACTAACACCCACTGGCTGACAAATACTTTTATGTCCGCCGGCTGCCATTGTCTATGATAAATGGTTTGGGAAATGTCGTTCAGCCTGTCTAACATTTGGTTATGCGTTGCTACGTGCTGGGCATAACCCGGATAGCCATGGTGTTTCATTAATTGTTCTTCGGCTTCGAAGTGCCCGCGAATGTGCTGATAAAACAGTGCAAACAAATGCGTTAACGTTTCGCTAGAGTCGGCTTCAACAATTCTATTCGCCAGATCGAACAATTGCCTGTGCTGCGCATCCACCGTTGCGTGACCTATTTTGTAGTCATCTTGCCAGATAAACTCGCTCATATTCAGGCCTCGTTGTTGTTAAATTAAACGGTTAGTAAATTGTTTGATTTCTGATCTTTGTGGATTTTGAAATAAGCATTAATCGCTGCATCTTCCTCCACTATATGGTTAATCCAGTCGCGCATGAAGCCCGGCAGGTCAAGTTCCTGTAGTTTTTGCTGACTGATTCCACGACTAAACTCGACCAGTTTCTCCAGCATCAGATTATGCGTTTGCACATGATGTTGATATTCCGGATAGCCGTGTTGTTTCATAAAGGCTTCTTCAGCGTGAAAATGTTCCCTGACATGTTGATAAAGCAACATGATGTTTTCGGCTAGCGCTTGAGTATCTTTCGAGGCTACCAGTTGGTTCGCTAGACGGAATAATTCTTTGTGCTGCTGGTCAACCGTTTCGTTTCCGAGCAGATATTGATTTTCCCAAACGAATTCGTTCATGTTATTCCCGTAATCTTTTTCTGTTAGTGCATCTTAAAAAAGCCAACTTCCCGCATGAGCGTTTGGCTTTGATCGTTTAATTCTTCAGCAGTTGCGGCCAATTGCTCTGAAGCTGCCGCGTTATGCTGAATCGCCGTATCCAATTGTCCTACCGCTTGGCTGATTTGGCGGACGCCGATCGCCTGTTCGTCGGATGCGGTGGCTATTTCCTGTACAAGCGTAGCGGTTTTTTGAATGCTGGGCAGCATTTGGGTAAAGATACGACCGGCGTTTTGGGCGATGTCCAAGCCCTTGCTGGCTAGTTCGCCGATTTCGTTGGCCGTATCCTGGCTGCGGGTCGCCAGCTTTCTTACCTCGGTTGCTACTACCGAGAAGCCCGCGCCGTGCTCGCCCGCTTTGGCGGCGACTATCGAAGCGTTTAACGATAGCAAATTGGTTTGATAAGCAATGGCCTCGATCAAACCGATTTTTTCGGCGATTTTGTTCATCGCCTCCACGGTGTCTCTGATCGCCTGTTCGCCGCTTTGAGCCGATTCGGCGGCAGTAAGCGCTATTTTTTCCGTGGTTTGCGCGTTCTCATGGTTGTGTTCGACCGACCCGGTCAACTGTTCCAGCGCGGCGCTGGTTTGTTCGATGCTGGCTGCTTGTTCGCAGCTGCTTTGACTGAGCGTTTGTGCGGCATTGTTTACTTCATTGGAGGCTTGAGCGATTTGCTCGGAACAACTGCCGATTGTACCTATGACGTCGGCCAGACGCTTTTGCATGGTCAGCATCGCGGCAAAAATGCCTACATGTTGCTCCGCTTGCGGCATGCCGCGCCGTTCCAGTTTGCCGGCCGCGATATTGACCGCCAGATTATTGACCTGTAACGGTTCGCCGCCCAGCTGATTGGCTATATCCTTGCGCAATATCCAAAATAACAAAAAAGATAAGCCCGCTACCGTAACAATAAAAACTCCGTTGAACAGCAATTGGCGACTGGCGTTGCTTTCGATTGCCTTGGACGAATCTATCGTGTCTTTGGCGATATAGTTTTCCACATCCTTCAACAAATTGATCTTGCCGGTTTGCATCGCAAACCAGTGGGCCGGATCCACCCCAAAGCCGCCCTTATCGGCATTGCTCAGGGCTCTGCCGCGCATTGCGGCGGTTTCGTCTATGAATTGCCCGCGCAGGGTGCGCTGTAAAAAATCCAGGTACTGCTGGGGGGCGACAGAGGCGAAAATATCCAGATAAGTATTCTGAAAGGCGATCAAGGTCACTAGTTTTTCATACATGCCAGGGCCAAAAGCATCCTTGGCAAAGGTGTTGGCTAATACCGCCCGCTCCACGCCCGCTTGTTCCTTGCCCTTCAGGAAATTGGCGTAGGCATCCAGCTTGTGATTGATTTGTACATTGGTGCTCAATTGCGGCAATTGGGCGATGATGGCCAGATAGGCGGCATTCAGATTGGAATAGTAGTTGATGGTGGTCTCGCCGCTGGCGCGCAAAGCGGTGACAGACTGGCGTGTCTCGTTGAGTTTATCGATTTGCCGCTCTACCGTCACTAGACCCGCTGCTAAATTGCTTGCGGTGGCTTTGGTATCGAATGTTTTGAGGAAAGCATTCAGTTGTTTCAGTTTGCCGTCGGTGGCTAAACGTTGCTGTTCCAGTTCTTGTTTGAACTTTTGGCCGTTGCTGCCCAGATGCCCGACCGACAGCCCTCGTTCTTTTTGTAACTCGTGTACCAGGTCGCTGGCGTAAACGGAAAAGTCGGCGAGAGAGATAATCTTCGCGGCTGACTGCATCTCCAGTATGTGGGTGTAAACCACGAAAGAGGCCATTAGCAGTAAACCCGCTAAGGGTATTAGCGATAGGGCGGCTATTTTGTGACTGAATTTAACGGTGTGCAGGTCAAGCATGTCCACTCCCGGCGACTATTTATATACTCAAGCATAGTCTAGGGTGCTTATACCTGCTACGTGCAAGGTCGAGGGAAATGGGCCGATTGCGTCGAAAAAACTCGAACAATCGACCCGGTTTGCTTATCGATATTTAGAACAAACCGCTGATTACTCCGTCGTCGCTAATATCGATGCGTTCCGCGGCCGGGATTTTCGGTAAGCCCGGCATGGTCATCATATCGCCGGCAATCGCCACGATGAAGCCGGCGCCATTGGCCAGGCGTACTTCATTGATTTCCACAATATGGTCGGACGGTGCGCCCTTGGCGTTTGGGTTGGTGGAAAACGACATTTGCGTTTTGGCCATACAGATAGGGAAATGACCGTAGTTAACTTGTAGCGCCTTCAGCTCCGCAAGGATTTTCGGGCCGGCGCTGATTTTTGCCGCGCCGTACAGCTTGGTGGCGATGGCTTCTATCTTATTCCACAGCGGCAGTTCGCTGTCGTATACGTAGCTGAAGCCGGGTTCGCGATTATCGACGATGTTCAGTATTTCCTGAGCCAGCTGTTCCGCGCCGGCACCGCCGTGCGCCCAGTGTTTGGCGACCACGCATTTCACGCCTAGCGATTCGCATTTCTGCTGCAGCAAGGCGATTTCGGCGTCCGTGTCGAAAGTAAAATGATTGATGCTGACGACGCAGGGTAGGCCGTAATGCTGCGTAATGTTATGCAGATGGCGCTCCAGATTGGCAAAGCCTTTTTCCAGCGCCGCCAGGTTTTCCTGGTTCAAGTCGTCTTTGGCCACGCCGCCGTGGAATTTCAACGCCCGCACCGTGGCGACCAATACCACGGCCGAGGGCTTTAAGCCGGACATGCGACATTTGATGTCCAGAAACTTTTCCGCACCCAGGTCGGCGCCAAAACCGGCTTCCGTCACCGCATAATCGGCCAGTTTCAGCGCGGTTTTGGTGGCGGTGACGGTATTGCAGCCGTGGGCGATATTCGCAAACGGGCCGCCATGGATAATCGCCAGATTGTTTTCCAGGGTTTGCACCAGATTCGGTTTGATCGCGTCTTTCAAGATGGCGGCCATTGCGCCGTGGGCTTTCAAGTCGCTGGCGTAAACTGGCGTGACTTTATCGGATTTGTAGCCTATGACGATGCGGCCCAAGCGCTCCTTCAAGTCGGCGCGGTTGGTAGCCAGACACAGAATCGCCATCACTTCCGATGCCACGACGATGTCGAAGCCGTCTTCGCGCAAATAGCCGTTGGCCGGCCCGCCTTGGCCGATGGTGATTTTGCGCAACGCCCGGTCGTTCATGTCGATCACGCGCTTCCATTGGATGCGGCGTGGGTCGATGTCCAGCTTGTTACCGTGATTGATATGGTTGTCGATCAACGCCGACAATAAATTGTGCGCTACGCCGACGGCATGAAAGTCGCCGGTAAAATGCAGATTGATGTCTTCCATCGGCACCACTTGCGCATAGCCGCCGCCGGCCGCGCCGCCTTTTACACCGAAGCAGGGACCTAACGAAGGTTCCCGCAGGCAGATAATGGTTTTCTTGCCCAAGCGGTTTAATGCATCGCCCAAACCCACCGTGGTGGTGGTTTTACCTTCGCCGGCCGGGGTGGGGCTGATCGCGGTGACTAAAATCAGTTTGCCGTCGGTTTTATCGGTTAGGCTGTTGACATATTCCAGGGAGATTTTGGCTTTGTAATGACCGTAAGGGTCCAGATGTTCGGCGGGAATGCCGAATTTTTCGCCGGCCAAATCGATAATCGGGCGCATGCTTGCCTGTTGGGCAATTTCAATGTCAGACATGGTAGTTCCTAAAATACTCTGAGAAGCGTTGCAATAAAGCAGAGCAGCCGGCGGCTGCGATGGGCGGATATTGTAGAGTTCAACGGCTTGGGCAGCCAGAAATTTAATGGAGAAAAGCCGGAAGCGCCTAGTTGATAAGCCGCTTCCGGAATCTCGGCGATTCAGGTCGTCGCGCCGGACAACCTGTCGCAACAGCAGGTGACGCAGTCTAGTAAGTGATAACTTCGCTACCTTTACCGACCAATACGACATCCGCAGCACGGATCGCAAACAGACCGTTGGTGATCACCCCGGGGATGTTGTTAATGGTTTTTTCCAATTCGACAGGATCCAGAATGCTCAAATTATGCACATCCAGAATCTCGCAAGCGTTGTCGGTGATGTAGCTGGCGCCGGTGTCTTTGTTCATGCGCAATTCAGGTTGGCCGCCCAATTTAGCCAATTGGCGAGCCACGAAGCTGCGCGATAACGGCAATACTTCAACCGGCAACGGGAATTTGCCCATCACGTCCACGCATTTGCTTTCGTCGACGATACAAACAAATTTCTTGCTGGCGCCGGCGATGATTTTCTCGCGGGTCAACGCGCCACCGCCGCCTTTCAGCATTTTTTTATGCGGGGTGACTTCATCGGCGCCGTCCACATAAATATCCAAATCGCCGGATTGATTCAGGTCGATCACGCGAATGCCGATGGACTGTAAATGTTCGGTAGTTTTAGCCGAGCTGGATACCGCGCCTTCGATGTCTCTTTTGAAATCGCAGTCGGCCAGCAGGTTGATCAAATGGGTAACGGTCGAGCCGGTGCCCATGCCGATGATGGGTACGTTTTTTAAATATTGCAGGGCAGCCTGGGCGACTTGTTTTTTTAATTCGTCTTGAGTCATGGTGATGGTCCTGATGGATTGCTCTTATAAATCTGACACGGCGTTTAACCCGTCATTGTGTGGGATAATAACCGATTAAGGCTGATCTCTCAGCAGTTTTTACGCCGATAAGGCTCCAGGTGGCATCGCCTGCACAGCCCAAGGACCAACGCATGGACGGCAATTGCGTCAGCAGTTGCCCAGGACAATAATGCAAAAATATATAGAAAAGATATTGCGGGCAAAAGTCTACGACGTTGCCGAGGAAACCCCGCTGGATTTTGCCGCGACGCTGTCGGAGAAAATCAACAACAAGGTCTATCTAAAGCGCGAAGATTTGCAGCCGGTGTTCTCGTTTAAATTGCGCGGCGCCTATAACAAGATCGCCTCCCTAACACCCGAGCAAACTGCTCACGGCGTAATAGCCGCGTCCGCCGGTAACCATGCCCAAGGCGTGGCGTTGGCGGCCAAGAAATTGGGGATCAAAGCCCTGATCGTGATGCCGAAAACCACCCCGGAAATCAAGATCAAGTCGGTCAAGGCGCGCGGCGCGAAAATCGTGCTGCACGGCGATTCCTACGACGATGCCTACGCGCATGCCATGGAATTGGTCGCGGAAAAAGGCATGACCTTTATTCACCCTTACGACGATCAGGAAGTGATAGCCGGGCAGGGCACGGTGGGGATGGAAATCCTGCGGCAGCACAACGGCGATATTCATGCGATATTCGTGCCGGTCGGCGGCGGGGGGCTAGTGGCCGGTATTGCCGCCTACGTTAAATTCGTGCGCCCGGATATTAAAGTTATCGCGGTGGAGCCGGACGACGCTGATTGCTTGAATCAAGCCTTGAAAGCCGGACAGCGCGTGATTTTGGAACAAGTCGGCTTGTTCGCCGACGGCGTGGCGGTGAAGCAAATTGGCGAAGAACCGTTTCGCATCGCCCAACAGTACGTCGATCAGGTCATCACCGTCAGTACCGACGAGATTTGCGCGGCCATCAAAGACATTTTCGACGATACTCGCTCGGTGGCCGAGCCGGCCGGCGCGTTGGCGGTGGCGGGATTGAAAAAGTACGCGGAACAGCAACACCTGCAACAACACACGCTGATCGCCATCGACAGCGGCGCCAATATCAATTTCGACCGCTTGCGCTATGTTGCCGAACGCACACTGGTAGGCGAGCATCGGGAAATTCTGCTGGCGGTGGAAATACCGGAGGTGCCGGGCAGTTTTTTAAGATTTTGCAAAATGCTCGGCAAGCGTAGCATCACCGAGTTCAATTACCGTTATTTCGACGCGCGCATGGCGCAGGTGTTTGTCGGTATCAGCAGCAGCGGCGCGGAAAACGACCGGCAGCATCTCATCGAGCAACTGGCCGAAGATGGCTTTCCGGTTACCGATATGACCGGCAACGAGCTGGCCAAGGATCATATCCGTTACATGGTCGGCGGGCATGCGCCATTCGAGTTGAAGGAAAGCGTCTACAGTATTCAATTCCCCGAACGCCCCGCTGCGCTACTTAAGTTTCTACTGTCGCTGGGCAGTCAGTGGAATATCAGCCTGTTTCATTACCGCAATCACGGCGCAGCGTTCGGCAAGGTGCTGATTGGTTTGCAGATCGACGGTGAACAACGCCGGCGCTTCGAACAATGCCTGTCGGTTTTGGGACTTGCGTATCGGGATGAGACGGGTAATCCAGCTTACCGCCTGTTTGTTGGCGGTAGTGAAGCTGACGGACATCGGTGATTTCGGTGTGGGAGTACGTAATTGCTGACTATTTTTGGCCGTGCCGGAAGACGACGGGCTTGATTAATTTAATTCGGCCAATAACTGGCTGATCATACTGTTGGCTTGGTTTAAGTAGCTACGGCCAAACAGGTTTAGATGGTTAAGAATGTGGTAAAGGTTGTAAAGGGTTTTGCGGGTTTTGTAACCACTGTCCAGCGGATATTCGGCTTGATAAGCCGCATAAAAATCGCGGCTGAAGCCGCCGAACAATTCCGTCATGGCCAGATCCGCTTCGCGGTCGCCGTAATAGCAGGCCGGATCGAAAATTATCGGTTGCCCTTGGTTATCTGCGGCAGCGTTGCCGCCCCATAAGTCGCCGTGCAGCAGGGACGGGTGCGGGCGGTAATCGCTAAAAAAACCGTCAATTTTTTCCAGCAGTTTTTCCCCTTGCGTTTGCAGTGAGCCGGCATAGCCGTTAGCGGCGGCAAATTGTAATTGCTTGCCCAAGCGTTGTTGCCGCCAAAAGCTTACCCAGTCGTCGTCTCTGGTGTTGTGCTGCGGAGTGGAGCCGATGGTGTTATCGATGGCCCAACCAAAATAGGCTTGCGGCCTTTGGTGCAGCGAAGCGAGTTGTTGGCCGAATAGGCTGGCGCTACGGCTATGTAACGAACCCAATTCGATAAATTCCAGCACCAGATAAGCATGTTGTTGAAATTCGCCGAAGTGAATTACCTTGGGCACGCGTACCGCGTTGATCTCGGCCAACTCGCGTAAACCGGCCGCTTCGGCAACGAACATATGCGCCAAGTCCGCGCGGTTTAATTTGATAAACCAGTCGATGTTGGCGGCTTGCAGCCGGTAGGCGCTATTGATGTCGCCACCGCCGACGCTGCTTAGACGGTGGTTGTGTAAAGATTGGCCGGTTTGGGTTTGAAGATGGCTAACTAATGGTTGCAGCGCGGCCATATTGAATTAACCGGCTATTTTGCCCAACTGTCGCGCAATGTCACGGTACGGTTAAACACCAGTTTTTCCGGTGTGCTGTCCGCATAGTCCAGACAAAAATAACCGGTGCGTTCGAATTGATAGCGGGTGTCCGGCGTGGCGGTCGCCAGACTGACTTCCACCCGGCAATCGCTCAATATTTCCAGCGAATTGGGATTGATACCGTCCAGAAAATTATCCAGCGTGTCCGGGTTGGGGTGGCTGAACAGTCTATCGTATAGACGCAGTTCGGCTGGGATAGCGTGTTGTGCGGATACCCAATGGATCACGCCTTTCACTTTACGGCCCTCCGGGTTTTTGCCCAGGGTGGCCGGGTCGTAGCTGCAACGCAGTTCTATAACGTTACCAGCAGCGTCTTTGATCGCTTCCTCGCACTTGATCACATAGGAGCCGCGTAGCCTGACTTCGCCGCCTGGCACCAAGCGTTTGAAGTCTTTGGGTGGGTTTTCCATGAAATCGTCTTGTTCGATCAGGAGGGTTTTGGAGAAGCTGACTTCGCGACTGCCCATTTCCGGTTTTTGCGGATGGTTGGCGATTTGATAGGTTTCGGTTTTGCCGTCTTCCCAGTTGCTGATGACGACTTTTAACGGTCTTAATACTGCCATCGCTCGCGGAGCGCGTTCGTTCAAGTCTTCACGGATGCAGTTTTCCAACACACCCATTTCGATCCAGGAATCGTTTTTGGTGACGCCGATGCGCTCGCAGAAATCCCGGATCGCTTCCGGCGTAAATCCCGCCCGACGCAGGCCGGAAATAGTCGGCATGCGCGGATCGTCCCAACCGTGGACGTGTTTTTCGGTAACCAGTTGCAACAGTTTACGTTTGCTGACGATGGTGTATTCCAATTGCAGGCGCGCGAACTCGATTTGTTGCGGATGGCAAGGGGTTTGCAATTTGTCCAGCACCCAGTCGTAGAGTGGGCGGTGATCTTCAAACTCCAAGGTACAGATCGAATGGGTGATGCCTTCCAGCGCGTCGGAAATGCAATGGGTGTAGTCGTACATTGGATACAAACACCAAGCATCGCCGGTGCGCTGATGATGGACGCGGCGAATCCGGTAGATGGTCGGGTCGCGCATGTTAATGTTGGGTGAGGCCATGTCGATTTTTGCGCGCAATACATATTGGCCGTCGGCGAACTCGCCGGCGCGCATGCGGGTAAACAAATCCAAATTTTCTTCGATGGAACGGCTGCGGTCCGGGCTTTCTTTGCCGGGTTCGGTCAAGGTGCCGCGGTCGGCGCGCATTTGTTCTGGTGTAGAGCTGTCGACATAGGCGTCGCCTTGTTTGATCAACTGTACCGCATAGGCATACAGTTGCTCGAAATAGTCGGAGGCGTGATATTTGCCGGCCCATTTGAAACCCAGCCATTGCACATCGCGCTCGATGGCTTCCATATATTCGACGCTTTCTTTTTCCGGATTGGTGTCGTCGAAGCGCAAGTTGCAGGTACCGTTGTTCTCAGCGGCCAGCGTGAAATTCAGGCAAATAGATTTGGCGTGGCCGATATGTAGATAGCCATTTGGTTCGGGTGGAAAGCGGGTGGCGACTTTGCCGTTGTTTTTGTTGGCGGCCAGATCGGCTGCAATGATGTGTCTAATAAAGTTGGATGAAACTGGGCTATCGGAAGCTGACATGTTCGAGTAAATGGCTATGGTTATTTATGAGGTGGGCGGCAAATATTGAGTCAGCCGCCATTTTAACGAGTTTGGCCGGAATTCGTAAAGGCGGCAACAATAGCCTATTTTGTACTAAAATCAAGGCAAAATACCGTGTAACTGGCTGTATTAAAAGATTTTTACTAAATTATTAGCACTCTTGTTTGTCGAGTGCTAGAATTTGGACATCGTTAATTTATTCCACCGGAAACGAGGGTGATATGAACAACAGCTTGGCTTTACCGATCAATTTATCGGTTGGGACTTTTGATTCTTATTTAAGCCTAGTAGCCCAAATGCCTAAACTCAGCGTTGAGCAGGAGCAGGACTTGGCGTTGCGTTACCGCGACGAAGGCGACCTGAACGCCGCGCGCGAGCTGGTTATGTCCAATTTGCGTTTCGTGGCGCATGTGGCCAGAGGCTACGCCGGTTACGGTTTGCCGTTGGCGGACATCGTGCAGGAAGGCAATATCGGCTTGATGAAAGCGGTAAAACGTTTCGACCCCGACATGGGCGTGCGCCTGGTGTCGTTTGCCGTGCATTGGATCAAAGCCGAAATCCACGAATATGTGATTAAAAACTGGCGCATCGTTAAAGTCGCTACGACTAAAGCGCAGCGCAAACTGTTTTTTAATCTGCGTAAATTCAAAAAAGACTTGAGCTATCTCTCGCAAGACGATGCGGAAGCGATTGCGGAAAATCTGGATGTGGACGTCAAAACCGTTTACGAAATGGAACGGCGCTTGGATGGTCGCGATATTGGGCTTGAGCCGAGTGGCGACGACAGCGAAGATCATGCGCAAGCGCCTATCGCTTATCTGGAGCAACACGGAGCGGATCCGGCGTTGTTGCTGGAGAACAGCGACTGGGAAGACCGCAAGGAAGAATTGCTGATGGACGCCATGGCGAGCCTGGACGACAGAAGCCGCGATATTCTGGCTAGCCGCTGGCTGGTGGAAGAAAAAGCCACGCTGCACGAATTGGCCGATCGTTATCAGGTTTCGGCCGAGCGCATCAGGCAGTTGGAACAAAACGCCATGAAAAAGCTGAAAGCAGCCGTGACATTGGCGGCGTAAAAAAAATGTTTGGCATTTCTGAAAAACTCAGTATAATGTCGCTTTCTTTGCCGGGGTGGTGAAACTGGTAGACGCGCCGGATTCAAAATCCGGTTCCGAAAGGAGTGTCGGTTCGATTCCGACCCTCGGTACCAAAGAAAGATTTAGAGAAGTACAAAGACATACAAAAACCCGCAAGCTGCCTGGCTTAGCGGGTTTTTTTTTGTCCAAAGAAGTGCAACGAAATGCAGTAACAGCTTGCATTTTTTGCAGTAACTTTTACAGTAACTCGAAAATCAGTAACAAAAGTTACTGAATTTCCGCTGCTGAGTTACTGTAAAAATCGGGGGTTTGAATGGCAAAACAACTGCTTAAAGACATTTAAGTTCGCAATGCCAAACCAGCCGGCAAAGATCTTCGTCTAAACGACGGTTCAGGTTTATATTTGCTGGTTAAGACCAACGGCGCCAAATGGTGGCGCTTCGATTATTCCGTTGACGTCCGTCGAAAAACCATTTCTCTTGGTGTTTATCCCTCCACCACCTTGGCTGATGCTCGGCGTAAAGCGGGCGGGGCCAGAGTGCTTGTAGCAAATGGCGTTGATCCTAGCGATAACCGCAAAGCCGATAAGGTCGCTAGAAAAGACGCAATCGAACAGGAAATGCGTGTTGATGCCGGTCTGCCGCTAATCAACAGCTTCGAATACGTCACGCGCGAATGGTTAGCCTCAAACGCTCACACCGTCCGCGACATCACCCATCAAAAGAAACTCCGCCGCTTCGAGCTGTATGTATTCCCGGCAGTCGGCCAAATGCCGATTAGCGAGGTGAAGTCGCCTGATGTTTTTTCCATCGTGCGGCCGTTGATTATCAAAAACCAATTGGAAACCGCGCATAGGCTGCGCTCTGACATTAGCGGCGCTTTTGCCTACGCCATCGCCCACGGCTTTACTGATTACGACCCAGCGCAAGCCGTGGGCGCCCAAATACCCGCGCAAAAAGTCACCCATAACGCCGCGATTACTGACCCCAAGGAAGTAGGCCAGTTGCTGCGAGATATTACTGACTATCAAGGCACCTTTGTTGTGCAAACCGCGCTCAGGCTATCGCCTTATCTGTTCCAGCGGCCCGGCGAAATTCGGCAAATGGAATGGAAAGACATCGATCTTGCGGCCATGGAGTGGCGATACTTCGTCACAAAAACCGAAGTGCAACACATTGTCCCGTTGTCACGCCAGGCGGTAGCGATATTGGAAGCCATCAAACCGTTAACCGGTGTTGGCCAGTACGTGTTCCCGTCCAGTCGTGGCGATGGCCGGCCAATGTCAGACGGTACCATTCGCACGGCGTTGAAAACACTAGGCTACGAAAAGGACGTGATGAGCGCTCACGGTTTTAGAACCACCGCGTCGACGTTGCTCAATGAGCAAGGCTGGTCGCCGGATGCAATCGAGCGGCAGTTGTGCCACATGCCTAAGGATCAGGTGAGGGCGGCTTATAACCGGGCGCAATACCTGGACGAACGGCGGCGGATGATGCAGGCCTGGGCGGATTATCTGGACGGACTGAAAGCGGGGGCGGATGTGATCCCGTTTCGCAGGGTCGTTTAAACCGAATAACCAAGCCTAGCCCGACGGGGCGAAAGCCGGTCTCCTTGCCGGTTGGCTTGGTTCCTATCAGGGCAAACGCTTTAGGAGGCGTTGTGATTAAGCGCGAATATTATTCTTTAAAAGATTCAGTGGGTATCTTTGGTCTTAGCGAAGGTGATCTAATTCATTTTGGAGCAAGGAGTAGGATACCGATATACATTCTTCTGGCTAACTGGCGAGTGCGGTGTTTTATCAGAATGGGCAAAGAACATTATGAGAGTTCAGATTCCTCAATATATAAAAAATTACTCCCCAGGTGCTTGCTTAAATACGAGGCTGGAGATTTGAATGTTGAGCCATCAATTGAGCCTGATGAGTTGCTTCTCACGGTAAATGGGTTGGAGAATGTTGACGATAGAGAAAAAGCCTTTTATGACCTTGATAAAAGTACAGGCATATGGAGTCGGTCTGTTGGGGATAAGGTTTTTTCTCTTGATAGGCCTGGCTACCATTATCCGCACTATGAAGAATTGGCCGATTACCAGCGACGCGGGGGGAATGTTGACGACATATATCCCAGCCCCGTTTTACTTAGCGAATGTGTAATGGTGGTTATGTCGGCAGACATGGACAAGTTCCTGAAAAACCCCCATGACGTTCAAAAGAACAATATCGAAATTTCGAGTCGAGATAAATTTAGAAGAGACATTGACAAGTGGCTCTATGAAACTTGGATTTCTCAAGGTAAGCCTGGCAGTTCCAGTTATTTGCAAATGTTAAAGAAATATCGCCGACAACCTGACAGTCCAATTATTGATGTTTGGACGGAGGTGAAGGGCTCTGGCTTTTCATGGGAAACTAAAAATTCTAGTGGTTCTATGGCTTTGCGAACACTAAACAACAAGGTCACTAGCTTTAAAATACTCACTCGCTGAAAATCTTGGAAA
>LUUF01000085.1 GCA_001644045.1 Methylomonas methanica | reverse complement strand
CTTCAGCCCTTGCGCGAGCCCAGTAAAACTATTGCGCTTTAAACTGGCCTTGATGTTCGACAAACCATTGATAGGTGCGATCAAGCCCCTCTTTCAGTGCAATTTTCGGCTGCCAACCTAGAGATTTAAGCTTTGAGATATCCATCAATTTTCGTGGTGTACCATCCGGCTTAGTACTATCCCAGCTAATTTGCCCCTGATAACCGACGACATCTTGGATAGTTTCGGCCAATTCGCGAACCGTTACATCTTTACCTGTCCCAACATTTAGATGTGACAACATGGGCTCAGTGCAAGATTGATATTGCTCTTTATCTAAAGACATCACATGCAGACAAGCCGCCGCCATGTCCTCAACATGCAAAAACTCCCGCATAGCCTTACCGGTTCCCCACACGCTGACAGTTGGGGAATTGCTGACCTTGGCGTCATGAAACTTTCTGATGAGCGCTGGAATGACGTGGCTATTTTCCAAATGAAAATTATCGTTTTCACCGTACAAATTGGTCGGCATTACCGAACGATAATCTACGCCATATTGCCGATTGTAAGACTCGCACAATTTGATTCCGGCAATCTTGGCAATCGCATAAGGTTCATTAGTCGATTCCAAAACCCCGGTCAATAGCTCATTTTCTCGCATCGGCTGTTCGGCGAATTTGGGATATATACAAGAACTACCCAAAAACAACAGGTGTTTGCAGCCTACCTGCCAAGCCTGATGAATTACATTGGCTTCCATCATCAGATTTTGATAGATAAACTCCGCGGGATATTCATTATTGGCATGGATACCGCCTACTTTGGCAGCGGCAAGAATCACCTGATTTGGGCGCTCGTACTCCATGAATTGCCGCACAGACGTTTGATCATTCAAATCCAATTCAGCATGAGTGCGCACTACGATGTTTTGATAACCCGCCTCAATCAATTGCTGATAAATTGCCGAGCCGACCATGCCTCGATGGCCAGCCAGATAAATCTTATCTTGCTTATCAACCATGCTGTTACTCCCTGCTGACCGCCACGTTGTAACCCTGTTTTTTCAGCAACGCATGCTTTTGTGCTTGCTCAAGATCATAAGCAACCATTTCGGCTACCATTTCCTGCAAGGTAATCTGCGGCACCCAGCCTAATTTATTTTTAGCATTACTAGGATCACCCAACAGCGTTTCTACTTCCGCAGGTCTAAAATAGCGCGAGTCGATAGCGACGATATTTTGACCAACCACCATACCGGGCGCTTTGTCACCCGTAATGAAATCGATATAGCCTTTTTCATCAACTCCCTCACCTTCCCAACGGATACTCACGCCCAATTCGTTCGCCGACATTTCGATAAACTGCCTTACCGAATACTGTACCCCAGTAGCTATCACGAAATCCTCGGGCTGTTCTTGCTGCAACATCATCCATTGCATGCGTACGTAATCCTTGGCATGCCCCCAATCTCTGAGTGAATCCATATTGCCCATGTACAGACATTTGTCCAAACCGATCGCAATATTACTCAGTCCGCGAGTGATTTTGCGGGTTACGAAAGTTTCACCTCGGCGCGGTGACTCGTGATTGAACAAAATGCCGTTACACGCATACATCCCATAAGCTTCACGATAATTAACGGTGATCCAATAAGCATACAGTTTGGCTACCGCGTAGGGAGAACGAGGATAAAACGGAGTAGTTTCTTTTTGCGGAATTTCTTGCACCAAACCGTATAGCTCGGAAGTTGACGCCTGGTAAAAACGTGTGGCTTTTTCCATTCCGAGGAAGCGAATAGCCTCTAAAAGTCGCAACGTACCGATAGCATCTACATCCGCGGTATATTCCGGGGACTCGAACGATACCGCGACGTGACTCATCGCGCCCAAGTTATAAACTTCGTCCGGACGGATTTCACTGAGAATCCGAGTCAGATTCGAACTATCGGTCAAATCACCGTAATGCAGAAAAAACTGCGGATCCTTGATGTGCGGATCTTGATAAATATGATCGACGCGCTCGGTGTTAAATAAAGACGAACGCCGTTTGATGCCATGCACTTCATAGCCTTTCTCCAACAGAAACTCGGCAAGATAAGATCCATCTTGACCGGTTATGCCAGTGATCAACGCTTTTTTTCTACTCATTCACAGCTCCTTTTTTTGAGTCAAATCGACGTAAAACCGTTCCCAAGTTGTCAGCTAATTTAGCCGACGCTAGATCTCATTAGCCAGCCAAAACTGAATGAACCGGCACAATTGCTTTGCCCGGCAAATAGGCCGGTAATTCGGGTAGCAAATCTCTTAAAAACAGGTGCAATCGTTGATCGGCGACAGCAATATCTTCAACCTTGTCCACGGGCGTGACTAAGCGAATCAGCGCCCCATCGGTACGATTCATGGTGATGGCATCATAAAATAGATACCATTTCACCATGTACTCGTTGGTTATCATCCGACCACGCTGCTGAAACCAAAAATACACTAACTGCCTGCTTTCGCCTTTTTGGATAATGGCCCTATTTACCCGTAGCGCTTGCCCGTCCAATTGCAAGTCATTGAATTCTCGCTGCTCGAAACTGCTGATCTGCCAACCGTCGCCGGGAATGCAACTGCGTGGCGAATGCACAGCCGCACCCTTGCGTTGCGACTGGTAATAAGCGCTATAAAAATTGACGCTATTACGGGTTTCGGGCTGTGTAAAATTGACAATAACATAATCGGTCAATTTCAACTCGTTTAGATAAAACTGGGTTAAATAGTCGTTACGTCCTTGCCAATTTCCCAACGTAGTTGGAAACGTTAAAAACGCTTTACGCCCGGGAATAATGTCTTCCCTACCTTTAAATATTTCTGAAGCGCCCGCGCCTACACAGAGTAACAGCAAAACGGCAAACACCGACTTGTTCAATACTGCCGCAATATCCCGACGCGCGGTATGCCCCCACTCTTCCGGGATCTGCACCAATTCGCCCATCGCCAGTTTTCTGCCGCTAATTCGGCTAAAAATCCACATCTCGATAAATAACAGCAGCATGCACAGTAAAAACACTGCCCAACCTTCAAAATCATGCAGAAAACCTTCAGCCATCTCCGTGCCCCAGTTATCGACCAGCACACCGATTACACCTATCCGAAAACTATTCATAAAAATAGTCAGCGGCATCGACGACAGGAAAATCAACAATTTCTGCCAGAACGGCCCTTTAAACAGATAAGCGCACAGAAAAGCCAAGCTGGCCAACGGAAATAGGTAACGTAAACCGCTACAGGCATCGACCACTTGTAATTTATAGCTACCTAGATCGATAACATTCCCTTCCAGATAAACCATAATGTCGCAAGCGCGAATAAACTCCACGCCCAACCAGGATGAAATTAATTGCAGTTTTGAGGAAAGATTATTCAGAATGAAGGATGGAAACGGCACCATGAAGATTAAAAACAACAAGGGGATGGCGCCCACACGCAGCCCCCGCATCCCGAATGCACTGGCAAACATCCCCGTCAAAACCACGAGAAAAGCGTATTGCTCCATGGTTTTTATGGTTGCCAATCCCCCCAGAATGAAGAGAATCAATCCTAAGCAGATAATGATGATGCCGGGAAGCGAAGCCTTAAACTCTTGCACAAGAACCAGCTCGCCGCGCCGCGCCCAAAGCAGGTAAATGGTGATGATAGGTATAAAAAAGCCGTGACTATATTCCTCGACGTTCGTCCATGTCGTCGCCATTTCGATAAGGCTATCGCGGAACACCAGACATAGCAGCAATAAAGCCGCACCCCATAATGACCAGACAACGGCCGGTTTCGTATTCTCTGTATTCATTCCGTGTCGAAAATAAGAATTGATGTTTAAAATTGCCCCATACCGACACTATTCGTGGTGCGGTATCGACAGTGTGTCCAGCTTATCAATCCGCCCAATCGTAATGACTCTGGCCGGTAAATCGAACCATTATCACCTGACTTTATTAAAGCCAGGTGACACCTCCTCACAAGCCAATTAACCCTGTTAGGCTTCGGGATCCACCGTGAAAATCGGGTTTGTTTTATCTTCGTCATTCAATTTGGCTTTCTCTTCCGGATAAATATGCCAAAAAGATTGATCGATCGCGCCGTCGGTGTAGCTGTTTTTACGGTCATGGGTAAACGGGCACCACCAGTTTTCCACCACTTTTACCAAGTAAGCATGCCATTCGAATAAGCCAACGCTCACCGGACAATACCAGGTGCAATTCAAAATCCAGAACAATTTCGATTGCGCCATGCTGAACTTAAATGACCCGTCCATCGTAATTTGATTTTTCAGATCATACCGATGGCTTGCCCTGGCCGGTAAAAAATCGCCCCATTTTTTAACATTTTGAGCCCCTACCAATTTCAAACTGAAATAAGTCAAATAAGCACTGGCAATCACGAATGGCAAAGTCAAAATCGGCAAATAGATAAACAGCAAGCCGATAGCTCTCGATATAACCGGCATCTGTTTATGATGGCAGCCGATATTGACACGGTCTGCACAAGAATCGCAGGCTTTCATGTTGGTTTCTCCTCTGGAGTCGTTATTATTATTTGCTCGCTATTGAGCAGTTGAAAAATGCTGCGACAACCTTCGCAACAGAATTTTTTTGGGCCTAGCAGAGTATTGAGCTCAAATCCTGGAATCAACACCCGCTGACTGCACAAACCGCATTTAGGCTTGGAATCCGCCATGATTTTCTATAACCGGCTGGATACTGCACAAAAAAAGGTTTTCAAATAATCGGTCTCGGGCAAGGCCGGATGAATCGGATGATCCGGTCCTTGGCTACCGCTACCGAAAAACACCAGATGCCGATCAATATGGCGCGCCGACGAGCGCAGAATTTCATGCAGATTATCTCTGCTCAAATGATGCGAGCACGATGCCGACACCAAAATACCATTATTCGACAAAACTTGTAGCGCCAAATGATTCAAGCGCCGGTAAGCTTCGTAACCGGCTTTGAAATCTTTTTTGCGTTTAATCAACGCCGGCGGGTCCAGTATGATCGCATCGTAGTGCTGTTGCTGTTCACGTGCTTGCTTTAAAAATTCGAACACATCGCTACGCACGAATTGCATTTTATCGTGCACCCGATTCAATTCGGCACTAGCCGAAGCTAAAGCCAACGCGCTCTCGGAACTATCCACGCAACACACTTCCGCAGCGCCAGCCACTGCCGCGGAAATCCCCCACGCGCCGGCGTAACTGAATAAATCCAGTACCTTTAAACCACGGCAGGCTTGCGCGAATTGCGCCCGACTGTTGCGATGGTCGTAAAACCAGCCGGTTTTCTGACCCTCGGCGACATTGACGATAAACCGTACGTTGTTTTCTTCAATCAGCAACTGCTCCGGCAATTCGCCGTGAACCAGCTCCGGCTCCAAGGACAGATTTTCTAACTGGCGCTGACTATTGTCGTTTTTCAGCAAAATAGCCGTTGGCGTCAGCAGCTCAAGCAAGACCTTGACCAACACATCCTTATGCCTTTCCATCCCCGCCGTGGTGATTTGCACGGAAAGCACAACCCCGAACCGGTCTATCACCAAGCCCGGCAGGCCATCGCTCTCGCCGAACACCAAGCGATAATAAGGCTTATCGAACAAGCGTTCTCGTAAAGCCAACGCTTGGGTCAATCGCGCCTTAAAAAAGCTTTCGCCGATTTTGACATTGGTTTTACGCGTCAGCAATCGCGCACAAATTAAGGCATGAGGATTCAGATAAGCTATGCCCAAAGCCTTACCACCAGCATCATGGACAAGGACTAAGTCGCCCGCCGTGAATTGCTCCAACGGACTGCGTTGGCTATCGACCTCGTTACTGAACACCCATAAATGCCCTTGGCGCAGGCGTTTGTCTTCGTTTTTTTTCAGAAAGAGTTGCGGGTAGCTCATGTTGCCCTAAAGTAAGGTAAAGGTATAACCGCCTATCGGAGCGGCAGGTGCCAATATAGCCAAACGAATTTCAACCGTTTGTTCGGTGGCCAGACTTGTTGGTTTCGGCAGATACTCGGATGCGCTAAACACACGTTCCGCAAGGAGTTGGCCGTTAAAATTCAACAAAGTCAGTTTTAAATCGGGCGCTGCTTGCGCAAATAACGCTTGATTGCTGACGGCGGTGCTAAACAAATAGCTGCGATCGCCCTGAACCCGCAAATCGCTATGCGAAACGCTTAATTCCTCAAGATTTTTATACGGCGGCAACCGGCAAGCTATAACCGCACAGACTTTATCCAACCGTGACCTAAACTGCGGCTGCATAGTTAAACGATGGCCTTCGAAATAGAATATTTGCGCCACCAACAAGACTAACATTAAGCTGGTTGCAACCAGCCAAACCGCCGGAGTCTGCGGCCGCTTTGCTGCAATCTGCCCATCCCGGTAGTGTGATTCGTCAGCCAATACCGCATTTTCATCTTCACTAAGAAATTGCAAGGCATCGAAAGGTTTGCCACATGCCGAACAATCCAACAATCCACGCCGCTGCCGCAAATGCTCGACGGTAACTTCGTGTTGCTTAGCGCAATGCGGGCATCGGCTGAACATCTATTTAATCAGGTTTGTAGGCATCCAATCGACACCAGTCTTCCTGACTGACCGGCGACGCGACAATGAATCCTTGCTCTCGATAAGCTGCCGCTACAGACTCGGCCTGTTCGTTTAAAATTCCCGACAAGACCAACTGCCCACCCGGCCCGACCAATGCACCGATAGTTGATGCCAGCTCAATCAGCGGTTTGGCTAAAATATTCGCAAGTACCAAATCCACTGCAAATGCGGAAAAATGCTCGGGCAGATAATAATTGATTCGCTGCTGAACCTGGTTTTTTTCGGCGTTGTATTGACTGGCAGTCAAAGCCTGCGGATCGATATCGACCGCATGCGCCTGTTTGGCGCCCAATAACAGCGCGGCCACGGCAAGAATGCCCGAGCCGCAACCGTAGTCGATCAATACTTTGTCTTTAATATCGTTACCGGCCAACCACTCTAAACACAATGCCGTAGTCGGATGCGTTCCGGTACCGAACGCCAAGCCCGGATCCAAAGTCATACAAACCGTGCCAGGCTCGTGTTGCTCCTGGCCACTGGGGCAAATCCACAGACGATTGGCAAACTTCATCGCCTGGAAATGCTCCATCCAAGCCCGCTCCCAAGCCTGATCCTGCAAAACCTCGGCCACCCATTCCTGTAAAGGCTGACCAATGAATTGATTGAACAGCAAGTTATGCACAATGTCCGGATCGGTATCGAGTTCGAACAAGGCAGTAACCCGGGTACGGCTCCAGACTTTAGTTTGATCGATGGCCGGTTCGTAAACCGGTTCATCCTCGGCGTCGCTATAAGTCACCGAAACCGCGCCCAATTCGCTGAAAAACTCCGATACGTCGGGAGCGGTGGTTTCGTCGGTGATGACGGAAAGCTGATGCCAGGCCATAGTTATTAAAAGCTTTTAGCTGGGAAGAAAGACGTCATTTTCACAATAATTCTTCCCAAGCCGATTAATGGATACCTAATTTCTTTTCCAGATAATGGATATTTTGCCCACCCAAGGCAAAGGCCGCGTCAGCCATGATACTTTGTTGCAAGGGGATATTGGTTTTGATGCCGTCTATCACCATTTCGCTCAGCGCGGTCTTCATTCGGGCAATCGCGCTAGCCCTATCGTCGCCGTGCGCAATCAATTTACCAATCATGGAATCGTAATACGGCGGCACTTTATAGCCGTTGTAAATATGGGTTTCGCAACGGATACCCGGACCGCCCGGCATATGGAACTGATCGATCACGCCAGGGCTAGGCATAAAAGTTTTCGGATCCTCGGCGTTCAGCCGACATTCGATCGCATGACCGGTAAACTTCACCTGTTCTTGCGTGATCGATAACGGCTCGCCGGCAGCAATTCGTAGCTGTTCTTTCACAATATCGAAACCGGTAATCATCTCGGTCACCGGGTGCTCAACCTGTACCCGCGTGTTCATCTCGATGAAATAAAACTGACCTTTCTCGTACAGAAACTCGAAAGTCCCGGCGCCCAGATAACCGATTTCCCGGCAAGCCAGCGCGCAACGTTCACCCATCTGTTTACGCTGTTCTTCGGTAATGCCTGGCGCCGGTGCTTCCTCAACGACTTTTTGATGACGCCGCTGCATTGAACAATCCCGCTCGCCCAGATGTATCGCGTTGCCGTGGGAATCCGCCAACACCTGAAACTCGATATGCCGAGGATCTTCAAGAAACTTTTCCATGTAGACGGTGCTATTGCCGAACGCGGTACCCGCTTCGGCTTTAGTCATCGCAATTGCATTCAGCAACGCACTCTCGGTATGCACGGTGCGCATACCCCGGCCGCCACCGCCACCGGCAGCCTTAATAATCACAGGGTAGCCAATTTCCCTGGCCATTTTCAGATTAGTTTCCTCGTCTTCACCCAAAGGATCGCCGTTACCCGGCACACAAGGAATACCCGCGGCCTGCATGGCTTTTTTCGCGGCGATTTTGTCACCCATCATCCGAATGGTTTCAGGTCTCGGACCGATGAACACAAAACCGCTTTGGCTTACTTTTTCGGAAAAATCAGCGTTTTCGGATAAAAAGCCGTAGCCGGGATGAATGGCTTCGGCATCGGTGACTTCGGCGGCGCTGATAATCGCCGGAATATTCAGATAGCTGCCGGCGGACGCGGCCGGACCGATACAGACCGCTTCATCGGCCAATCTTACGTGTTTTAAGTCGCGGTCCGCTTCGGAATAAACGGCCACGGTTTTAATGCCCAATTCGCGACAGGCCCGCAAAATGCGCAACGCAATCTCGCCGCGATTGGCGATAACAATTTTCTCAAACATAAGTCCAGCCCCTTTGTCGGTTATTCGATGATGAACAAAGGTTGGCCGTATTCGACCGGATGGCCGTTTTCAACCAGAATTTGTTTGATTTTGCCGCTTTTATCGGCTTCGATCTGGTTGAGAATTTTCATCGCCTCGATAATGCACAAAGTTTGACCATTGCTAACCGACTGGCCTATCTCGACAAACGCTGCCGAGCCGGGCGAAGCCGAGCGGTAAAAGGTGCCAACCATAGGCGACTTAACCACATGGCCGCTGACTTTTTCTTCAACTGGAGCCGCCGCAACCACTGGTGCTGCCGCAATGGGAGCCGCAACGGGCGCGGCATATTGCACGGGAGCCGCCGCTGAATATCGGCTGATTTTTACAGACTCTTCGCCTTCGCGGATCTCTATTTCAGCAATATCCGATTCTTCGATAAGATCAATCAGCTTTTTTATTTTTCTAATATCCATTGTTCTGAGTTCTCTCTAGTAATATCTGATGAGCGGCTTGTAAAGCCAATTCGTAACCGTTCGCCCCCAATCCGCAGATAACGCCGACGGCGATATCCGAAAAATACGAATGCTTCCTGAAAGGCTCACGGGCATGCACGTTCGATAAATGTACTTCTATGAATGCAATCTTGGTTGCCAGCAAGGCATCGCGAATAGCCACGCTGGTATGAGTAAATGCGGCAGGATTGATAATGATAAAATCGACACCCTGACGATACGCTTGATGTATTTGTTCAATAATTTCGTGCTCGGCATTACTTTGCAGAAAGCTTAATTGATGCCCAAGCGTTTGGGCCAATTGTTCCATTCCCTGCTGAATACTCTGCAATGTTTTATTGCCGTATAACCCTGGCTCTCGAACACCTAACAAATTTAAATTGGGTCCATTGAGAACAGTGAGGTTTGCCATTGCCGATGCTGAACAAAAATACTAAATAAAAGGGAATTCTGCCTAATTTGTAGGTTTTTGTCCAGATAAACCGTTTTTCACCTCATTAGACAGCGTTTTACCGACTTTTCAGCTATTTTGCCGCCAACAACGGCTCAATCACTTCCAACACTTTCTCGCGCGTCAGCTCGCCTAACTGATGATGCACGATTTGCCCCTGTTGATTAACGATCACCGTGAACGGCACGGTATTGATCACGTTACCCAACTGTTGGGCCAACATCGTCGCACCTTCGCCGCCGATCAACACGGGATAATTGATCTTGATCCGCTTTAAGTAATCTTCTACCGGCTGTTTATCCTCAATGGCTATGCCGACGAATTGCAAACCTTTGTCTTTATACTCGTCCTGAAGCTTGATGAACTCGGGAATTTCTTTCAAACAAGGCGGGCACCAAGTTGCCCAGAAGTTGATAATCAAGATTTTACCTTGCCATTGCGTGATTGACTGCGGCTTATCCGCCAGATCCGGCAAGCTGAAATTCAATTGCGAAACCGGTTGCTCCGTTTCAGCGACTGCAAAATATTGTCTGGCAAATAGGCCGGCCGCTAATGCGATAACGGCAATAGCGGTAACTATTAGTATGATCTTTTTATTCATAGTTGTTGCAAGGTTTTTAGAAAAGTAGCGGCATCCTGATAACCGATCACGCGTTGCGCTGTCCGCTCCCGCCCATCGGCACCGAAAAATATAATGCCCGGCGGCCCAATTAGCTCGAAACGTTTTAACAAGGCTTTATCCGCCTCATTATTAGCGGTAACGTCCGCCTGTAATACCACGAAATTAGCCAGCTGTTGCTTGACTTGCGAATCGGTGAAGGTGTAAGCCTCCATCTCCTTACAGGAAACACACCAGTCGGCATAGAAATCCAACATCACCGATTTTCCGCTGGCGGACGCTTGCTCGATACGTTGATCGAGCTCCGTTACCGACGCCACCCGCTGAAAACTTAGACCTTGAACAGGCTGCGCTTGGGCACTTAAACCCATACCTTGCAGCGGCTGCAGCGGATTGCCATTTCCGGCGCTCAAGCCGATCAACTGCAATATGCCAAACACCAGCATGACGATACCCAGGCCCTTCCAAAGCTTGTGCCAGCCCGAGGCCGACTCCGGTAACGAATCGATCGCACCGAGAAAAATTGCCGGAATAACCAATAGCAAAGCCCACAAAAACATCGTCACCGCGGCCGGCAAGATACGCGACAGCATCCACACCGCCACGGCCAACATTGCCACGCCGAACACCGCTTTGGTGGCATTAAGCCAATCGCCGGCCTTGGGCAGCAGTTTGCCGGCCGACGCGCCCAACAACAATAGCGGCGCGCCCATACCCATGGCCATTACAAACAGCGCAGAGCCGCCCAGCACCACATCGCCGGTTTGACCAATATAAATCAATGCCGCCGCCAGCGGCGCAGCCACGCAAGGCCCGACGATCAGCGACGATAACGCCCCCATGATACCCGCCCCCAGATAGGAGCCATCCCTATGCTTATCGCTGGAATTATGCAAAACCGCTTGCAGCGACTTCGGTAGCTCCAGGTGATAAAAGCCGAACATCGAAAGCGACAGCACCACGAACAAGCCCGAAAACACCGCTATCACCCACGGCTCTTGAAAGGTAGCTTGCAAATTACTGCCAAACAACGCGGCCAACACGCCGAATACGGTGTACATCAAGGCCGACGCAAACACATAGCTCAAGGACAGCATAAAGGCCTTGCGGGTGCCGATTCGGTCGCCATGGCCGACGATAATGCCGGACAAAATCGGAATCATCGGAAACACGCAGGGTGTGAACGCCAGTAGCAAACCAAATCCGAAGAAACTGAATAAAGTTAGCGCCAAACTGTCATGCCGCAAGGCATTGACGATTTTGTCCTGCTCAGACAATTCCGTAGCCACGACGGGCTTGGTTTGCGGCAAGGTATCCGCTGCCGGCAAATCAAGACTCACCTCGGATTGCATAGGCGGATAGCAAACGCCACGGTCGGCGCAACCCTGAAATTTTGCCAGCAATTTAATGGTTTCGGCGGCCTTACTGTCTCGCAGCAGCGGTATATTGACGCTGATTTGATTACGGTAAATTTGTACTTGTCCGAACTCTGCGTCGTGGTATGCAGCACCTTCCGGAAGCTGCAACGGCGTCAGACGCGTTTGGGTAGAACCCTCGGTTTTAACTGATAACTTGTCTTTGTAAAGATAATAACCCTCGGCAATTTGCCAGGTTGCTTGCACAGTATGCGGGTCTTTCAGGGTGGCGAAAAACTGAAACGCTTGTTCCGGCGGCAATAGCTCGCTGGAAAACAAACCGGGCGTCAAACCCTTTAAGCCTTTCACAAATTGATTAATCGCATTGCCATTTACGACAGGTGGCGCGGATGGCAACACTACATCCAACACCATTTTTTGCGGCGGATAGCAGACGCCGGCGTCCGCGCAGCCTTGGTACTTAACCAGCAGCTTTAATTGCGTTTCATGGTTTTGATTGATCAACGGCAACGTCACATCGAGCGCGTTCCGGTACACCACCACTTCGCCCAAACTCGGGTCATGCTCGCCAATCCCTTCCGGCATGGTCGCCTGACCGAGTTGAATCGATTCGGTTTGCGACTGAAACTTGGTTTTATCGCGATAAAGGTGATAACCCTCAACTATCTGCCAATGCAGTTCGACTTTATCAGGAGTTTCGGCAGTGGCCGTCAACTTGAATGCTTGTTCCGGCGGTAAAAAATCCTGACTATCCAGCGCCGCCGCGGTGCGCAAAAAAACAGCCAACAAACACAATAAAATCAGTCGATGCCAAGGCATGAGTCTATCCATTTCAAATAATCCGGCGAGCCGCGTTCGATGGCGACCGCAATAATTTCCGGGAGTTGGTAAGGGTGCAGGCTTTTCAGCGTCGCTTCAATTGCCGCGTAGCGGTCTTGATGACTCTTGATGAGCAGTAAATGTTCCTGCGCGGTTTCGACTTCACCCTGCCATTCGTAAATCGAGCGAACACCGGGCAATATGTTCACACAAGCCGCTAATTTCCGACTGACCAGCTCTCGCGAGAGCTTATCGGCAACCTCGACGTCCGGACAGGTACAAAGAATCAATTGATACATCGCGATATTATCCTGGAATTTGCGCCAAGATGCTCTTAGTATTAGCGGCTTTTTACCGCAACCGAGTCCACCATGAAAACCATGCAAATTCTGTTTATCGCTTTTTTGATCGTGCCGTTTGTGGAAATTTACGTGCTATTGCAAGTTGGTGGCTTGATCGGCGCCTTCCCGACAATCTTATTAGTGGTGTTTACCGCTGTGCTGGGCGCTTGGCTGCTACGGCGCCAAGGCTTTGCAACCTGGCAGCGCTTCCAATCGGCATTGGCGCAAGGCGAAATTCCGGCTTATGAGATGATCGAAGGACCGATATTGCTGGTGGGCGGAGCGCTATTACTGACACCGGGATTTTTCACCGACTTGCTCGGTTTTGCTTGCCTGATCCCGACTTTACGCAGAAAGATTGCACAATACATCATCGAGCATCATTTGCTGCAGAGCCAGGTAGGATCGGTATTTCAACAAGCGCGAAATTCGCAGACCATTATCGAAGGCGAATACAACAAGCAAGACTAACCAAGTTTTGTTGAATCCGAATCCGCGCCAGAATCGCGGATTCGGAGCTGGCAACTAAGGCTGATTAGCTCTCGGAAGCCGTATTGTTACCCAGGGTGTTTTTATCCATGCTGGAATATGCGGGGCACCAGCCGGAATAACTGGTCGCAACCAAGACCAAGCCAACCAACAACATCAAGATGCTGGCGGTAAACAGCGATACGCTCAGCAACACCACACCTGAAACCATGCGGACTTTCTTATCTTTCTCGCCGATGTTGTGCTCAAATTTGATCAAACGTTTATAATCGAAGCTCATTTCCAATCCTCTCTGTGTTGTAGTTATTAGTCCCGACGCAAGGCTTTCCCTTAAAAGGCAAGCAAATATACACAGCTCTTCAAAATCTGCAAGTTATAAAAAATGGACGTCTCTTCTATTATCACCTCCTTAAACGACGACCAACGTCTGGCCGTTTCCGCACCGATGCAAGCCATGCTGGTGCTGGCCGGCGCCGGCAGCGGCAAAACCCGGGTGCTGGTTCACCGCATCGCCTGGCACATCCAGGTCAACCACATTTCGCCTTACAATATTCTAGCGGTGACGTTTACCAATAAAGCCGCCAACGAAATGCGCAACCGTATCGAAGAGTTACTCGAGACCCCGGCCCGCGCGATGTGGATAGGCACCTTCCACGGTCTGGCGCACCGTTTGTTGCGGCAACACGCCAAACAAGCCAATCTGCCGGAAACCTTTCAAGTGATGGATAGCGACGACCAATTGCGTATCATCAAACGGCTGATGAAAAACCTGAATCTGGACGATAGCAAATGGCCGCCCAAACAAGCGCAATGGTTTATCAATGCCCAAAAAGACGAGGGCATCCGCGCCAAACATATGCAAGATAGCGGCGATTTTTATAACCGGCAGATGAAACAGGTTTATCTGGCCTACGAAGAAGTTTGTCAGCGTTCCGGCTTGGTGGATTTTGCCGAATTGCTGCTGCGAGCCCACGAACTGCTGCGCGATAACGAAGATTTACTGGCGTTTTACCGGCAGCGCTTCCAACAAGTCCACGTTGACGAATTCCAGGACACCAACACCATCCAATACGCATGGCTTAGACTGCTCACCGAAGGCAACAACAACCTGTTTGTGGTCGGCGACGACGACCAATCGATCTATGGCTGGCGCGGTGCCAAAATCGAAAATATCTTCAATTTCCAAAAACACTATCCCGAGCACGGCATCGTTCGCCTGGAGCAAAACTACCGCTCCAGCGGCCATATCCTGAAAGCCGCCAATACCTTGATCGCCAATAACGACAACAGGATGGGTAAGGAATTGTGGACCGATGCCGGTGAAGGCCACGCCATTTCCTTGTACTCGGCGTTTAACGAACAAGACGAGGCCTATTTCGTGGTCGAAAAAATTCGACAATGGGTCAAAGACGGCGGCTTGCGCAGCGATACGGCGATTCTGTACCGCTCCAATGCCCAATCCCGACAATTCGAAGAACGCTTGATGACCACCGCCACCCCTTACCGGGTTTACGGCGGCCTGCGCTTTTTCGAGCGCATGGAAATCAAGAATGCCCTCGCCTATTTGCGCCTGTCGACCAACCCGCACGACGACCCGTCGTTCGAACGCGTAGTCAACACGCCAACCCGTGGCATCGGTGCGAAGACCCTGGATGACATGCGTATCCTGGCCCGCGAGCAGCAGCTCTCACTCTGGCAAGCCGCCTTGGCGATGCTGGAACAAAATCAGCTACCTGCCCGTGCCGCCAACGCCCTGCGCGGTTTTTTAAACCTGATCATCGCGCTCGGCGAAACCACTAAAGATTTGAGCCTGCATGAAACGGTCAAACAAGTCGTCGAAACCAGCGGCCTGATCGAGCTGTATAAAAAAGAAAAACAAGACAAAGGCGAAGCCCGGGTGGAAAACCTGGAAGAGTTAGTCAACGCCGCCCGCTTGTTCGATTACGACAGCGAAAACGCGGAAAACCTGGGCGAGCTGGACATGTTTTTGGCGCATGCTGCATTGGAAGCCGGCGAAATGCAAGGTGAAGTCGACGAGGATTGCGTGCAGTTGATGACGCTGCATTCGGCCAAGGGCTTGGAGTTCAAGCTGGTGTTTCTGGTGGGCTTGGAAGAAGGCCTATTCCCCTCTCAACAAGCCTTGGACGACGCCGGACGATTACAGGAGGAACGCCGGCTTTGCTACGTCGGCATCACGCGCGCGATGCAACAGCTGTATTTGACTCACGCCGAATCCAGGCGTCTCTACGGCAAAGACAGCTATCCGCGTGCCTCGCGATTTTTACGCGAACTGCCGCAGGAATCGATTCAAGAAATCAGATTGCGCGCCAATGTCAGTCGGCCGGCGGCTAATAGCGCACCGCAAGCGAAAAACCTGGGCAGCAAGGGTACCTACAAACTGGGCCAACCTGTTAGGCACGAAAAATTCGGCGAAGGCGTGGTACTGCAAATGGAAGGAGAAGGCGAACAGGAACGGGTGCAGATTAATTTCCGCAATGCAGGCATCAAATGGCTGATGCTGGCTTACGCCAAGCTGGATGCTGCATAACTGGGCTTTTTTGAGTAACGCGGCGTTCGGATAAACCGAACGCCGCGAAACAAGGCAAGCCGACTAGAAGAATTAGTCGGTGACTGTGATGACTTTCAGCGAGTTGGTGCCGCCGCTGGCGCCGGTCAAGTCGCCTTTGGTGCGAATCAATGCATCACCCGGCTTCACGACACCGCGCGCTTTCAAGGCCTTAATCAGGCTTTGCGTCACGCTAGGCGATTCCATTTTTTCCTTGGAAAACGGAATGGGGAAAACACCTTTGTACAGCGTCACTTGACCCAAAGTACGCTCGCAACTGCTGAATGCAAAGATAGGAATATCGGAGCTGATTCTGGACATCCACAACGGCGTAGAACCCGACTCGGTCAGCGATGCAATACCGGCGATTTCGGTATGATTCGCCATGTACATCGCCGACATCGCGATAGCCTCATCGATACGGGTAAACTTATCCGTCATCCGGTGCATTGACTTGGTCACGCTCGGTTGTTTTTCGGTCTCCAGACAGATGCGCACCATGGCTTGCACGGTTTTGATCGGATGTTTGCCGGAGGCGGTTTCAGCAGACAACATGATCGCATCGGTACCGTCAACAATCGCATTGGCAACGTCGAATACCTCAGCACGAGTCGGGATCGGATTTTCGATCATCGATTCCATCATCTGCGTCGCAGTGATCACGGCCCGGTTCAGCTCGCGTGAACGGCTGATCAGCAGCTTTTGCGCTGCAGGCAGGTTGGCATCGCCAATTTCCACACCCAAGTCACCGCGCGCGACCATGATCGCGTCGGATGCCAGAATGATTTCGTCGATGACGTCCATCGCTTCGGCGCGTTCAACTTTGGCAACCAAACCGGCGTAGGAACCAGCCGCTTGCAACAAGGCACGAGCTTCATGCATATCATCGGCGGTACGCGGGAAGGAAATTGCCACGTAATCGGCTTGAATCACCGCGATGGTTTTGATGTCTTCCTTGTCTTTGTCGGTCAAAGCCGCCGCGGACAAACCGCCACCCAACAAGTTAATACCTTTGTTGTTGGACAAATCGCCGCCCACCACTACCGTGGTATTGACACGAGTGTTATCGATGACATTGACCACGTCCAGCACCACCCGGCCATCGTCCAGCAACAGACGGGTACCCGGTTTAACTTCGCGTGCCAAAGGCTCGTAGCTGATACCCACTTGAGTATTGTCGCCATCGAGTTTGCCCAGGTTAATATCCAGCGCAAAAGCTTGACCTTCTTCCAGCCGAACTTTATTTTCTTTAAAACGCTCGATACGGATTTTAGGCCCTTGTAAGTCGGCCAAAATACCGACACGGCGTCCGGTTTGTTTGCTGATAGCTCTGACCCGGTTGGCGCGGTCGATATGATCTTGCGCGGAACCGTGCGAGAAATTAAGCCTTACCACATCAATTCCAGCCTCGAACAGCTCTTCAAGTACACCGGGCTTGTCCGTGGCAGGTCCCAGCGTAGCCAGGATTTTCGTTCTTCGTAACAGCATGTAAACCCTTATTTAGCGTTGAACAAAGCAACCGTGGTATCGAGCATACGGTTTGAGAAACCCCATTCGTTGTCGTACCAGGACAGGACTTTCACGAAGTTGCCGCCGGTGACTTTGGTCAGGCCTGCTTCGTAGATTGAAGAATGTGGGTTGTGGTTGAAGTCCATGGACACCAATGGCTCGTCGTTGATCGCCAAAATGCCTTTCAATGGACCGGCAGCCGCTTCACGCAAAATGCCGTCGATTTCTTCTTTAGTGGTGTTGCGTGATGCTTGGAAGCACAAATCCACAACAGACACGTTGATGGTTGGTACGCGCATTGCAAACCCATCCAGTTTGCCTTTCATTTCCGGCAACACCAAACCCACAGCCGCAGCCGCACCGGTTTTGGTTGGGATCATGGATTGCGTAGCTGAACGTGCGCGGTGCAAGTCGCTGTGATACACGTCGGTCAACACTTGGTCGTTAGTGTATGAGTGAATGGTGGTCATCAAACCGTGATCGACACCGATGGTGTCCATCAAAGGTTTAACCAAAGGCGCCAAGCAGTTGGTGGTGCAAGAAGCATTGGAGATAACGGTGTCGGATGCTTTCAAGGTTTGGTGGTTAACGCCATAAACGATCGTTGCATCGACATCATTGCCGCCAGGCGCGGAGATAATGACTTTTTTGGCGCCGGCAGTAATATGCGCGGACGCTTTGGCTTTGCTGGTGAAGAAACCGGTGCACTCGTGCACAACATCAATGCCCAACTCAGCCCAAGGCAGTTTAGCGGGATCTCTCTCAGCAAATACGCGAATTTTGTCGCCGTTGATCACAATGTAATCGCCGTCAACAGACACATCAAACGGGAATTTACCGTGTACGGTGTCGTATTTGGTCAAGTGTGCGTTGGTTTTGGAATCGCCCAAATCGTTGATAGCAACAACTTGGATTTCGTTGGTGCGACCTGATTCGTACAAAGCGCGCATGACATTGCGACCGATACGACCATAACCGTTAATTGCAACTTTAATTGCCATAGAGTTTTCTCCGGGATGAGTGTGAAAGACTTGCGTCGAGATGTGCCGAAAGCACCAAAAATAGACTGGATTGTAGCAAAAACCAGCAATCTACGTCTACCGTCGCCACGCGCTTGAGCATTCCAAATTGCCAATAAATCAACAAAAGCCAACGTCACGGAAGGCTTTATGAATCTCTCGCAGCCCATTTCCCTGTGTGTTGCAGAAAAATGACTGAACCCCAGTACTGTACAATAGCGACTTGTTCCCGCTTTTATAGAGATGCAATACATGCAAATTCAATGGTACCCCGGCCACATGCACAAGGCCAGCAAGGAGATCAAACACGCCTTGCCCGACATCGATTTGCTGATCGAAATTCTCGATGCCCGCATTCCTTATAGCAGCCAAAATCCCATGCTGGCCAGCCTGCGCGGCGACAAACCCACCATCCGCGTACTCAGCAAAACAGACTTGGCAGATCCCGAACTGACCAAACAATGGCAAACCTATCTGGAACGGGAACAGGCAGTAAAAACGCTGGCCGTCACCACCCATCAACCGGAAAAAATCAAACAGATTATCGACTTGTGCGCGAAGATGCTGCCGGAGAAAACCGCCGCCAACAAGATAATCCGCACCATGATTATGGGCATCCCCAATGTCGGCAAATCTACGATTATCAATGTACTAGCCGGCCGCACCATCGCCAAAACCGGCAACGAACCTGCCGTCACCAAACAACAACAACGCATCAATTTGGGCAATAACATCGTATTATCCGACACCCCCGGCGTACTCTGGCCCAACGTGGAAAACCGCCACAGCGGTTACCGGCTGGCGGTGACCGGCGCTATCAAAGACACCGCGTTTCAACACGACGACATCGCACTGTATGCCCTGGAATACCTGAGCAAAGCCTATCCCGAGAATCTAAAAACCCGTTACCGGCTGACAGACCTGCCCAACGAGGCAATGGCATTGCTGCAAGCCATCGGCGCCAAGCGCGGCTGCCTGCGTAGCGGCGGCATCGTCGAACTGGATAAGGCCGCCAAACTTATTTTGAACGAGCTGCGCGCCGGCACGCTGGGTCAAATCACCCTGGAAACTCCAGAGATGGTAGAAGCGGAAATGGTGGAATTGGCCGCAATCCGCGAGCAAAAAGCCGCCAAGAAAGCAGCTAGGCAGCGCGGCGGCCGATAAATTTACTATCACTTACTTACCGTTACTCGACGGGAGCGTAAGGGTAGCGAATTCTCCATTCACCGTACCCCATAAAGCCACGATGTACATAGAGTTTCCGGACAGCCAGCTATGCCTTCATGACTTTATAAATGTAATGCGCACCGACATGGTTAACAGTGCTTTCTTCAACGGTGACCGAAAAACCGAAATCCGGACCAATGTTTTTCGGATCGTGCGCCTCGCCGACAAATTCCGAATAGGGAATATAAATCCGCGTATGTTCGGTAATATAGTCTTTAACTTGATGGAAAAACCGTTTCAATATGTCGCGCCCGCCGTCTTCGTTAAGGCCAAACTTGCCGTCGGATGGATAATAATTAAAATTAAAAACGATCAGGTCGAATAGCGCATGCGGCACATCGGCAAATAAATCGCTATGCAGAAAATCGATAGGTGCCAACTCGGGATTCAAGTGCGTATTTTCCAGGGTGCAATGCACCGCATCCCGATTAAAATCCACACCCATCACACTTTCGCAGCCTATCTTTTTTAATAAAAACGCAAAATAGCCGCTGCCGCAGCCCATATCCAGAGCCGTTTCGGCGGGCGGTTGTTGCAGAATGAAATTCCCGAAAAAAGAGCTGGTTAGTCCGAAATCGGAAGGAAAAACATTTTTGGCAATCTTCAGGGTTATGCCGTCCAATTCGGTGATGTAAGGCTGCTTATCCAAGTAAAGAGCCAATTCCTGTTTGCGAGCATCAATGCTCATATCCGACTGTTTCATAATTTGCGATGTTGAGTTGCGCCAAGCTTCGGGCGCTCTATTTCAGGAAGCCGCCGTATACGGACAGCCGGTTCATGCTTGAATGCTACAGCAAATAGCCGGCACCAACCAAACCCTATGCAGTTATAGCTTACCGTGCCGCGTTGGCGTGATTGACCAACCGAACCGTCTTTGATTTCGGCCACTCGGCTCGGCCCTAACGTAGTCGCGGGCAATTTACCCGCCATTTTCGGGCAAATATCAGCTTACCTGGGCGTCAGACTCGCTTAAGCTGCGACAGTCCGCGGTAATGAGCACTCAAGCATCAGCGCGGCAAGTAACGTTGCGGCCCGAAGGTCCGACACCCACCCACTATCAGCCAGAGAACATCGCGATGAACGCATATCTTTTCGACGACCGCCGTATCGATTGGCAAATCCTGGACGGATTCCAGCATTTACAGTATTTCATCCTGAACATCGACACCGATTCAAACATTATCGACGTCTTGTTCAAATTCGCTGCCGGCCAACAAATCGTATTGCACCGACACAAAGCCCCGAACCATATTTTCGTGGTTCAAGGCGAACACAGAATTTATCATGCCGACGGCGCATTGAAGGAAATCAGGCCGGTCGGCAGCTATACCCTCAGCCCGGCCAGCGACGAGCCGCACCGGGAAGGCGGCGGCGAGATCGACGTCATCCTGTTATTCAGCATCCGCGGCGGCACAGGCGTGCTGTACGAAATCCTGGACGACGACGCCAATCCTATCGGCAGTCTTTCCATCACAGATTTTGTGGCATTGCATAAAGCACAATCCGGGCAAACGGGATAAATATCCATCTCCGTCCGTGACGGATCGTAAACGCCCTCCGCTCCCCGGAGAGGAGGTATTACGTAAAACCTGGCTATCCCTCAGGCAGTTTTTGTCATTGACGGGAAATGCCGGCACATTCATCCTCCCCCCATTTAAGTTTCCGAGGACTGCACTATGTCTGACTTTGAATTTTTCCCATCAGAGGATGAAGAATTTCTGGCTTGGATTGATAAATTTATCGCCTGCGCCAAACCGGAACATGGCGTGGCCGAGGCCGAATTGCTGCAACTCAAAACAGATAGAGACGAGCTTAATGCAAAGATTATCGCCGCCAAACAGGCCGAAGCCGTCTTCCAACGATCCTTAGCCGAACTATTACAAATGGATTGGGGAAAGCCTAGGCATTGATTGCCTTGAAATTTGGATGCGTGCTCACAGCCGAGCCGGCGAATTAGAATGGCAGGCTATGCCTTTACCAAAACTCGCTCGATACTCGTCCGCACTGCCAACAGGCATAAGTTTAGGCCGCGTTACGATGCCAATAGCATATTATCCAGCGATTTTTTCGCCAGCGCCGCCTGCTCGGCCGGTACGGAGACCTGGTTGACTACATGCCCAGCCGCCAGATTTTCCAGCACCCAAGCCAGATGCTGCGGGTCGGTGCGGAACATCGTCGAGCACATGCTTAACGTTGGCGCCATGAAATGCACGCTTTTACCTTGGGCTTTACATTCCTGATTCAAACGATTCACCAGATTCAATTCCGTCGCCACCAGCCAGCGAGTGTTGGGGTCGGCTTCGCGGACGATTTTCAGGATCATTTCGGTGGAGCCGATGAAATCGGATTTTTCACAGACTTCGAAGCAGGCTTCCGGATGAGAAATCACGATGGTTTCCGGGTGCTTTTCCTTGAACGCATCAATCTGCTCCGGTTGAAACGCCTGGTGTACCGAACAATAGCCCTTCCAGAGAATAATCTTGGCATCGCGAATTTGCTGCTCGGTCAATCCGCCTTGCGGCTTGTTGAAATCCCAAGTCACCATCTGTTCAAGCGGAATGCCCATCCGATAACCGGTATTGCGCCCCAAATGCTGATCGGGGAAGAACAATACTTTCTCGCGTTTGGCAAAACTCCAGTTCAGAATTTTCTGCGCATTCGACGACGTACAAACGATACCGTCGTGTTGGCCGCAAAAGGCCTTTAAATCGGCTGCGGAATTGATGTAAGTCACTGGCGTCACGGTGTTTTCCACGTCAATGATTTTCGCCAACTCGTCCCAACATTGCTGGACTTTGACTTTGTTGGCCATGTCCGCCATCGAGCATCCGGCAGCCAAATCCGGCAAGATTGCAATTTGCTCCGGCCGCGACAAAATGTCCGCCACTTCCGCCATGAAATGCACGCCGCAAAATACGATGTATTCGGCTTCGGATTGCGCCGCTTCCCGAGACAACTTTAAAGAATCGCCATAAATATCCGCGTGTTTGAACACTTCATCGCGTTGGTAATGATGTCCAAGCACGATACAGCGTTTGCCTAGTTTGGCTTTGGCGGCAACGATACGGGCATCGCATTCGGCATCATCGAGCAAGGCATAATCATGTATGGGTAAGGCAGCAGTCATTTTTTAACCTGAAAACAAAAACGTAGAATTGTAAAGCCTTGGGCGGGTTTTTTAATAGTCGGTTCCATAGCCAGCCGATTTACCAAGCATATTGCAACAAGGTGATGCCGATCCAGCCAAAGCCCAGCGTGGTCACCACAAAACTCAAAGCCGAATAAATCCGCCATATCGGCTTGGACCAAAAATCCGGATCGAATGCCGCGACGACAAACACGCCGGGATTGGTAAGACCGCCTATCACGACCAACCAGCAAGCCGCCTCCGGCAACGGCACTTTCGCGCCGTAAAAACCCAGGCAAAACAGTGCCATCAATGCAAAGTCCACATGAGCCCTGATCAGGGTTTTGTAGTCCTTCAAAAATTCGCCGTCTATGCCTTTTATCGGAAACCATTTCGCAAAAGTCATCAGCCATGCGGATAGCAAAATGGCGAAGATCATCAGCACTGCGCCAATCAATAATATTTCCATGATTTTTTAGTCTGTCGTTGTAAAAATTAGGCTGAAGTCCAAGCGAATTTAGCCGGACTCAAGCCATAAAGGTCAAAGGGAATCGCAGCTATCCTGCGTGCGGCATAAACGCCCCTCTCCATCAGCAGAGGGAGCAAACTTTTGGCAATTTGCCGGCTTTTGCGGCTCGCTGAATAGTCACAAGGATCAATATAAAGCGTGCTGAAGCAAACTCATAGCGCCGGCACCGCTTTGGTCTTGCACGTATTGCAAAACGACCGGCACAAACTGGCTGACCATGGACGGATTCATGCCCAAGGATTGAAACGATCCGGCTAAATTAGCCAAATTGCCGAGCTGCCCGCCCATTAATCCACCCGCTGCGCCTAGCAAAGATTGCGAACCTGCTCCGGCAACCTGTTGCGGCACGGAGGACAAGTAGCGGTCCATATCCGGCACGGTAGTACTCAATTGGGAAAAGTCGCCGGGACTCATGCGCTGCTGCGCCGCGGAAAAAATTGAACCTACACCGCCCAGCGCCTGCTGAGGACTGATGCCCAACTGTCCGACCAGGATATTGATCAATCCAAGTTCATTAGCTTGGCCCACCGCTCCGGCGATAGGATTGGTAGCGCCATAGCCGGCCTGCGACCCGCCCAAGGCGAAAGTCTGATCTGAAAACTGCTGTTGGACCGGTGCGCAAGCGCTGATGATTGCGATAACGCTAACCACTGTAAAACCGTGCAAAACCTTCATTCTGTCGAACTCCTGAAAAACTTCGAAACACCGGACCAGTCTGCATCATGGCCGCCGAAACTCGCACTGTAAATCGAAACCCGTCATGGATACAACCGAAAGCCCTTTTACAAATCCAATGCGCCGGCTGTGAACCGCACCGCGTTTTCCGTGCAAAAACTTAGCATCCTCCGGCGTTGACGGGTACCCTCTTCGCAAACATTGCGGGTAAAAATCGGCTATTCGGATGAATTCAGTATAATCCCGGCTTTAGCCACAAGAACAATAAAGGTAAAAATATGCTGAATATTCAAAAAACGCTCGAAGATTACTATCTTCGCTTGCAAGCCCATCCCCAATACCTGCATGTGATGACCTTGCCGCTATTGCAGCGTTGGGGTGTGTTTATCGGTTTATTTTTGCTCTCGCAAATCCTGGTATTCGGCAGCCTGTACGCTATTTTCGATAAAGTAGTGGTGATCGGCTTTCTGGCCAGCGTCCTGGCTGGATTGGCTACCGGCATCGGCGCCTTGCCGGCCCTGTTCTTTAAAGACATTTCCGACCGACTATTCAACGGTTTGCTGGGCGCCGCGGCGGGCGTGATGTTGGCGGCCACCGCGTTTTCCTTATTGGTGCCCGGCCTGGATTACGGCGAACAAATCTGGCCCGGCAAAGGCTTATGGATCGTGTCGGCCGGCATGCTGATCGGCGCGCTGTTTTTGCATTTTGCCGACAGTCGTTTGCCGCATCTGCATTTTGATTCGGTCAGCGACCATTCCTTGGATTCGCTGCAAAAAATCTCTTTATTCATCATCGCCATCACCATCCACAACTTCCCGGAAGGCATGTCCGTGGGCGTTAGTTTTGGCTCCGGCGATATGAAAAATGGCCTGGTGCTATCTATCGCGATCGCCTTACAAAACTTGCCGGAAGGCCTGGCGGTGGCCCTGCCCTTGGTTGGTTTGGGTTACAACAAATGGAAAGCCGTCGCTATCGCCACGTTGACGGGATTGGTGGAACCGGTTGGCGGCCTGCTGGGCATTACCATGGTCACGGTATTTGCTTCGATATTACCTATCGCGATGGGTTTTGCGGCCGGCGCGATGTTGTTCGTCATCAGCGAGGAAATCATTCCGGAAACTCACTCCAAGGGCCGCTCGCGCGTCGCTACATTTTCCTTGATGCTCGGTTTCATCATCATGATGATTCTGGACAAAATACTGACCTAGAGACCGCTTATACGAAGCACGCTATCCAAAAGGCACAAGGCAAGAGCCTTCTGCCTTTTTCTTCTGATCAAACACCTCGATGCAGAATGGAATACCTCGCGCAACTAATCACCCAAATAAGTTCGTTCAATTATACGGAGCTGCTAGCGACCGGCGGTACCAGCTTCGCGTTGATAGCCGCCGCGGAAATCGGCGATAAAAGCCAATTGGTATGCATGACGCTGGCCTCCCGGCACAGGCCGACTCCCGTGCTGTGGGGGGCAATCGCCGCCTTTGCGCTACTGAACACTCTGGCCGTGGTTTTTGGCGCGGCAATCGCTAAGTGGTTGCCGGAGTATATAGTCGCGGCTACCGTAGCCGTGCTATTCGCCGCCTTCGGTTTGCATGCGTTACTCAACCACGACGATGCGGACGATGACGAGGAAGTGGTGGAGAAAAGCGGCCACGGTATTTTTTTTACTACCTTTCTGCTGATTACCGTAGCCGAATTTGGCGATAAAACCCAATTGGCCGTCGTGGCTTTTAGCAGTACCGCGCAACCGCTTGCCGTCTGGCTAGGCTCGACACTGGCGCTGGCCTTTACCTCCGCGCTCGGCGTGCTGGCCGGACGCACTGTGTTGCAAAAAATCCCCTTGTCGCTGCTGCATAAAGCCAGTGGCGTGTTTTTCCTGATTTTATCGGCAGTAGCCGCTTATAAAGCCTACGAAAGCTTGCTTATCGCGGGTTTGCTTCCCCAATTCTAAGCCTCTATCCAGTTTTGAAACGCTTAATGCCATCTCTAAATTACCGTTGGCAAGACTTGCCGGGGATACTCGGCCTAGCCGGGTTTTACGGTTTATTGGCTAAAGTCGTACTGAATTATTTTTCCGCGTCGGGTAACGTCACCTTGATCTGGTTTTCCGGCGGACTGGGCTTGGCGGTATTGCTACAAAAGGGGTTGCGTTATTGGCCGGGAATATTCATCGGGGCATTCGCCGCCGGCTTAATGGTTGATGACCCGCTATTGCTTTCGGCGAGTATAGCTGTTGGCAATACGTTGGAATCGGTCTGTGCCGCCTACTTGCTAAAGCGCAATCCACGCTTCTCTGTAAGCCTGTCGGAACCTCAGCATTTCCTCTGGCTGGCGCTAATCGGCATAATTTGTTCAGTGCTTAGTGCCGGCATCGGACCTTGGTCGTTATGGCTGGCAGGGTTTGTTGCAACAGAGCACGTTGCGGAAACAGCGCTACATTGGTGGATGGCTGATCTGTTCGGTATTATCTTCACCACCCCCCTGTTACTGATTTGGCATGACTGGCCCAATAACTGGTTCCGCATAAACCGTTTGCCGGAAACGTTGCTTTTTGTGGGCTTTACTATCCTCAGCGGCCAAGTATTATTTTTCGATTGGTTTGTAACGCAACTAAGCTTTACGCCGCTTCCCTATTGGACTTTTTTCTTCATATTCTGGGGTGCTATGCGCTTCGGTCGCCATGGTGTCGCCCTCGCACTTGCGATTACAGCCTTCCAGGCCCTGTATGGTGCCGCTCATCACATAGGCCGCTTCGCTTACGATCTGGAAGAAAGCGATCTGTTTAACTTCTGGATGTACATGGCCATCCTGTCGTCCTGCAGCGTCATTCTGGCTTTAACTGTGCATAAAAATCGTCAGGTAGCTCAGGGTTTACTGGAAAGCGAACGTCGGCTTAAAGCAATTATTGATACGTCCCCCACGCCCCTGGCTTTGAACGATGACCAGCAAAATATTCTGTTGCTCAGTCCCGCCTTCATCAAAATCTTTGGTTACACCCTGGCCGACATCCCTACTTTGGCTGACTGGTGGCTTCTTGCTTATCCCGAACCAGTCTATCGGAATTGGGTCGCGGAGACTTGGCAACAACGGCTCGCAGCGGCAAAGCTTTCCGAAGACCACCAGTTCGAAGCCATGGAGATTTCCGTCCGCTGCAAAAATGGCGAAACGCGAATAGCGCTAGTCAGCGCTCATCCGCTAGGGGTTTCATTTGCCGACACACATCTCGTGAGCCTGCATGACATTACCGAGTTGAAAAAATCCGAAAAAGCTGTCCTAGAATCCAACCAGTTGCTGCAAACCGTTCTGGAAACCTTGCCGATACGCGTATTCTGGAAAGATCGGGATTCACGTTATTTAGGCTGCAATGCGCTATTTGCAAGCGATGCAGGACAACCCAGCTCCAGAGATTTAATCGGCAAGGACGATAATCAACTGAATTGGCGAGAACAAGCCGCCATCTACCAAGCCGATGATCGCCAGGTCATAGTATCGGGTGTGGGCAAACTGGCTTACGAAGAACCCCAATCCACGCCTGACGGCAATACCATTTGGCTGCGTACCTCGAAGATACCCTTGCGCAATTCCGAGCATGAAACAATCGGAGTTTTGGGCATCTACGAAGATATTAGCGAGAATAAAGCCCGAGAAGACGCATTAGCCCAATCCGTGTCGTTGCTAATGGCCACATTGGAGGCCACGGCCGACGGCATTCTGGTCGTCAGCCTCCAACGCCAGATAGTCAGTTACAATCAGCGTTTTTTTGACCTTTGGCAGTTACCCAACACGGCGGTTGGAGAAGATAAAGACGATACAACGCTTTTGCATTTAGCCGTTAAGCAGCTAAAAACCCCGACGAGTTTTTCGATAAAGTCCAGACACTCTACAATCACCCGGATCAAGAAAGTTACGACCTGATCGAATTTATCGATGGCCGAATTTTTGAACGCTATTCAAAGCCGCAGTACATCGCCGACAACATTGTTGGCCGGGTATGGAGTTTTCGCGATGTGAGTAATCAACATCGCGCGGAACAAGCATTGCAACAGAAAGAATATTATCAGCGGGCATTGCTGGATAACATTCCGCATGCGATATGGCTAAAAGATACCGAAAGCCGATTGCTGGCGGTTAACCAGGAATTTGCTAACGTATTTTCCGCCAAAAATCCGGAAGCGTTGGTCGGCAAAAACGATTTCGATATTGCTGTTCCGGAACTGGCCGAAAGTTATCTCGCCGATGACCGCCGCGTGCTGGCTTCGCGCGATAAATTGATCGTCGAAGAAGAAATTGTCGATCGCGGCGTACGCAAATGGTTCGAGACCTATAAAGCGCCGGTGATGGATGAACAAGGCCAGTTGCTGGGTACAGTAGGCTTTGCCCGCGACATCAGCGACTTGCGCAAAACCGAAGAAAACCTGAGATTGGCGGCCCTGGTTTACCACAACAGCAGCGAAGCGATGATAGTGGTAAATAGCGATAACACCATCCTCAGCGTCAACCCCGCTTTTACCACGATGACCGGCTATACGGCGGAGGATGTTGTCGGCAAAAACCCGCACATCCTTAGCTCCGGCGAACACGATGCGGCTTTCTACCAGGAGCTATGGACCGCGTTGGATACTACCGGCGTCTGGCGCGGGGAAATAAAAAATCGCTGCAAAGACGGTCGCCTGTTTGTCGAGGAATTGGCTATCAACACCATTTATAATGCCGAAGGCAAGCCGCAACGCCGGGTTGCATTATTTTCCGACATCACTCTACGCAAGCAGTCCGAGGAACAGATCTGGCGACAAGCCAACTTCGACCCACTCACCGGCCTGCCTAATCGGCGCATGTTTCGCGACCGGCTGGAACAGGAAATCAAGAAAGCCCACCGGATGGGACAGATATTTGCGTTGTTGTTTATCGACCTGGACCGCTTCAAGGAAATTAACGATACGCTAGGCCATGACATAGGGGACAACTTACTCAAGGAAACCGCGCGGCGCTTACAGACCTGTGTGCGTGAATCGGATACCGTTGCCCGCTTGGGAGGCGACGAATTCACGATTATCTTGAGCGAGTTGGACAGCATCGAACGTTCCGAACCGATTGCCAAAAATCTGCTGCAAAAACTTAGTGCGCCCTTCAGGCTGGATGGAGAACTGGCTTATGTCTCGGCAAGTATCGGCATCACGTTCTATCCGAACGACAGCACCGATTTAAGCCAACTGCTAAAGAACGCCGACCAGGCCATGTACGCCGCCAAAAACCAGGGCCGCAACAGCTACCGCTTCTTTACCAAAGCCTTACAGGATGCACTGGAAGCTCGCGCGGCGCTGCTCGGCGACTTACGCAACGCGCTGCCCGATAATCAATTTGCGCTCTGCTATCAACCGATTGTCGATTTGCTGAGCGGCGACGTCCACAAAGCGGAAGCGCTGCTGCGCTGGCAGCATCCGCGGCGTGGTTTGATCAGCCCGGCCGAATTCATACCGCTGGCGGAAGAAACCGGTCTAATCAGAGAAATCGGCGATTGGGTATTTGAATCGGCGGCGAAACAAGTGCAAACCTGGCGAAGCAATATCCATCCCGAATTCCAAATCAGCGTCAACAAATCACCGGTGCAATTTCAAAGCCTCGAGCACGCCCCCGAAGACTGGTTTGCCTATCTGAATCGACTAGGATTGTCCGGCCAAAGTATTGTGGTGGAGATTACCGAAGGCCTGCTCTTGGACGCCAACCTCGTCGTGCATAATCACTTAATGGCATTCCGCGATGCCGGCATGCAAGTGGCGATAGACGACTTCGGCACCGGCTATTCCGCACTGTCTTATCTGAAAAAATTCGACATCGATTATTTGAAGATAGACCAGTCGTTCGTCCGCAATTTATCGGAGGATTCGAACGACTTCGTGCTCTGCGAAGCCATCATCGTGATGGCGCATAAATTAGGCTTAAAGGTAATCGCTGAAGGCGTGGAAACGGCACAACAACGCGATTTGCTGACCTCTATCGGCTGCGATTACGGTCAGGGTTATTTGTTTGCCAAACCGCTACCGGCAGAATTGTTTGATCAGCAATTCGGCAAATCGAGTTAGCCAGCCCCCCCTACCGCCTAAGAATTTACTTTCTTATTCCGGCATGGCCTAGGCAACACTGATCACCACGCCATCCGGCTTCAAGCTCAAAGTAAAGTCTCCGCGCAACAAGCCCTGTAATTCGCGGCCTGCCATGTTGTAGCGCCAGCCGTGCAGCAGCAAGCAATCCTCATCGCCGGACAGTAATTGTTCCAGATCCTTGCGGGTAGCCAATATGATGGGATTCAGGGAGTTTTCCTCGGCACGGATTCTGACCACCGCGCTCAGCACATCCAGTATCGCTTCATGCTGTTGGGTCTTCTTGCCGGCTTGATCTTTTTCGGCCAAGGGTTTGGGCGGACGTTGTTTGGCGCTATCGATTAATTCGCAAATCACTTTGCCGTAGCGATTGACGGTACGGTCGTTGATATTGCGAATCTTGGCCAAATCGGTCAATGTCACCGGCTGCAGTTTACCCAACTCCAGCAGCAAATCGTCCTGCAGCAACCAGCTGCGGGGTTTGTTTTCTTGCTGCGCGGTGCGCTCGCGCCATTCGGTCAGACTTTGCATGATGGACAATTGCTTGCCGGTCAGCTTGTTTTTGCCCCGAATCTTCAACCAGGCATTTTCCGGCGACAGCTGGTACAGCTCCGGATCGTTCAACAAGGCAAAATCGCTCTCCAACCAGTTTGAGCGACCCAGTTTATCGAGTTGTTCGCACATGATCTTGTAAATCTTGCACAGGTAAATTACATCGTCGGCGGCATACTGAATTTGGTCCTCACTCAAGGGTCGTTCCGACCAATCGGTGCGGGTATGCGCCTTGCTGAGATTAACATTCAGAAAGCTGGACACCAACATCGCATAACCGGGATTCTCCTGAAAACCCAACAGCGGCGCGGCAATTTGAGTGTCGAAAATCGGACCGGGAATTTTGCCGGTAATCTGGTAAAAAATTTCCAGATCCTGCCGGCAGGAATGCAACACTTTGACAATATTGGGATTGTAAATCGCCTCTAACAATGGTGTTAAATCGGCAATAGCCAAGGGATCAACACAAGCCACCCAACCGGGCGCGGCAATTTGCAGCAAACAGAACTTGGGGTAATAGGTTTTTTCGCGGAGGAATTCGGTGTCCAGGGCTATCCATGGCTCCTGGCTGATTAGTTGGCAAAGGCTATCGAGTTGATCCGGACGGTTGATATATTGAATAGTCATAGTCGCTATGGCAATTAACTGGGCTTGCCGCAAAACGGCGTGACTGCGTATTTTACCGCGTCCGCTTAACCGGATGACTTAAATATTGTGCATTCACTGCAATTTACCGCACCGATAACGAGTACTGGCTGTCGGCTCCTTCCCAAAATTCGACACCGATCTTCCGCTGACTGAAGGCACATAGAAAAGCCGGATCGTCTCGAGTACGATTCCGGCTGTCGCCTTGGATTAGTTTGGAATGCCGTGAAGGCTACGAATAGCGCCTAAAAGGAATAGCGCAAGCCCAACCACCAAGTACGCGGCGCACCGGGCGAATAAAAAGTGGTTTGCGGCACGGGTTGATTGGCACCCAATGTCCGAGCGGTAAAGTTACCGTTGGCATCCAATCCCGCCGGCCCCAATTGACCGCCGGTAGAATATTGCTCATCCAAAATGTTGTTCACTTGGCCGAAGATATGCAATCCGCGGACAAAGCTCGGGGTAAACCGCACGCCATAATTGACCACCACATAGCCAGGCACCACGCCCGAGCCCAAAGCCGTACGACCATTGGCTTGATGCGCATTGTTCTCGTTGCCGCGTACAAACGACTCGGAAAAGCCCATGATATTAAGATTCGTACCCCAATCTTTTGTTATTTGATAATCCACATAGGTTTTAAACATATGTTGCGGTGTTAACGGTATGCGATTGCCCGGCCGCACGTCTATGGTACTGCCTTCTACGCCGGCACCCAGACTGCCGGTACTGTTGCCCTGCCCGTTAACGGTTTCATTAGACTGATAAGTCGCGTCCAGATAGGTATAGTTGGCACCCACGCTCCAGTCTTCCACCTTACGGTCCAGGCTGACTTCTATGCCTTGGCGCCGGGTTTTGCCGAAGTTTTTGAAATAACCAAAACCCGCTTGTTCATCGGCGACAAACATAATGTCGTTTTTGTTCTCGATATGAAAATAACCCAAGTTCCAATCCACTTTGCCGGGCAACTGACCACGGAAACCAACCTCCCAGTTTTCGGTGATGACTTGTTTAAGTGGCGGATCACCAGCCATGGCGTTGGGTAATTTACACGGTTGATCGGGGTTGGCGCAGCCCAGCTCGATACTGGTCGGCGCCCGACTGCCTTCGTTATAGCCGGCATAGAAACCAATTTCTTTGATCGGGTTATAGGTCAAACCGACCGCAGGATTGAAACGGTCGAACGCGTGTTTGCCGGTCAACGACTCACTGCCACTAGTCACTATTTGGTCATGATTGCTGATGGACGTATAGTTGTAGCGGCCGGATGCTGTGATATGCAGATTTTTAGTCGGCGAAAAAGTGTCTTCGGTGAAGAAACTCCAGGTGAGAATATCGCCGCTTAACGACACCTGGTTGTCGAACGGTACACCGTCCACATCGCCGCCGGTAACCCCATCCGCGTACGACGGAATTCCGGTCACGCTGCGGTCGGCATTAAGATAGCCGAGCTGGGTCGATTGCTTAAATCCTGTCACGCTTTGATCGTAAACACCGCCGAACAAAAACTGGTTATCTAACCCAAACAGCTTATCGGTCACTATTGCTTGCGCGGAAGCTCCCCAATTTTCCTGTTGAGTAGTCGTACGATTGATCAAACCATTGCATTTTTCAGCGGGTTCGTCGTTGAGCAAACCTTGAGCAACGCATCTTAGGTAGGGAAAAGGCGTGTAGGACGTCGCATTTGACGTAGCTGAGCTTGGATAGGCAATACCGGCGTTGGTCAACGCGGTCCGCTCGGCTGCGGATAAGGTATAAACCGACTGATCCAGCGCGCCTTCGTTAATATCGCCGTTATAAGTCCCGGTTTTGATATTGCGATAATAGGTATTACCCGCCAGCACAATATTGTTATTGAGCTGGTGCTTACCTTCCAGATTCAAAAACAATGAGCGATTTTCGGTAATGTCCGGCTTGGTATAAATGCTGTTGTAATCCTTATCTAGCAACCGATAATCCTGCAAACCGTTGCCATACAAGCCATTGTCGTTAAACGCCGTGGTAAATTTAATATCGGTACGTTCACCTTCCCAACCGGCTTTACCAAAAATTTGTCGAACCGTGGTCGACGAACTGTCGCGCCAGCCATCGTCGCCGAAGTAATTGCCGGTCACAAACCAATTCAAGCCCTGTTTGTTAGAGCCGCCGTGCTCGAATTCAAACGCATGACGGCCATAGGCACCACCCAAGCCTTGCACCGACGTACCGGGATTGCTTTTGCCGTCCTTGGTCTCCATCGACAGCGCACCACCCAAGGTGTTGCGGCCGAATAAGGGGTTGGAACCCGGCATCATGGTCATGGACTTAATCGCGGACTTGGGGATTAAATCCCAACTCACCACATCGCCAAATGGCTGATTCAGCCTTACACCGTCCATGTAAACCGAAATACCTTGCGGAGTACCCAACAATGGGGAAGCGGTAAAACCACGATAGTTGATGTCTGGCTGAAAACCGTTACCCTGGGTATCGTTAACAAACACGCTCCCCATGGAGCGGTTCATAAAATCGGTTATATTCACCGCATTGGTTTTGCTGATGTCCTTATCGGTTGCCGTTTGCACGGGCGCGGGAATTTGGTCCTTGGTCTTACCCACACCATCCAACGGAGTGGTTTCAATCACCTCGACATCGGCGAGTTCGTCCGGAGCCGTCTGCTCCGCCCCAAAGGCTTGGCTCATCATAAAAGCCATGGGTATGGCGTAAAGCGACTTGGTATAGGTAAATTTCATGGCTAGGTCTGGTTATCGGAAACTTGTATCGGATAGCGACGATTTTAAGTTCCGTTTCCCTCAATACCTATAGGAATAATTCCCTTTTAATGGCGATACGAAATAGTATCCGCGGATTGATCTATCGGAATCCAGGCGAGGCAGGCGTAGCAACAGCCAATAGAACAGCGCTATCCGAGCTATCAGCTCTCTTCTTCTTGGACTATGCGCGCCGTTTGCCTAAACTTATTGGGCTTGACGCGTTTGATATTGAGCCGATGCGGCCCTATCGCCGCTTCCGTCAACAATTGAAAAATATCCGCCGGCATCCCATCCGGCAACTCCACCAGCGTATGCGTATCGCGAATGTCGATCCGTCCGATGCGCTTTTTATCCACACCGGACTCTTCGACCAACACTGATTGAATATCGTCGCGGCTAACCTGATGTTGACTACCGACGGCCAAGCGATAGCGCACCATTTTGAAACCCGGATGCGAACCACGACTCTGCGGCAGGGAGACCAACAACTTGGGCTGTTGTTTATGTGCGGGATACAAGTTTGGTTGACTCAGATAAACCAAGGCCGCGGCGCAAGTAAGCAGATCTATATCCAGCTCGGCGGCGGCGCGTTGGATCAAGTCGCGCTGCATTGCCAGATCTTCCTCGACAACGATACGCTGCAAGCGTCTTTTAAACTTGTCTTCCTTACGACTTTCGACTGAGAAAGCGTTCATATTCCCTTACAGTCTGTCCAGATCGATTTCCACGAACGCCTCGTCGCGTAAACGCCGCAACCATAATTCGGTTTCTTCCTCGATTTTACGCTTGCGGATTTCCTCGCGAATCTTGTCTTTTTTGAATTGCTCGCTGTTATCCTGGTTTTCGCGGCCCAACACCTGGATCATGTGCCAACCGAACTGGGTTTGCACCGGCTGGCTAATCTCGTTGATCGCCAGTTTGTTCATCGCTTCCTCGAAAGGCGGTACCAAGGCCCCAGGACCCACCCAATCCAGCGAACCACCGTTAATCGCGGAACCTTTGTCGTCGGAATGCGCGCGCGCCAGGTTGGCAAAGTCGTCGCCGTCGTTAATCCGCTCTCTGAGCGCCAGCAAACGCTTTTGCGCTTCCGCATCGTCCACTAATTCATTGGTCTTGATCAGAATGTGGCGAACTTTGGTTTTGGTAACGATATGCTGACCAGCGCCCTCGGTTTCCAGCATCTTGATGATATGAAAACCGCTAGGAGAGCGAATCGCTTCGGATACATCACCCTGATTCATCGTCGTAACAATTTCCGAGAACAGGGACGGAATCTGCCCGATGCTGCGCCAACCCAAGTCGCCGCCCTTCAAGGCATTATCGTCGTCGGAGACACTAACCGCGACTTGTTTGAAATCCTTGCCGCCGCGTAAATCGGCGATAACTTGATCGGCTTTGTCCTTGGCCTTTTGAATCGCTGTGGCCGAAGCCGCTTCCGACACCGCGATCAGAATATGCCCTAAATGATATTGGGAGTTACTCTGGCCGGCTTTGCTTTGGGTTTCCATGTAATGCAGCACTTCAGCGTCGGTGACCTTAACCCTGGAACCGATCTCCCGCCCACGTAACTGGTTGATGATAATTTCGTTGCGCAGATTATCCTCGAAAGCTTTGTATTCCATGCCTTGCTTGGACAATTCGTTACGAAAACTCTCCACCGACAAGCCATTGCGGCTGGCAATATCGGCGACCGAAGCGCTGAGCATTTCATCGCTGACCTGTACGCCCGATTTAGCCGCTAACTGCCGTTGCAACTTGTCGACCACCATGCGTTCCAACACCTGTTTCCGCAAGACAAATTCGGGCGGGATCATCACATTGTTACTGCTCAATTTATTGGTGATCGCCGCGACTTCGTTATTCAGTTCGCGCTCCAGAATCACATCTTCTTCGACCACCGCCACTATCCTGTCCAATACTTGTGCCTGACCCGGACCGATATAAGCGCTCAGTAGAAAACAGAAACTCACTAACCATTTTTTTATCATGCGTTGCTTACTCAAAATAGCTGGCTTTGCGGTAGCCTTTCAGGTTGGTTTGCAGGAAAGTATCGACGTTGTCGCCGAAGCTGGATAGACCTTTCAACTCCAACTGCACGAAAAAAGCGGTTTCCGGCTTGGTACTCGGATCGATAAAGGCGACGGTATTGGCACCGTTGATAAAGCGCCTCCCCAGGATCCGAAAGCGCCAGCAACAGTTTTCCCGCTCCACGCCAATGAAACTTTCCGTGGTTTTGTCGAAATTCAAAGAATATTGCCAACGTCCGAAGCCGTACCATTCGCCGAATAAAGGTAAACGGAACGATACATCGGTTTGGGAAATGGTTTGCAAACTATCCAGAGGATTACGGCGGTAACGATAGCCAAGGTTAACAATCTGGTTAGGTTGCATATTGTATTTTAATGCTACCTGGCCGCGCGCGAAGCCGTTAGCTTCCGGATCCCACTGGGTACCGGTCATATACGACCAATGTTTACTGAATTGGCCGCTCAGTTCACCGACGAAGTTGGAAGTATTACTGGTTTCGATAGGCTGACCTGGCATCGTCACCGTTCTGTCCTGGAAATACATAATCTGTCCCAGACTGACTTTTAAAGGTTCCAAACCGGTATTGGAATCGATAAACCGCGAAACGGCTGCCAGGGTGACCTGATTGGCATCCTGAACCCTATCCCCGCCAGCGAAACGGTTTTCCCTGAATAAGCTGTAAAAGTTGGTATCGTACAAAGCGGTATCGAAAACCGGAATATTGCTTTGATCCTTGCGCGGGATATACAGGTAAAAAGCCTGCGGCTCTAAAGTATGCAGATACTGCGAACTACCGAAGTTAAGGTCTTTTTCGAAATTCATGCCGCTGCTAACCGAAAAAATCGGCAAAGTACGACTGATACTGCTGGGTTGACCGGCTAGAGTTTGGTTGCTTAATTGATACTGCGTGTATTGACCGGTGATTCTGGGAATGAAGTAACCCGCGCTACTTTCCAATGGCAAGCTGAGCGACGGCGCGATATTAACGCGCTGACCGTTGACCAAATCGGTGTGGTAAAAATGGGTAAATTCGTTAGTCATCGCCAGCGTGACAGGCAAGCCTTCAAACGCCCGGGCCACGTTGAAATTGACGCGAGGCAGCATATCGTAAGGCATGGCGGCATCGGGAATGGTTTTATCCACCGATTGATAATGGTATGCGCCAACAGACAGACCTACACCGGTACCGGCAACAGCGCCACCGTAACTCAGCAATGCGGTGCTGGGCAGATAGCTGGTATTTTGGAACCCTAAGGCATTGTTCAAATCGTTGAAATAAGTTTTGTCCGACACATAGTTCAAATCCAGCAAGGAACTTAAACCCGGCAACAAGCTGGTTTGATCTTTCCAACTCGCAGAGTAACGGGCCTTGTTGACCAATTGATCGTTGGGCATATATTCCGCGGCAAACGTACCTCTGGACATATCGGTTAGATAGCGGAACTTATTGCGCAATTGCTCGCCACGCTTGGTCATATAACGTGGCGTAACGATGTCGTCGAAGTTGGGGGCAATATTCCAATAAAATGGGACGGAAAAGTCGAAACCGTTCCGCTGGGTGTTACCCCAGGTTGGCGCCAACAAGCCCGACAAGCGACGATTGTCGGTAGGGAACGAAATATACGGTGTGTACAGCACCGGAACGCCTTTAAACTCCAGCCAGGCGTTTTTCGCCGAACCTTGCCCGCTGTCCCGGTTAATCTTCATCCGCGAAGCATGCACGATCCAATCTTGATTACCCGGCGCGCAACTGGTGAAAGCGGCATCGTTATAACGCGACAAACCTTTACTCTCGCGATAGACCACGTCGGCATTGCCGCGAAACGGCGCCTCCGCGACGATAAATTGCGCCTTCCGCAAACGCGCTTCGTCTTTACCAAGACTCAAGGATGCAGTTTCGCTGGAGAACGCTAACTGATCTTCGCTATATAACACGCTACCTTGCGCGTCCAAGGTTTCGGCGACCGTATCGTAACTGGCCTTGTCCGCGATCAAATGCTGATCGGCGCGCACCATATCCACGTTACCGGCAAAGTTAAGCACTTCGCCGTCGAACACTTCCGAAAAATCGGCGTTGATATCGGTGCTAGCCGCATCGCGGACTTCGGCGGAGGTGGCCTTGATCTTGCGTTTCTTGCCGCCCCATACTTCGCAGCTCTGCCACGGATCCCTATCGAATTCGGCACGCAGCGTTTGAAAGTCCCGTTCTTGTCTACGATCAAAGGTAGGCGTCAACCATGACGAACTGGCCGCCTCACTGCTACCGCCATCGGCCACCACATGCGCTTCGCCCTTCGGATCCGCGCCCACCAAATTACAATTCCAACCGCTCTTATCGTCACCGGTTTTACAAGTCCAACCAGGGACTTTGCCGGAAGAGGCATCGGCCGTCGCAGTCTTGGGCTCGACTTTTTCCAGCACCGGTTTTTGATTTTCTGTGACTTTAACCCGCAGTTTTTGCGGCTCGACGGCAGCTTTCTCAACCACTTTCTCGATTACGTTGACTTTTTCCGGTTCTTGCACCGGCTTCACGGCTTGTTGCACCGGCGCGGGCGTAACGGGTAGGATAGCCGGCGGCTGAGCGATGGTTTCCGGTGGTTTGGGCTTTGCTTCGACAGTTGGGGTAGCTTTAATGACTTGCGGCTGCGCGGGCTCATTACCTGCCGGCGTTTGATTCAGACAGGTCCATTCGCCGTTTTTGTTTTGTTCACAATTCCACGCCGCATTATTGGCAGCAGAGGCGGCGCCCGTAAAAATCAATAATGCTGAAGAAATTGTATAAAACCGATAATTCATGTCTTGGCGAATGCAGCTAAATTGACTTAGCGGAATGGAAATCGAATAAAATGCTTCCCGGCATTTTACCTTAGGTTGACCCGCAATTAACAAAAATGTACGTTTCCAGCTCGGACCGCCGCTTGGCGGAGCTTGTCGATTGGCTAAATAACGACCTCGCACTTGATATTCAACAAATTTCCCCGGCTTCCAGCGATGCCAGTTTCAGACGGTATTTTAGAGTCGAACACCGCGACGGCTGCCATATTGCGATGGATGCGCCGCCGGACAAGGAAAATACCGAGCAGTTCGTGCGAATCGCCGGGTTGTTAAAGCCTACCGACATCCACGTACCAAATATCTTTTCCCAAAATTGCCGGCAAGGCTTTCTGCTGCTGGAGGATTTAGGCTCGACCAGTTACCTGGACCGCCTGCAAACGGATAACGCCGACGCACTGTATCGCCTAGCCTTGGACAGCTTGCTAAAGCTACAGAGCGGCGTCAACACAGCCAATTGCGGCCTGCCTGCTTACGACAGCCCCCTTCTGCTAAGAGAACTGGGTATTTTTTACGAATGGTTTTTGGAAAAACTGCTGGACATTACGATTCCCGCTACAGTCGCGACAAACCTCAACAGGATTCTGATCGATTCGGCGCTTGAACAGCCGCAAGTCTGTGTGCACCGCGACTACCATTCCCGAAACCTGATGCTTCTGAAACACGACTCACCGGGCATTATCGACTTTCAAGATGCGGTGATAGGCCCTATCAGCTACGATTTGGTTTCACTGCTGCGCGACTGTTACATCGCCTGGCCGGAACAGCGAGTCACCGACTGGGCTAAAGATTATCACCAACGCCTTTGCACGGCCGGACTGATTCAAGCCGATTTCGATCAATTCAAACGCTGGTTCGACTTGATGGGCATGCAACGCCATCTAAAAGCAGTCGGCATTTTCGCCAGGCTGCATCTGCGCGACGGCAAATCCAATTACCTGGCCGACATCCCGCGTACCTTAGCTTACATCTCCGAGGTTTGCGACGACTATCCGGAGTTCGCCGAGATGCGGCAGTTTCTGCACGAACAAGTCCTGCCGGTTTACCGAGTATCCGTATGAAAGCGATGATTTTAGCCGCCGGACGTGGCGAAAGAATGCGGCCTTTGACCGACCACACCCCCAAACCCTTGCTGAAAGCAGCTGGGAAGACACTGATAGAATACGCACTAGAAAATCTGGCCGCCGCCGGTTTTAGCGAAATCGTCATCAATATCGCCCATTTAGGCAATCAGATTAAAGATTATTGTGGAAACGGCGAACGCTGGAACGTATCGATTGCGTATTCCGATGAAGGCGACACCGCACTGGAAACCGCCGGCGGCATTGTCAAGGCTTTGCCTTTGCTGGGCGATAAGCCGTTTCTGGTACTCAACGCCGATATTGTTTGCGATTATCCCTTAGCCAACTTGCGGGCTAAAGCCATCGACCTAGCTCATTTGGTGATGATAAATAATCCGTCGCATCATCCGGAAGGCGATTTTTCGCTGAACACCAGTGGTTTATTGTCGGAACAAGGCTCGGATAAATTGACTTTCAGCGGTATCGGCGTTTATCACCCCAAGCTATTCGAAAACATCCCGGCGACCCCGTTAAAACTAAAGCCGGTTTTGAATCGTGGGATGCAACTTCAAAGGATTAGCGGCGAGAAATTTTCCGGCCTGTGGATGGACATAGGCACGCCTGAACGCCTACGGACCTTGGCTGAACTGGGCAACCACCATGCCCGCGAAACGAGCAGGCATAAGGAAGATGTGACTAACTAGAACGGTTTAATTACCGCAAGCAGCACTATCGCGAATAAAAACAACACCGGAATCTCGTTGATCCAGCGAAAATACACGTGCGAACGCCGGTTGCGATCATGTTTAAAATCCAGCAGCCATTTGCCGCAAACCAGATGGTAAACCACCAGTAGACCCAATAGCGCCAGCTTTAGATGCAGCCAACCGCTTCCAGAGTAAAGCATCCAGGCGTAATCGCCCAACATCCAGACGCCAAATATGAAGGTGCAAATCATGCCGGGCGTCATGATGCCGTAGTACAACTTGCGCTCCATCACTTTGAAGCGCTCGTTGCTAATGCTGTCGTCGCTCATCGCGTGATAAACAAATAGCCTAGGCAAATAAAACAAACCGGCAAACCAGGTCACCATAAAAATCAAATGTAAGGCTTTTAACCAGAGCATGATGTTCCCGTGGCTAGCTAACGTAAAATTTCGGTGGTCACCGGCGCCGGCATGACGGGTAACGCGGAGGGAGGTGCGACGATCAGCACCCGATTATTATTTTGCTGTGCCTGTCTTTCCAGCGCTGCCGCTTGCCGCTGCTCCGCTTCAACTTGCTGCTGCTGCGCAATCGCGCTTTGCTTTAGCGCATTCGTGGATTCGGTTTGATTTTTCAGCACCGCATCGCGTCTTTCCGCTTCCTGCCTAACTGCTTTGGTGGCCTCCTGTTCATTTTGTAGCGCTTCCAGCCTGGCTTTGGCTGCCGCCTCTTGCGCTTCATTGGCTTGAATATCTAACTGCACGGTTTTATCGCTGGATTGGCAAGGCTTGGCCTGATAAACGGTTTTACCGTCCTTGCCGATACATTTAAATACTTCCGCGCTTGCCGAGTGAAAACTCAGAACCATCGCCATCAAAATCAACACCTTCATCGCACACCTCGCCAAAACGCCATTTGCTCGGCCCATAGTTTAGGGTAAAAATCGGGTCTGTTTTCAATAGTTCGGAAAAATCCTTGCGCAAAAACGGGCTACGCATTTTTCCAAGCGGCCAAGCCGTTTAGGTCCCCATATCTTGCTCGGTCATTTCCGCCAAGGCGTCGCGATGTTCGCGGCGAATCAGCATCAAGTTTCTGGCATACACAAAAGTACCCGGCAATTGGCCCAGGATAATCACCGGATCGACTCGGTGGATACCGTAAGCCAACACGATAACCCCACCCGACAAACTGAAATACCAGAAACTGACCGGAATCATACTTTTCTGGTGGCGCTCGCTGTGTATCCACTGCACGATAAAACGCATCATGAACAGCGTCTGCCCCACCAGCCCAATACTGAGCCAAATGATGTCGTTCGAATCCATTATCGATAAATGGTGCTGCCATTTATCCGCCAAATGAGTAAAAAAATAAACGATACCATTTTCCATATTAACGACTCCTAAAATGCGTGGCTTAACAAACGGGTTGAACCCAGCGATTAAACACGTTCAATCTCGCTGACGACCGGCAGACTATGGCGTTTTTTCAACCAAACCACCCCCAGCAAATCGACAATGCCTACCAATGCCCGATCCAAGGTACCGTATTTCGAAGTGCCAAAATTTCTGGATCTGTGATTCACTTTCACGGAAATGACATGCCCACCCGCCATCCTGATTAAAGCCGGCAAAAAACGATGGATATGATCGAAATACGGCAAAGCCAAAAACTTATCGCGCAGAAATAACTTCAAGCCGCAACCGGTATCGGGCGTGGCATCATGCAAAATAGACTGCCGCACAGCGTTGGCGAATTTGGAGGAAAACTTCCGCCAGCCGGTATCGTTGCGCTGATGGCGAAAGCCGGCCAACATCCACAATTGGCTGTCGTTTTGTGCGTGCCAGGCCGCAACCAAATTGGGTATATCCGCCGGGTCGTTCTGGCCGTCGCCATCTAAGGTAGCAATCCACGGATACCGCGCCGCAGAGACTCCGGTATGCACGGCGCGGCTTTGTCCGCAACTGCGTTGATGCGTCAATACTCGTAGGGTCGGATATTGCTGCATCGCGCGTTGCAGTTTAACGCCGGTATCATCGGTACTACCGTCGTCAACAAAAATCATTTCATAGGACTCCCCATCGCCCAGCGCGCGGTGGATTTCCTCGATCAGCAATTCGACATTGTCCGTTTCATTGTGAACGGGGACTACTACAGAAATCTTCATATCTTGGTAAAAGTTGAAAAGTTGTGAATTGTATCAAACGCTTATGCACAAATAAGAATTTTGTACACGCTCGACTTATAGGGGCTTGACTTCCGCCGCCTGACCCGCGTGCCGAAATACCAACCAATATTCCCGATGCTGCTGGAGATATACGGCTTCGCTGGGCTTGTCTTTTTCCAGGGAAATCAGATAGCCGTCGGCATGTTGCGCCGCCCAATCGGCAAGCCGTTCCGCAGGCAAAACCGGCAGAGCTTGGGTTAAACGCCCCAAGAAATTAAATTGCCCTTGGTAATTGCCAACATATACATAGGGGATGTGCTGTTCGTTATAGTTTTTCACCTGCAACGCAGCGGGGGCCAGGTTATATGCCGAACCGGCATAGCGGAAGAAGAATATAAATCCGACGAAGATCGCCGCTACCAAGGCCGTGGACACCGCCGCTATCGACAACCCGCGTTTGATCCAAACCCACATAGCTAAACCGACAGCAATCACCAATATGATTATGCCCCATGTCGGCTGTACGGTTTGCACCCAATTCAATTTCGACAAGCCGGGCACCTTGGGCAGATAGACTAAAAATATTCCGATTGCGCCGAACAGAACCGGCAACAACCATTCGCCACTAAACCTAGGCTTTTGGGTATTTCCCACCACCACCCTGGCTACCAACAACGCGAACGCCGGTAACATCGGAATCAAATAGTGAATCTGCTTGCTGGGCAACAAGGAAAACACCACAAAAGTAGATACCAGCCATACCAGACAAAAGCGCAGGCCACTATCGCTAAAAAACCGGCTACCGCGCAAACTGCCCCAAAAACGCGACCAGAAAACCCAAGGGAACAAAAACATCGGCAAAAACGGCAGATACCAGAATAATGAGCGGGTATGGATTTTGGTGCTTACCGTACGATCGGCGGTCTGATGCCAAAGTATCGCATTGGCGTATTCCTCGCCACCGGCCATGGCGGCCGGAATCGCCCAGAGCAGCGCTATAAGCGCTCCGATCAAAACCGCTAAGAACAAACCACCGAACCAACGGGAATAGACGACAGGGCGTGGCGCCCAGACAAACGCCAGGACCGTTGCGGGGATTAAATGCAAAAAAACCACCGGCCCTTTGCTTAGAATTCCCAAACCCATCGCGGCAGCGACCAGCACCCAACCTTTGCGCTCCGCGCCTTGCGCAACTTCAAGTAAGCCGAGCATTCCCAACAGCACCCAGCAAGTCAGCAGGACATCAAACATGGTAGATGTGGCAAACAAGGTCCACAGCAAGGTCGCGATTAAAATCCACGGCGCCAGCAAGGCGGCCGTAGCCTGCTCCGGCCAGAGTTTTTCCGCCAATTTTCGCGTCAACAAAAGATTTGTTAGCGCCGCCAACGGCCCTACCAAACTCGGCCACCACTCGTTAACGCCGAACACGCCCCAACCAGCCTGAATCAACCAGAACAACAAAGGCGGTTTATGGCTATAGGTTTGGCCATTCAGATACGGCACCAAAAAATCGCCGCGCAGCCACATCTCCCAGGCCACGCTGAGATAGCGAGTTTCGTCTATAGGTATTGGCGAACGAAAACAAACAGTTGCGGTCAACAGCAGCCAAAGCGGCAGGATGCCCCAGCGGTATATCACATTATCGGGTATGGTCATTTTTCGAGAAAATATCGATACTGGCCGCTGGGCATCCCGAAAACGAGGATAACGCCAGCACTATGACAAAAGAGCTAAGCTAATTTCATGCCAGAAATAGCACTAGTAGCAAAGCCCGAAGTAACTAAAGTCGGTACGAAAAGGCCACAGGAACGGTTGAAACAAACCAATACACGGGTTGAATTGCCCCACGCTGAATAAGGGATCATGCGCCTACCAAGCGCCATAGTAATTGCTCGCCAGCTCGCAATGGGGTGATAGTCACATCGGTATCGGTGTACACATCCGGAACGGTCCAGGGTTGTTTTTCTAACGTTACGCTGGCGGAATTACGCGGCAAACCGTAAAAATCTGCGCCGTAAAAGCTGGCAAATCCTTCCAGTTTATCCAGCGCGCCGGCCTGTTCGAAAGCCTCGGTATATAACTCCAATGCAGCATGCGCGCTATAACAGCCGGCACAACCACAGCTATTTTCCTTCAGTGAGGTCAAATGAGGGGCACTATCGGTACCGAGGAAAAACTTGGGGTTACCGCTGGTAGCAGCCTTTACTAAGGCTTGGCGATGATGCTCGCGTTTCAGGATCGGCAAACAGTAATAGTGCGGGCGAATACCGCCAGCCAAAATCGCGTTGCGGTTGTACAGCAAATGTTGCGGCGTAATAGTCGCGGCGACATTCTCGGCTGCAGCTTCGACAAATTGCACCGCTTCGTGGGTCGTCAGGTGCTCGACAACGATGCGTAGCGCCGGAAATTGCTGAGTAAGCTTACTTAACTTGTTATCGATAAAGATTTTTTCCCGGTCGAAAATATCGTATTCCGCATCCGTGACTTCGCCGTGGATTAGCAGCGGCACGCCGTGTTTCTCCATCGCCGCGAACAAAGGGTAAGCCGCTTCGATGTCGGCGACGCCGGCATCAGAGTTGGTGGTCGCACCGGCCGGATAGAGCTTAAACGCATGCACATGCTCGGCTTCGGCCGCTTTTTTGATTTCCTCCACCGGCGTACTTGCGGTGAGATACAAGGTCATCAAGGGCTGAAATGCCGAGCCTGGCGGCAACGCGGCCAAAATTTCCTGCCTGTAAAGCAAAGCCTGCGCGACCGTTGTTACCGGGGGTTTCAGATTGGGCATGATGATAGCCCGACCGAACTGCCTGGCCGTATGACCGATCACCGTTTTTAAAATACTGCCGGTCCTGACGTGCAAATGCCAATCGTCGGGTTGGCGGATGGTCAATTTATCCATAATCTCCGGGCGTTTTCATTTAAAATAGCCAGTTATTCTAACATTAAGGGCCTTGAAAATTTAAAACCCCGCCCTTAGTAAGCCAATTTAGACACTTTCAACTGGAGAAGCAGATGCCTATTTACGAATACCAATGCAATGCTTGCGGACATGAACACGAAGCCCTGCAAAAACTGGGTGCAGAGCCCTTAATCGTTTGCCCTGCCTGCAACGAAGCGGAATTAAAAAAGAAAATTTCCGCAGCGGGATTTCGTCTGAAAGGCGGCGGCTGGTACGAGACTGACTTCAAAAGCGGCACCAAGAAAAACGTCGCCGGCGAAAGCAAAGCCCCGGAAAAAGCCAGCAGTTGCAGCGGCTGCCCCAACCATAATCATTAGGAAACCCACTGGTAACTGCCAGTTTTTCCGATCCGAAATGACTGGCGCTTCCTAATTTTTTGCCCACCCCCCGTATTTTGATTAACCTGAGAACAACTATGCGTAGCCACAAGTGTGGAGAATTGAACACCCAACATTTAGGTCAAACCGTTGCCCTGTGCGGCTGGGTGCATCGTCGCCGTGACCACGGCGGCGTTATTTTTATCGACTTGAGAGACCGCGCCGGCTTGGTGCAAGTGGTGTTCGATCCCGACATGGCCGAAAGCTTTGCGATTGCCGAACACGTACGTAGCGAATATGTACTGCGTATCGAAGGCATCGTGCGCGACCGCCCGGAAGGTACGCATAATCCGAATATGTCCACCGGCCAAATCGAAATACTGGGCAAACACATCGAAGTCCTGAACGAATCGGAAACTCCGCCGTTCCCACTCGAAAGCGACATCGAAGTCAACGAAGAAACCCGTTTGCGCTTCCGCTACATCGATTTGCGCCGCACCGCGATGCAGCAGAAGATGAAGGTACGCCGCGATGTGACCCGTAACCTCCGCCAATATCTGGACGATCACGAATTTTTCGAAATCGAAACACCCTACCTGACCAAGGCTACGCCGGAAGGTGCGCGCGATTACATCGTGCCCAGCCGCACCCACCAAAACTCGTTCTTCGCCTTGCCGCAGTCACCGCAGCTTTACAAACAACTGCTGATGATTGCCGGCATGGATCGTTACTACCAAGTAGTACGCTGTTTCCGCGACGAAGACCTGCGTGCCGACCGTCAGCCGGAATTTACCCAGCTGGATATCGAAACTTCGTTCATGAACGAACAAGAAATCATGGCGATCATGGAAGAAATGATCCGCCGCTTGTTCAAAGACATTATTGATGTCGACTTGGGTGATCAATTCCCGGTGATCAGTTATTCGGAAGCGATGCGCCGTTACGGTTCCGACCGTCCGGATTTGCGGATCCCGCTGGAACTGGTCGATATCGCCGAGGAAATGAAAGGCGTCGACTTCAAAGTATTCTCCGGCCCGGCCAACGACCCGAACGGCCGCGTAGTCGCGATGCGTCTGCCGGAAGGCGGCGACTTGAGCCGCAGCGTGATCGACGAACTGACCAAATTTGTCGGCATTTACGGCGCGAAAGGTCTGGCTTATATCAAAGTCAACGATCTGGCCACTGGCGTCGAAGGCTTGCAATCGCCTATCGTCAAATTTGCCCCGGCTGAAGTTTGGGCCAAAGTCATGGCAAAAGTCGGCGCGCAAAACGGCGATTTGATTTTCTTTGGTGCCGACAAAATCGGCATCGTCAACGAAGCGATGGGCGCCTTGCGGGTAAAACTGGGCTTGGATCGCAACCTGTTGACCGGCCCTTGGAAACCATTGTGGGTCGTGGACTTCCCGATGTTTGCCTGGGACGAAAAAGCGCAGCGTTTCACCGCAATCCATCATCCGTTCACCGCGCCAAGCTGCTCGGTGGAAGATCTGGTCGCCAACCCGGGCACCGCCTTATCACGCGCTTACGACTTGGTATTGAACGGCACCGAAGTGGGTGGCGGCTCAATCCGGATCAATCGCACCGCGATGCAGCAAACTGTATTTGATATCCTCGGCATCGGCCACGAAGAAGCGCGGGAGAAATTCGGCTTTCTGTTGGATGCCTTGAAATACGGCGCGCCACCGCACGGCGGTATCGCGTTTGGTTTGGACCGTTTGGTGATGTTGATGACCGGCGCCAGTTCGATCCGCGACGTAATTGCGTTCCCGAAAACTCAAACCGCTGCGTGTCCGTTATTCAATGCCCCGGCATTGGTCAGCGAAGAGCAATTGAAGGAACTGGGCATCAGGCTGCGTAACCCTGCCGGCAAGACCGAAAAACAGGATTAACCCACGCTGGGGCGGACAAATTTGTCCGCCCTTATTTCTGTTAAATCGTCTGTCGCAACGACCAGTTCACCTAAAACACCCTACCCCGCCCCGTTCTAACAACCTGTCAACCAGGGCATTGATATACATCAAAAAAACGCCCCAAATACTCGTTGACTTTTTTTACCATATTGATAATTTAATCACGTTATTTTTATTAAATAACAGATCCCGGTCGCGGATCTTCGCATGGCATAAGGATCACCGCCCAACACTCCGAATGAGGAGGGGGATGCTATGAATAAAATAACTCCACATCTACTTCGCGATTTAAACTCCACTCTTCCCGAGGGTACAGAGTGCTATCTTTGCGGCGCGGTCAGACGGGCGCTAAGCCAATACCGTAAAGGTCGCGAACCAGTGGCCTACCTAGATAAACACCAAGCTCTGCCTATGTTGGCGCATCGCCTTGGCCGTGGCCTCAGACGCTTTTTCGTAGACGACATTCAAGCTGAGTTGGACGCAGCAGACCACCCGGACCAGCAAAAAAGCTCACTTAGCTGGCCCTACTAAACAAATCGATTAACGTTTTAGGGAATCCTACCGACTACATCCCCCTTCGGCGAAGGGGGAGTTTTTTTAGGTTATCCAGCTTGGTTCCTTACGCGCAGGTAAGCGGAAAAGCCAGCACTTCGGTGATAGACACACTGCCAAGAGCAATTATCAGCAAGCGGTCCAAGCCGATCGCCACGCCGCTGCAATCGGGCAAACCGGAATTCAAAGCATGCAAAAATGCATCGTCCTTACCAACCGCCGGCAAGCCATGACTTAGCCGATAGGCGATTTCCTTATCAAAACGCGCCTCTTGTTCAACCGGATCGGCTAGTTCATAAAAGCCGTTGCCCAGCTCTACGCCATTAATGAACACTTCAAAGCGCTCGCTGATACGCGGATCATCGACATTTAGGCGCGCCAGCGAAGACTGTATCGCCGGATAGCCGTGCAGCAGATAAATCGTATCCTTTTCCATCATCTGCTGGACGCGATGGCTAAAAATGAAATCCAGCCATAACGCATGATCGTCCCCGCATAGTTCGACAGCCTCCGGAAGCGAGTTCGCGGCTGCATATACTCGATAGTCCTCAACGGAAAAAATCAAAGGATCCAGGCCAGTGGAATCCAGAAATAGCTGCTGGTAGCTAATCTGCCTGGTTGGCAATGCGGCATGGAAGGGTTGCAACAGCTGCAACAATAATTCGGCGACTTCCGCCATCAATTGCCGCAAATCGTAGCCGACTCGATACCATTCCAAAATCGTGAATTCCGGATTGTGATAACGCCCGGCTTCGCCGTTTCTAAACGCTTTGCAGATCTGATAAATACTGCCGCTGCCGGCGGCCAACAGCCGCTTCATCGCAAATTCCGGGGAAGTTTGCAAAAACAGGGTTTGTTGGTTGGGTGGGAAATTAAATTGACTGCTAAAAAAATCCAGCTGCGGGTCGGTGCCGGTAGCCCGGCACAGCAGCGGCGTTTCGACTTCCAACACCTCGCGCGCCTCGAAAAAACGCCGTATCGCCGCCAGCATTTGCGCGCGAGTGCGCAAATGCTCGATTGGGCAGCTCGGCTGCCAGCGTACCGTCACTCTTTAACGCGGGACACGTACTCGCCGGTACGGGTATCGACCTTGATCACCTCGCCGATTTGCACAAACAACGGTACGCGCACCACGGCGCCGGATTCCAGCGTAGCCGGTTTACCGCCGCCGCCCGAGGTATCGCCTTTCAGGCCGGGATCGGTTTCGGTGATGGTCAATTCGACGAAGTTGGGCGGCGTAACAGACAACGGCGAGTCGTTCCATAGAGTCATCGTGCAAACATCTTGTTCTTTGAGCCATTTAATAGCGTCGGACACAGCGTTTTTGTCGGCTTGATACTGTTCGAAGGTATCGGGCACCATGAAATGCCAGAATTCGCCGTCGCTGTACAAATATTGCATTTCCTTATCAACGACATCCGCCCCCTCCACGGTATCGCCGGATTTGAAGGTACGCTCGATCACCCGGCCGGTTTTCAGATTTCTGATCCTGACCCGATTGAACGCCTGCCCCTTACCCGGCTTCACAAACTCGTTTTCGATAATCGAACAAGGGTCGTTGTCCAGCATGATTTTCAAACCGCCCTTGAACTCGTTGGTGCTAAAAGTCGCCATTTTTTCCTCGTGAAACAAATAATAGTCGGGCGATTATAATGGATAAGATTTTTATTCGGAAACTGGAGCAGCATTGAATACCCAAACCGCCGGCTGGCAACAGGCGCTTGCCGACGCATTTACCAGCGTCGAAGCCCTCTGCGAATATCTGAATATTCCAACGGACAGTGTAGCGTTGTTACCGGATTTCAAAGCCTTTCCGCTCCGTGTGCCGCGCGGTTTTGCCGACTGTATTCGCCGGGGCGATGTGAATGACCCTTTGTTGCGGCAAGTACTGCCAACTCAAGACGAATTGAAAGATTACCCAGGCTACAGCCATGACCCGGTGGGCGACCTCGCCGCAGTTGCCGAAGCCGGCATCATTCATAAGTATCATGGGCGGGTATTGTTGATCAGCACCGGCGCTTGCGCGGTGCATTGCCGGTATTGTTTTCGGCGCAATTTCCCTTACGCGGAATTGCAATTATCAACACAAAAAGTTCAACAAGCCCTTACCTATATTTTGAGCCATCCGGAAATCAGCGAAGTAATCCTCAGCGGCGGCGACCCGTTGCTGCTAAATGACGATAAGCTCGGCCAGCTACTGGAAAAACTGGGGGAGATTGAACATGTGAAACGTATTCGCATTCATAGCCGGGTGCCCATTGTGTTGCCGATGCGTATCACCGATCGACTGCTTAGCACTCTATCCAGCCTATCACAACGAATTGTGATGGTGTTTCACGCCAATCATGCGAATGAGCTGAGCCCTGCTGTTGGAGCGGTTTGTAGCGATTTACGCCACCATGGCATTACCTTGTTAAATCAAAGCGTACTGCTGAAGGGGATTAACGATGCCGGTAATACGCTCTGCGAACTAAGCGAGAAGCTGTTTGAACTAGGTATTTTGCCTTACTACTTGCATGTGCTCGACCACGCGAGCGGCACCGGCCATTTTGAAGTATCCGAAACCGCTGCCAGGCAACTACTTGAACATATGCAATGCCATTTACCCGGCTATCTGGTCCCCAAATTAGTTAAAGAACAGGCCGGAGCAGCGTATAAAATCCCAATTTGCTAACCACCGGACAGTTTTCCGGCTGCATAGATTCACAATTCCCGATACCCGAGCTAAGATTTTTCCGGACCGTTCAGGTTTCATCCCGACACCAGCAAACTATGACAGATAAACTCGCCAATACTGCCAATCAGATACGCCCCATCGTGCTGGTCGCAGTGTGTTTGCTATTGATGTGCGACATTACCGTTGTGCTCTATCAAAGTGTAAACGGCTCTGGCGAACTGACCCAAATACTGATCGTTTTGCTGCCCGGACTGGCTGTCTTACTGATTTTTAGCGAACTGCTGGCGAATCGGCAACAGCATGTATCCGGACTGGCGCCAATCGGCGATTTTTACGATCATCTCGACCAATCCGCGATCGTGGTCGATAATCAGGGCATCATTCGCAACGCCAATATGGCTGCTGCTTTGTCGGCGGGCAAGACTCCCGCGGAATTAGCGGGACAAGCTATTCATGCCTGGTTTCACCCGACCAACCATGCCGAAATCGAATGCCCGTTATGCCAACACATCAAAGCCGGCAAGGCTATGTCCGCCAGCGACTTTGCCTTTCCGAATCAAACATGGCAGCAAATTTCGCTTACCCGTCTTTCCGCGCATAACAATAGCGAATTAATCCAGTTTCATATCGACATCACGCCTCGAAAGCACGTTGAAGAGCAATTGGCCCTGGTAATAGACGGTGCCCAGCTGGGCTATTGGGATTGGAATTATCTAAGCGGCAAACATTCCGTGAATCAGCGTTGGCTGGAAATGCTGGGTCTCAGTCAAGACGAACTGGATCAGACGGTCAGAGACTGGGACAAGCGCCTGCATCCCGACGACAGGCGGCACGTTCAAGAGGTGGTGGCCAAACATATCGCATCCGGCCATCCCTACGTCGTGGAATTTCGCATGCGTCATAAACTCGGCCATTGGGTATGGATACAAGGGTCCGGAGCGGTTGTAGCGTACGATCCCGTCAGCGGCGGACCAAGCCGATTATGCGGCACGCACCAAGACATCAGCGTGCGTAAGCAATCGGAGCACAATCTACAACGCGCCTATCAAATTATTAGCCAGAGCGCTGCGGTGGTACTGAAATGGAATAATTCAGAAGGTTTACCGATTGAGTTTGCCACTGAGAATGCCCGCCAGCTGTTCGGCTATAGTGTCGAACAGCTGATTACCGGTAATCTGTTTTATCTTAATCTGGTCCATCCCGACGATAGCGGAGTTTTCCTTCGCGAAATCGGCACCTGCCGCAACGATCCGGACTGTTGCGAAATAGTGCACCAGCCTTATCGCATCGTCACCCAAAACGGCGGCATCAAATGGGTACAAGACCGGAAAATGGTGGTTCGCAACGAGCAAGGCAGGATTATCGATTATCAAGGCCTGGTTACCGATATTACTCAGCAACGCCAGCAAAGCAGTGTGATCAGAAATATCGTATCCAGCAACCTGCCGCAAAATGCCACATCGCTACTGGATAATCTGACATTGTTGACCGTAGAAACCTTGGGAGCCGACTATGCGATGATTGCCGAGGTGTTGGACGATAATCGCGCGCGCAGCCTGTCGCTGTGCGCAAACGGCAAAATTGTCGCCAATCGCGAATTTAGCTTGCATGACTCGCCATGCCGGGATGTTGCCAGCGGCAATATGTGCTGCTTCGAACGCGACGTTGCAACACAATATCCGGTCGCCGATTGGCTGCGGCTCAAGCGGGTAGAAGGTTATTTGGGCATTCCGTTATTGGATAAACAACAAAATAGTTTCGGGTTCATTTCGGTATCCTACTGTCGGCCAATTCCCGACATTACCTTTGCTACCGATACGCTGAAATTATTTGCAGTGCAAATTACCGCCGAATTGGAACGCAGCCGGGCGATCGATGCGCTGCAAGACCAACAACAACGTTTACTGGACGCACAAAGCATTTCCCATATCGGTGATTGGCATTGGCATTTGCCCGATAATCACTTTAGCTGGTCGGACGAAATGTATCGGATCACCGCAACCAGTAAAACGGTTTTTACCCCCAGTTTTTCCAGCATCCTAAGCACATTGGTTCACCCGGACGACCAAAGTTTTTTTAAAATGGCGATGCAAAACGCTATCAATAGCGGCAATATCGATTTTAGGCATCGGATAGTCCTAGGCAACGATCAAATTCGTCATGTGCACCAGCGCGGCAAAACCGTTCGAGATGCCAATGACAAGATCACCGGCGTTCAAGGCACCATGCAAGACATCACCGACCGGCTGCAAACCGAGCAACGGTTGTTGGAAGCGAAGCAACAAGCCGAACAGGCAACAAGAGTAAAATCCGAATTTCTCGCCAATATGAGCCACGAAATCCGCACGCCGATGAATGCCATTATCGGCTTGGTTGAACTATGCCTGAACGGCAGTATCACCGCAAAACAGCGCGATTACCTGGAAAGAGTGGAAACGGCCTCCCGCTCGTTGATGACTATCATCGACGATATTCTGGACTTTTCCAAAATGGAAGCCGGAAAAATGCATCTGGACTCAGTACCTTTCCTATTGGAGGAAATGCTGGACAACGTGTTTTCCACGATGTCCGAACTCTGCGCCAGTAAAGGCATAGCACTGATTCGCCCACCGGAGAATCAAACCCTGCATCCGGTGGTTGGCGATCCACAGCGCCTGCGACAAATTTTGATAAACCTGATCGGCAATGCGATTAAATTTACCGAGCATGGCGAGGTAAGAGTTACTCTCACCGAACTTAGGCGCTCCGCCCAACAAACCTGCTTGCAATTTAGTATTAGCGACACCGGTATCGGCATGAACGCGGAAAAACAAGCTAAGCTATTCCAAGCATTCAGCCAAGGCGACAGCAGCGTTACCCGAAATTATGGCGGCACAGGCTTGGGCCTGATCATTTCCAAACAATTGGTAGAGCAAATGGGCGGGACGATAAGCGTTTCCAGCCAAGAAAACCTGGGCTCGACGTTTACCTTTAGCGTCAAACTGGGCATTACCAGCCTTGCCTCGATACGTAACGCGCAATATCAACAAAAGCACCCTATCGATACCAGTAAATTGCGGCATATCAGCGGCGCGCGAGTCTTGCTGGTCGAGGACAACGAAGTGAATCGAATTGTGGCAATCGAGCTATTGGAACAAGCGCATTTACAAGTCGACGTAGCCGAAAACGGCGAAATTGCGCTGAGCAAATTGCAACAAACCGACTACGACTGCGTATTAATGGACGTGCAAATGCCGGTGATGGACGGCTATCAAACGACCAAACGCTTAAGAGCGATACCCGGCTGCCAAACCTTGCCGGTTATAGCGATGACTGCCAATGCGATGAGCAACGATCGCAACAAGTGCTTACAAGCCGATATGGACGATTTCGTCAGCAAGCCGATATTACCGGAAACGCTGTACGCAACGCTGGTGAAATGGATTCTGCCTCGAGCCGGCGAGAAAACCCAGATCAACCCGAACGGCGATGAGCGGGAAACTCATCCGCTTCCCTATCTTTACGGCATAGACACCACAGCGGGATTACAACATACCGCCGGTAATCGGACTGTTTATCGAAAAGTCTTACTAAAATTTGCCGAAAATCACGCGGACACCATGAACGATATCGACCAAGCGTTTACACGCAACGATTACGACAAGGCTTATCAATTAGTCCATACTTTGAAGGGCTTGGTCGGCTCACTCGGCGCGCTACAACTACAAAGCCACTTAGTGCGTCTGGAAGAGTCGTTAGTCGATTATCGACCCAATATTGCCAATGTCCCGCATATAGATAGCAATATTGCCGTAACGACATTGGAGATGGCCAAGGTCATCAATAGCATCAACAGTACCTTGGCCGACAATGAGCGCCTCGGCAATGCTCAGCCGCGTTTTTCGACACTGGAAACTCGGCAACAATTGGCGATATTGATCGATAAACTGCAAACCTTCGATTCCGACTCGGACCAGCAACTTGATCGAATTTTGGCACGTATCGATGACAAAACACTGATTCAGACCTTGTTGCCCATCAAAAAACAAATTGCCAATTACCAGTTTGTTGATGCCGCACAAGCCCTGAATCACATACTGGAACATGGGATGTAGGAAAATGGAAAATAGAAACACGCATACCATTCTCGCGGTGGATGACAGCCCGGAAAATCTGGATCTTATCAAGAACATTCTTGAACCCCATTACACGGTAAAGGTAGCCGTGCATAGCGAATTGGCTCTGCATATTGCCACCAGCCAACTTCCCGACCTGATCCTGCTGGACATCATGCTGGACGACATGGATGGCTATGAAATATGCCATCAGTTAAAGTCGTCGGATAAAACCCGCAATATCCCCGTTATTTTTCTGACCGCCAAACATTCGGAGGAAGATGAAGTTCACGGCTTTCGAATCGGCGGTAGCGACTACATCACCAAACCGTTTTCGCCATCCATCGTTCTTGCCAGGGTCCGGACCCAGATCCAGCTGAAAACCAAATCCGATTTGTTGGAAAAACTGGCATCGCTGGACGGGCTGACGGAGATTCCGAATCGCCGAGCATTCGACACCGCCCTGGAGCGCCAATGGAATCAGTCCAAACGCACGGGCATGCCGCTCTCCCTGCTAATTGTCGATATCGACAACTTCAAACAATTTAACGACTACTTTGGACATCCCATGGGTGACGAGTGCCTGAAACGGGTGGCTCGTGCATTACAAGATATTACCCATAGACCCGAAGACTTAGTCGCCAGGTTGGGCGGTGAGGAGTTCTCGATCTTGCTTCCCAACACCGACAGCATTGGCGCCCTGCTGCGTGCCGAACAATACCGCGAAACCATAGAAAACCTAAGAATACGTCATACCCAGAGCAACCCCAACACTTTCGTGACCATCTCGGTCGGCGTTGCAACTCTACAGGCCCACGCGTTCGATAATGTTGCCAGTTTATTGAAAGCAGCGGACGACGCGCTCTATCAGGCAAAACATCAAGGACGCAACCGCATTTGCGCCAATAACTTGTCTAGCAGCAGTTGATTTGCATATCTACGCATCGTTACCGTTTCGGAAAGCGTCTATAATCCCCCTCTTCAAATTAATACCTAATTGCTCCGGCTTCCTGTTTATGCATCTTTACCTCGACTTTAATGCTTCCTATCTTGCCGCGTTTGCAATGGGTTTATTCAGTAGCCTGCATTGCATCGGCATGTGCGGCTCCATTATCGGCACCCTGACTTACAGCCTGAAACCCGAACTACGCAACGACAAACGCCGCTTATTCGGTATCGTGCTGAATTACAACATCGGCCGGGTTCTCAGCTACGCTATGGCCGGCGCCTTGGTCGGAATCCTGGAGGTATTCTTAACCCTACCTTTTACCCAAGGCCAGGCACACAGATTTTTGCAGTTGCTATCAGCCGTCGTGATGGCGGGTGCGGGCCTTTACCTCGGCGGCTGGTTTCCGTACTTTGCCTACATAGAAAAAATGGGCGCACGTTTCTGGAAACTGATAGAACCATTCGGCCGCCGCTTGATTCCGGTACAAAATCGCACCCAAGCTTTGCTGTTTGGCATGGTATGGGGCTGGCTGCCCTGTGGCCTGATTTATACGGCATTGGCACTAGCGGCAACTACCGGCAGCATTACCCACAGCGCACTAACAATGCTGGCTTTTGGGTTGGGGACTTTACCTGCCGTGATGGGAGTCGGTATAATGACCTCATTACTGGCGAGGCTTTCGAAAATCCGGCATTTTAAACACGCGGTGGCAGCCTTGTTTATTATATTCGCACTATTGGCAGCCTTCCCATGGCTTAACCCGATGCGTGTCGAACACATCATGACGTTTTGAGAGGTTTTACAGTGGATAACTTCGATCCTATTATTGGACTATCTCCCGCAATCGAAGCATTGATCCGTAGCGCTCGTATCGTTGCGGCGACTGACGTTACCGTGCTGATCAAAGGCGAAACCGGCACGGGAAAAGAAGTACTGGCAACAGCAATTCAAAAGGATAGTCCACGCGCCAATAAACCCTTCATTACCCTAAACTGTGCCGCACTACCGGAAGGCTTGGTGGAATCGGAAATATTCGGCCACAAAAAAGGCGCGTTTACCGGTGCGGTATCGGATAAGCAAGGATTATTTCAGGCGGCCGATGGCGGCACCTTGTTTCTCGACGAAATCAACTCTTTGCCCGTGGGAATCCAGGCAAAGCTTTTACGCTTTCTGGAATCGGGAGAGTGTTTACCGGTTGGCGGCACCAAACCCTATATGGTTAATGTGCGCGTTATTGCCGCCTCCAATGCCGACCTCACCAAGCTGATAGAAAACGGCCAGTTTCGCCAGGACTTGTATTTCCGCTTAAATGTAGTGCCACTGGAATTACCGGCATTGCATCAGCGCACCGAAGACATCGAAATACTAGCCAAACATTTTTTCACGCATTTCTCAGCCGCGCATTCGCTGGAACCACCATCTTTCAGCAGACAAACCGTAAAAGCATTGCGCAGTTACAAATGGCCGGGCAATGTACGCGAATTGCGCAATCTTTGCGAAAGGCTAAGCATTCTGCTGTCCGGCAAAGTAATAGAACCGGAAAACCTGCCTCACGAATTCAACCGCAACACTATAACGGCCAGTTCGGACTTTACTTTGCCTGAGTTGGGATTACAACTTGACGCCCTGGAAGCAGACATGATTCTGCAAGCACTAAACAGAACCAAGGGTAATCGCAGCAAATCGGCACGCCTGTTAGGCATTTCCAGAGATACGTTGCTTTACCGTATTCAAAAACACGGCTTGGCAACGCACTAAATCAAACAGTTTTACCGGGGCGCACGCAGCCCCGGACTCTTACTTACCGTTACTAACGTCGCCTCACCCATTGCACGGTAACATTATCGCTTTTACCCTGCGCGCGTAACACAGCCATCTTTGCCATCTTCTGCAACTCCGGCTTTCCGCTGCCCTCTTGCGATAAGGCCAACAACTCCTGTTCCTTTACAAACTCCCAAAAACCATCGCTGCAGAGCACAAAGGTTTCTCCGCTTCTCATCGGCGGGAAACTGGCTATATCGACGGCCGGCGTACTCAGTACATTAATACTGCGAGTCAGCTTATGTTGATCGGGATGCACACCCATTTCCCATTCGCTGATTTTGCCTTCGTTAAACAGTTGCTGGGGCACCGAATGATCCTTGGTGCGCCATAGGACTTGCTCGGGATTGATACGATAAACGCGCGAGTCTCCGCAATGCGCCACTATCGCTCGCTCTTGGTCCAAATACAGAATCGCACAGGTGGTATGGGCGTCGTTTGCAAACGGATCGCCGGCGAAAAGCTCGCTCATATTCCGGACAGTTTCCGCGATCCAAGCAGCCATGACCGCTTCGGCCTTCACCGATGATATATGTCCATGATATTTTTCCGCCAAGGCAATTAAGCTACGGCAAAAAAATTGTGAGGCCTTTTCGCCGGAGTAATGCCCGCCCAAGCCGTCAGCAACGACAAATACCGCGTAATCGGCGCACACCCGGTGTGCCATGCAATCCTGATTGACCTCGCGATTGCCTATCGAGGTTAATTGATAAAACTCCAATTCTTTCTGCATGCAATCAACCGTGTAAACGCGACTCCCGCATTACTCGCTTCATATCTCTAACCGCGCTTTCCAAACCGGAGAACAAAGCCTGCGCGATCAAGGAATGACCGATATTTAATTCGACGATCTGCTCGATACGGCAAATCGCCTCGACATTGGCGATATTCAATCCGTGGCCGGCATTGACTTGCAATCCCGCCTGGTGTGCGTAGGCCGCAGCCGCGCTTATCCTTTGCAATTCTTGCTCTTGCTCACCCTTGGTTAGTGCGTCGGCATAACGACCGGTATGCAATTCCACCACCGGCGCTCCAGCCGCAACTGCCGCATCGATTTGCCGACTATCCGGATCGATAAACAAGGAGACTTCTATATTGGCATCCGCCAATTGTTGGCAGGCAGAACGCATTTTATCCGCGGCACTAGCCACATCCAGACCGCCTTCGGTCGTCAATTCTTCACGGCGCTCCGGTACTAAACAACAAGCCTGGGGCCCCACCTTAACCGCAAAGGCCAGCATAGCATCGGTCATTGCCATTTCCAGATTCAACCGGGTATGCAACATATCCTTTAGCAAATAAATATCTCTGTCCTGAATATGCCGTCTATCCTCGCGCAAATGCGCGGTAATGCCGTCCGCGCCGGCTTGCTCGGCTACCAGTGCAGCCTGCACCGGCTCGGGATAGCGTGTGCCTCTGGCCTGACGCAAGGTCGCAACATGATCGATGTTGACACCCAATAAGATGATTTGTTTTTCCATTGAATATTAGTCCGCAAGCGGATGAGTAAGATGGATGAAAGACGGAAAAACCAAGCTTTCCTTTTTCGCCTATAAATACTTAATGATTTTCGCCAGCACATCCCGGCTTTTCAGCGGCCTACCCTGCAAATGCCCATCCAGCATTTTCCTAAACAGTAGTTTGGCTTCAACCAAAGCTCGCCCTTCCAGTGGAGCACGTGCTGACAGCTTGGATAAGGTTTCCCCGCCGATCAAACCTTCGCTATCGGCGACCATGCCGAAATCGGCCAAAAAATTATAGCGTTGCCGCGTCTGAATTGGCTTGCCGTCACCTTCATAGTCCATCGCGACCGCATACCCCGCCTCCTGCAATAAATCCAATTCAAAATAGCGCAGCGTCTGCTCGATACGCTCACCAAGCAATAAATCGCTCAAGCAGCGTTCGTAGCAACTAAATATCTCCGGTTGCGGATCGTATTTGTGCACGAATATTTGCACCAGCTCATTGACATAAAACCCGCAGTACAACGCCAAACGCTCCAAGGGATAACTATCGACGTATTCCACTTGAGAAAGGACTTTCAACTCGTTTTTATCGACAAAAGACAAGCGCAACGCACTGAAGGGTAACAATAAGCCGGCGATTTTCGACTTTTCCTTGCGCACCCCCTTGGCGAGCATGGAAACCACGCCAAAATCCCGGGTGAAGACATCTAACAATACGCAGGCTTCCCGATACGGCCGATGCTGCAGAACAAACGCCGGCTGCAAATAAACGGCCGAACCGTTCATTAATCGCCGAAATCGATAAAACCTAAACTCTGTAAGGCGCGCTCGTTATCCGACCAGCCTTTTTTCACTTTAACCCACAGCTCCAGATACACTTTTTGGCCGATCAACTTTTCAATATCGACGCGCGCCTCGCTACCGACTTTTTTCAGCATTTCGCCTTGTTTACCAATGACAATACTTTTTTGGCTATCCCGCTCCACCAAAATGGCCGCGTATATTTTGCAAAGTTCCGGAAACTCCTCGTAACGTTCGATTTCCACAGTCAGCGCATACGGTAATTCGTCGCCCAAACGCCGGGTCAATTTTTCGCGAATAATTTCGGCGGCAAAAAAGCGTTCCGGCCTGTCGGTGATTTGATCTTCCGGATAAATCGGCTCGGCTTCGGGCAACAAGGCCATGATGTGCTGCTCCAGCACATCAAGATTGGTATTTTTCAACGCCGAAACCGGGACAATATGCTGAAACGGATATTTTTGCTGCGCCTCGGCGAAAAACTTCAGTACCGCGTCCTTATCCTTGATTTTGTCGACCTTGTTGATCGCCAAGATAACCGGCAGTCCGGCTCGCTCCAGTTTCTTGAAAATCTTCTCGTCGTAGTCGTGCCAATACAAGCCGTCCAGCAACCAAATCACCACATCGACACCCAGCAAGGTGCTGTCTGCGGTTTTATTCAGATAACGGTTTAATACCTTTTTTTCGTCGCTGTGCATGCCCGGTGTGTCCATAAAGATGGCTTGCCCGGCGGCTGTGGTCTTGATACCCAGAATGCGATGCCGGGTAGTTTGTGGTTTTCTTGAGGTGATACTGAGTTTCTGACCCAGCAAGTGATTCATCAACGTCGATTTGCCGACATTCGGCCTACCGATTAAAGCAACATATCCGCAGTTCATTTATCCCTGGATTGTAAAAAATTTAACATATTTTCGGCGGCAGCCTGCTCGGCCTTTTTTCTGGAAATACCGACACCATTGCGGGTTTCCGGCGTTAGCGCGATGGTGCATTTCACTTCAAAGGTTTGCGCATGATCAGCGCCGGACATACTGACCAATTCGTAAACCGGCAATGGTTTACGGCTGGCTTGCATCAATTCCTGCAAACGGGTTTTCGGATCTTTGGTCCAATCGTCTACTTTCAGCGCGGCCAATTTGTCATCGAATAATCGTAATATCCATTGCTGACAGACATCCACTCCTTGGTCTTTCAGCAAGGCACCCATAATGGCTTCCAATGCATCCGACAGAATTGAGTCTCTACGAAAACCGCCGCTTTTCAGCTCGCCGGAACCCAATATCAGATAATCGCCGATATTATGCTGTCGAGCCACTTCCGCCAGCGAATTTTGGTTGACCAAACTGGCCCTTAAGCGGCTTAAGGCGCCCTCTCCTGCTTCGGGGAACAGTTCGTATAATTTTTGGGCGATCACGAAACCCAATACGGAATCACCCAGATATTCGAGACGCTCATTGTTTCTGGCACCCATACTGCGATGGGTTAGGGCCATCGCAAATAAGTTGGGATCGTTAAACGTTAAACCCAACTTGCCGGCAAGAGTTTCGGGTTTTTTAATCACCTGTTGCCAGCTTCGAATCCCTCATGGAATTCAACCAAAACACTCAAATTACCCATGATGGGCTCTACTCGCTCATAATCGATGTCAACCCGCACATAGCCGGGCTGAGCGACGATCTTGATATTGTCATTGGTGACATGCTCAACGTAATTCATATCGAAGCGTTTGTCTAAACTGCTTTTTATTTCGTACTTGTTTTTAGTCACTATATCGGTGGTGTTTTCCACTGCTTTCAAGGCGTTTACCACCCGGCTGTGATTGATGTAAATCGGCGCAATTTTTAGAATCAATAATGTAAAAAAACCGATTAGAGCCAAGATAAAGGCAATGGACAGAAAGGTTAAACCGCGTTGTTTTTTTAATGATGACGGCATAACACTACCCCCGAGAAAAATTAGAAATAAATCAGCGATTATTGAAAACTCACCACAACAAAATTTGCTTTTTCAAGACAGCAATTATCGGGCACTAAATCATTCATCGCAGCACAGTACCAAGTCGATCGAAAGCAATGCCGTTATTTTGCCAATCCCAATTCATCCAGATAAAAAAGGCTCTGCCGACCAGATTGGCTTCGGGTACCGTGCCCCAATAACGACTATCGTTGCTGTTATCGCGGTTATCGCCCATTACGAAATACTGGCCCTGCGGGACCACGAACACATCCTCAACCGACGAGGCGCCACGACTAACCAGGATGGAATGCTCAATCCCCAACAAATCCTCCTCCAAACGCTCGGCACCGGTCATATTGCTGCCCTGCCCGACACCCTGATAGCGCCCCAGCGACACTTGCTTGGCAGGAATACCGTTAACGTAAAGCTTTTTGTCGAAGTACGCGATGCGATCGCCAGGCAAACCAATCACCCGTTTAATGTAATCGACCTCCGGTTGTTTCGGAAATCTAAACACCACGATGTCGCCGCGCTTGGGCTCGCCCATTTCGATAACCTTGGTGTTCAGAACCGGCAAACGCACCCCGTAACTGAATTTATTCACCAAAATAAAATCGCCGACCAATAATGTCGGCATCATCGAACCGGACGGAATCCGGAACGGTTCGACCAGAAACGAGCGCAACAACAATACGATCAATACCACCGGAAAAAACGAGCGGGCATATTCAACCAGTAGCGGTTCTTTCTCGGTAGGATAAGGCAGATTGACCCGCTTCAAGTATAAGCAATAGCCACCCCAAACGACGCCGGTGACAAAACTGGCTACCACCAGAAAAAATGAAAAATCGTAATCCATAATTAATCGTTATTATTCTTTATTGACCTGCAACACCGCCAGGAAGGCTTCCTGCGGAATCTCGATACTACCCACCTGCTTCATCCGTTTTTTACCGGCTTTCTGTTTTTCCAGCAGCTTTTTCTTACGGGTAATGTCGCCACCATAACATTTGGCTGTGACATTTTTGCGCATGGCTTTTACGGTAGAGCGAGCGATAACCTTAGCACCTATGGCCGCCTGAATCGCCACTTCGTACATCTGCCGTGGGATCAGGTCTTTCATCTTCTCGACCAGGTCGCGGCCGCGATTCTGGCTCAAATCCCGATGCACGATAATCGACAAGGCATCGACCTTATCGCCGTTAATCAGCACATCCAGTTTCACCAGCGGCGCCGGTTCGAAACGCAGGAACTCGTAGTCGAATGAGGCATAGCCACGGCTGACCGATTTCAGACGATCGAAGAAATCCAGGACCACTTCGCTCATCGGCAATTCATAGCTCAACGAAACTTGGCTGCCGGCGTATTGCATGTTTTTCTGGATGCCGCGTTTTTCGATACACAGATTAATCACGTTACCCAGATAGGCTTGCGGCACTAAAATATTAGCTAAAATGATCGGCTCGCGAATCTCGACAATGGTGCCGACATCCGGCAATTTAGCCGGGTTATCGACCATCACGATTTCACCGCCGTGGGTCTCGACCTCATACACCACAGTCGGCGCGGTGGTAATCAAATCGATATTGTATTCGCGCTCCAGCCGTTCCTGGACGATTTCCATATGCAGCATACCCAGGAAGCCGCAACGGAATCCAAAGCCCAAGGCTTGCGAAGTTTCCGGCTCGTAATTCAAAGCCGAGTCGTTCAGGCGCAATTTGTCCAAAGCTTCGCGCATCGCGCCGAAATCGTCGGAACTGACCGGATACAGGCCGGCAAACACGCGCGGCTGGACTTTTTCGAAACCCGGCAAGGCTTCGGTGGCGGGATTGTCGGTGGCGGTAATGGTATCCCCTACCGGCGCACCGAAAATATCCTTGATGCCGGCGACGATGAAGCCCACTTCACCGGTATGTAACTGCTGCTTCTCCAGCTGTTTTGGCGTGTAGACCCCCAGTTTCTCGACCAGAAACGATTTACCGGTCGACATCACGGTAATTTTTTGCTTTTTGCGCAGATTGCCGTTGACGATACGCACCAGCGAGACCACGCCGAGATAATTGTCGAACCAGGAATCGATGATCAAAGCCTGTAACGGCGCATTTTCGTCGCCGGCCGGCGGCGGAATCTTCTGGATCAATTGATCGAGCACCGCCTCCACGCCGATGCCGGTCTTGGCACTGATTTTCAAGGCTTCGTCGGCCGGAATGCCGATCACGTTCTCGATTTCTTCCATCACCCGTTCCGGCTCGGCGGAGGGCAGATCGATCTTGTTCAGCACAGGTACCACTTCCAAACCTTGCTCGATCGCGGTATAGCAGTTGGCCACGCTTTGCGCTTCCACGCCTTGCGCGGCATCGACCACCAGCAGGGCGCCCTCGCAGGCCGCCAGGGAACGCGAAACTTCGTAGGAAAAATCCACGTGGCCCGGTGTATCGATAAAATTCAGTTGATAGGTTACGCCGTCGCTGGCTTTGTAATCCAGAGTGACGCTTTGCGCTTTGATGGTGATGCCGCGTTCCCGCTCCAGATCCATGGAATCGAGTACTTGCGCCTCCATCTCCCGGTCGCTTAATCCGCCACAAATTTGAATGAATCGGTCTGCCAATGTCGATTTCCCGTGATCGATATGGGCAATGATGGAGAAATTTCTGATATTTTTTTGATCCACTTAGCTTCTAGTTAATTCGTTAGGTTTACAGAATAAATGCGATGGCCCCCTGCCCCCGCGAGACACTGTTTTAGGCGGCTTTAGCCAATATTTGTCTAAATTGCGCGACGGTTTCCGCAGTCAGCGGTTGACGTTGATTGTCCCAGACCACACCGTCCAGTTCGTCGGCCAAAATGTCGATGGTTTCCATGAAATCGTCGAATACCGCCAACGGCGCATCTACCTCGCGCGGCTGCATGAAAAATACGATGCCGGGACAATAAAAATCCTGCAGTCCGGTGTCGGGAAAAGTACCGGGATCCACCATGCTGGCGACAGCAAAATCGACCATACGATTGGCATCGACGCGTTCGAATACCCGCACACTACCATAGCGTAATCCCACACGTTCGAAAGCTTCGAACAAATCCTCGCCATTAAAGCCCTGGTCGGCGCGCGCCACGATGCTGAACTCGATCAACGCCGGCAATTCCAAACGCCGCGAATTAGCCAAAGTGGCCGCTTGTTTTTTCTCGGCGTCCTTACGCGAGACATCGGCCGAGGATTTAGGGCTGGGCTTGATCGCTTGATCGTCTAACAGAGCATCTCCATCAACCAACTCGGTGCCCAGCGCAAATACATCCATTTCATCGTCGTCTTCCTCGACCGAAAACTCGTCAACCACGCGGTCGTCGTAAGAGTCCTCGTCGTAATAATCGTCGGGCGTGCGTCTTTCTCGCAACGATTTGACGAAATGCCACAACACCATGCCGATCATCACCAGCACGCCGATCAAAATAATCACGACTCTTAATAATTCTTTATCCATTAGCTTTCTGCCATGCTCACTGCTTCATCAATATCAACCGCCACCATTCTGGATACTCCAGGCTCCTTCATGGTAACACCTGCCAGATGTTTTGCAATTTCCATTGTGACTTTGTTGTGCGAAATATACAAAAACTGTACGGTTGCCGACATGTCTTCCACCATCTGCGAAAAGCGCACGACGTTAGCATCGTCGAGCGGTGCATCCACTTCATCCAGCAAACAGAACGGCGCCGGATTCAATTCAAAAATAGAGAAAACCAAGGCGACCGCCGTCAAAGCCTTCTCTCCGCCGGACAACAAATGAATCGAGCTGTTGCGCTTGCCGGGCGGGCGAGCAATGATATTCACGCCGGCTTCCAGCAAATCGTCCTCGGTCAACTCCAGATAAGCCTGGCCACCGCCGAACAAGCGCGGAAATTTCTCTTTCAAGCCAGTATTGATCTTGTCGAAAGTCTCTTTAAAGCGCTGGCGACTTTCTTTGTCGATCTTGCTGATCGCTTGATCAAGCGTATTCAAGGCATCGACCAAGTCGTCATGCTGTTCGTTTAAAAACTTCATCCGTTCGGACTGGGTTTTAAATTCCTCGATCGCGGTCAGGTTGATCGATCCCAGCCGTTCGATCTGATCGGTCAGATCGTCGACGGCGTTTTTCCACTTGGTTTCCGTGGCGTCCTCGGTCAAATTGGCGAGTATCGCTTCCGGATCGGCATCCACCTCGGTCAGCTGCTCGGCTATAGTTTGCTGCCGCACCCTGCTGTCCTGTTGCTCGAAACGCACTTGATCCAAGGCTTCTTTTTGTTTTTCCAAGGACCGTTGGGTTTGCGAGTATTGCTCGGCCAACTGACTGACCGTCTGTTCGCTGGCTTGTTGAGCCTGGCGTTCGGATTGCAGGTTCTCCTCGAACTCCGCTTTTCTCTCTAATAACTCTTCCAGCTGCATTTTCTCGTCGTCGAGCGGCGCCAAGGAATAGTGCAACTTGTTTTCCAGCTCCGCGATACGGTCGGCCGATTGCTGATGTTGCAGTTGCAAGCGCTCGATCTGTTTAGCGGTCAGTACTTCCGAGGATTTCAGCGATTCGATTTGTGCATGCAACCTGTGCAAATGCCGGCGCGCCTCATCGACCGAGGCATCGGTGTTTTGCTGTTGGGCCTGGATTTGTTGGTTCAATTGCTCCAATTCGGTTTTCTTGTCGCCCAGATCGCCCAAAGCCTGCTCGGCATCCTGCTTGATCATCTCTGCTTCGGATATGCTTTCGGCGTTTTCCGCCAGATGTTGGCTGATTTCCTCGATCTCGTGATCGAGTTGCTCCAGACGGCGTTTTTGCTGTTCGAAACGCGCCGACTGAGCGCTGTATTCGGCACTTTTCGCCGAAAACTCGGCGCTGAGCAGTTTTTCTTTTTGTTGGTATTGCTCGCGATTACTTTCGGCGGCCTTCAACTCCTGTTCGGAGTTGGCCAATTGTTCCTCGTCCTCGGCTATGGTCAACTGCAGCTCGCTTTGCCGCTGCTTCAATTCGCGTAATTCCTTTTCCCTATGCAATACCCCGGCCTTGCTGTCACTGCCCCGGCTAATTTTGATCCAGTCCTTGCCCAGCCAGGTGCCGTCTGCCAAAACCACCGACTCGTGTGCCTGCAACTTCATTTTCCGGGCCTGTTGCATAGTTTCCGCGCAATAGATACCGCTTAACAGGCTGGATAAATCCCAGCGGCTACGCAGCTTACTTGCCAAAGCCACCGGGTCGGCGCTCGTGCCGCTTGGACTGGCATGCGTTTCAAACACCACCAACGATTGCTTGGTCAAATCCTGCAACTCGCCGAGTATCGAGTCCGCGCTATCCACACAGATCGCCTCCAGATAACTGCCCAACACCGTTTCCACGGCAGTTTCCCAGCCTTCCTCGGCATCCAGAAATTCGGCCAGGCGCGGTTGTTGCTCCAAGCCCACCTGCTCCAGCCAAGCACCCAACTCCTTTTTGTCCTTACCCATCGCATGCTGTTGCAATAATTCCAAGGAACTGATCTTGCCGTTGACTTTTTGCAACTCGGCGCGGCTGGCGTGCAGGCTGTCATGCAGTTGCTTGATCGCCGGTCTTAACTCGGCTATGCGTTGCAACACGACTTCCAGCTGTTGCTGCAACTGCTCGCGCTCGGCTTCGATCAATTCGATGCTGCTATCCAGAGTTTCCAACTCTAGCTGCAACTGGGTATCGGCCAAACCGCCGCGTTCGCCGTTTAATTTGTCCAATCGAGTCTGCAGCTGCCGGTTTTGATTTTCCAGCTGTACCAGTTTGGTCCGCTGCACTTCAGCTTGTTCGCGATAGCCGGCGTTCTCGGCCAAAAAGGCTTCCCACTGCTGCTGCCATTGCTGTTTTTGCTGATGAGCATCTTGTTGAATGCCCAGCAAGTCTTCCTCGCGCTCGCGGGCGACGATCATGGTTTCTTCGGCTTCCAGCAGAGTCTGGCGAATTTCCTCCAATTGTTGCCGGTCTTGCTCGCACTCGGATTGCGCCTGCTCGGCTTGCAGTTTCAAACGATTGATTTCGACCAGCGTTTCTTCGTGACTTTTCTGGTTGTGCTTGATGGTCTGCTCCAACCGGCTGACTTCGGCGACCACGGCATAATATTCGGCTTGGGTGCTGTCCAGATGCTGCTGCTGGGCTTTCTGTTCGCCGCGTTGCAGTTCCATGGCTTTTTCAGTGTCGCGCAGCAGTACAAACAAACGATTGTGCTCGGCGGCGATACTTTGCAGCTTTTCTTCCAATTTCTGCGCCGAACGCTGAAAGTTCTGCCAGCGCATCGCCAGCAATTCCTGTTTATATTGGCGTTCCTGCTTTTTCAGTTCGGTATATTTCTCGGCCTTTTCCGCCTGCTTGGCCAAGTTTTTGATTTGCTTTTCAACCTCATCACGCAAATCGTTTAGCCTCTCCAGATTCTCGCGGGTATGGCGCATGCGGGTTTCGGTTTCCGAACGCCTCTCTTTATATTTCGAAACGCCCGCAGCTTCCTCGATATGCACCCGCAGATCTTCCGGCTTGGCTTCCACCATCCTGGAAATGGTGCCCTGCTCGATGATCGCATAGCTGCGCGAACCCAGGCCGGTACCCAAAAACAGATCGGTAATGTCCTTGCGCCGGCATTTGGAACCGTTCAACATGAACAGCGACTGGCCGTCGCGGCTGACCTGGCGCTTGATGGAAATGGTGGCGTACTGCGAATATTCGCCGCCGGCCTTGCCCTCGCTGTTGTCGAAAACCAATTCGACCGAGGCCATACTCACCGGCTTGCGGCCAGACGAACCGTTGAAAATCACGTCGGCCATATTGCCGCCGCGCAAATGTTTGGCGGAACTCTCACCCATTACCCAACGCACCGCATCTATGATATTGGATTTGCCGCAACCGTTGGGGCCGACGATAGCGGTCAAATTGCCGCTGATCGGTATCGTGGTGGGATCGACGAAGGATTTGAAACCCGAAAGTTTGATTTTTTCCAGCTTCATGCCTGATTAAAAACGCTCAAGACCGTTTACAAAGCCGGCTATTATCTTCGAAATGCCGTTTCGATTCGAATGGAATTTAAATCGGCTTAATATGACGCCTTAAACCAAACGGACCTTGCGCCTTTGCGGATGGTAAAGTTTGAGAACCGATCAATAACGGCATCGTTGTTTATCACCAGCGAGAAACCATTATTCCGCCGGCTGTCTCATGCCGAACTGGGTACTAGTATTGAATTGTAAGGATATAACGGAGCCAGCCATTAAGCTGGCCCGTATTCAAGGAAGCTGCTCAGTAAGATCGCAACGAATCTAATTTAACAAAGCGCCTAAGTTGGCGCGCGGCCGGTTGGCAACAGCAGATTGGGCTTGGCCAGGATTGCTCTGAATATCCGATATCAACTTTCCAACCACTGCTTGCGCCTGCTCCGGACTGTTGATTCTGGGCTGATTGTCGTTATTTTGTCCATTGGCAGCCTGCGCCAATTTCAGAGACTCCTGGGACAAATTAACAGTATCACTCACGCTTTGCTCGGTTCTCTCGACCTGACTCTGCGAATTGTTGGCCTTTCTGCGTTCCGCCGATTCTTCAATCCCACCGGCTTTTTGTTCTCGTGATACGCCTTGGCTGGCCAGGGTATTTTGGTTTGGGTACGTAGTGTTGATTTCCATCGTCGACTCCCCTTCAAATTGAACTTACATTCTAGCGGTTTTTACAATTCGCCTTGACAATAATTTTACATCATCCAGTGCAAGTTGTTGACAATTCTACCAGCCAATCGTTGCGACTGAATTTGCACAAACCAACCCGAAACCCAACAAACCCGCCACCGTAAACTACAGGATAAGCTATTGAGTTTAAATGCTTAAAACTTTATCGCATCTTAGCTGGTAAAATATCGCCAGACTTAACCGGCGGACGCCTAATCCGCCACTCCGGAATCCTTAGCAACCAAGATCAAGCAATGACTACAAAACCCAGCGCAGACCTCACCACATTCGAAAACCCCAGGCCGGCGCGCGACTTTACTATTCGTATCGACATTCCGGAATTCACCTGTTTGTGCCCGATGACCGGCCAGCCCGACTTCGCCAAACTGGTTCTGGAATACGTACCCAACAAATTATGCGTGGAACTCAAGTCCTTAAAGCTGTACATGTGGACTTTCCGCGAACGCGGCGCCTTTCATGAAGCGGTCACCAACGAAATTTTGGATCATATTGTCGCGGCTATTTCGCCCAATTTCATGCGTCTGCGCGCCGAATTCAATGTGCGCGGAGGCATTTACACCACGGTGATCGCCGAGCATCGCGACCCAAGCTGGCATGCACCCGAATTGGTCAATCTGCCTTAAACCTGACGTGAGCGGCAGAACCTTCTATAACAGCGACATTGCCGTCGCGCTGCAGTACGACGGCAAGAATGCCCCCAAAGTTACCGCCAAAGGCGAAGGTTTTACCGCTCAGCAAATCCTGGCCATCGCCGAAAAACATGGCGTACCGCTGCAAAACGAACCGGAACTGGCGCGAATTTTGGCGCAAGTGCCGCTCGGCGAGGAAATCCCCCAACAACTCTATATTGCCGTCGCCGAAGTGATCGCCTTTGCGTATTTCATCAGCGGCAAAACTCCCGATTCCGAATCATGAATTTAAAAGAAATTGTAACCGTGCTGCCGCAATACGCATTGCCGCACCACGCGCTGTCCGGTTTGATGTCCAAACTGACCCATTGCCAAAACAAAACCTGGAAAAACCTGTTCATCAAATCGATTGTCAGCCTGTATGGCGTGAATATGAGCGAGGCCAAATTTCAAAATCTCGATCATTACGCCAGCTTTAACAAATTTTTCACCCGCGAATTGCGGGATGGCGTCCGCCCGCTTGCCGCAGCTGCCGATGCGATAGCCTGCCCGGCGGACGGCGCGGTCAGCCAGGCGGGACCGATAAACGACGGCCGAATTTTCCAGGCCAAAGGCCACGACTACACTGCGCTGGAATTACTGGGCGGCGATACCGAACGGGCACAGGCCTTTGCAAACGGCTCCTTCGCCACCATTTACTTATCGCCCAAGGATTATCACCGCCTGCATATGCCGCTGACCGGCACTCTGAGGGAAATGGTGCATATTCCCGGCCGCCTGTTCAGCGTGAATAACACCACGGTCGGCGCGGTGCCGAATCTTTTCGCGCGCAACGAGCGGGTGGCCTGTATTTTCGATACCGAAGCCGGCCCGATGGCTTTGATTCTGGTCGGGGCGATTTTCGTGTCTAGCGTCGAAACCGTCTGGCACGGTGTCGTCACGCCACCGAGTATCAACGAACCCAGAACCTGGCGCTATGAAGATAATGCGCCGGTTCTTGAAAAAGGTACGGAAATGGGCAGGTTCAATATGGGCTCGACCATTATCGTGTTGTTCGGTAAGGACAAAACGACCTGGAACGACGACTTGACCGCCGGCAAAGCGGTGCAACTCGGCGAGGCAATCGGCCGAACGCTAGCATAAGCCGGGCAAATTGACAGCGTAATGCGATAAGCGCCGCTAGTGTGGCATAATGCGCGCCTGTCCGCCCGGCCGGACGTTTACACGACGATAACAATAAGAGGATTACCATGAGTTTTTTGATTTCCGACGCGCTGGCCCAAACAGCGCCCAGCGCCGTACAACCCGGCTTTGAAGGCATGCTGTTCCCATTGGGAATTTTGATATTTTTCTATTTCCTGTTCATCCGCCCGCAATCAAAGCGCACCAAGGAACAGAAACAAATGCTGGCAGCGCTGGGTAAAGGCGCCGAAGTGGTCACCACCGGCGGCATCTTGGGCAAAGTAGCCGAACTGGACGACAACTTCGTGAAACTGGAAGTCTCCGATAACAGCTTTATTCAAGTACAGCGCCACGCCATCGCCAACATGATGCCCAAAGGCACTTACAAAACCTTGAACAGCAAAAAAACCAAAGAATAAGTTTGCTTTAACCCTGCGATATACCCCGCTTTTATTCGCAACAGCCTGGCTGTCACTGCTTTTAATGGAATAACCATGCAAAATCATTTCCCTGTCTGGAAAAACATTCTGGTGCTGATCGTTTTACTAATCGGTACGATTTACGCGCTGCCTAATATTTACGGCAACGACCCGGCAGTGCAATTGGCCTCGTCCAACGCGACGCCATTGCAGCAGTCTCAGGCTGACGAAGTTGCGGCCAGCATCAAAAATGCCGGCTTTGCGGTTAAAAGCTTCGAATTTACCGACGGCAAAATTCTGACACGTTTCAACAATACCGACGAACAAATGAAGTCCGCGGACTTGCTGCGCGAGCAAATGTCCGGCAAAGCCACCGTTGCCTTGAATTTGGCGCCAGCCACACCGGGCTGGCTGCGGGCGTTGGGCGCTAACCCAATGCATCTGGGCCTTGACTTACGCGGCGGCGTGCACTTCCTGTTGGAAGTGGATATGGACAGCGCGCTGAAACAGGCCGAAGAACGCTATACCAACGACATCCGCTCCGCTTTCCGGGATGCAAAAGTTCGTTATCAATCGGTTGCCAAGGAAGCCGGCGGTATCAAAATTGTGCTGCCTAACGAAGAATCCAGAATTGCCGCCACTGAAGTACTGAACAAAGACTTCCGCGCCCTGGATTTAGTGGAAAGCGGTCCAAACGAATTTACGCTGAACATCCCCGAGCGCAACCTGCGCGAAATTAAGAAAGCGGCGCTGGGCCAAAACATTACCACCCTGCGTAACCGGGTCAACGAACTGGGCGTAGCCGAGCCTATTATTCAGCAACAAGGCGATAGCCGCATTGTCGTGCAATTGCCCGGCGTACAAGACACTACCCGCGCAAAAGAATTGCTGGGCACCACCGCTACGCTGGAATACCGTTTGGTGGACGTGGAGCATGATGTGCAGTCGGCCCTGGGCGGTCACGAACCGATCGGCAGCCGTTTATATAAAGATAAAAACGGTGCGCCAGTATTGTTGAAACGCGCGGTTATCGTTACCGGCGACCAGATCACCGACGCATCCTCTGGTCTGGATCAAGATGGTTCACCGGCGGTATTCATCACACTGGATGGCGTTGGCGCCAAGAAAATGGGCAAGATGACCCAGGAAAATATCGGTAAACCGATGGCGGTTGTATTCATCGAATACAAATCCGAGACCAGAGTGGTTAACGGCGAGAAAGTCCAACACAAGGAAAAAGTCGAAAAAGTGATCAGCGTCGCCACCATCCGTGACAGTTTCAGCAAGCGCTTCCAAACCACCGGCCTGGATAGTCCTGAAGAAGCACGCACCCTGGCCTTGTTACTCAGAGCCGGCGCATTGGCGGCACCAGTCGAAATCGTCGAAGAACGCACCGTCGGCCCCAGCTTGGGCCAGGAAAATATCGATCAAGGCATGATGTCGATTACCGCCGGTTTCCTGCTGGTCGTATTTTTCATGATTGTTTATTACCGCGCGTTTGGCTTGATCGCCAACTTCGCATTGCTGTTTAACGTAGTGCTGTTGATCTCCATCATGTCCGTGCTGCAGGCCACGCTAACCCTGCCGGGTATGGCCGGTATCGTGCTGACGGTCGGTATGGCGGTGGACGCCAACGTACTGATCAACGAGCGGATCCGCGAGGAACTGCGCCACGGCCTTAGCCTGCAGGCTAGCATTTATGTCGGTTACGAAAAAGCGTTTGCGACCATTCTCGACTCTAACGTCACACACTTGATTGTCGCGGTGTTGCTATTCGGTTTCGGCACCGGACCTGTCAAAGGTTTTGCGCTGGTATTGACCATAGGCATCCTGACTTCATTGTTCACCGCGATTACCGGTACCCGGATGCTGGTCAACTGGTTCTACGGCGGTGACCGTAAAGTCGAAAAACTGTCCATCTAGGCTCATCCAGCAGGCAAGCCCTGCCTTTTCGCTGCTTTTTGGTTCAACAATCAAGACATTATGGGCAGGGTGTTTCTCATCACCCTGCCGGACGCGATATAATCCCCAATTAATTTTTTAATCACTATCCTCACTGGAGTTAAACAATGGCAATCGAACGTACTTTCTCAATCATCAAGCCTGATGCAGTCGCTAAAAATGTGATTGGGGAAATTGTCAGCCGCTTCGAAAAAAACGGCCTGCGCATCGTCGCAGCAAAAATGCTGCAATTGAGCCAAGAACAAGCCGAAGGTTTTTATGCCGAGCATAAAGAACGCGGCTTTTTCAAAGACTTGGTCAGCTTCATGACTTCCGGCCCCGTCGTTGTCCAAGTGTTGGAAGGCGAAAATGCGGTACTGAAAAACCGTGAACTGATGGGCGCCACTAACCCTAAAGAAGCCGCACCCGGCACCATTCGCGCCGACTTCGCGGTCAGCATCGACGAAAATGCCGTACACGGTTCCGATGCGCCGGAATCCGCTGCAAGAGAAATCGCTTACTTCTTCTCTGCTGATGAACTCTGCGATCGTATCCGCTAAGCCAGCATTGATTAATCTGCTGGATTTCGACAGAAAAGGCCTGCAAGCCTTTTTTGTCGAGCTCGGCGAAAAGCCGTTTCGCGCCACTCAGGTGTTGAAATGGATTTATCAGGAAGGCATCTCCGATTTCGACGAGATGACCAATCTGAGCAAATCGCTACGCAGTCATTTAAAAGAACACTGCCAGATCAAAGTCCCGGAAATCGTCGCCGAACAATTGGCGTCCGACGGCACTTGCAAATGGGCGGTGCAGATGCACTGCGGCAATCGGGTGGAAACCGTTTACATCCCGGAAGAACGCCGCGCTACGTTGTGCGTGTCCTCGCAAGTAGGCTGCGCGCTGGCCTGCACCTTTTGCTCGACCGCCAAACAAGGCTTCAACCGCAACCTGTCCACCGCCGAAATCATAGGCCAGCTTTATCTGGCTCAACAACGCTTGGGACCCGAGCGTCGCATCACCAATGTGGTGATGATGGGCATGGGCGAGCCTTTGCTTAACTTCGACAATGTCGTGGCGGCAATGAATTTAATGATGGACGACTTTTGTTACGGCCTGTCCAAACGCCGCGTCACCATCAGCACCTCCGGCATTGTGCCGGCGATGAAGCGCCTGAACGAGGTCTGCGACGTCAGCGTGGCCGTGTCGCTACACGCCCCCAACGACGCATTGCGCGATCAAATCGTACCGATCAACGTCAAATATCCGCTGAAAGAGTTGATGGAAGCCTGCCGCGAATACGCCAAAACCGGCCCACGCAAGCACATCACCTTCGAATACGTGATGCTGGACGGCATCAACGACAGCGCGGAAGACGCGCGCACCCTGGTTAAACTATTGAAAACCGTGCCGTCCAAACTGAATTTGATTCCGTTCAATCCGTTTCCGCAATCGCATTACCGTTGCTCCAGTAGTGCCGCGATCCTGAAATTTCGGGATATTCTGCACAACGCCGGCATAGTCACCACGGTCAGGAAAACCCGCGGCGAAGACATCGATGCGGCCTGCGGGCAATTGGTCGGTCAGGTGCAAGACAAGAGCCGCAGACATTTAAAACTGCAAGCGCAAGGAACAGCGCATGCCCGCTAAACTGAGCTCGCGCGGATTCGTGCTGATCGGCTTATTGCTGAGCGCTTGCGGCCTGCTACCGGACACCCGCGATACGATGAGCAATGCCGAAAAAGCCAAGCTCAATCTGCAGATGGGCGCCCGCTATCTGGATATGGGTATGCTCGAAGTGGCCAAGGAAAAGCTGGAAACGGCAGTGCGACTGGATTCCAGCAACCCAGAAACCCATAATACGCTGGCGGTATTTTACGAACGCATCAAGCAGACCGAGGCGGCCAGCGACAGCTATCAAACCGCGTTGAATAAGGACTCGGATAATTTCAGCATCAAGAACAACTATGGCCGCTTCTTGTGCGAGCAAGGCAAATTCGAGAAAGGCGTCGCCCTGCTGCAGGAATCGATGGCGTCGCCGATGAACAACCGGCCTTGGTTTGCGCTGACCAATTTGGGCGTTTGCTATGTAAAACAAAACGACATGCAGCGTGCCGAAGAGTATTTTCGCCAGGCTCTGCAAGCCCAACCCGATTATTCGCCGGCCTTGCAGGAGATGCAACGCATCAGCTATCAGAATGGCCAGTTCATGTCGGCCCGGGCGTTTCTGGAACGCTACCTGGGCGTTGCCAAACATACCCCGGAAACGCTGTGGATAGCGTTTCAAACCGAACGGGCGCTGGGTAACAGCAAAATATCGGAAGAATACCGCGAGCAATTGATAAGCTCATTTCCTGCTTCCAAAGAGGCTCAACAAGTAAAAACCGCGATCAGCAAATAATCCGGCATTAAAGCATCATGGCAAAACAACAACAGGCCATTCAGGCCATCCGCGGCATGCACGACATCCTTCCCGAGCAATCGCTTTACTGGCAATGGCTGGAAGGCCAGTCCAGACAAGTTCTGGGCGCATACGGCTATCAGGAAATCCGGCTACCCATCGTCGAAAAAACCGAACTGTTCAAACGCTCGATAGGCGAAGTCACCGACATCGTCGAAAAAGAAATGTATACCTTCGACGACCGCAACGGCGACTCGTTGACCTTGCGCCCCGAAGGCACCGCCGGCTGTTTGCGCGCCTGCCTGGAGCACGGTTTACTGCATAATCAAAGCCACCGCTTGTGGTATTACGGCCCGATGTTCCGCCACGAACGCCCGCAGAAAGGCCGTTACCGACAGTTCTACCAACTGGGCGTGGAAACCTACGGCATGCCCGGCCCGGACATCGACGCGGAAATCATCGCGCTGACCGACCGGCTGTGGAAGCAACTGGGCATTCGCGACAAAGTAGAGTTGCAAATCAATTCCTTGGGCACCAGCGAAGAACGTCTGGCCTATCGCGGCAAACTGGTCGAATATTTCCAACAACATCTGGCGGTTTTGGACGAAGACAGCCTGCGCCGTTTGGAAACCAACCCATTACGCATTCTGGATAGCAAAAACCCCGACATGCAGACCATGTTACAACAAGCCCCGGTGTTGCTTGAGCATCTGGGTGAAGAGAGCTTGGCGCATTTCAACAGTTTGAAAGCCACCTTGGATGATCTGGGTATTGCCTACCAACTGAATACTCGCTTGGTGCGCGGCCTGGATTATTACGGCAAGACCGTATTCGAATGGGTCACCGAGCATTTGGGTTCGCAAGGCACCATCTGCGCGGGCGGCCGCTATGACGGCCTGATCGAACAATTGGGCGGCAAGGCTAATCACGCCATCGGTTTTGCGATGGGTATGGAGCGCATCCTGGCCCTGCTCGAGTTGCTGGATAACGTGCCGGTCGCGGCTACCACCGATGTCTACATGATACGCGTCGGCACCAGCGCGGAAGCGGCCGGCATGCGCTTGGCAGAACGCATCCGCGATGCGATTCCCGGCTTGAAATTGCAAGTCAATTGCGGCGGCGGCAGCTTCAAAAGCCAGTTTAAAAAAGCCGATAAATCCGGTGCCGAGTATGCCATCATCATCGGCGACGACGAAGCCCAACGCGGCGAAGTGGCTTTGAAGCCCTTGCGCATAGACGCCGAACAAAGCACGCACAATCACGACCAACTCCTGCAAACCCTGCAAGACTGGCACAGCCAATAATCCCTTGTAACCTGACAATAGAAGAGAAATACCGTGGCAATTTACGATACCGAAGAAGAACAGCTGGAACAGTTGAAAAAATGGTGGGAAGCCAATCAGACTTCATTGATCGCCGGTGTTGTCACCGCAATAGTATTGGTGAGCGGCTGGAATCTCTGGCAAAACCACCAATTGGAAAAACGCGCCCAAGCCTCGCAAATGTACCAACAATTATTGGACAGCGCGGCCAAGGACAATAGCGAATCCACCGAAAAACTGGCGGAACGCTTGCCTATCGAATTTCCGGGCACCGCTTACGCCAACTATGCCGGCCTGCAACTGGCCAAAAGCAAAGTGCAAAAAGGCGATCTGGAAGGCGCTAAAGCAATTCTGGAAAAATCAATCAAAGAAGCCGACAGCGATGAGTTAGGGCACGTGGCCCGTTTGCGTTTGATTCAGTTAATGTTGGCTACCGGTCAATACGAACAAGGCTTGCAACTGATCGCTGCGGTCGATCCGGCCAAATCCGAAGGCTTTTCCGCCAGTTACGACGAATTGCAGGGCGACCTGTACGTCGCGCTGGACCGCTTGGACGAAGCCCGCAGCGCTTACCAAAGCGCGATCAGAACCGGTCAAGCCACCCCGCTGACTCAGTTCAAGCTGGACGATGTCGCGACGCCGAGCAACGCTGCCCCGGCGACCACCAATTAAGCTCACTCCAACGGATACAAGCTTTAGCATGTTAATCAGGAACATCAGATACCGCTCACTTTTCCCGTTGCTTGCTTGTCTGCCGATGCTGGCTGGCTGCGCGGGACTGGATGCCGGACGCGATTTTATCTCGGGCTTAACGGAATATATCACCGGCGACGACGACAACGCCGATCCGCCGGCAGCCTTGCAGGAATATACGCCGGAAGTACAACTCGAGGTGCTTTGGAAGGAATCAATCGGTAATGGCGCGGACGAAAAATATCTGAAACTAATACCCGCGGTCGCCGAAGGCACGGTGTACGTCGGCGACAACAAAGGCCATTTGCAGGCTCGCGGTGCCGGCAACGGCAGCCTGACCTGGGAAAACAACACCGATTACAGCTTTTCGGCCGGCCCCGGCCTGGGCGTGCATACCGTGGTGATGGGTACCAGCACCGGCGAAGTCATTGGCTTTGAAAAAGGCAGCGGCGCACAACGCTGGAAAATCGACGTACCCAGCGAAGTATTGGCCGCGCCCGTGGTCAGTCGCGGCATCGTTATCGTCCGTACCACCGACGGCAAGATCATCGGCCTAAAAGAGGATAATGGCGCCCAACTCTGGACCTTCGAGCACAGCGTGCCGGCCTTGAGTATTCGCGGTACCGGCGCGCCCATCATTATCGACGACAACGTGATCGCCGGCTCGGCCAACGGCAAGCTGCAGGCTCTACAATTAAAAGATGGCAAATCCATCTGGGAAGCAACGATAGCGATTCCGAGCGGCCGTTCCGAAGTGGAACGTCTGGTCGATCTGGATGTCGACCCGGTCGCGGCGCGCGGGGCGATTTACATTGCCAGCTTCACCGGCGGCGCATCCTCGGTTTCGGAAGTGGACGGCGATGTGCTGTGGCGCAACGAAGCAGTGTCTTCCTACACCGGCCTGAGCCTGGATTATCGTTACCTTTATGTCAGCGATACGCAAAGTGAAGTCTGGCAGCTCGATCAACGCAGCGGCGCCTCGCTGTGGAAGCAAAAAGACCTGCACAATCGCCAATTGACGGCGGCGGTGGTTTATCAAAATTATGTGGTAGTCGGCGATTTCGAAGGCTATGTACATTGGCTGTCCAATAGCGACGGCCGCCAATTGGGCCGAATTCAGGTCAGTAAAGCGGCGATAGAAGCCAAGCCGGTAGTCGTGGACGACACTGTTTTCATCTACGCCAAAGACGGCACCTTGGCCGCCTTGAGAGCAAAATAAATCTATGTTACCCGTTATAGCCCTAGTGGGCCGCCCCAATGTCGGCAAATCCACGCTGTTCAATTACCTGACGCGCAGCCGCGAGGCGCTGGTCGCCGACTACCCCGGCCTAACCCGCGACCGCCAATACGGCCGCGTCAAACGCGGCGAACGCGACTGTCTGATAGTGGATACCGGCGGTATCACCGATGAACAGGAAGGCATAGACGTCTTCGCCAAGAAGCAGGTGGAAATCGCCTTGCAGGAAGCCGACGTGGTGTTTTTCATGGTCGACGCCCGCGATGGCCTCAACGCTACCGATGAAGCGATTGCCGACATGCTGCGTAAGCTCGGCAAACCGGTGGTGCTGGTGGTCAATAAAGTCGATGGCATCGACAGCAATACCGTTACCAACGATTTTTATAGTCTGGCGCTCGGCGAGCCTATCGGGATTGCCGCCACCCACGGCCGCAATGTTCACGATTTATTGGATCGTATCGACGAGCTGTTGCCGGTGGTCGCGGACGAATTCGAAGAGCAGGATCCGGGTATCGCCATCGCTATCGTCGGCCGGCCCAATGTCGGCAAATCGACTTTAGTGAATCGCCTGCTCGGCGAAGAACGGGTCGTGGTATTCGACGAAGCCGGTACTACCCGCGACAGTATTTATATTCCGTTCGAACGCAACGGCCAGAAATTCACGCTTATCGATACCGCCGGCATGCGCCGCCGCTCCAGGGTGTCGTTGACAGTGGAAAAGTTCAGCATCATCAAATCGCTGCAAGCCATCGAGAAAGCCCATGTGGTGATTTATTTGATCGATGCCCGCGAAGGCATCACCGATCAGGATGCTCATATTTTGGGCTTGGTATTGGAAGCCGGCCGCGCCTTAATCATCGGCCTGAACAAATGGGATGGCCTGAACGCCGAACACCGCGATTTCGTGAAAAAACAGATCGAAATCAAATTGTCGTTTCTGGAGTTCGCCGAAAAGCATCCGATCTCCGCCTTACACGGCAGCGGCGTCGGCAAGTTGTTCGACGTGGTGCATACCTTATACGACTCGGCGATGACCGATATGTCAACGCCATTGCTGACCCGGATATTGACCGACGCGCTGGCCGCACATCAGCCGCCGCTGGTCGGTGGCCGCCGCATCAAATTGAAGTACGCGCACCAGGGCGGCCGCAATCCGCCGGTAGTAGTGATACACGGTACCCAGACCGATTCCCTGCCCGGCGCGTACAAGCGCTATTTGATGAATTATTTCCGCGACCAGCTGCAATTGACAGGCACGCCGATACGCTTGGTATTCAAGTCGCCGGAAAACCCGTTTCAAGGCCAGAAAAACCCGCTATCCGATCGCCAGGTGAAAAAACGCAAACGCTTGATCGATTTCAGCAAACGGAAAAAATAACACGGGGAACGGCAAAAGGCCGAATAGCCCCCTACTAAACCTACGAGAGCAAAATATGGCAACCATCACTTTCCAAGGCAAACCGATTAACACTATCGGCGATTTACCGGCGGTAGGTGCGCAAGCGCCGGATTTCCAGCTGACCAATCGTAAAATGCAGGACGTCGGCTTGGCTGAATTCGCCGGCAAACGCAAAGTGCTAAATATCGTCCCCAGCCTGGATACGCCCACCTGCGCCACCTCGACCCGTAAATTCAACGAAAAAGCCGCACATCTGGACAATACCGTGGTATTGGTGGTGTCGGCCGACCTGCCTTTTGCGCAAGTCCGTTTTTGCGAAGTAGAAGGCATCAAACACGTCGTGCCATTATCCAGTTTCCGTTCCAAATTTGCCCACGACTATGGCGTCGAACTGTTGGACAGCATCCTGGCCGGCCTGACCGCCCGCGCTATCGTCATCATCGACGAAAACGACAAAGTGATCTACACCCAGCTAGTCAGTGAAATTGCCGATGAGCCCGATTATGTCGGCGCATTGGCCGCGCTGCATCAACCGTAACCCGCAGCGCCGAGCCCGATTTCCAGCTCGGCGCAAAGTACAGGCTAAAATCCCGTATTGTTCCAAACAGCGGGATTTATTGATCCTTAGCCTAGCGTTCCGCCTGATCGTACATAGCGCAAAATAGCTGAATAACGACATAAATCATGGTCCTAGCGGTGCGAACCGCTTCAGGATCCGCCGGACTATCGGCAACGTATGCGCTGATGGACTCGTCCATGAATTTAACCAAGCCGGTTTGCGAATTGCTATCGACCAGGCGCTCGGTAAATCGATTCTGAAATTTGTCGCGAAATTTCGTATCCATCTTGTTACCCGGCATGAATGCCTGCAACTCCGCATCGAGTAAGGCGGCCGTATTCTGCAACCATTCCATGTTCAATACCTTCTGGTCCGGCAAACTGCCGAAAGCATGCCTGAACACGCAAATCACATCAAAACAAAGATCCATGAATAGATTCGCCAGATGCCGATCCTTGTCGGCAATCAGAGCGGAAAATACACCAAAGATGGTTTGCGCCAACGCGCTCTGCTCGGTCTGGAATTGCTGAAGTATCGCGCGACCAGCATTTTCATCCTGGCTTTTGGCGTATTGCAGCGCCTGATACAACTCTCGGTCGGTTAATTCATGCATCGTCATTTCTATAGAAGTTCAACAAATATCCAGGCGATATATTATCAAGCCTATGCCTGATAGCGGATATTTGCTGCATCCTTTAAACCGTCTCGCACAGTCTCGCTGAATGTGGTGCAATCCTGACGATTATTGAGATAAGAGCTTTTTACGGGAAGAATTAGATTTTTCGTGACTCGTTAGTCACCGATATTGGACGAGAATTAAGCGACAGACTTGATTCGCTACCTGCTACAAACATTTCGGTTTTGCAAACACGGCTACTTTGCCAAACATAGCCGTGCTTACAGTGTGCCTTCAGTTAACCAGCGTATGGCCGCGTTGGCGCATACAGTTTTTAAATGCGCGTTTAAAGCCCTCGTTAGCTTGGTAACCTTCCCACAATCCAGCGGGAATGGCCAAAATAGCGCCACCCGCCGCACCGGTTGCAGCGCTGCCGGCTATCGCACCGACCGCCGCGCCACCCGCCGCACCGGTGACGGCACCGACACCGGCCCCCATACCGATTTCTTTGGTGATATCCGACGCTTGTTCCGCCAGCGACTTGCATTCGACCATGTCACGCTGCGTGGTTTCCGGATGTTGATCCAAGCGCGGATCGATGACTGGATGCCAGCCACTCATGGAAGCGCAACCGGTGGCCAATACGGAAAGCACCAACATAGTTGGCAAATATTTTTGTTTCATTTTTCTCTCTCAAAAAGACGCGGATTAAATCGTTAAATAAAATTTCAAAATTTATGCTGGGGATGTTGAGCGAATGCCGCCTCGGGAGCGACACTTCGACAAAAATTAGACTTGATAAAGTTGCGGCATATTACTGCCGGTTGGCTTGTACCATTCCTTAAAATCTATCGGCAGCTCGAGTAATGGCGCTGTTATGCAATATTTCAAGAGACCGTCAATGGCAACATAAGTGCCGCCGCCAATCCGTCTTTCGCCCAGGTGTTGATCCATTACAGTATTCGAGTCGCTCATAATCACTCCATAAGTTATTCACTTGCGGAAAAGTCTAAAGATGCCTACTTAAAATCTGCTTAAGCTTTGATTAGAATCAGGTTAAAAGCAGCCGACATTCAGACTAGGCCCGAACCGGCGCGTTTGACGAAAGGCTTTTCAAAACGCGGTTAAAAAGGCAGTATAGCCAAGTGAATACCCTCGCCCAACTCCAGACAGATATCGACACGCGCGTAAAAACCATCCGCGACAGCCATCCCGATTGGCTATGCCGCCAGGGTTGCGACGGCTGCTGTCGACGGCTTGCCGCAGTACCCAAAATCACTGCAGCGGAATGGCATTATCTACAAGAAGGCCTGATGGCCTTACCTCCGGAGCAACTTAGGGAAATCGGCCGGGAGATAGCCGCGTTGGCCGGCCAGGTATCACGCCCCGTCATCTGCCCGCTGTTGGACAAAACAAAAGGCGCCTGCCTGATTTACGCACACCGCCCGGCCGCCTGCCGAACTTACGGCTTCTATGTCCAGCGCGACCAAGGGCTTTATTGCCAGGACATCGAATCTCGCGTCACGGATGGCGCGCTGACGGAAGTCGTGTGGGGCAACCATGACGGCATCGACCATCGTCTCAGTGCTCTTGGCGAGTCCCGCGAATTGCCGGAGTGGTTTTCACAATGGCGGAGGGACTTTGATTGAATTGGCGCTATCACCCATCGCCCTTGTGCAGCCGCTCAAAAAGCGGGGTCGTAATCCTGCGCGCGAAGCCGCTACCAAAACGCCTCGGAAATAGCCGACTATTTTTACGGAACACACAGCTAGCCGCTGCCGAGAACATGCCGAAATACTAGATGATTACGCTACACCAATTTCCCAGAGCCTGGAATATTCCCAACCCCAGCCAGTTTTGCGCCAAGCTGGAAACCTATCTGCGCATGGCGGGCATCGAATATCGCATTGCCGAAACCTTGCCCATTTATGCGCCCTTCGGCAAGTTGCCTTTCATACAAGACAATGGCCAAACGCTTGCCGATAGCCGGGTGATTATTCGCTATCTGCAACAACAGTATGGCGATAGCCTGGATGAACATCTGTCGGCCGAGCAATGCGCACAAGCTTTGGCCTGGCAACGCTTGTTGGAAGAACATCTGTATTGGGTGTGTATGTATAGCCGCTGGCAATACGGAGCCGAAAATTGGCGTATCAATAAGCGGGCGATTTTTCAAGGTCTGCCGCACCCCTTGGCGGATATGGTAGCCGGCATCTATCGGCTGCGGATTCGGGGGCAATTGCGCGGCCACGGCATTGGCCGGCTACCTGCCGCAGACATTTTCGAATTGGGCCGGCGCGATGTGGCGGCGCTGTCCGCCGCGCTTCGCGGCCAGGCGTTTTTGTTGGGCGAGCGGCCCAGCAGCGTCGATGCTTCGGCCTACGGCGTCTTGATCAATCTATTGGCCTGTCCGGTCAGCTCGCCGGTCAAGGATTATGCCTTAACCCAAGAAGTGCTGGTCGATTACTGCCGGCGCATCCAGCTGCGCCACTTTCCCGAACTGGGCGAACCGACGTTTGGCGTTTAATGGTCCAGCGCAGCGCAGGCGGCGCGGATTTCGGCGCGTAGCCAGCAGTTGGCGGGATCCTGGTCTTGCAGCGAATGCCAGACCATGACCGTATCGTAATGCGGTAAATCCAGCGGCAAGGGCACCAATTGCAAGGGCAAGGTTCGGGCAAACTGCTCAGCGGTACGCTTGGGAAAAGCCATGACCATATCCGTTTGCGCCACGATCAGCGAGGCGGACAGAAAATGCGAAACAGTCAGGGCCACACGCCGCTCTCGGCCGTGTTCCGCCAACCAATTGTCGACTTGCCCGGTGCTGGCCCCGGTTCTGGACACCAAAATATGCGGCAGGTCTATATAGTCTTCCAGCGTCAATTCCGCATTCACCCGCGGGTGGTCGATGCGCGCCACGCAGACCATGTAATCGTCGAACAAGCTTTCACAATGTAAATGCTTGGGCGGATTCAACATCACTTCAAAACCCAGTATCAGGTCTATCTCGCCTTGCTCCAGCGCATTAAGCGGAAAACGGCTGCTGGTACGTTTGAAATGAATATCCACGCCCGGCGCCTGGCGGGCGATATGCGGCGCCAGCTTGGGCAAGAGCAGAGCTTCCACGTAATCCGTCGCCGCCAAGGTAAAGGCGCGCCGACAAGTGACGGGATCGAACGGCGCCGGCGCACGAATCAAGCTTTCCACCTCTTTTAATACCGCCGTCACGGGTGCCACCAGCGACAGCGCGCGTAGCGTCGGTGTCATTCCCGCCGGGGTTTTCACCAGCAATGGGTCTTCCAATTGCTGCCGCAAGCGTTGCAGCACGTGGCTCATTGCCGATTGGCTAATGAACATTTTTTCCGCCGCCCGCGACACATTGCGTTCCTTCATCAGCAGATCGAAAGCGATCAGTAAATTCAAATCAAACGTTCTTAAGTCGGCCATGGCGGGGTTTCCAAAATGTAAACGCGGGTTATGTTACCGAAATTGCCCGGGGCGTTTGGCATTGATTATTTTCATAGATGTATGAATACAAAGCATTTTACCGTTTGTCTTCCGCGGCATAGATTTATTGCCGACGCAGCCGCCGGCGTTCAGTTCTCCCCAAGGAATTTGCAGGTTAGCCTGGTGGCGCGTCGCCTCACTCTCGATCGTGCATCAAGTGTCGAATTTTGGCGGGACGCTAATCGAGAAAAACAAGGTGGCTAGAAGGACCGCCAAAACTTAATTTCAATTTACAGGAGAAGAACATGCCTTTGTGGAAAGTCTATCATCCCAGCGGAGCATTCAGTGCGGAAGACAAACAAGAACTGTCGGAACGCATTACCAGTATTTATGCCGGCGTGCCCATCCCCAAATTTTACGTCGTGATCATTTACGAGGAAATCGCGCAAGGCAATTGCTTCGTCGGCGGCAAATTGCATAACAATTTCGTGCGTTTCAAGGTCGATCAGATAGCGCGCACCATACCCGGCCCCATCCTGCGCGAGTGGTGGATGCGAACGCTGGACGAGGTGGTTGCGCCGTTTGTGAAAGAACGCGGTTACGACTGGGAAATTTCCATAGACGAAACACCATTCGATCTTTGGTCCTTGCAAGGGGAGTTGCCGCCACCGTTCGAATCGGTGGCGGAAAAACGCTGGGTGGCGGAAAACAAGGCCAGCCCGTACACGTTGCAAGAAAAACTCCCGGTACACATCTTACTGACGCCGGGTGTAACGGATCATCAATAGCCGTCGGACGGCCGGCTCCCCGCAAGACGGCCGATTTGCCCGAGGCCGTTAGTTATCGGGCGGATCTCGACTCGCTAACGCGCCGAACGTGCCGGACAACCAGACAGGAATACACACCATGACTTACCAATCCATCGATCCTTCAACCGGCAACTGGCTGGCGTCTTATGCCGAGCTGTCGGATGCCGATTTGGAACATGCCATTGCCAATGCCGATTTGGCATACAAAACCGACTGGCGGCATCGCAGCGTCGACGAGCGCGCCAAAATCATCGCCAAGGCCGCAGCCATTTTGCGCGAGCGCAAACAACAGTACGCGCGCTATCTGACGCTGGAAATGGGCAAGCTGGTCAACGAAGCCCACGCGGAAGTGCAACTGACAGCCGATATCCTCGACTATTACGCCCAAAACGCCGCAGCGTATCTGGCACCGAAAGCCTTGCCGGCGGCACCGACCGCGCAGGTATCGATTGAACCGCTAGGCGTGATCCTGGGCATAGAACCCTGGAATTTTCCGTATTACCAGGTTGCGCGCGTGGCCGGTCCGCAATTGATGGCCGGCAACGTGCTGCTGCTGAAACATGCGGAAAATGTGCCGCAGTCGGCGTTGGCCTTAGCCAAACTATTCGCAGACGCCGGCGCGCCGGCTGGCGTGTATAGCAATTTATTCGCGAGTATCGAACAAATCGGCCGCGTCATCGACGATCCGCGGGTGCGCGGCGTTACGATTACCGGCAGCGAAACCGCAGGCGCCGCGGTTGCGGGACGTGCCGGCCGGGCGCTGAAAAAAGTCGTGGCGGAAATGGGCGGGAGCGATCCGCTGTTGGTGTTGGAAGACGCACCGCTCGAATCCACTCTGGATAGCGCTTTGTTCGGCCGCATGTTCAACTGCGGCCAATGTTGCGTCGGCTCGAAACGCATTATCGTGGTGGGCCGGGCACGCGGCCAAGCATTTTTGGACGGTTTCGTCGCACGCATGGCCGCTCTGCGGGCCGGCGATCCGATGCATCCGGCGACGACCCTGGCGCCGCTATCCTCGGAAAAAGCGTTGAAGCTGCTGCTCGAGCAGATTGCCCAGGCCCGAACAGGCGGTGCCAAAATCGTACTCGGCGGCCGAAGAATCGATAAGCCGGGCTATTTTCTTGAGCCTACCGTCATCACCGAAATAGGCGCCAATAATCCGATCTATCAACAAGAACTGTTTGGCCCGGTCGCCGCCGTATATGTGGTCGATAGCGAGGCAGCAGCGATTGCCTTGGCCAACGCCACATCGTACGGCCTCGGTGCCTCTATTTTTACCGCCGATGTCGAGCGCGGCCATGTGGTTGCGGCGCAAATTGAAAGTGGTATGGTTTTTATCAATCAGCCGGCCTGGACCGCCCCGGAACTGCCGTTTGGCGGTATCAAAAACTCCGGTTTCGGCCGCGAATTATCGGAACGCGGCTTTTATGAGTTTGTGAACGAAAAATTGCTTAATGTCGCACCGCCCGGCGCTGCGCCTTGGGGTTCGGCCGCACTCGCTTGAAGAACGGCGGCGCTTAGTTTGGCGGCATTTTGCATGGCTTTGCGACCTGTGTTCGGGTATCCCGGCACTGGTTCAGCACAATTCAAAGCGGTCCCGTTGAAATTGCGCAAACCAGATGCGTCGCAACCACTCACTTGGTGAACAGGCTGACATTAATTTTTTAGCCCGATTTTATATCGCCACTCCCACAAGCGGTGGGCTTAATTGGCCTACTGGAGAATGCCGCTTTTAGGGGATGACGGCCTTCGACGGGGTTAATAGTCACCAGCCTCTAAGATCCGATCTCATTCCGCAGACGACGAATGATGGCTATTATGGCCCGGTATCTCCGGATTACCATGATCGGCGGCTTGGGCATCGAACCACTCGTGCAGTGCCTGAACGAAAAGCGGATATTCACTTGAAAAATGAATCTGTCCGCCATTATCCAACGCTTGATATTCAACTTTAATATCGTTGGCTGTCGCTCTTTTTAACTGGGCAAGGCCCGGCATTTCAGCACCGTGCAGATGTTCTGTGACCGAATAATCGCCCGCTTGGTATTGTTCGGCCCTTTTTTGCAAATGCGCCTGAATCAATTTTATCTGCGAGGCATTATCCGCCGATTTGATCACCACATGCTGGACGCCGCCGTGAACCGTTTTAGTAAAGGTTTGAAGCGTCCCTTTCACCGCAAAAGGCAAGATCTTCTGCACTTGCTCGGGATTAACGGGCTTAGCAGGCACTTGTTCAATGGCTTGCACGGCAATAACGCATTGCAACAGGCCCAACACTATTAATAGGTAATTTTTCATGGCGATACCCTTTGGGTGGGTTAACAATCACTGTTATTTAGTCTAACGATTCATAGGTTTGCCTTCCTATGAATATTATTCGTTTTCGCAAAATCCTTAAGCGCTACATCGGGCAAATTGACCGAGGCGCTCGACATTGTCGGGTATAAACACATGTACCTGGTTCCGGCCTTTTTCCTTGGCGCTATAACAAGCGGAGTCTGCGTTATTTAAAAATTCATCGACATCCCGAACAGTGCAAGTCACTGCGGCTACCCCGATACTTGCGCTAACCGAAAAATCGGTCCCCCCCCAATTAAACTTGAAGTTGCGCAGGCTATCGCACAGTTCATGAGCGATATTTCGCGCCTGATCGAGCGTGGTGTGTTCCAGCAATAACGCGAATTCGTCACCGCCCAGCCTGGCCAAGGTGTCGCGTTGCCGCAGTTTGGAGGACAAAACGCCACTGAGTCTACGCAGCAATTCGTCGCCAGCCGCGTGTCCGCAGGTATCGTTAACCTGCTTGAAATAATCCAGATCGAGATAACAGAGCGCATGTTGAAAATAGCCGGGGCGAGCGCTTGCCAACACTCTGGCCACGCGTTGCTCGAATGCTGTCCGGTTGACAAGTCCGGTCAAGGGATCGTGACTGGCCTGATAGGCCAAACTCTGGATTTGCGCATGAGATGCCGACATGTCCCAAAATACCAGCACCACGCTGTCGACCAGTCCATCCAGCGCGACGGGATAAAACGAATATTCGACGGGAAAAGAGCGGCCATCCTTGCGCTTAAAACTGGCGATACTGCGCTGAGCTACTATGTCGCGGGCTAGGTCGGGCGACCCGAGCGCTTCCAGGGCTAGCGTTAAATCGTCCGCTACCATGGCTACGATGTCGTGTCCCAGGGCGTCTTCTTCGGTGTAACCCAACATCTCCAACGCGGCCCGGTTAACGAAACTGCAACGGCCATTTGCATCAAGACCGATAATACCTTCGCCGGCCGAGTCAAGCAGCAATCGGAAACGCCTCTCGCTGTTGCGCACCTCGGTATTGGCGTGTTTGAGCTTAACCAAGGTCGCGTCAAGACTGGCATTGGCGGACTTGAGGATCGCGCATTGTTTTTCCAGTTGCTCCGTACGCTTAAACACCAGTTCCTCGAGGCGTTGCCGATAATAACTCAGCTCCTGCTCGGTTTCCTTGTCTTTAGTAATGTCCACCAGCACACCCTGCAGAAACAAACTTTCACCGGCCTCATTACGCACCACATTGGCTTCGTCCAGAAACCAGCGGTGATGTCCATCGTTTTTGGTTAATCGGTATTCGCATCGCAACGGGACATGATGCTCATAGGTATAGGCGTAAGCCTCTATGGTCACGGCCAGATCGTCCGGATGGACGCGTTTAAGCAAACCTTGCGGATCATCGAGCCAGTCTTGCTCGGAAAAACCCAGCTGAGAAATCTGCGGGCTGACATATAACAGCTTTACCGGCGTTTCCAGCGACGCGATGTAGGTGATGACAGGTATTTGCTCCACCAAGGTTCGGTATTTTGCCTCGGCCTCACGCAGTTGATCCAGAGCTTCGGTCTTCTCCCGAATCATTTGCTGTTCACGCTGTTCAAGCGAGATCTCACTAGGGGGTACACTATCCGCATTATCGATAGCAGGCCTATTGCCAACCCTTAATTGCTTGATTTCTAAGGATACTGCCTCAGCCATTTCCGGCTGCATAACGACGGGCATTTTACGTTGTCTGGCATCGTCCAGTTGCTTGGGGGAAAACGCGGGGTTTTTCATATCCGGCTGATGCCGATCCAACAGTACACGCTCAGGCTGACGGGCGTCGGCAAGTTTAAGGCCATCATGACCGGATTCTCCCTCGAAAAACTCCGAATCACGATCCTGAAATGCCGCTAAAGAATGCTTGTAAGCCATCCGGTTGGCTGGATCGTGATCCGTAAAGAGTAAACAGCTATTGGATTTTGCAGATGCAGTGTTCATAAAATCGCCCCCTTATCGGTGACTGGGTTTCAATAGCCGGAATGACCAGACAAAGCCGCAGGGTGATTTCTCACAACCGCTGGGTTTTATCAGCCAAACGCGAAGCGCTTTCTAATATCTTTGGCATGTCCATAAGTAGTTATTGCGGTAATGGGTTTCGACAACGGCGACGGATGGGGGCGTATGGCAAGTAGGCGGTCGCATTCGGTCTTGATGACTTGGTAACACTCGCAACTTTGTGTTTCCAGACCGGCGCGCTCCAGCACGCTGATGTGCCCACGGTAATAACGAATCAAACCGGCTTGCTGTAATTTCCCTGCGGCCTCGGTGATGCCTTCGCGGCGTACCCCCAACATGGTGGCGATTGATTGTTGGGTTATCGCTATCTCGTTATCGCCCCGCCGGTCCAGGATCATCAGCAGCCAACGGCAGAGTTGCTGTTCAATCGAATGATGCCGGTTGCAGGCCGCTATCTGCGTCATATGGGTAATCAATGCCTGGGTATAGCGCAGTAAAATGCCATGTAGCGCGCCGCTGCGTTGTCCGCCTATCCGGTCGATTTCCTGTTCAAATAGACTCCTCCGCAACCGATAGGCATAGCCTGGCATAACAACCACGGCTTGATGCGGCATGGTTATACCGCCCATGAACAACGATATACCCAGCATGCCTTCGTTGCCGATCAATGCCAGTTCGCTGGAATCACCATCTTCCGTAAAGTAAAGCTTGGCTATCACGCCGCTTACGGGAAAATAGACATAGCGCAAGGCTTCCTCCGCTGCGCTCAGCACATCGCCGCAAACCAGTTCCACCCGTTCCAACAGGTTTGCAACAAACACAAAATTAGGTTCGGGCAGCATGGCGAGAAGCTGGTTTTGTCTTGGATTGTCCATTTCATTCATCAGTCATTTCCCGATTGTTTGGCGACAGTTGAATTGCGTTTTCACTTAGCTAAAACGGTAAAACCATACTTTGGTGGTGTGTTTTAACACAGCCGCTATCTAGTAAATATACGTAGTGCTACGTAGGTAAGTGTTTGATTATTAGTGATTGAGGGAAGCCGCCAGCTTATTCGGTTCGATCTCGTTTCCATGCCTGCCAATCCAAGTGCTGCGTATCGCCTCGATAGGCTTTTACGGGACAAAAGCCTTACTGGATTAAAGATTAATTTGACAGGCTTAATTTTTCTTCAGCATACTTTTCTGTAAGCAGGGGCAAGATGCCAAGTCGACGAATCGACGCATTACGGACTAAGATCGGCTATTTCGGCCTTGGGTCAGATGTAAAAAACCCTATTGCTGAATCCAGCTTTTGCGAGCTTTGCTATAACGGAGCTTCCCGGCTATCAATATCCGCACAATACGGCTTCATCCAAGAAAAACCCTGGCTATCTCAATTCTGTCCAAAATGGAAGCTGTCTCATGACTGACGAGCGTTACAAATCTCCAGACACCGAAAGTCCTTTTCGACAGGAAGCGGAGAACAGGCTCGCCTATACCAAAAAAGCGCCATATTCCCCGGATGCCGCGGAGAAAGCCTTGCATGAATTACAGGTGCGGCAAATTGAATTGGAACTCCAGAACGAATCGTTAAGGCAGGCGCAGCATGTCCTTCAGGAGTCGCTCGACCGTTTCCAGCATCTTTATGATTTCGCCCCGCTCGCCTACCTCACGCTCAGCGCGGACAATTTAATATCCGAAATAAACCTTACCGCCGCCAAGTTGCTGGGTGTCGATCGCCAGTTTTTGATCGGCCGTCATTTTCCAACCTTGATCGCCGATCAGAGCCGCGATTTTTGGCATCGGCATGTGCTGGATATTCAACGGAACGGCGAAAATCAAGCCTGTGAATTGCACATGCAGCGCGGTGACGATTCCGTGTTCCCCGCCAGACTCGACTGTCTGCTGATCGGCGACAGTAGCAAGCCGCCGGAATTGCGTATTGTCCTCACCGACATCAGTCAACAAAAACAAGCAGAGCGGACGCCGGCGGACAGCCATCTGCGCTGCGCGGCGGTTATCGAATCGGCTACGGATGCAATCATCTGCATCGATGCCGATTACCGTATCGTGTTATTCAATGCCGCGGCCGGCAACATGTTCGGCTGTAGCCAAGACCAAGCCATTGGCGCTGCTATCGAACGCTTTATTCCAATCGGCTTTCAATCTGCTTACACCGCGCCAGCGCCCTCAGGTAATAATCACGCGAGTACGCTTCGCACAATTACCGGTTTACGGGCTAACGGCGAGGAGTTTCCGATTGAAGCCGCTATTTCCGAGATCGGCACCGACGGGCAAACCTTGCATACCCTTATCCTGCGCGATGTCAGCGCACGTAGCCAGGCCGACAACCTCCTGCAAGCCGAACGTCATTTGCAGGATCAGCTTTCCAAGGTCGCGGCATCCGTACCAGGGGTTATTTGTTCGTTTCGTTTGGCCGCGGACGGCTCAGCCAGCATGCCTTACGCCAGTCAGGCGCTTGAATCCTTGTACGGATTGCCTCCCGAGGCGGTAGCCGAGGACTTTAGTCCGGTATTTGCCAGAGTTCATCCCGACGACATCGCGCTTATCAACGAAACCATCAGCGAATCCGCGCGCAGCCTTCAGCCTTGGCAAGACACCTTCCGTTACCAACATCCCAGTAAAGGCGAAATCTGGATAGAAGGTCATTCCATGCCCATGCGGGAACAGGGCGGCAGCATTTTATGGCATGGCTACCTTCAGGATATTACCGCGCGAAAACAGGCCGAAACGGTATACCGCGATCAGGATAAAGAATTGCAGCTGATCATGGATGCCACGCCGGCGCTGATTGCCTACCTGGACGTGAATTTTCGGTATTTGCGCGTGAATGCGAATTACGAACACTGGTTCGGCATTCCTCCGGAACAAGTTATCGGCCGCACGGTGCCGGATATTCTGGGCAATGCGGCCTGGGACATCGTCCGGCCGTATCTGGAACGGACACTGGCCGGCGAGCAGGTCAGCTTTGATCAACAAATTCCCTATGGAAACGGCATACCCCGCTGGGTGCATGCGACTTATATTCCCAATATCGATGCGACCGGCACGCTGAAAGGTATTGTGGTGCATGTTATCGACATCGAAGAACGCAAACTGTCCGAGCACAAAATTGCACTATTGAACCAACGCTTGCAGCGCCGAATCGAGGAAATGCAGGTTATTTACAACACGGTACCCATTGGACTCGCCATCGCCGACGACAACAGCGGGCAGCATATTCGCGGAAATCTGGCCAATGAGCAAATGTTGGGTTTGCCCCCTACCGCGGAGCTTTCTCTGTCCAGCGAGAACCCGCCGCCCATAACGGTATTAAAGAACGGCTGTGCTCTGGCCGCGGAAGATCTACCGATACAGCGCGCATGCCGTGGAGAAATCGTGAGCGACGAACGTTTGGATATAGTCCGCGCGGACGGCAAAGTCATAACCGTCGTGTCCAATGCATCCCCGCTGCTGGACGACGCCGGTCAGCCGCGCGGCGCAGTCGGCGCATTCCTGGACATTACGCCGCTCAAAGTGGCTGAAGACGCCCTGCGTCGTAGCGAGGCCTTTGTGCGGTGTATTCTGAATTCGCTACCCGCACACGTGGCGGTGCTGAATAATCTGGGGACGGTGACTACGGTCAATGCGCCTTGGGACTCGTTTGCCATCGAGAACGGCGGCTCGCCCAGCCAACTATCGGAGGGTACCAATTATCTTGACGTTTGCCGTAACTCATCGGCCGCGGGCGACCGGGATGCGCAGAAGGCCTTGGCGGGTCTCGAAGCCTTGGTGGCGGGACATCAGCAGGAGTTTATGATGGAATATCCATGTCGGACCAAGCTTGGCGAGCTATGGTTTATGATGCATGCCAAGCGCATTACCCAAGGTTTCCACGGCATGATTATTACCCATGTAGACATTACCGAACTGAAGCGTACCCATGCGGAACTGCAACATACCGAGACCCGCCTGGCGCTGATCATCGACGAGGTGAACGCCGGTTATTGGGACTGGGACTTGGTGTCTCAAACCTTGTTTCTCTCGCCGGAATGGAAACGGCAAATCGGTTTTGACGACCATGAATTGCTTAACCGATGGGAAGAATGGGAATCCCGATTGCATCCCGATGATCGGGCATTGGTCTTGGCAAGCACCGAAGACTATCTTTCAGGCCATCTGTCAGCCTACGAACTGGAATTTCGCTTGCGCCACAAGAACGGCTCGTATCGCTGGATCCATACTCGCGGCAGCTTATTGCATGACAAAAGCAACCGCCCTTATCGACTGTTAGGCATCAATTTCGACATCACCGACTACAAACTGACCAAGGAGTTAAGCGAACGTCGCAATAAGATGGAACAGTCCTTTCGGGTATCGCTGGCCACACAGACCATAGCGGCGATAGCCCACGAACTTAACCAACCCCTGGCCGCCATTTCCTCATATGCCGATGTCGCGCTACACCTTTATCAATCCGACAAACCGGATTCGCAAAAACTCAACCATGTGCTGGAAGCGTGTGTGCAACAAGCTCAGCGCGCCGGTGAAGTAATACGGCAATTGTTTAGCCATTTGAATAAAACGGAGACAGTCAGCGAACTGATCGGCATCAATTTTCTAGTGCATGAAGCATGCGCATTTGTGAACAACGACAGCACGTTAGGTGCTTTTAAAATAGAACTGGATCTCGCTGCCGACTTGCCGCAGATGACGGTGAATGCCTTGCAAATTCAAAAGGTGCTGGTCAACCTGATCTACAATGCTCTGGAAGCCATGCAGGAACAGGATAAATACGCTGACGTGCTGCGCATAAAAACCGGTCGTTACGCGGACGACCCGAATATGGCTTTAGTATCTGTCTGCGACAGCGGCAAAGGTTTAGCGGATGCCATCGCCCTTAAAACCCTGTTTCAGCCCTTTTATTCGACCAAACCGGCAGGTCTGGGTATGGGCCTGGCCATTAGCCGCGCCTTGATTCAAGCCCACGGCGGGGATATGTGGGCGGAACGAAATGCGGGCAACGGCCTGACCATGCTCTTTACCTTGCCGTTTGCGAAATGAATACTCAGCCCTGCGTATTTATAGTTGATGACGACGATGCTGTCCGCGATAGCCTGGGCTTGGTGTTTGAAACCGCGGACCTTGCTTACCAAACCTTTGCCAGCGCGGAGCACTTTCTTGAAAGCTATTGCCCGGGCCAGCCTGGTTGCCTGGTGCTGGACGTCAATATGCCGGGTCTGGACGGTCACGAGCTACAAGCCGAACTCAACCGCCGCCACATCCACCTACCCATTATTTTCCTGACTGCGTATGGCGACATACCAATGACTGTGCGCGCGATTAAGGCGGGAGCCGTGGACTTTCTGACCAAACCGGTGAGTACAGAGTTGTTGATCGACCGGGTGCAGGCAGCACTGCGGCTTGAAGCCAACACTTACGCGAAAGGGCAAGCAGTGAGTAACCGGCTAGCCGGCCTGACTGCACGCGAACTGGAGATCATGGGTATGGTTGTGGCCGGTCTTGCCAACAAAGAAATAGCCCGGCGCTTGGGCATTAGCCACCGCACCGTCGAAATTCATCGCGCCAAGGTGATGGAGAAAACCGGGGCCACGAATCTGCTGGAACTCGTGCGCGTCCATGAAGCCAGCCGACTATGAGAGTATCGATCCTGAACATACTTATCGACTCACCTCATTAGGTATATTGCGCAAGCCCATTTCCGAACGACCAATTTTCCTTTTTGACTTCAACCAGGTTTATTAAAACATCTTCTCTACGCACATCTAACTCATGATGAAGGCGATCGGCTATGTTTTTGTAAAGCGATTTCTTTAAATCAACACTTCTTCCTTCGTTCAAGGTTATTTGTATAAAAATAATGCCATCGCCTCGGCGTATGCCAAGATAGTTTGAATCGTAAATTAAAGAATTATTATCATGCTCGGTAATAACCTGAAAACAATCTTTTTCCGGCACACTGATTATATGTACCATTTCCTGATGGACAATTTCGCCGATCTTTCTCCCGAACTCTTTTTTTTCTTGTTTCATTAACGATATTCGAACCAAAGGCATGCTATTACTCCAAAATTAAGTTAAAAACGAACAGTTTGCGGTTCTTTTATAAAAAGAACGATACCAGTTGCGACAAAAGCGAACAGGCCTGACGCAACAAAAGCCAGGTTGTAGTCACCCATCAGACTATGGACGTACCCGGCACTGTAGGCGGCAATGGCCGCCCCGATTTGATGAGCAAAGCAAATCCAGCCGAAAACCACGCCGACGTTTTGCTTGCCGAACAAGTCTGCGGTCAATGCTGAGGTTGCCGGAATGGTGGACAACCAATTCATGCCGTAGATAATCGAGAAAATCATTAATTGTCCGGTAGTGTCTATGCTGGGCAGCAATATCAGCGTTGCGCCTCTGACGACGTAATAAAACGCCAGCGGCCAGCGCTTGCCGTAACGGTCGCATAACCAACCGGATAAAATGGTGCCGAACACATCGGCCGCGCCCATTACCCCTAACGACGTCGCCATAGTCATTTCAGTAAAGCCGTGTTCGATGCCGTGCGGAATCAAATGGGTCTGAAAAAGCCCGGAGGTGGTTAAACCGCAAATTCCAAAACTTAAAGCCAACAGCCAGAATTGAGGGCTGCTCATGGCCGATCGCATGGGATTGCGATCGGGCTTAATGACTGTTTCATGAACGCCATTGGCGCCATAGGGCAACAGGCCTTTTGATTCGGGATCGTCTCTTAAAAATTTCAGCACCAAAGGTAAAGCCACCAAGCCTAACGCGACGGCGATAAACAGCGTCGCCGCGCGCCAGCCTTCATGAACATTGATCTGCATTAGGACCGGGGTGAACACTAACTGGCCGGAGGAGAAGGCGGCCCCCAATATGCCTAACGCTAATCCCCGGTTCCTATGGAACCAGCGATTGATCAACGCCGAGCCCATAATCATTGAAGTGCCGCCCGAACCTGCGCCAATCAGCAATCCCCAAAACAAATACATTTGCCAGGATTCCTGCATAAAAACGCTGCCACCGGCGCCTGCCACCGACAAAATCAAGGTGATAACGCTGATGCGTTTGGCACCGTATAAATCCATCAACCTACCTAGAAATGGACCCGCAAGGCCAAATAAAACTAGGTTTAGCGAAATCGCGCCGCTAATCGTTTCCCTATGCCAATCAAACTCCTGTTCCAGGGACATCATGATGATCCCTGGAATAGAGCGCAGTGCCGATGCGACAAACAAGCACAGAAACGTGACCGCGAGCACTACCCAGGCATAGTGAACTGAATAGGTATTACTCTTTGGCATTGCGACTAAGGATTTAATCATTTTCGTGAGGATTTATTAGTAAGCAGACTTATTCTGCGTCTTCGATTTTATCCAGCAGTTCGATCAGCCGTGTAACACCTTGCAGCAGGATGCCGCCAACGCCCAAAGCGAACCACACGCCGATCACAAAACCCCAATGTATCGGCGCGGCAAAAAATTCCTCTCTAAACCAGAAGGTATGTCCCCACTCGTTGAAGCCAACGCTGACCAAAATCATGAACGGTCCAAACACCGCCAAGGTCAACGGTAGCGAGATGCCTTTGGCATACAAGGGCAAGCGGGTTCTGGCATACAGCCAGGCACAACCGCCCAGGATCACGTACAGCGGGAAGTTGAAGTAAAACTCAATGATGTGGTTAGCGGTAAACGGCGTGTCGCGGATTGCCACCTGATGCCAGGAATTGTCCTGCTCGGCAAAATAACTGCCCGCCCAATACACCGCAAAGGTGTAAATGCTGATCCACATTGTCAAGGTGAAATAGCGGCGAATTTCTTCCTTGGGTGCCAGTTGATCCAGTTGCCGGTCGCGCGATAGCCATAAATAGCCCCAGAAACCACTGGCAACGGCGGCGATAATGACCAGCTCGATATAAAACAGTCGCATCCAGTACTGTTCGAATGCAGGTTCCGAGGAATCCAAACCGTGCGCTATGGCAAAAGCGCCCTGATAGAGTCGTAAACCGATGTACATAATGGTTAAAAAGCCAAATCCCTTTAAATATTTGGGTAAGTCAATCAAATACCAAGGCAATGATTTGGGTTTTTCGGTGCTTAAGCTCACGTGTTCTGTCGTGGTAGCCATGATTTTTGCTCCTGAATTAATTGAATTTGGGAATGACGGCAGCGGAAATGCTCGAGATATAGCGTTTTCCCATCACGTCGTCGTAAAGGAACAGCAAACCGCCTAAACGGCTATCCGCGTCTTTGATTAGCCCATCCAGCTTTTCCGACTCCCAAGCTGCATCGCGCACTTCAATCGTGACGGTGCGTTGTTCGCCGGGCTCGATAGGCGCATTGTTATCCAGGCTCAGGCCCTTATTACTGACGTCATCTTTGCCGGAGACATTTCCCACAGCTGATAAGTCAGCGTTCATGAAATGCACGTTAGAGGTCGAAAACTCGCCGATTCTGACCGCGCCTTGGCTTCGATTGTCGACACTAACCTGCAGCACCATGGCACGTTGAGCCACGTTGTATTCCGCTTTTATGGTGTCTACATTGACCGTTCCGGCATTGACTTTAGCCGGCAATGGTAATATCCGATCTAATCCCGCTTGCAATGGAATAGCGTCCGGGTAACTGTTGGCGGTGACGGCATTCAGCGCCAATACCAAAACCGGCACACCCACTAACACGGCTTTAGCGATGAGTTTGTCCTGATCGGTGATCAACTCATGTTCCAAACCGGCATCCAGCATGCGGTAACGGCTGATGAACAACGGACGACGCACCCACCACAATAACCAGGCAGCCGCCAACAGCCCCCAGAACAGGTGCCAGAACACGCCATTGGCAAAGCCGAAGCTCTCCATGTCGATCAATTCACCGTTAATGGTTTTAATCGTATTAGTAAAATCGCTGGGATTCCCGCCAATTTCCAACCACACGCCGGGACCCATCACTTGCCCCGCGTCTTTTAAATTAAAAAACGGATGAATGTGATAACGCCCCGGCAGACGGCCTTTCAAGACCACTTTGAAATCATAGTCGCCACCCGGCTCGAGGGCTACCGAGTTAGTCCAAGGCTTACCGTTCAGGTAACGCTCGGTGCGAATCAGCACGGGTCCGGGTGTGGAGATATTCAAGAAGCTGGCTTCCGGCTTGGGCACGCTCACCGGCCAATCCTCGGCGACATGAAACTTGCCGCTGACGCTGACTTCATCGTTGACGTTGAATTTTTGCGTGGACCATTGCACGTCGTACCATTGTATGGTCCGCATCCGAATGAACGGCTCCAGGGCTTTTTCGCCATGCGCCTGGGCGGTGGGTACTGATAACACCGACAATACATTCAAGAAAAGCAATGCCAACATCCAAGGTTTAAAGAGTGATTTCATGACAGTTGCTCCTTAGATTTTTTTCAGATAACGGGTATTGGCGAACCATTTACCGATGTACCACCACAGCGGATACATCAATGAACATAACAGTGCCGAACAAAATGCCGCCAGAGGTGTGGCGTACTGGCCATAGGTTCGCAAGGTGCCGCGCTCGATGATGCGCAGATATTCCGGCATGCCGGTACGGATATATTGGAAACCGAACAAATCGGCGACCGTCAGCTGGCTATTGGCCACCTCGACCGGTTGGTGGAACATGCCGAAGATCGGCCAGTTGGTGGGGTAAAACAGCAACGCAAACGCCGCGCCGCCGAAGATGGACGTGATGGTCAGGCTATTGGTCAGCATCAGCAAGGTATCCAATACCAAAGCGCCCGGAATCATCGTAGCCGGCAGCACCATGTTGATGGGGAAATAGTTCCAGTAGTGGTAGGCAAATACGCGGGTAACCCAGGTACCTAGCAACAAGGCTGCGACGCATAATGTCGCCCCCAAAGGCAGTCGGAATTTATCCCACAGCACCGCTTGCACGGCGGCGGGAAAGGTGATGCCGATTAAGGGTGTGACCAATGGCCACCATTGCCTATCCTTCCAGTCGACCCAAAAGTCCCAATCGCCGACTGTCAGGGCGAAATGCAGATGAAACGAACCTATGAACAGAAATAAAGCCAGGACCAGAATCAAATAGTCGTAGGCTCTTGCCAACCGGGCTTTCTCGCCCCGGTAGGGTTTGAACGTGGAAATTGGAATTTGTGCGGACATGTGTGTTTCCCCCGTAAAGTTTTATAGTGAATGACGGCGATAGCCATCGAAACTGGGCGTGTCGCCAACCGAAAGCTACCCTTGGGGGGAGTAAAAACCTAATGGCTGATCGACACGCTCGCGGTATAAGTTAGGGGGAATTGCTTGAACTGTGAAATGGTGAAATTTCATCCGCCATCATCAAGACCGTTCATACCGGCCAGCATCGATTTTGTTTAGTATGAATCCGAATTCATTGAGGAACATCCGTATGGCTAATCTACGCACTTTCGACTTAAATCTGTTACTGGCTTTCGATATATTGATGCGAGAGCGTAATGTCACCCGCGCAGCGGAATGCATGTTCGTGACGCAGTCGGCGATGAGCCATACCTTGCATCGCTTGCGCCAGCAACTGAACGACCCGGTGCTGATCAAATCGCCCGCCGGCATGCAGCCAACGGCGTTGGCGCTGGCCTTGGTGGAGCCAGTACGCAGTCTTTTACAGGAAATGGAACGCTTGCTGGAGGCACCCCAGGCCTTCGATCCAGCATCCAGTCAGCGCCGTTTCACCATCGCCGCGACCGATTACATGGAGTTTTTAATCTTGCCGGAGTTGTCGAAATTGATTGAGCAGTCGGCGCCGGGCGTGGATATTCATGTCAAACGGACGGAATCTGCTTTTCCTTTGCCGCAGCTGGAAAACGGCAGTCTGGATGTGGTGTTGGGTTTTGCTTCGGTATTGAATCCGCCTGCGCATTTGCACTGCGAACATTTATTCACGGATCGCATGGCTTGCGTGGTTAGGCAGGATCATCCCAGGATCAAAGCAGCGCCATCATTGGAGGATTATTTGGCGGCCACGCACATGCTAATCTCCCGAACCGGCGATAAATTGGGCGTGATAGATGAGAAATTGGTGGAGTTGGGCTTGGAGCGGCGGATTAATTTCATCGTGCCGCATTTTTTGTCGGCACCTTTAATCGTTGCCCAGTCCAATATGATTTTGTCCCTACCCTACCGCTTGGCTATAGCGTTTCAGAAACTCGTACCACTCGATGTCTTGCCGGTGCCGGTCAGTTTGCCTGATTACGATTTGGCGATGATTTGGCATCCTTTATGGGAAAAGGATCCGGCCCACGGTTGGTTGCGTGAACAAATTACCCTGATAGGCCGGAACATTGACGCGAGTGAAATACTACTTTAAGGCCCCGGCGAGCCCGCCGCCAAAGCCTTGACTTGCAATAAATAGTAAGGCGGTTTGGATTGAGCGTCGCCGCCGTTGAGGGTTGCCGAGCGATGCAGGCGATTCACCACCGCATACAAGCGCCCTTCCGGACCGAAACTGAACGAATCCACCCAAGACAGCCTAGGACATTGCGCCAGTTGCCGGTAACGGCGATCGGCGCTAATCACGCCTATGGCATTGTTGGCCAGGTCACCCAGGTAAATATTGTTATTTTTATCGATGCTGATGCCGTCCGAGATCGGTTTGTCGCTGTAGCGTTGCACCCGGCCGGCGAGTTCTTGGGCCGTCAGGGTTTCGTCGATTAAATCGGCGGCTTTGATCCGGTACAGACTTAAGCCGTGCATCGGTCCGAAATAAACCCATTCGTTGTTTAAGTCCTCCGTGATGGGATTGACGCCAATATGCGGTCTGACCAGATCGCCTGCAGCTGTTTTAACCTGAATGGGTACGTTATCGATGACGAGATCAACGTTTTCCGGCAGCACGCTGACATGCCCTTCCAACACTCGCCTTGCCGCGCCGGTATACAGATTGACCACGATCAAGCCGGCGTTATTGCCGCCGGCCGGATCGCTGATGAAAGCATGGTTGTGCGCGGTATCCAGCGCAAAATCATTCACAAAGGCATCTTTAGGCGCTGCTGGTGTCGGCAAATAAATCAGGCGTTGCAGCTTATCTGTCTTGGTATTCCAGCCCACCAATTTGGGCGTAACCCCGCTACGCATACCGTTATCCAGCATCCACACAATGCCGTTCGGGTCCGAGCGGATGCCTAACACCGAATCGAGTTTTACCGCGGCCGTCGAGTCGGTCGCCGACCACTCGCGATTCGGAAACGGCACTAAGCTGTGATCTCTGTATTCAACCACGGAGTACTGCGGCTGATAAAACTGATGTTGGCTCATGATGATTCGGCCATTAGCCGTCGCGGTGACGTTGCCGGGCCCGGAATCGAGTTCGGCTACCACATCAAAGTGAGAATTACCGTCCGCAAAGACTGCAGATGTTGCCAGTAGCAGCACGGCACAAGATTTAGCAAGACGACTCATGGCCATCTCCTTAAGTTGGTTGAAGTGCAAATCAGCATACTGAAATGCGGACACGCTGTTAAATGAGATTATTTAATCGCGCGCCATTAAAGAAACTTGTTACCGCCGTTTATTTATAACGATGCATTTAATAGTCGAGCTACTACCTATATCAGGGACAACGCGGTGCAATGAACACGATTAATGAAGCTGATGAATATTGTTAATTTAACAAATCCCGTTGTTTGGCTTAACGTATCCCAACGTCGCGCCGCGACTGTAAAACCCCTATACAAGACCACTTATATCCATACTAAAATCGAAAATAGGTGTAATTATGGCGAGAGAAAAACTTACTGCTGCCCAGAAAAATCTGCTGAATAAATGCCCCAGGGAATGGGCTGTCGTACCGGTTGGATCCACCAATAAAACATTGATAGCGCTGATGAAAAAAGGTCTGGTTGATTCGCGCCTGTTAATGAATACATTATTTCCGGAGCTGTCCAGATGCGAATGGCGCATAGCCCCATAGCCGCCAAAACGGCAAACGCTTCGCCATGAAAAAGCTGTTACACGCCCTTTCTTTTTCGGCAGATTTAATTATTAACCCGGCCTTTAACTATCGTCACTCCCGCTCAAGCGGGAGCCCAGTTGCTGCAGTGGATTCGCTGCGCTCACGGCTGGAAACGAGCGTTTCGGTGCTCATATGGCAAACTATCTAGTTAGTAATTTCTCAAACTCCTCGGCGGCTACCGGTTTGGACCAAAAATACCCCTGCCCATAATCGCAACCGATTTGTTTAAGCAACTTACGCTGACTTTCGGTTTCCACGCCTTCCGCGATGACTTTGATACCGAGTTTATGGGCCATAACGATCATGGCCTCGCAAAGCACCATATCATTCGAGCTGGGCATTAGGTTGCGCACGAAAGACTGGTCGATCTTCAGGTAGTCGATGTCGAATTTTTTCAGGTACGAAAGCGATGAATAGCCGGTGCCAAAATCGTCCAGCGCAACCTGCATGCCGTTATCCCGCAGGGCCAGCAGTTGCGCGCCGATTTCATCCCGGGTTTCCATCAGCAGGCTTTCGGTAATTTCCACGACTATGCTTTGTCCGGATAAACCCAGTTCTTTTAAGTAAGCAAACCAGGGCGTGTGATTTTCAGTATCGGCCTTGAACTGCACCGGCGAGGTGTTGACGCTGATCTGAAATTCCGGATGATGCGTGGCACGAAAATGAACGGCTTGCTCGGCTGCCTGACGAAATACCCAATCGCCAATCTGGATAATCTGTCCCGTGTCCTCGGCGATGGGGATGAATTCGGCGGGGCTTACCAGGCCGAGCCTGGGATGTTGCCAACGAATCAGCGCTTCCGCTTTACAAACCCGGCCGGTTGCCAGTTCCACGATCGGTTGGTAATAGACTTTGAACTGGTTATCGGCTAACGCGACATGCATATCGTTGCTGAGTCGCATGCGGGCCGTGGCGGCTTCATGCATGGCGGGCGTGTAATAGTGAAAACGGTTTCGTCCCTGGCGTTTGGCGGCATACATGGCCTGATCGGCGTTTTTCAGTAAGGTTGCGGCCTCGGCGGCATCGTCCGGATAAATACTGACGCCGATGCTGGCCGAGATATAAGCCATCTCGAAACCGAGCATGTAAGGTTCCGCAAGCTTGTCCAGCAGCTTGTTGGCAATTTGTCCCACGCAGTTAATATCGTCCAGCTCGTTCAGCATAATGACGAATTCATCCCCGCCCAAGCGCCCGATAACGTCGGACTCCCGCACGCAATGAGTCATGCGTTGCGCCGCTTCCTGCAGCAAGTTATCGCCAATCTCGTGCCCCAAGCTATCGTTCACATCCTTGAAGTGGTCAAGGTCGATGAACAGTACCGCCATGTGCTTCTTATCACGACGAATTTTCTTGATTTCCTCGTGCATCCGATCGTAAACCATGCGTCGATTGGGCAGCTCGGTCAACATGTCGTAGTTTGCCTGCCGCCAGATTAAATCTTCATTCGCCTTCTCTTTGCTGATGTCCGAGAACAAGGCCACGCGCCGGTGAATAGCGCCATCGGCCTGGTAAATGGTATTGACGGTCAGCCAAGCCGGAAATATTTCACCATCTTTGCGGCGGTTCCAGATTTCTCCTTGCCAGGTTCCCGTTACCGCGAGCGTATCCGACATCGCCCGATAAAAAGCTTTGTCGTGCCGGCCGGAACTGAGAAGCTGCGGTTTTTTACTCAGGGCTTCCTCTAATTCATAACCCGTGACCTGAGTAAAGGCGGGATTGACCGTGATAATTTGGTTGTCGGCATTGGTGACCATCATCGCCTGACTGCTAGCCTGATAGACTTGGGTAGCCAGGCGCATTTCATCTTCGGCATGCTTACGCTTGGTAATATCGGAAATCATCGCAAAGGAGCCGGCAAACTTGCCTGTATTGTCCTTCAGCGGTGTGCTGGTGATTGAGCACCAACAAACACTGCCGTCAGTGCGCCGGAAACGAATTTCATAGAAGCCGCCTACGCCTTGGCGGCGCATTGCCATCTGCTGTTTTAAGACAGGAAGATCTTCCTGAAAAACAAACTCTGTAGCTAAACGTCCCTGCATTTCTTCTGGGCCATACCCCAGCATTTTGCTTATTGCGTTATTCACGAACGTCGTTTGCATTCCGGAATCTATAGACCAGATGCCCTCGTTACTGGTCTCGACTATGCGCCGGAACCGTTCTTCACTCTCGGCAAGCGCCATATGGATACGTTGCCATTCGCTGACGTCTTCGACGATGGACCAGATATAATTTTGCCCATCCGCACCGCCGATGAGCATGCCGTTAAGACGGATGGGAATCAAGCTGCCGTCCTTGCGCCTATACTCTTTCTCGTATGGACCGTAATATCCTTTGCGGGTGAGCGAATCCAGTTGCACCGCTTCCTGTGCCTCATATTTCTTAGGCGTCAGTGTCCAGTAATCTAAATTCCGCAGTTCGTCATCCGGGTAACCGCAGATACCGCAAAACGCCTCGTTGAATTTGACATAGCGACCCTGCATGTCCGTCAGCGCGATGCCGAGCGGAGACAATTCGTATAAACCCCGTAATTTGGCTTCACTTTCCCGCTGACGCTGATTATTTTCATAACTCAAGATCATACTTAGGGCGATCATCATGCCCAGGAAGCCTAGCCAGGCTAAATTGACAAAACTAATAACGGATAAGCGGACCAGAACACCTTGCACCAGACAAGCGAATAAAAATCCAAGCGCCAGCAGCATGCTGAAGTGCGCGCCGCTAGGCTGGCGGCGATAGTGGCTGCCCAATGCGTAAAACATATACACGAAGCCACACAAGGTTGCGGTAAGGCCCAGGTAAAACCAGCGACTGTTGACGCCATTCGCAAAGGTAATCGATTCGCCCCACGGTAAGCGTAATGTCTCAAGCCCGACAATATGGCTATATTGCAAACTGTATGGTTGCATGAGATTAAGCGCGAACAGCGTGACATATGCGATGAACAACGGTACCAGCAAATATAGCGGGCGCTTTTTCGTATATAGACAAACGAAACCAAGCAACAGCAAGCAAAACAGGCTACTGAACGCCAGACTCCACTTTAGCGCAATAACAAACACCGCAAGGTCTTGCGCGTTCAAGGTAAAACTGTGCGAAACGGCAAACAAAAATCCCACGCCAGCCAGGGCGGACAGCGTGATTTGCGCAAGATCCTTCGGCTGACGCAGGCCGTTATACAAATGAATAATGCTCGCGTAAAGGCAAGCGCCGGATAACAAGTAAAGGCTGGGAACAATGATGTTTGTCATCAGGATATTAAGATCCAAAAATAGTTAAAGCCGGGCTAATCTGTTTGGTTATGTTCTTCTAGCAAGGCATCGCGGCCGGCCCAATCCGCCTGAATATCAAGAATTTGCGAGAGGATGGCAGTAAAGACATCCACTAAACCGGGATCGAAGGGCTTCCCGCGCAGACTCGGGAATCGCCAGTCCTACCAATCCATCCGGATAATCACTGCCATCCCAACGCTCTTGGTGATACAACGTAATTTCGGCAGCCATCCGGAATAGCGGCGCGCGGCTTCTACAGAGAATGTCGTAGCCGATTTATGGCCTGCCTCGCTGAGCATAAAGACCGCATCGCGTTGACTCTGCTCAAGTTGGATAGCGCTTACCAGCGATAAGTGCGTATTCACGCGAGCCAGTAAAATCCTCGGGGAAACCGGCTTGTGAAGGTAGTAGACGGCGCCGGCCTCAAATCCTTCGGCTTCATCACCCGCCTCCGACAAACCCGTGAGGATACTCCATTGAAATATGTCATAGCTGTATGCCGGTGGCAAGCCAAGATAGTTGCTGCGCGAGTGCCGCTAGCAAAATGGATAGATCCGGAGCCTTGGCCTCCGAACAATGCACTGAGGGTGATGGACAATACCAACAAGATCAATTAGATCCTGTTGCGAACCTCAGCCGAGATATAGTCCTTTACCACCAGCATAGCCAATGTGCTTAACGCAGCAAATGCGTATATTGGCCATCTACTTTTTTCAGCGCATATACCGCTAGTCAAGGAACTCAATAGGGTTATTTTTCCAGCAATAGCATCGGTGGGAGGCACCGCATGCGATGTGAAAAAATATCAGGCTGCTAACCATGACAAAGCACAACCCCTGGCTGTCGATAACCACACAACCGAGTCAAAATTAGTGGAATTTGACAGCAGCCGGTCGGATAAGAAAATCCATGCCATCGCCAAAATACAATATCCGGCAGTCGCGAACAGGATGAAACGGGCGCGAGGATTATTCGTCACATGACCTCTCAATTAGTATGAAGGGATATATGCCGACCGCGCTAGACCAGAGCCAAGCACCATAAACAATCAATCGTAAAACCACCCCAACCACTGTGGGTTGATAGCGGCTATAAGGCGGACCAAGCTAATTTTATAATTGTAATTTTTATGGCAACATCGGTTTGGATTGTACAAGCGATCTTATGGTATTTCGAATCACCGCTGATAATTGTCACCCCCCTGCCTACCTGTAGAGCAGTCAACTCAAGTGCCTGGAGACGCCCTGCTTGTTGTCGTTTATCGGTCAACCGTTTCGTTTATCGGGAACTTTATCTAGTTAATTGACATCGCAAAGCTAAGTTTGATTGAGCATTTTGACGAGTACATTTAAAATCTCTATTTAAATACTCAAGTTTTCTTGATGAAATTATTCTTTTGGTTACATGTTATTTAGGCACTTTTTTTCGAACACAATTCGCCGGTTCTCCCAAACAGCTTTAGCGTATGCAACGGCATAGGCCAGTGGTAGCGACTATGATGACTAGCGATGATTCGGCACGCCGCCGAGGCGTGCGCCGGCAACAAGAACGCAGGACCAATCCGTTCGCCTTCAATTCCGCGGAATGGATAGCTTTTGTGCAGCAGCAATATGTGTTGTGGCCAAGGCAAGACAGGCGGGTATTGGATCGTCGGCGTGCCGAGCGGCGCGAGGTTGATCGTCGTGCAGCGCTACGCGACGGGGAGCAGGAAATCCCGTTTCAACGCACTCGCTGGTTTTCGGCGGAGCACATCCTCAACGACGAAGAAAAGCACATGATTCAAGCTTTATTCGCGGAAGAAGAGTAGCCTGGAGCGGACAACGTCAACGCAACACGATGTCCGCCGGATGCCTGACCTGCGTGGTAAAACGCTGTTTCGAGCGCTTGACCCACCCCCTAACTTCCACGTCTTTGCCTACATACGTTTCCAACGGCGGAAACAATCCTGCGGAAATTGGCTCCACGCTAATGGATACCGCATCGGAGAATTGCAGATAGCTGTGTTTGGCGGTATTTTTCACCGCGCGAATGCGTCCGGTTAAGCGCTTCCAACCTTGGTAATTGTTCTCGTCCAGCAGTTCGACGGCCAGCGGCGCATAGGCCTCATCGGCCCAAATCCCCAGTTTGGCTTGTTCGGCACTGCGCTGCGCCGCGAGCAATGGTTCGAGATATTTCAGATTGGGCGGATAGATATTGACCGTGGCCAAACCGCGCTTTACCAGCTCCAGATTGATATGTTCCTTGTCTTCGGTAAACACATAGGCCAAGGTCCGCTGATATTTGTCCTGTTTTTCCAGATCGCCCTGCAGGAACACCTTGCGATGCTCCAACTTGTTCTTCAGCCAGGCCTTGGCCTGCTCGCCGCCGGCTTCGGCGGACTTATTGCGGCCGGCAACCTCCGGCGTATTAATCCCCAAAAAGCGGACTTTCTGGCCGTCGCTTAGTGAGATAGTATCGCCATCGAACACCTTTTCTACCCGGTAGTAGGCGACGCCGGGATCGATGCTTACAACTTTGGCGTTTTCATTGCCATGATCGGCATAATGGCGGCGACCTTGCTGGTCGGTCCATTGATACACTTCGGCAGATAGCAAAGCCGGCAATATCGCCAACAGCCAGAGACAGTGTTTAGTGCTTTTCATCATTTTTTTTCGATCACCATGACTAACCAACAGATTATCGCCGCCACACAGGCTTGGCTAAAAACTTTTGTTATTGAATACAATATCTGCCCGTTTGCGCGCCGCGAGCAGGAAAAAGGCAGCATTCGCTACCGGGTTGTGTCGAGCAACAGTATCGAGGATAGCCTGGAAGCAGTGATCGCCGAGTGCGTGCATCTCGATTCGGAGCCCGACACCGAAACTACCTTGTTGATTTTTAGCGAGGCGTTTACCGACTTCGAGGATTTCCTGGATTTGTTGGCTATCGCCGAGCAATTGCTGATAGATCAAGGTTACGAAGGCATTTATCAATTGGCCAGTTTTCACCCGGACTATTGCTTTGCGCAAACGCAGGAAGACGATCCCAGCAATTACACCAACCGCTCTCCCTACCCTATGCTGCATCTGATTCGCGAGGACAGCATCGAAAAAGCGGTCGCCAGTCATCCCGATCCGGACGGCATTCCCGAGCGGAATATAGCCCTTACTCGGGAGCTGGGCCTGGAAAAATTGCGCGCGATTGTAAATGCCTGCTACCAACAATAGTGGCAAGATTTGCTGATGTCCGTTCGATTTTCCCGTTTAAGCCAAGCCAAGTTTAGATAAAAAGCCGATTTGCCAGGTGAACTGGCGGTTCGGGTAAGCCTCTTGTAATAGGATAGTGATCCCCGCCACGAATA
>LUUF01000084.1 GCA_001644045.1 Methylomonas methanica | reverse complement strand
AGGTTCAAGATTTTGCTGAACGCTGGTTATGGATCTACAATCATGAACGGCCCAACATGGCCATCGGCGGCATCACACCGAAACAAAAATTGGCACTTGCCGCTTAACCTCTACTTTTAGGCTCGGCTGATATTGGGGGGATTACCAGTTATGCGAAAAGCAGTTTTCTGGGTCAAAGTGTCGAAATATTTTACATGTGGGCTCGTGAATGAGGTTGTGTACTACGCTAGAGTTTAGGCGATGATTTGGGATGCTTAGCCTAAAGCAAAAATTTACTTGGTGTTCTGGGGAGTCGTTATTTTGCGTAAGATTTTGTCAAGCATCCTTGAAAAAACAGACAAAAACCCTGGTGAACTTGATGGCTGGCGCTAAAATCGTGTTTGGAGCAGACGCAAAGTATTGGCTAGAGATATACAGTTTTTTCTGCTTGGCTAGGAAAAATCTGGCCTATGTTGTAGCTGTCGGAAGAGTACAAAATCGTTACCACGTTTCCAAGATTTTCAATTCCGGGGAGTCGCTATTTTTGCCGAAAGATTTTTTGAGCTTCCCTACAGCAAAAAATAGGGAAAAACCAAGTTATCGCTTATGCTTGCGGCACCTCGATTCGCCCACATCAGCTAATTCCGCCCAACAAAAGGTCGAAATATAGGCTCTCACATGACTTAACGCTGTGTCGAGATGCCGGGCGCTAAGGCTTTGGAGGGGGGGCTAAAAATTTTCACTTCGCTAACACTCCGTTTCCAATATTTTCAGTGGATGAGTTGATATGTCGGTATTTTTTACATCGAACATTTGATTCAAAAGGAGCGTTTTTGTAAGTTGTTGAACATAAACGTTTTTCATTGATGGCACACCGTTTGCTTAATAATTTTCGTGCAAATTAACTTCAAATGGTGAAAAAAATGAACAAATTAAAAACATTAGGAATGGCGCTTGCGCTAGCAAGTGCTCCGGTAGTTACCAATGCTACGGCTATTCAACTACTTAATACTGATGCGGGCGGAAGCTTCGTAACTTTAGACAAGCTCAATATTACGTCAACTACACCAGTTTATACTACGACCGTCAATGTTGGCGCAGATAACATTCTGAGTAACGGTGACGTTTTCACTGAGTCTATTAATTTCATTGTCAATTCTTCTTCACTTACTGGTTTTCCCCTCAACTTCGACTTGGCTGGAGATTATCTATTTAGCGCGTCTCTTAGTGGTACAGTTCAAAATTTGACAGGAACTGGTATAACGCTTAATGCAGATAACTCCTTGAGCGGTGTTGCAACAACCTTCTTCGACGTTGCTTTTAACGCGGCTGTTAACAATATATTGCTTCAAAATTTGGATATTCCTGCAAATGTTGCTAACTTGAGCGTTGTAAGTGGCGGCTCTTCTTCTATCCAGTTGGTCGCAGGAACTTTGCTTGGCGACATCACGATTAACGCCCTGGTTAATACTGCTCCGGGTCAATTATATCAAACTTCGGGCACACCCTATTTACGTGATTCTTTGGGGAATATACTTACTACTGACCTCTTGACAATCACAACAGGTTCTGCTCGTGTGTGTAATTCCTCTATTGCATCTTGTACAACTCAGACTGGCTTAACTGGTAATTTTGCGGCTAAAACGATTGACATTGAGTTTTTTGATAACCAAGCGGCCCAAACCTATTCTCAGGTGCCGGAGCCAGCTTCTTTAGCGCTGCTGGGTATTGGTTTGTTGGGTATGTCTGGATTTAAACGCAGCAAATTGAGTGCCTAGCTTTTAATCTTTGAGCGAATTGGCTATCCAAAACCGTGGCAGTAGCAATACTGCCACGGTTTTTTTATGCAATCAGTGCCTGTTTTCTAGTTAGGCTTGTCCAGTAGGGTGTAGAGATATAGTGTTGCGCAAAGCAACTGCGTGAATGTAATATAAGTTTAAGGTTTACATTTTTTGGGGGGCAGATGGAGATAGATTTAATACCCGTGTTATTGCGGGAGCATTTTGGAACGCGTCAATTGCCACGGGAGCCAGAACCGCAATCTATGGATGGCTCTGAACAAGTGGATGCTTATTTCAGCTCTGGAAGTGACGAAAATGGAATCATGGCTGTGTCCAATTTGTTTCATGCTGCCCATGCCACGCAGGTGCTGCATGGTTGCAAAAAAGTTCTTGATCTTGGCTGCGGGCCGGCGATCCAATTGGCACGTATCGCAGAGCTTAATCCCGATTGCCATTTTGTCGGAGTTGATTTATCTATCGAAATGTTGGATAGAGCACATACTTTGATTGCTAAAAATAGATTGTCAAATATCGAGGTTGTTAAAGGAGATATTACTAAATTAGAACAGTTTTCAGATGCTAGTTTTGACGGCATAATTAGTACAGTAACTCTACATCATTTACCTCGTGCAGATGATCTTGCAAGAAGCTTTTATCAGATGAGTAGAGTGCTCAGGGCTAGGGGCGCTATTTATCTGGCAGACTTTAGTCGCTTAAAATCGTTAAAATCAGTTTTGTATTTTGCATATAAGTACAGGCACAAGCTGCCTCATGTTCTTTGTCTTGACTATGAGCGGTCATTGCGAGCAGCCTTTTTATCAAGCGATTTTCAGAAACAAATGCATCATTTGGCCTCTTATCAAGCTATCTTGTATATTACACGGGTTTTGCCATTCATGTTGGCTATCAAAACTAAAGATCGAGATGTGAGTCCAGATATAAAAATAGTAATAAAAAACAAGAGACTTGCTTTGCCACAGCAATATCGTAATGAACTTGATGATTTGAGGCTATTGTTCCGCATGAGTGGTTTGAATGATTCAATTTTTACCTGAGCTGATTTTTTTTGCCCTATTTCACAGGCAATTCAATAAGCGACATATTTCAGTTCATAGGCTTTAGGAGGAGGGGGAATAACCCAATTGCGACGAAGCCTTTTTGCGATTACAGTGCCTCTCGATTTGTTGGTTGAGGTCAATCCTGCGCTTCAAAGTATTTTCTTAGTGCTATAACTAAGTAATTGCAGGGAATAGTTGGGCGTGCGCCAATTATTTGAGTTGTAATTGAATTGTCGAAACTTTGTTTGTCGGCGAGATAATCGAGAAAAAAAGGGAATGTTTTGATTGCTCGTTGTGTTTTCTCGCTTAAATATGGTGCTATTGCGTTTATAATAAAATTAAAAAACTTAATTGGAAGGGTGATAATGATTGGCAATTTAAATCCTTGATCTCTCATAATTTGGCGAATAATTTTGCATAAGATGGTCAGTTTGATCGCATCACGAGGGCCGGCACATAGGTGAAAAATTTTATATTTACTATCTTTTTGATCGGAGCTCCATTTCAAAACATTCGCAACATAGTCTACTGGTATTGTGTCGAGTTTAGCATCAGTTAGGTTTGGTAATAATCCGAAAGTTCGTCGGCCAGCTAAAAATTCACATATATGATAAAAAATTTGAAAGTGGATTATTTTTCCGGTTTTTGAGTCGCCCACAACCATGCTGGGTCTGTGAACGGTTACCGGCAAATCGTAAAGTTCAATTTGTTGGCGAATATAATCTTCGGCCTCGGCTTTGGATTGCTCATAGGTATTGTGAAAGCTCCTCGGTTGGGTGATCCAAGTTTCCGGGACGACACCTGGCATTTTGCCGGCAACGCCAACTGTACTGACATATTCAACTTTTTGTAAAGTTCCTGACGCTTGACTGGCTAGGGCAAGTTCTACAACGTTTTTTGCGGAACCCAGCGCATGTTGTCTAGCCTCTTGCAACGGTAAATTCATTCTGACAACGCCCGCACAGTGAATAATGTGGGTACACTGCCTAGCGATTTCAGCATAAATGTCTTCAGATAACGCAAATTTCTCTAGGTCGGCATCACCCTGTAACGCGGTAATGCGATGCCTGGCATTTGTTTCTTGCTCTTGATCCAGATTCCAAAAAAGGAAAAGTTTTTTGAGGCGTTTTTCTAAGTTTTCAGCAGATTCGGCGCGTATCAGCAGCCATAATGAGCTATCAGCTTCTTCTAGAAGCAGGGGTATTAATGCGCTACCTACAGCACCGGTTGCACCTGTAACAAAAATTTTTTTTGCCATTTGAGGAGGACCTTCTATGAGAGTGTAATTATTTTATTGAAACTAAAGTTTCAATAAAACGATGTCTTGATTGGCTGAAATTGGTTGGGAGTGAATTCTAGATTTTGGGTCTTCTAGCAAGCTATACAGTTGGTTTATCCATGTTTCATAATGGTGTCGGATATTTTTACGTCTAAGTTTCAGGTTTGTCGTTAGCTCTTGCTCTGCAACTGACAGGCTTTTGAACGAAAAAATGACGCCAACGGGGCGTTTATATTCGGGTAAATCCGAAACGCTTTGCGTCAGATTGATAGCAACTTGTTGTACGAAAGCGGTTGTAGATTGGTCTTTGGTGATATTTGAACTAACAACGGTCACTAATGCAATCAAGAATTTTCTATTTTCACCAAAGACAACGGCGTGCTCCACTGCAAAATTGTTTTGGAGTATCGACTCAATCGCCACCGGAGCTATTTTTCTACCAGTTGATGTTTTAAATACTTCAGATTTTCGTCCTGTTAAGCGTATGAAACCATCAGTATCAATTTCTGCATAGTCTCCAGTTCCAATGTAATAATTTTCAACGAAGCTTCTTTTGGGGTCTTCATCCCCAAGATAGCCATTAAAAATGCCAAGTCCTTTAACCAGTAATTCGTTGTCTTTCTCCAAGGCTATGGTGTTGCCGGGCAAAGCTTTGCCGACAGTGCCAAAACGGTATTCTGAAGACCTATTTGCCGCTATCGGCACCACGTTTTCACTTAGCCCATAAGCTTCTAAAATCAACAACCCCATAGCACGATAGCGGTGTAACAACCACAATGGCATGGCTGCCGATCCGCTAACCATATAACGTATATTTTGGCCAAAAAGGGCGGTAAATGATTTAAAAACTTGACGATTGGCAGTCCTGAAGAGTGTGCCAATAATCGATTGGCTTTCTCCCTTTCTAAGGCAATATCGCAGACAATGAGAAATGAACTGGGGTTGTTGATTCAGCCTAGCTTCAAATCCTTGATAAAGTTTTTCATAAAAACGAGGTACCGCAATAAATATGTGTGGATTGATTGTTGGCAGATAATCAATGATTTTTTGCGGTTGTTCCACGAAGTAGACTTCGGCACCGCCAGCTAAAGCGCATAAGTTCACAATGCGCTGAAATAGATTGGAAAGGGGTAACCAACAGGCTAAATGGCATGGCTGGTGGCTTAGTTCGGGATAGGTTGGCAATATCGCATCTATAGCGGCAATGATTTGATCATGCCGATAGGCGATGCCTTTTGGCATTCCCGTGGTGCCGGAAGTGAAGAGAATGGTGGCTATATCCGAAGGCTGAAGAATATCGGGTTGGGGAGTGTCGTTGAGTTCGCCGGCTGCGGTCTTGGAGGTGTCTAAAAATTTAAGCTTATCTGGTTGATCCTCCAATGGGGCAGCATTAAATACAATAATAGTTTCGAATTGGCTAAGGTCCTGAAACTTGTCTAGATATTCAATCTGGTCTATTGCTAGTATTTTAGTGTTTGCAATTTTTACGATTGCGTTTAACTGGTCGGGATTCTCGTTTGGATCCATACCGACTACAATCCCGCCCAACGATAAACAAGCGTGATGTATCAATTCCCAAGCGTGCGAGGTGGTAGCCATAATTGCTACCACCTGATTTTTTTCAACACCAAGAGTCTTTAACTTCCAGGATAAATCCGTCACTTCCCGATAGAATTCTAAGTAACTTATCGGATGCCACGTACCGTCGGTATTTAGAATCCAGTGAGCTACGTCATCCGGATGTTCGTGTGCTTTGAGTTTTAATAAATCGGGAAGTGTCTTATATCGACTCATGCGTTCTCCTTTTTAGTCATACAGGTGGGTCGTAAGCACCTTTAGGCTGAGTAATAGCCAGTTCGTGTTCCGACATTTCCAACCAATTTAGACTAGTTCTGACATCCTTGCCCAAGAAGACTTTGTTTTTGATCATGAAGTCCACTAGCGGGATTAAAATTTTCCACTCTTTCAGATTGGCTTTACCCTCGCGAATTAACGCGGCGAATTCCGGCAAATAAGGATTGTAGCCAAAGTGCTTTAAGTCGGAATACATCAGCAGCCAATTAATCGGGTAATTGCTGAAGATAGGGCTGGCGTGTTTATTTGACTTAACCAAGCCTAATTCGACGACTTTTCTCATCACTTCTTCCTGATTATATTTCCAGGCATGATAGGGGGCTAAATAGCGCGGAAATTGCGTGCCTTTGGGATAGTTGTTGGGGTTGAAAAAGCGCGATAATTCTTTTTCATCGAATTCACCGCAGGTTTTCAAGGCTGGTGGTGTCCAGTCAACTTCGCAAATCAGTTTCCTGGAAAATTCGTAGAGCATTCGTTCCGGCTCGGGTTGCCCTGGCGAGTATCCGGCAAGAATTAACGGTATATTTTTTTGAATGGCGAGTTTGATCGCATCGCCTTCGAATAGCGGGGCATAGATATACGATACTGTGTAGACCGCGCCTCTCGGTTCTTGATTTTTTAGTAGGTAACGAAAAGCTTTCTGGTAGAACTTATCGGAGGGGCGATATACCAAGTGGTCAATGTCAAGTTTGCCGAGCGTGCGCCGGATGTTGTCCCAGGCAATGGGGGGAATATTAATGTCGGTGGTAAAAGCCAGGACTTTTAGACCGTATTCGACTTTTAATTTGTAGACCAAATAAAGGCTATCCTTGCCGCCACTGACTGGTACCAGGCAGTCATATTCCGCTTGATTCTTGCAGTCTCGAAGTGCCTTTTCCAGGTCGAGTTCTCGCTCCTTGCGGGCCTCTTCCTCTTGTATTTGGTCTTGAGGGTTGAAATCTCGGCAAAGATTACAAACCCGATTTGCGTCCAAAGTGATGTCGGGTACCGCATCGGAAATCAAGCACTGCTTACAGGTGGTCATGTTCGCCTCACTAGATGTTAGTAAATTTGACGGTTCAGAGGTATTTAGCGGACCTCGGATCACGTCTTCTTTTTAAGATGTTTGTGTTTTGCCGAGCTGTTTCCTATTACTACCTAGCTCCTTTGCCCCACAAAATTACTTCCACGGTGCTTAGCATTATCGTCAAATCCAGAAACAGGCTGTAGTTTTTGACGTAGTACAGATCAAATTGTAGTTTTTGCCGAGTGTCGTATTCGCTTGCGCCGTAGGGATAACACAACTGCGCCCATCCCGTGATGCCCGGCTTTACTCGGTGTCTTTCTTTATAATAAGGAATATTCTCTTCGAAACCTTTAACGAATTCCGGTCTCTCAGGGCGCGGACCGACAAAACTCATATCGCCTTTTAATACATTTAACAGCTGAGGGAGTTCGTCTATCCGATATTTACGAATCACTTTGCCGACGCGAGTCACGCGGTCATCGGTTTGACTAGCCCATTGCGCGCCATTTTTTTCGGCATCGATACGCATACTGCGAAACTTGATGACATCGAAGGGTATGTCTCGGTAGCCAACCCGCTTTTGCCGATAGAAAACCGGGGCACCGAAACCGCTTTCGATATAGATTGCCAACATGGTGAGAATCATCAGCCACCAACTTACGGAAAGCAGCAACAGGCTGGCTACAATATCGAAGCTGCGCTTTACGATGGGGCGCAATCCGCCACTCACAAAACCATCGGAAAACATCAGCCAGCTTGGGCTAAGTGCCTCCAGAAAAACCAGCCGTTGCTCCCTTTCATAAAAGGTTTGCAAGTCCATGATTTGCACACCGGACATTTTGATGTCCAGTAATTCTTCCACTGGTAGTTTTTTTCTACGATCATCGACAGCGATGACAATTTCATCGACATTGGCGGCTTCTACAATATCGGTTAGCCTGATCTTTTCGTTGAGAGCTATCGCATGGGGTACGCTAATCGGTTCGTCTTCCAGCGTGATGTAGCCGACGATTTCAAAGCCTCTGTAAATATAGCTGGAGTTAACGACACTGAGTTCGCCGGCTCTTTGCCCGCAACCGACCACTAACACCCTGCGTTTTAAATTGTCCAGATTAACGAAGCGATAAAACAAATAGCGCGTTAACAGCAAGCCCACAAAAGAAAATATAATTGCGGAAATCAAGACGCTACGTGCCAGCATCAAATCAGGAATGATGTAATAGATAAAAGCCAGTATAAAAACCGCGACGGCAAAGCTGAAACTAATACGCTGTAATATATTGTATTCTTCTTTATCCAGTGTTTTTCGGTATAAGCCCAAGCCGGAGCAACAGGCGATGAATACAGTGGAAAAGACCGCAGCCGAAGCTCCAAGCTCCGATTGGGAATACCAGGACGCAGTATATAAAAATCTTAGGCCCGCGCCGCAATACATAGCTAGATAAAACACTAGCGATTCCGCCATAAGCAGCCATAAATAGGCGGTGGAAATGTAATGTCGAAAAATTCTAATCATATAAGGCTACCGCTTAACTCCTGAATAATAACTATTTGACGATAGTCTGGTTTAGAAGTGTCTTGATATGTTCAGCGGGTATTGCGTAGGTAATCCCGCTGGGATTGGATATGGCATTTTCTTTACTACCCTGCACAAACACTTTATTAATGATACCAATAACTTTTCCGGAGTTGGTATCGTATAAGGGGCTGCCGCTGTTGCCGGGGTAGGCGGTGGCGTCTAATTGAAACACATTGAAAGGAGTCTGTAATCGTTTCAGCATGTTAACGTTTAACTGCCGAGTCGCGATTGCCGGTATGGCATTCGGCGAAATAGCCGAAATAATGCTTCGGTGAGTGACTGGATACAAGCCCAACACCATGCCTATCGGGTAACCGGTGAATGCATATTGCTCGCCCTCCCGCACTCTCATGGAGTCACCGATTTCCAGCGCGGGTAAAACTCCGCCATCTACCTTTAACAATGCCAGGTCGTGATCTTCGTCGGTCACGGCCAGTTCGGCAATTTGCATCTGCTCTTTTTGCTCATGGCGATAAAAAACTGCATAACGCTCGAGGTGTTCGTCGTCCAGTTTTTTAGCCGTTACGTGAGCGTTGGTAACCACTTTTCTGCCGTCGGCAACGGCGAAGCCGGTGCCCAAAAAAACCGCTCGGGGATTCCGTGTCGGCATATAAGTGCCTATGGCTACTATTCCGGGTTTGATACGGGCGAGAATGTCTGGGAGGTTAACTTCATCGGCATGGCTGGTGGCGATGCTGGATAGTCCGATATATAGCGCCAAGAGATAAAGTGTTTGGTTTTTCATGGCTGGAGGAGTTATGGGTCCTTAGATGTCAGAGCTTGGAAAGTTTAGTCTAACTTAGCATGAATGCGGCGGCATCGTGAATTAACAGTTGTTTACACATTGAATAGGCCGGCATTAGCTTAAACAGCCCGTAATTTCAGCCTGGAACAGCACGAGTTATATTTACCGACTAAAATTATATACCGAGTGAACTAGTTGGTTTCTACTCTGTCTTTTCTAGTGGAGATAGTCATCCAATTTCCGGTAGTGTCTGATAGCGATGTAGCAGGTGGTTTGAGATTCAAAAACGCAGATCGGCTGGACTCGGTTGAGATACTACCGGTTTTTTTTGTGGTCAGATTAAACCGTCTCCGTTTCAAAATGCTTATTTCTCCAGCATAAAATTTCCGCCCCATCTTGTTTCCAATCCGCCAATACATAGCGTTTTGCCGGCAAGCCGTCTAGCGTGAATTCGTGTAGTTTCGGCCGGTGAGTGTGGCCATGAATCAATGTATAACAGGCATATTTACGTAGCGATTCCAGCACCGAATCCTGATTGACATCCATAATGTCCAGGGTTTTGCCGCGTTTGTGATAGTAACTGCGGAACCTATACCAACGTGCCGCTATCAGCCGCAGCCACAAGGGTTTTGACAGCACATTTCGTTGCCATTCCGGGCTGTGCGATTTAATGCGGAAGGCCTGATAGGCCAGGTCGTCGCTACACAGTAAATCGCCGTGGGTCAGCAAAATGCGCTGGCCGTCCAATTCAATCGTTGCATATTCGTCTAGCAAACGGACGCCGGTTTCCTTGCAGAAATCCTGGCCCAGCAGAAAGTCGCGGTTGCCCTGCAGCAGAAAAATTTCCGTGCCGGAATCGGCAAGTTGTCTGAGCGCTTTTTTGATGGCCGGGATAGGCCGAGTATTGTCGTCGTCGCCGATCCAAACATCGAATAAATCGCCAAGGATATAAAGTGATTTTGCTTTGATGGCGCGCTGCTGCAAAAAGCTTAGGAAACGCCGGGTGATCTCCGGTTTTTCCAAAGCCAGATGTAGGTCGGAGATGAATAGTACGTCTTGTTTCACGTTAAGCAACAGCGGTTTCCGCCCACTTACTGGCGGAAACCGCTAATCGTTACTCGATAACTTCGGCTTTATCGATGACGATGTCGGTTTTCGGTACATCCTGATGCGGACCGCGGTTGCCGGTAGCTTGTTTGGCCATGGCATCGACTACATCCATGCCTTCGACAACTTCACCGAATACTGCATAACCCCAACCGCTGGGGCTTGGGCTGGTGTGGTCCAGAAACGAGTTGTCCTTATAATTGATAAAAAATTGCGCGGTGGCCGAATGCGGATCGTTGGTGCGGGCCATTGCCAACGTGCCGCGTTTGTTTTTCAGGCCGTTGTCCGCTTCGTTCTTGATAGGCTCATTGGTTTCTTTTTGCTTAAAAGAGCTGTCGAAACCGCCGCCTTGCGCCATAAAGCCTGGGATTACCCGGTGGAAAATGGTGCCCGAATAAAACCCCTGCTTCACATAAGCCAGAAAGTTGGCGGCGGAAACCGGCGCTTTTTCGTCTTCCAGTTGAATGACGACGTCGCCCAGCGACGTGGTTAATTTGACTTTGCTATGTGTGTTGGACATTTTGTTTTCTGTTGCAAATGAAAGGGTTGAGAATAAAAACAGCATCAGGTAAACCAGGGTGGTGCGCATTAAAAGCTCCATAATCTCGCTGCAAGCCGCGAATTCTATGTGTTTTTATCTTGAAAGAGAAGCCGAAATCTTGATAGATTGCCCGATGTTTCGCTGCATCCATCTATCATCGTCATGCTGAAAATCTACAACACGCTAACCCGAAGCAAACAAGAATTCATTCCCAAACAGCCCGGCAAAGTCGGCATGTATGTTTGCGGCATGACGGTTTACGACTACTGTCATATCGGCCATGCGCGGGTAATGGTGGTGTTCGATACCGTTGCCCGTTATTTGCGGCATGCCGGTTATCAGCTTAGCTACGTAAGAAATATTACCGACATCGACGACAAAATTATTCAGCGCGCCAACGAGAATGGCGAGGCGTTTACCGCGTTGACCGAGCGATTTATCGATGCCATGCACGAAGACGAGCGGGCCTTATCGGTGTTACCGCCGGATATTGAACCGAAGGCAACGCAATCGATTGCCGACATCGTTAAAATGATTTCGACATTAATCGAGCGCGAGTTTGCCTATGTCGGCAGCAATGGCGACGTGTTTTATGCGGTAAACCGGTTTGACGGCTACGGCAAATTGTCCGGTAAAAATATCGAAGACTTACAAGCCGGTGAGCGGGTCAATGTTGATACCGCCAAACGCGACCCGCTGGATTTTGTACTTTGGAAAATGGCCAAGCCCGGCGAGCCTTACTGGGATTCGCCGTGGGGGCAGGGCAGGCCGGGTTGGCATATCGAATGCTCGGCGATGTCTACTTGCTGTCTGGGCAATCATTTCGATATTCACGGCGGCGGCATGGACTTGCAATTCCCGCATCATGAAAACGAGATCGCCCAGTCGGAAGGCGCCACAGGCGAGCCCTTCGTTAATTACTGGATGCATAACGGTTTCGTGCGGGTTAACGAAGAAAAAATGTCCAAATCCCTGGGCAATTTTTTCACCGTGCGCGAGGTGTTAAAACAATACCGTCCGGAAATTATTCGCTTCTTCATCCTCTCCAGTCATTATCGCAGCCCACTGAATTATTCCGATGAACAACTCGACGAAGCCGGTGCGGCGTTGACGCGGCTTTATACGGCCTTGCGAGGTGTCGAGATCGTCAATGCCGCCATCGATGCCGACTACCGTTCGCGGTTCGAGCAGGCGATGGACGACGACTTCAATACGCCGGTGGCCTTGGCGGTGCTGTTCGATCTGGCGCGCGAATTAAACAAAGCCGAAGATAAGACTGTGCTGGCGGCGACTTTGAAGCAGTTAGCGGCTATTTTGGGCTTGTTGCAAGAAAGCCCCGACAGTTTTCTGCAAGGCGGCGCAGCGGCTGATGGCCTGAGCGAAACCGAAATTGAACAGCTAATCGGTGCCAGAAAAGCGGCCAAAGCCAGCAAAGACTGGGCGCAAGCCGACCAAATTCGCGATCAATTGAAGACGCAGGGCGTGGTTTTGGAGGATGTGGCGGGAGGTAACACCATTTGGCGCCGAGAAAATTAAAGGACTGGCGATGAGCGAAATCAAAGATAAATCGGTGGAAACATTTCTGGACGAATTGGCCAGCAAGCAAGCCACACCTGGTGGCGGCAGTGCGGCGGCGGTGATGGGCGCACAAGCGGCGGCCTTGACCAGCATGGTTTGTAATTTGACTATCGGCAAACCCAAATACGCCGCAGTAGAAGCGAAAATGCAGGCCTTGCTGGCCGAATCCGAAGCCTTGCGGCAAACCTTGATCGGTATGATCAAGGCGGATGTCGATGTGTTCGACAGACTGATGGCCTGTTACGGCTTACCTAAAAGCACTGACGACGAGAAAGCTCTACGCACCGCGCAGATTCAAGCGGTACTAAGAGAGGCTACGCTGGTGCCTCTGGAATGCGCGAAAGCCTGTGCCAAGGCTATCGAATTGAGTCGGGTGGCTGCCGAACACGGTAATTTGGGCGTGATCAGCGATGCCGGCGTGGCGGTGATGGCAGGCTATGCCGGATTGAAAAGCGCGGCGCTGAATGTGCAAATCAATGCTGCGAGTTTGAAGGACAGGCCGTTTGCCGAAGCCCGGCTCGCCGAGCTGGAGACTTTGTTGCAAGCCGGCGAACAGGCTGCCGAGCAGATTTACCGGATAGTCAGCGAAAAGCTTTAAGAAAACCTCTAAAATCCCTTCTCCCTCCGGGAGAGGACTAGAGTGAGGGATGTAAATAATTTATTTTAATTCCCTCATCCCAACCTTCTCCCTGAGGGAGAAGGAGGTTTTTTAATTTTATGCGGCCCCCCTTTTTTTGCGTAAGGGGCAATTTCAATTGCCCACACGGTCCCTAGCTAAATCTGCTTAACGTTGATATTCAAAGTCTGAATCCGATAAGCAATCTGCCTAGGCGTCATATCCAGCAGCCTGGCAGCCTTGGCTTGCACCCAGCCGCTTTGCTCCAGCGCGGCGATCACTCGCTCCCGTTCGTCCATGTTCTCGTCGTGCAGATCGATGTGTTTGATCGATTGCGGGGTACGGCTGATGCCTATTTCGTTTTCCAGACCGGTGCTGGCGATCACGTCGCGGTCGATAATCCCTTCCTGGCTCATAATCGCCGCGCGCTCCAGGCGGTTTTCCAATTCGCGGACGTTGCCCGGCCAGTCGTGTTTCATCAAAATCCGAATCGCGCTTTCCTTGATTTCCAGCGGCCGGCCGCCTTGTTGGCGGGAAATCCGGTTCAACAGAAAACTGGCCAGTTCCGGAATATCCTCGATGCGCTCACGAAGCGGCGGCATATTGATGGGCATCACGTTCAAGCGGTAATACAAATCCTCGCGGAAATTACCTTCGGCCACTTCTTGCTCCAGATTGCGGTTGGTGGCGGCAATGATGCGTACATTCACTTTCAGGGTGCGGACGCCGCCGACCCGCTCGAATTCGCCTTCTTGCAGCACGCGCAATAACTTGGCCTGAAAAGACGCGGAAATCTCGCCGATTTCGTCGAGGAACAGCGTGCCGTTGTCCGCCAATTCGAAACGGCCCTTACGTTGGCCGATCGCACCGCTGAAAGCGCCTTTCTCATGTCCGAACAATTCCGATTCCAGCAACGTATCGGGCAACGCCGCGCAGTTCAACTTCAGAAACGGGCCGTTGGCGCAGGCCGAATTAAAGTGTATCGAGCTGGCGACCACTTCCTTACCGGTGCCGGATTCGCCGCGAATCAACACCGTGGTATGCCATTTGGCCACCTGGCGGATGATGTCGAACACTTTCAGCATTGGCTCGGAATGGCCGATGATGTTTTCGAAACGGTAATTTTTAACCAGCGTTTGTTTTAAATAGTCGCGTTCGCTGGCCAGTTCGTTTTGCTTGCGCTCCATCACGCGCAGCATGTTCACGCTTTGGGCGATCAGGTTGGCGACCATTTCCATGAAACGGGCGCGTTCGCCCAAAAAAGTCGAGGTGCAAGGTTGCGCGGCCAAAATGCCGACTACCTCGCCTTGCTCGATGGCTAGCGGGGAGCCAATAAATGGTAAGTCCGGGTTGTAGACGCCTAAGCGACTTAAAAAGCGCGGTTCGTCGGCGATGCGTTCCACAACGATGGTGCTGCCTTCGTCGAGAATCGCGCCGACCAGGCCCTCGCCCGGTTGGTAGCGCACCGAACGGTCTATGCCGTCGCCGTAGATCTCGCAAATACTCATGCTGTCGTCATCGACGTCGCGTAGGGTGATCATGCCGAAATGCAGGCCGTTACGCTTATGCAAAATCTCCAGGATGCCCTTCAGCTTGGTGCGTAAGTCGTGGGTACTATTCAGTAATTGACTGACCAGAAACAGGGTATCCAGCTCGGATTCAACCAGTAATAAACGATCACTCATGGATGTTCACCATGGCTAGGTTTTTTTGACAGGGAAAGCGGATTTTAAAGCTGCAGCCGTTTTTATACTGCGGGTCGATTTCTATCATGCCGTTATGCTGATTGACGATTTCCTTACTCATGACCAGTCCCATGCCGGCTTGGACGCCGGCGGTGCTTTGATTAGTGGTAAAAAACGGTTCGAACACCTTGCTCCGTTGGTTGGCGGGTATGCCTGGGCCGGAATCGGCGACGGATACGCACACCCAATCATGTTCGATAGTCGTGCTGATTTTGATGATGCGTTCCTGGCTGCTTGCCCGGTTCATCGCATTGACGGCATTGTCGATTAATTGCTTGAACAACATGCGTAACTTGTTCTCGGCGCCCAAAATATTCGGCAACACCGGGTTTGGCAACCAATCCACCACGATGCCGTTTGCCAGAAATTTGGTGCTATACAGCAGCATGACTTCGTGCAACAGCTGATTTAAATTGACAGGCACCACCGCCGATTCCGGAATTTCCGGTACGCAGCGCTGCAAGGTGGCAAGCGTTTCTTCTCCCATTTTCTGCACTTGGCCCAACAGGTCGCGGATCGGACTGTTGTTGGCATCGTTGCGCTGCGTCATGATCTGCATCGCGGCGTTGATTTGGTTCAAGGGTTGACGAATCTGATGCATCGCGCCCAATAAGGTTTCGCGGATACTGCGGATATGCTCCTCCTCCGCCAGCATGGTGCGAAGCGTCTGGATTTGCAGCTTTTCCTGCTGGCGGCGCAAAGGACTGATGTCGTTAATGGTCAACAACAAATAATCCTTGGATTGTCTGGCGAAGAAGGTGTCGGCGCAGACGTCGTTTTCGATAAACCAGTTACCGGAGCAGGAAAACCAGCGGGTGCCTTTAAGCCCGGCGCTTTCAATCCGTACCTCGCGATTGGCAAAGCCCTGTTGCCGGTCGATGTTGTCGCCCCACAAATCGCCCATGTCTTGTTCCAGGGCCTCCAGGAAGAACAAGGCGGGTTCCTTTTTGTCGAGTTCGCTGATCAGCATCTTGTACATCTGATTGTCGAGCACGACGCGTTTGTCGCAATCCAAGACCACCATCGCTACCGGCGAAGCGTTCAATACCGATTCGATCAATTGTTTTTGGTTATTAACCTGTTGTTCCGCGTAATGCGCCAGGGTGACATCGCGGTGCATACCGATGTAATGGCTGATGGCGCCGCGGTCGTCGAGCATCGGCGCGATGGTCAGATCGGCCAGGTAGCGTTGGCCCATTTTTTGCCGATTGACCAATTGGCCGTGCCAAACCTGCTTGCGGGAAATGGTGTGCCACAAATCGTAATAAATCTGTCTGGGCGTGGACTTGTCGGATAGTGCTGATTCGTTCTGGCCGAGAATTTCGGCGGCGTTGTAGCCGGTTACATCGGTGAAGGCCTGGTTGATGTAAAGGATATTGGCTTTTTTATCGGTAATCGAAATGGCTACCGGCGCTTGCTCCACGGCCTTAACGAACAAAGAGAATGGCAGCGTTTTAGAGGCTTTGCCGCTTTTCAGCGCTTGCCCGTTAACGCTAAGGGCTGGCGATAGTATATCGGCCGTTTCAATCTCAATCTGGCCTTGCAGGTAGTCAGGGGTGGATTTGGTCATGGCAAATGGTTCTCGCGTGTTTTTTCTGGGCTTAAGTTAGAAAAATACATGCAATTAGAGAGCCAAATGCGTTTCGGCTTAGCTGCTGTTGGAAAATCCCGGCTATTTGTATGGTTTACGACAAATTTTAGCTGACTTGTTTCAGCTCTGTGTTTTTTAGGACAGAGATGTTGGCGGTAAAACATTCGGCTTTGCACTGAAATGGGGAGTTACGGCGTTTTTGCGGCGTTGGCATAAATGATGCTGTCTTGTTACAAAACACCGGGTCTAAAACGATGAGCGAATACTTACTTTTGATATTGGGTACGGCCTTGGTCAACAATGTCGTGTTGGTCAAGTTCTTAGGCTTATGCCCGTTCATGGGGGTTTCCAACAAGCTGGACACCGCATTGGGAATGGGTTTGGCGACCACGTTCGTGCTGACCCTGGCTTCCGCGGCCAGCTGGGTGCTGGAGCACCGCTTGTTGATACCGTTCGATATCGGATTTTTGCGAGTGCTGGGTTTTATTCTGGTGATCGCCGCAGTGGTGCAGTTTACCGAGATGGTGATACACAAAACCAGTCCGGTCATGTACCAGGTTTTGGGGATTTTTTTACCGCTAATTACCACTAATTGCGCGGTTTTGGGTGTGGCGCTGCTTAACATCCAAGAGAAATACAATTTCGTGCAAAGCCTGCTGTTTGGCTTTGGTTCGGCAATGGGTTTTACCCTGGTGATGGTGCTCTTCGCCGGTCTACGTGAACGCTTAGCGCTCATGGCAGTGCCGGCGCTTTTTTCCGGCACCCCCATCGCGTTTATTACCGCCGGTATACTGTCGCTGGCGTTTATGGGATTCGCGGGGCTTTACAGCAAATAAGAGGCACATCATGTACGTTTTATCTGCCATCGTTATTTTGACATCGCTAGGATTGTTGCTTGGCGTGGCTTTAGGGATTGCCGCCAAATATCTGAAGGTGGAGTCCGATCCGTTAATAGAAACGGTCGAGGCCTTAATGCCCGGTTCGCAATGCGGCCAGTGCGGCTTTCCGGGCTGCCGGCCGGCCGCCGAAGCGGTAGTGTCCGGCGCCGCGCCGGTGACCTTATGTCCGCCGGGCGGCACGTCACTAGTCGAACAGCTTGCCAAATTACTAGGGGTTGACGTCGATTTAAGCCAAACGCAAGATCAAGAAGCGATGGTGGCCAGGGTTAGTGAAGAAACCTGCACCGGTTGCACCCGCTGCTTCAAGGTTTGTCCTACCGACGCCATCGTCGGTGCACCAAAACAGATCCACGCCGTGGTGGCGGATGCCTGCATCGGTTGCAAAAAATGCGTGGAAGTATGTCCCACCGAATGTCTGCAAATGCACCCTGTTGAAGTGACCTTGCGCAACTGGCGCTGGCCCAAACCGCTGGCCGCCTGAGACGGAGACGCCTATGTTCGCCTTGTTCGAAAATCCCCGTTTGCGCGGCGGTATCCATGCCGAAGAGCACAAATCCGAAACCTCTCCGCTCAGCATCGTCACCGATTTTCCGTTGCCTAAGAAATTGTATATTCCGGTGCAGCAGCACGTAGGCAAACCCGCCGAGCCGGTGGTAAAAGTCGGCGAGAAAGTACTGAAGGGACAATTGCTGGCCTATAGCCAAGGCACCATTTCGGCGCCTGTGCATGCACCAACATCGGGCATTATTGCCGATGTGAAGGATTTTCCGGCGCCGCATCCGTCCGCTTTGCCGATTCGTACCGTAGTGATTGAAAGCGACGGCAAAGAACAATGGGCCGAATTGGTGGTGCCGGAAGACCCGTTTCAACTAGAGCCGGAAGAAATTTGTCAGCGCGTCGGCGCCGCCGGTGTGGTTGGTTTGGGTGGGGCGGTATTCCCGTCGGCGGTCAAACTCAGTTTAGGTCGCAAAAACAAGATTCATACCTTGCTGATCAACGCCGGCGAATGCGAGCCTTATCTGACTTGCGACGACCGCTTGATGCAGGAGCGCGCCGCACAAATAGTCGCCGGCATCCGGCTGATGTTGCGCGGCATGGATGCTCCTAAAGCATTGGTGGGTATCGAAGATAACAAGCCCGAGGCTTTCGCGGCCATGCAGGCGGCCAGCCGGGATTTTGCCAATATCGTCGTGGCCCAAGTACCGACGCGTTACCCGATGGGCTGGGACCGGCAAATGTTGCGTTATCTGACCGGCCAGGAAATTCCCGCCGACGGCCGAGCCACCGACATCGGCGTAGTGGTGCATAACGTCGCCACCGCCTTCGCTGTCTATCAGGCGATATGCCTGGGACAGCCCTTGATCAGCCGGGTGGTCACCGTCTCCGGCGCAGCCGTCGCCAAGCCCAGAAATGTGGAAGTGCCGATCGGCACCTTAATGTCGGAAGTGCTGGCATTTTGCGAATTGGAAAAATCGAAAATGGCCCGCTTGGTGATGGGCGGACCGATGATGGGCGATGCTTTGCCAATTGCCGACGTGCCGGTAGTAAAGGCCTGTAACGGCATTTTAGCTTTGTCCTCCGCCGATATTGACGAACCGCCGGTACAGCCCTGTATTCGTTGTTCCAGTTGCGTGACAGCTTGCCCGGTGGGTTTGTTGCCCTTGGAAATGGCCAGCCGCATCAAAGCCAATCAGCTGGACTCCGCGGTTGATTTGGGTCTAAAAGACTGCATCAGCTGCGGCAGTTGTTCTTATGTCTGTCCGTCAAATATCCCTTTGGTTCATTACTTCAAATTTGCTTCCGGCGAGTTGGTCAAGCGCCAACAGGCCGAACACAAATCCGAACAAACCAAGCGCTTAATCGAAGATCGTAATGAACGTATGGAACGCGCCAGATTGGAAGCCGAAGTCGAGGCTTTGCGCGCTCAGGAAGCCAGAGCTGCCCGTCTGGCTGCCGCACAACAGGCGCAACAAGCACAAGCGGAGGAAACCGTATGAGTAATAAACCGATCAGCGGACCTCACGTTGCGGCTACCCGCCGCGTCGATCAAATCATGCGCTTGGTTATTATCGCGTTGGCGCCGGCGACGGCCTGCGGGGTGTTATTGTTCGGCTGGCCGGCTTTGTATTTACTGGCGGTGACCGTGCTGTCGGCGCTCGCTTTTGAAGGCTTGTGCTTGAAAACGAAGGGCGTGGCGGCGATGCCCTATCTGCGCGACGGTTCGGCGATAGTCACCGGCTTATTGGTGGCGATGACCTTGCCGCCTTGGGCACCATGGTGGATAGGCGTCGTTGGATCGGCCTTGGCTATCGTGTTGGGCAAGCATGTTTATGGCGGCTTGGGGCAAAACCTGTTCAATCCGGCCATGCTGGCCAGGGTGGCTTTGTTGATTTCCTTTCCCATCGAGATGACCACTTGGGCCAACGTATCGCCGTTGTTCACCGGGCCCGGCGTGATCGATAGCTTGGCGATAACCTTTGGCGGCCTGGATAATCCCGATGCGGTGACCGGTGCCACCACGCTGGGTTGGGTCAAGACCGAGTTTTCGCAAAATCGGTTGCTGCCCGGCAGTTTGATCGAGTACTCCGGCTTCTTGGCCTTTCTTGGTTGGGAACGCGGCAGTCTGGGGGAGACCTCTTCGTTATTGTTGTTGGCTGGCGGCATCTGGTTGATGCGGCAGGGTGTCATCAAATGGCATATTCCGGTCTCGCTGCTGCTGAGTATATTTCTGCTGGCGACGATTTTTCATACTTGGGATAGTCAGCATTATTTGGGACCTTGGGTGCATCTGAATTCCGGTGCGGTAATGTTGGTGGCATTTTTTATCGCGACGGATTATGTCACTTCGCCTAACACGCCACTGGGTCAAGTGATTTTCGGCGCCGGCTGCGGTTTGCTGATTTTCGTGATCCGCTCCTGGGGCGGCTATCCGGAAGGCACTGGTTTTGCAATTTTATTGATGAACGCGGTCACGCCGTTGATTGATCATTACATTCGTCCGAGAATTTATGGCCGCTACCGTAACGGCAAGCCGCTCGATATTTCCAATTCCTGAGACCGGCCATGAATTCCGAACCTGCAAAATCAGATCCTAAGGCTACCCAATATCTTGAGTACGCCTTGCGTACCGTCAGCAATTTTAGGCAAAAACTGGCCGTGTGGTTGGAACCAGCACATTTGGAACAACTGCGGCCGTTGTTACAGTATCAGGCCGGCGTGTTGGGGGGATTTGCATTGCTGGCGGCGATTTTATTGGGCGTTGCGGATCTGGCGACACGCGGTGTGATTGAGCTGCGCTTGCAGGAAGATCTGCAGGCCAACTTGGAGCAGGTGGTTCCTGCGGAACTTTACGATAACAATTTGCTGAAAGACAGCGTGCTGCTGCCTTCCGCCGATGCCAATCTGGGGGCGGAGCAGACCGAAGTCTATCTGGCTAAAAAGCAAGGCACGGTCAATGCCGTATGCTTTAAATTTGTTGCCCCCGACGGTTATGCCGGGCCGATCAGCTTGGTGATGGGTATAGATAGCAAAGGCGAAATCCTTGGAGTGCGGGTTATCGCGCATGTAGAGACGCCGGGATTGGGCGATAAGATTGAGGTAACCAAGTCCAAATGGGTACTGTCCTTCAACGGCAAATCCTTGAATAACCTGACTGTCGAGCAATGGGCGGTAAAAAAAGACGGCGGGGTGTTCGATCAGTTTAGTGGGGCGACGATTACGCCGCGGAAAGTTGTTCAGGCGATTAAGCGGGGATTAGAGTTTTACAAGATGCATCAGGCGGAGTTGTTGAACTCTAGCCAATAGTTTTTACGTGTCGCTGTTGCGATGCTTTGTTATGAAGTCGATTATCGGGCCGAGGGCCGAGTTACTTTCGCTAAGCAAGCCATCCGTGGTTTTCGCCCTGCGGGCCAGCCAAAAGAAAGTATCCAAAGAAAAGGCGGCCCGGATGCCGCTTTGATCCTGCGCTCCGTAGCGTTTATCGAAGGTCGGCAGAAGGGGGTAAAACCTCGCTCGATACCAAATTTGCTGAGTTTTTTGGAGAAACCATCATGAATCTTTCGATTCTGTTTTCAGAACAATATAGAAAAATCGCCCGCGATGGCCTGTGGGACAACAACGTGGTGTTGACTCAGAATCTGGCCTTATGTCCACTATTGGCTGTCACCGGGACGGCGACCAACGGCTTGGGCATGGGCTTGGCGACCATGGTGGTGATGGTCGCATCGAATGCCGCCGTATCGGTGAGCCGGCATCTGATTCCCTCGGAAATCCGTATCCCGATTTTCGTGTTGCTGATCGCCGCGCTGGTGACTTTGGTGGATATTTTTCTGAATGCCTGGATGCACGAATTGCATAAGGTGCTGGGCTTGTTTATTCCGTTGATCGTTACCAACTGCGTTATTCTAGGTAGGGCCGAAGCATTTGCTTCCAAGCAGCCGGTAATGCCGTCGATGTGGGATGGCTTGATGATGGGCGTGGGTTTTACCGCAGCGATGGTGGTGCTGGGAGCGATGCGGGAGATTAGTTCCGCGGGTACATTGTTCGCCAACGCATCGGTGCTGTTGGGCGAAAGTTTCCGGTTTCTGGAAACCACCTTGATTCCCGAATACAAGGGCTTTTTGTTGATGGCCTTGCCGCCGGGCGGTTTCATTATGTTGGGTTTCATGGTGGCGCTGAAACGGCTATTGGACCGAAAAGCTGTGGCTAAAAGTACCGAACCTAGCGTTATTGATGCGATTGTCCTGGAAGAAGGAGCGTAAACTATGAATGTGGGTGTATGTTATGCGCAGGCCGATAGGCAAATCTGGTTGCGACTCGAAGTGCCGGAAGGCAGTACCATCGCCGAAGCCATCGAATTGTCGGGCGTATTGACGCAGTATCCGGAAATCGATCTGGAGAGTCAAAAGGTCGGGATTTTCGGTAAACTGGCAAAACTGGATGCGCCGGTCAAGGAAGGCGACCGAGTGGAGATTTACCGTAAAATCACCGCCGATCCCGCGCAGGTCCAGCGGAGGCGGGTGGCCTAGCCTATGTACGTTTGTGTCTGCAAAGCGGTAACCGACAGTCAGCTTGATGCCGCCATAGACAGCGGCTTATGCTCACGGAAACAGTTGGTTCAATGTTTCGGCGTTGGTCGCGATTGCGGTAAATGTAACAAGGACATCGCGCAAATTTTGGATCGAAAAAATGCATGTCGGCTATTGCAGGCTGCCAATGATGCACAACTAATCACTAAAACCCGGGAGATTTGACATGCAAGGCGATAAAAAAGTTATCGAATATTTAAATAAAGCGCTGGAAAACGAACTTACGGCTATCAATCAATATTTTTTGCATGCTCGGATGTTTAAAAATTGGGGCTTCCAAAAGCTGAATGAAAAGGAATATCACGAATCGATTGACGAGATGAAACACGCCGATCAATTGATTGAAAGGATTTTGTTTCTGGAAGGATTGCCCAATCTGCAAAGCTTGGGTAGATTGATGATAGGTGAGAATCCCAAGGAAATGCTGGAATGCGACCTTAAACTGGAACATCTGGCCTTGCCTTTATTAAAAGAGGCGATTGCTTATTGCGAAAGCATCAACGACTACGTCACCAGGGAATTGTTCGAACATATTCTGGAAAACGAAGAAGAGCATGTCGATTGGTTGGAAACCCAGATGGACCTGATCGAAAAAGTCGGTATTCAAAACTATCTGCAATCGCAGATGTAATTACCCGGCAGTCACAAAACGGTACGGGGCCGATTGCCAGCCCCGTTCGGATCATTAGCTGTATGTAAAACCCTGGCAAGCAGGTAGTTGTTCCTACGCATAGAGAGCAAGCCGACTAAGCCAGCCGATAACAGTAGGACAGAGTTGGGTTCCGGCACGGTGCTCAGTATGGGGTCAACGGCTATCGCGTCGTTGGCGCAATTCATCGTCCACTGTACGTCAAACTTCCCTGAAAATCCGCTAAACGCAATCAGTGGTATCGACGCTTCGATAACATAGTGGTTGTCATTGTTAAAAACCCCCATGTTCTTGAACGGGTTGCTGTTGTATATCAGCTGTCCAACACTACTGACCAGGCTACCGGTCATGATCGATGTTGGATGGCTGAGATCGGGATTGCCGGGGTTGTAGTTGCCATTGGTGTCCCAAAGTCCATAATCCCAAGCACTGACTCTGTATAAGCTGCCCGCTTGGCTGCCCGTTGTTTCCAGGCCAAATTCAAATGTACCGTCACCGCCGAAGTCGAAGGCAAAATCGCCCGGGCCATAACTGTTGTGGGCAGGATCGTTGACGGTATTGGGAGAGAGGCCGGTAACCAGCGCCAGATACAAATTAGTGGAGTCCATTGCTATGTAAAATGCTTCGGCATCGTAGGCTTGACCGCCGTAGCCGGGAAATAAACGCGCGCCGGAATAGCCGGTTTGATCTTCCACGGTGTATTGCGAGGCGGGTACTAGCGACGGATTGGGAAGCCAATCGGCCCTATTGCCGTTTCGGTGTAGCCCCCAGTCGGCGACATCCCCGTCTATAGTTATGCTTGCCGCGCTTGCATCAAGGCTGAAGCAAATGCTCATTAGTATCGGTAGGTGTCGAACTTTCATGGGTGTCCCTTGATGATGAATGAGTTATCCTTAGCGGTATAACAAGATTGATGCCAAGGGCTACAGGCCTTGGCTTGCGCCGTTTCCGGTTAAAATGGCCTTTAAGACGCTGACAACACTGGCAATAGCCATGACGAATCTGGCACTTAGCCCTACTAGGATTGTCAGCAGTAGACGTTTCGAACTCCGAAAACATTGATAGGAATTTATGCCGCAAAGTGCCTTTACGCTGGAATCATTGCTGGAAACCCATGATTTGCCGCTGATCATAATCGGTGCCGACTTACGTATCGTTGCGGTGAATCGTGCTTGGGAAAGTAGCTTTGGCGTAATGCGACAGAATATGATCGGTCAACCGTGCTGCGTCGACGCCGGTGATTGCCGGCATCAACGCTTGTTTCAAACCCTGGAAGCCTATGCCGGCATCTTTGCCGACGATGCCGATGCCAATTCCCAGCGCTTATTCAGTGCGCGCGGTTTTCCCTTACTGGATGCCGACGCGACTTTGTACTTGGGTGAAACGTTAACGGTGTTGAAAAAGTCAGCGGCGAGAGGCGACGAGTCTGCGGCCATGATCGGTAAGTCGGCGGCGTTTGCCCAGTATAAAACCCGCTTGCAACAGGCGGCCGACACGCAAGCGCCGGTATTATTGCTCGGCGAAACCGGCACCGGTAAGGAATTGGCTGCCGAGTTTGTGCATCGCCATTCCAGGCAGGCAGAGGGCGATTTTGTGATTGTCGATTGTACGATTCTCGGCGAAGAGTTATTTGAAAGCGAATTGTTCGGGCATGAAAAGGGGGCTTTTACCGGCGCGACATCCGCAAAAAAAGGCTTGTTCGAATTAGGCAATAATGGCACCTTGTTCTTCGATGAGATTGGCGATTTACCGCTGTCGCAACAGCCCAAACTATTGCGAGCCCTGGAAAGCGGGCAATTTCGGCGGGTAGGCGGCACGGCGATGCAAAAGGCCAATGTCAGAGTGGTATGCGCTACGCATAGAAATTTGGCGGACATGGTTAAAACCGGCCGGTTTCGCGAAGATTTGTTTTACCGGCTGTCGGTGTTTCCGGTAGAAGTGCCGCCATTGCGCCAGCGTAGACAGGATTTACCGCTGTTGATAGATCATTTTTTAGAGCAGTTGAGCGTTAACGTCGATAGCGGCTATGCGATTACACAATCGGCTTTGATCAAGCTTATGCAATATGCCTGGCCCGGTAATATTCGCGAACTAAGAAACTGTCTGCAACTGGCGGCGGGATTGTGCAAGGATAAGAGCATTCAAGAGGCCGACATTCATTTCATGCAGCGCCAGGGCAGTGTCGAGCCTGTCGATGCTGGCGAGCCAAGTAGCGACGCGCACCCCTTGCCAGTTAACAGCATGGCGCAGTTCGAGGCGGAATTTATCAATAGCTTGATTAGCAAGTATCAGGGGAATCGCAAATTGATTGCGGCGGAAATGAATATCAGCGAACGAACGCTGTATCGTAAACTTAACCGACTCAATCTGACTTAGGCGGCGGAGCAATGATGGAATCCAACCTGATAAACTGGACGCTCGATAACATTGGCAGCCGGCAGCGGAATGGTTTAACCCCGCCGCGCGATATGCGCGAAACAATCGCCCAGATTAAGGCCTTGCCGCCATTGCCGGGCAGCGCGTTGCGCATATTAAATTTGATTGCCGATCCTAACGCCGATGCCCGGAAATTGGCGGACATCATTGAGCTCGACCCCTTATTGACCGCGCAAATTACCCGTTGGGCCAGCTCCGCGCTCTATGGTTATCGCGGCCAGATCACGACCGTGCATGATGCGATTAACCGCGTCTTGGGGTTTGATTTTGTATTGGACTTGGCTTTGGGTTTGGCGGTGTTGGCACCGCTAAAATCGCCCAAGGAAGGTCTGATAGGCACGCGGATGTTTTGGACCCACGCCCTGGCCAGCACCCGTTTGATGGCGCAGTTGGCCGCCGCCATGCCCGCCGCCTTGCGACCGGAGCCGCAAGCCTTGTTTTTAGCCGGCTTGATGCACAATATCGGCTTCCCGTTATTAGGGCATCGGTTCCCTGACGAATTTAACTATTTGAGCGGCTTGATCAATGCTAACCCCAGTCTGGCGATTTTTAATCTGGAAACCTTCGCCTTCGGTCTCAATCATGCCGAAATTGGCGCTTGGCTAATGAATGTATGGTCCATGCCGCGCATGATTACCGATATTGTCTATCACCACCACAATCCGTTCTATCGCGGTGAAAACCATCAACTCAACCTGTTGACGTTTTATAGCGACTGTCTGTTGGGGCGCTTAGGGATAGGCGATGCGGCGAACCAGATTTGTCCGGAAGAAGTGCCGGAATTGCTGGGTTTGGATGAGGTTGCCTGTCTGGAAATACTCGACAGCCAGAATGACGATTTAGTGAAAATTCTGGCTACAGCGGAACAACTTACCGATTAAATTCGCCGCCTGTTATCGTAGAATGGGCGCTTAGAAATTCTCCGGCGCCCCTCAAGTCAACTCAGCACCTAATCGCGCATTATGGCATTGCGTCGGTCCGATTGTTTCAGAATACCGCCCAGTATCCACATCTGATACATGGATACGGTCCACATAAACGCAAAGGAAACGCCTAATCCGGCGCCGGCAAAGAATACCAACAAGGCAAAGTGTGGATTGAGTTTGGTCAACCACCACGAAGCTATGTCGATCAATAGAAACAAATATGGCATCACGATAGCCGGATATTTATATTTGCACGGCACGCCGGTGCTGAAACTGAAGATGATGCCGACAAACATGAAAATAAAACTGATGCCGAACAAATGGATGTGCGACAGTCGCGTCAGCGATTGAAACGTTGCGCCTTCATTCGATTCGGTTAGCTTTTTTAGCGTTTCGAATTTAGTGAAATCGGGTAGCGAACCGGCATTAGCGCCATGACAGCCGGTGCAAAATTGTTCGACGATGGGTTTGATATCCTTGTTGTAAGCGACCTCGTCGCCCCCATCCCTGACCCATTGAATGATTTTGAAACGCTCCTGTTCCGGTGCGTTGTATTTCATCGAACCGTTCAGCTTGGATTCCAACACCGAACCGGAGCGGTCGCCATAGTAGCTGTAAACAATATCGTCCATCGACAAACCGAATTTGCCGTCGGCCATGCCGTGGGTAAACAGGATCTGGATTAGCGCCATCAGATAACCGGCGGCTATCGTGGTCAAATAACCGGTGAACAGTAGTTTGATCGAGAGGCCGAAACTGATCAGATTAGCGCCTTTATAGGCATATTTAACGGGTGTTTCGTTGCGATCAGACATAGATGCTATTCCGGGTTATTGAGGATGGTATCGCTTAGCACAAGACTTTAAGCGGGAGGCAAAAGTCCTGCCTCCCGTGCCAAGCATATTACTATTTTTTGATGTTTTGGTAGTAATAACCCAGTTCGCTGATTTCTTCGTCAGTCAAGGTTTGCGCGATGATGCGCATCCGGCTGTAGATGTCGTTGCGACGCGTACCGTCCTTAAACGCTTTCAGTGTGGCCGAGATGTAATCGGCATTCTGGCCGGATAGGGCCGGAATGTCGACCGCTTGACCCTTACCGTCGCCGCCGTGGCACACTTCGCAAGGTGGCAACACCCGCTCGCTACTGCCGGATTTAACCAGTTTTTCGGCTTTTTCATAGACCATAACCGTTCTCGACTGGAACGCTGGCGCTTGCGAGCCGAACCATACCGCCAGATCGGCGGCGTCCTGTTTACTCAGGGTTTTGGCCAAACCGGACATCATCGCGTTATCCCGGCTACCGTCGGCGTAATCCTGCAATTGCTTATACAAATAAGTAGGCAATTGCCCGGCCAGCGACGGGAAAGCCGCCGAGGCGCTGATACCTTTTTCGCCGTGACAGGCGCTGCAAGTTTTGGCCAACTCTTCGCCTTTTTGCGGGTTGCCGGCTTTCACGAAATTTAACTGATCGGCGGTCCAGGCGACGTGTGAGGAAGGCTGCGCAAACGCGGCGCTTGGCAACAATAATGCTGCACTTAGAATGAGTTTTTTCATGATCAGACCCCCCATCTGCCTGAACCAAAGGTTTCCATCAAGAAGAATTGCAGGATCGGATAACCGAAAGCAATCAGCATGAATACGCCTATGATAACGTTCCATAACGTGAAGCTGTTCAGATAGCCGGGCAAGTCCTTGACCGCATGTATCGGTTCCGCATATTCCACTTCGCCCTGATAGCTTTCGCTGCCGAGCTGGGTTTTATACAGGTTGTACACCAGCATGCCGGCGGAAATCACCAGAATCAAGCCGCCGAAAATCATGGTCACTTCGTAAGGTTCCCAGGAAATGGTTAATAGATTGTTGTAGTTGACGCTGTCTATGCGGCGCGGTTGACCCAGCAAGCCCAATATATGCCATGGGGTGGTCATGATGACCATACCGATAAACCAGCTCCACAGTTGGGCAATTGCCATTGATGGGCAATACAACGATTTACCGGTCAAAATCGGCCAAAAATAATAGGCAATCCCAAAGTACATGATGATGGTGGTGCCGCCGAAGATCAGATGGAAGTGTCCGGAAATCCAGGCGGTGTTATGCACCATCGCGTTCATCGCGTAGCTGGCGTTGACCAGGCCGCCGAAACCGCCGAAGATCAGCATCAACAAACCCAGAATAATCGCCAACACCATCGGATTATTCCAGGGAAGGGTGGCAATCCAGCCGAACAAGCCTTTGCCGCCGTTGAGTCGGCCGGCGATTTCCAGCGAGGCTATTACGGTAAAACCGGTGATAAAGGTTGGCAGGGTGACCACAAAAGTGCCGACCGCATGCAAAATTTTCCAGCCGTGAGCTTGTTCAGGGTCCATATATAAGTGATGGAAACCAATGGGCAAACTGAATACTACCAACAAAATAAACGCTGCCCGGGCCATCTCGTCGCTAAACAAGAAGCCGCCGGCTTGCTTGGGCACCAGCGTATAAAAGGCTGTGTAGGTTGGAATCAACCAGAAGTAGACGATGGGATGCAAAGTCCAGGCAAACAAGGTGCGCGCCAGACCGGCATCGATAGTATCTATCCAGCCCAATGCCCAGGGAATCAGCTGGAACAGCACTTCGGTAGCGACGCCGGCACTGGTCCATAACCATAGGATGGCATTGGCGGTGGTGGCAAACATTGCCAGCGGTACAGGTTGACCCGGATTAGCCTTTTTCCATTGCATGTACATCACAATCATCGACACGCACCAGAACCAGGAACCCACGACCAACAAGGTCGCGCCGATATAAAATATCGGATGAGCCATCAGCGGCGGATAAAAGGTGAATAGTACTGAAGCCTGGCCCAACAGCAGAGGTAATGCCGCTAGAACTACACCGGTCAGCGCCACGCCGAAGCCGGTCCAGGCAAAGGTCTTATTCCAAACCGGCAATTTCAATGTGGTGTTGGCCACGTAATAGCCAAAGCCCATGATGAAAAATGTCGTCAACACAAAACCCATTAACACGCCGTGGGTACTGACCGAAGCGTAATACACTTCCCGTGATTCTAAAAAGCCGAAAAAGCCGCTACGCTCGATGACCTGATATAAGCCCATCACCGCCGCCAGCCCGAACGCGCCGAACGCCACCCAGAAGTGGGTTAGCGCCAATTTTTTTTCCACTGCGTTATCCATGATTCGCTCCCCCTTGAGTATTGAGCGCATCCCATTGCGCTTTGCTGACCACCTTGATGTTGCTCCACATATGCGCATGGCCCATGCCGCAATATTCGTTACACAGCAGTGGATAATCGCCGGCATGATGCAGCTCGGTGGTTACTTGCGCGACGTAGCCCGGTACGATCATCGTGCTCATATTGGTCATTGGCATATGTACGCCGTGAATTACATCCAGACTCACCCAGCGGAAAGTAATAGCGGTTTCCGCCGGCAAGGTCAGGTCTTTGGGATAAAAGCCGTAACGGCCGGCTACCATGCGCACGGTGACGCTACCATTGGGATTGCGTTGCACGCCAAGTTTATCTTCGGCGAATTCGGCGGATAGATGCAGTTTGGCGGAGTCTATGGTTTCCACGTTGCTCGGCGCGTGAATGCCGTGAAAAAACGCAGACCCCAGAATCACGGCGACGAACAATCCGGCTATCCCCAGAGAGATACCCGCCCAGTTTTTTTCCAGTTTATCGATATGCATGCAGCCCCCTTAGCCGATATGGCCGCGAGGCAAAAATATGCCGTAGTACATTAACAGCCAAGCCACGACCATGCCGCCGCCGACGATCAACATCAGCGCCCAGGTGCCGACCGGGGAGCCGTGTAGAATTTTTTGACGTTCTTCTTCAGAGAGATTGTTCATATCCTTCCTTCTTATAAGTGTTTTGATAGGAATTATGTTGGCAACCAACGGCATGAACAGCACAGGCTCCGTCATTCTTGCTGATGACTTTACCATCCGATTGCTGGGGTAATCATACCCTTAGCGCCCGGCTAATCGAAAGCGATAAATCAATGTTATTAATTGTTTGTAAGAAGATTGTGCGAAGACTTGCCAAGAACGCTGTTGGCTTCAACGGGTTGGGGCATTTTCTCGACAACGCCGATTTCTGCTGAAAGCTGGTATCTCCGGAAATTTATTTTGCGGGTGTTGTAGAACAAAAAAGCTGGAACTGATAGTGTCGGCATGTCACTATTTGGGACAAATAGATAGCTCGACCATATAAAAATTATAAGGACCTGTATGCGTAAAACTCCAAAATGCGCCTGCAAGAGTCTGTACTTAATCAATAACTAGCGATGACCACGATGAATCAGCCGATAGATGAACTTCAACAAACCCCGCCCCGGCGCATGAAGCATCGACTGCTTGGGTATTCGAATACTGCGTTATTGCTGGCGGCTTGTAATCTGGTTATTTGGATATTTCTTTTATTTCCCATCTACGCCGCTACGGATGGTGTATCGAACAGCGATGGCTTACGCTTTTTGATTACGGCTTTTATTCTGATGGATCTCGTTGGTTTAGGCTTGGCCTCGGTTGCGATGTTCAAGTCAAAACTGCGAAAAACGATGGCTAGCTATGGATTCGTTCTAAATATCGCGATGATAGGTTTAAATCTATCGGTGTTTCCGTTTTAAAAAAGTGGCAATCTCAACGTAAAAAAGCCTGTAGCTAAACGCTACAGGCTTTTTATTCAGCCAGCGAGCCGGCCTTTAGGTTCCGATTAAAAGGGGTGAATCGTCCCCCTTTTTTTTGGTCTAGTTCCTTACCAGGTCATCGTAACAACCGACCTCACATTCTTGGTCGGATTGTAGGTGTAACCCGCCGCAGTCACGCTGTTTAGCGTATAGGTGGCGGAACCGCCGATCAGTTTTGTGGTAGTAGCAGCTTGGATAACGGTACCGGTCGCATCCGTTTTACTGGTAATCGTACCGGCAACCGAACCGCTAAAAGTACCTACTACGGTGGCATTCGCTACCGGTTTGCCGTTGGAATCGATCAATTTAACCGATATTTTTGCCTGCACATTGGTGCTCTTAACGATAGACATGCCTATCGTGGATACCCACATGGTTGGCAAAGGCGGCGCCGTTACTGTGACTTGAACCGTTTTGGTGTCGGTTAACTGATATTGATTGGTAACCAGCAACTTAACGTTATAGGTGCCTACTGTCGTAAAAGTATGAGCGGGGTTTGCACCGGTCGCACTGGTGTTATCCCCAAATGACCACTGATAACTGGTGATATTGCCGTTGCCGACTGTGTTATTGGCCGAGAAATTAACCGTTAACGGTGCTGGGCCTGACAAAGTAGAGGCGGAGATGCTGCCAACTGGAGGTTTTGTCAACACAGTGCCAGCCGGCACGTAACTACCGGTGATCTGGTATTGCCCCAAGCTGCCGTAAACAGAGTAGCCCGCATCGCCGCTTACTGCCGCACGACCTGAGCCTGTTACCGCCAAATAATATGTGCCTGCCGGTACGGATTGGTTGATGGCAGCTGTTAAAGTGGTTTCCGGCGCGTTGCTAGCCACCACGGCACCGCTAGCGTTATATAAGGTCAACTTAATATCCAGGTTTGGACCTACCGCTGCAGGACTGGCTGTCAAGTTGATAAGTCCGCCACCGGTGCTGATCACGAACATGTCAGTATCGGTAGATTTTTCTATCACACCGAACGTTTGAATATTCAGCGCAGTTGCAGTGCCTATATTGATTAAGGAACTGGCGGTGCCTAAGGTATTACCGTAATCGTCGCTTCTGACCAGAATACCGTAACTGGCGAACGTCGCAATATCATCCTGTTGATTGTTGGCATTTGGATAGCTGCCTGGATTCCATTGCGTCAGATTTTTGTAATAGCCCACACCCATAATCGGCGCCCAACCCGTGACGCCTGTACCATGACCCGCGTAATAGCCGGTGCTAGGGTATTGTCCATCGTGTTGCAGGCCCAGATTATGGCCGGCTTCGTGAGAAACCGCTTCGGCAATGTATTTTTCGTTATTTGCCAAACCGTCTTGGAACACCCAGGCCGGTTGGTAATAAGCGTTGTTAACGAAATTGACTACACCCACATAGGCAACACCGCCGCAACCGCAGTTAAACACGGTTTTGGTGACCACCACGCGTATTCCATAATTGGTATCTGCCGCGCTGGTGCGGAATAAGGCATCGTTAGTCGGCAGTTGGGTGGTAACGTCCACATCGAAGGCGATGTAATCTTCCGCTACCCGATTCCACATACTAATGATATTACTGCGCTCAGTATCGTCAAAAACGCCAGGGTTGCCGGTTAAATCGTATGCAGGCGCGTTAATGGTGGAAGCTGACCAAGCCGTGCCCTGAGCAATATGACCGTCGAAATCCAGGTAAATGGTTTTGCTTGCGCCCGGTTTGCTGTGCAATAAAAACGCGTTTGCCAATGCGGCTTTCGAGGCGATTGGCACCGGTGGATTGGTTGTAGTCGTTGTACCGGTAACATTATCGGGTGATACGACATTGCCAGCTTGCGTTTGATTTTGCTGATCGGTGGTATTGTCCACATACAAGACTCGGCCGTTACCGTCGACCCGCATCGTCTCGTCCTGCGTCAGCATTTCCTTGAATTTTTCCGGAGTCAAGCCATGGTTGGACGCGACTTTGGGCAAATCGGCGCCCAGTATATCGATAGCGTGCTGGCCTTGATAATTAACCGGTAATTCCGCCATCGCGCCTGCGCTTGACGGCGTAGCGGATGAGGTGCCGGCGATGGCAAGCGGATCGGTGCCGTCGCCGTTGGCGCCGGTGTCGATGACTTGTTTAATTTTTCCTTGCTCGTCGATTTGTATCGTGTAATTACGGCCTTGCATCACAGTGGCAACCAGATCGCGATTTTGGTCGAGATCTTTGCCGATTAACTGTGAAGTGTCCGCGGCAAACGCCATCGTGGAAAAAAGTAGTCCGGCGGAAATAGCGGATGCCAGAGTTTTGGGTTTTCTTGGGATATGAGTATTCATATCGGTCACCTTTGGAGTTTAACTTCAGCAAGCACACCAACCGAGCCAACTTACTGAAGCGAGATCACCTAGCGGCATCTCGGGGTAGAAATATCGGTACCGTTTCGGTACCGGCAATAATCGATCAAATTTTCTAATCGGGCGGCAATGTAACATTCAAAAAACACTTCGATGAGCGACAGTCGGATTTTTAAGTGTTGCGTCAAAAAACGGCTATGAAAAAGCTGGTTTAGCACACAAAAATGTCCCTGCCGATCCTGGTAAGCGCACTAATAAGTTCAAGGCTAGCCTCAGCAGACAAGGTTACACCGTGTTCAAGCCTTCGCAGAACGGTCTCTGCTCAGAAGATTAGTGCTGGAACTCAGTTGGCTGATCGCTTAACCGAGTTGTCCGTAAAGCTTAGCGATATGAAAGCAGTCAATCATCCGCAGCTATGCCACAATACACCGTTGGAATCACGCGTGGTTTGTAAGGGAGGCTTTATAAATCAATGGAGTGTGCTTTCGATCGGTTAGATGGTAATCGGTAAAAGGGCACTGATTGGTGATCGTTATTGTTGACGTGCTAATTTTCCCAGGCCATTTCACGCGAAAGAACTTTAGCGAATAATGGATTTCCAGCGCGGTATCTACCCAATAATTATTATTATCGATGGTTTGCCCAGGAGCAAATATGCGGACAGTTAACTTAAAATTCAAAAAGAATCTGGTCTTTTTTCTCGTCATAGCCGCGTTTTCGGCTTGTAATCCAGCGCTCGCCGAAACGGCCGGAGCGGACGATAAGGATGCTCATCACGAACACAAAAGCCAGGACTGGCCGGGGATTTATAATGGACTGACACCTTGTGCCGACTGCATCGGCGTGAAAACCACGCTGGCTTTGAACAAAAATGGCAGTTATCTGCTAATGACCCAATTTCTGGGCAAATCGGAACGGGAGTTTACTGAAAAGGGCAAGTTTGCTCCGGGCGACAAAGCCAATACTCTGGTTTTGACCCCAAAGAACGGCTCAACTTCGCAGCAATATCTGGTTGAAAAGGATGCGTTGATTCAGTTGGATAGCAACGGCAATCGATTTTCCGGCAAGCTCGCCGATCGCTATATTTTGCGTAGAACCAGCGTCACCGATAAGCAGCCTGAACATTCAGGGCATTAATCTAGGTATTATCCGGGTGGCCGCTGCTCCCCAAAAGCGGACACCCGGAAGCTCGCACCGTTATGACGGCTTCTTCGCGTTTTTACGTCGGAAATACACGATGGCTAAAACCACAGTCAATGCCAGCGCGCCAAGCATGAAACGCGGCTCGACAACCTTCACCGAGTGATTCTCGTCCTTGAACTTGAATTTGGCCAGTACGCCCAAGGCTGGATCGGTAATATCAATTGCGATCGATTTGGCGGCAAGATTTAGAAATTGCACCTCGCTGCCATCGAACGGTTTGTTATTGCGGGTATCGTTGCTGACCATGCCCGGATACAGCGGTGTTTCAGCAAGTTGAGAGATGCTTAACTGCTTGGCGATTTCTTGTTCCAGTTCGCGGGTGGTTTTACCGTCGGTTTTGATATGAATCGGTTTTTGATCGTCTATCTTGATCTCGATTTCACCTTGCGAGGCAGTTAAGGCTTTTTTCGACGTAAAGCCGTCAAGATATTCCACATCCGCGCTAAACACCAGATCAAGAGCTATTTGCACGCCGTCGGTATTGAAATTTTTATCGGCAAGATCGAAACGCAGGCCTTGGTTACTGTAATCCCTGACCGTTACCGTCGTTAACGAATAGCCGGTTTTGTTGGCTATGATCAATTCCGCTTGCTCCGGCGGCTGGGTAATGGTGATGCCGCGCCAATTCGGATCGAGCTGAATCATGCCGTCTTTCATCGAGGTAAGCAGCTTTTTCGTGACCGCGTAAGGCGGCGTTGCTTCATCGAATTTATGCGCGTTTAAAAAGCTCAAGCCGGTTGAACGGTAGAGCTCGCCGTCGTCGATGCGCCATTCCGCCGTGTATGAAAATAGCGAGTCGCTGGTTCTTCTGGGCATGCTGGTATGAATGCGCAATTTGTCCTGATCCGCCGGTGTCGTTACCGCATAGGCCGTTTGACAGAGTAGGGCAGACGAAACTAAGGACAACGCGAGTGCGAGCTGGTGAGTAATAGGCTTCATTGCAATTCCGGGGCAAAAGCGCCACGTTAGCATAATCGCGCGGCGATAGGATAGGCTACCTCGATTCTCCGAGTTGGGGTTAGCCCTGCGGCGGATCTGTCAGGCTGTGTTCCAGATCAGCCAATTCTGCCGGTGTATTGATATTGGCGAATATGTGCGGCGTGTCGCTGAAATCCACCTCGACCAGCAAATGCCGGTGAAACCAGCTCTGCAGCTTACGTTCGCCGCTACACAGATAATTCTGTAAATCAAGTTGCAGTTCGGTTCTGAGTGCGGCAAATACCGGATGCAAGCGCTCGCCGTCAAACGCCACGGCGATTTCCGCATCCTGGGCTAATAACGTATCGAGCAAGCGTTGCAAATGAATGGTTGCAACCAGCGGCGAATCGCACGGCGCTATCAGTAGCGTCGGATGCTGCGCTGCTTGCATCGCCGCCAAAATCCCGGCCAGTGGGCCGTCAAAGCTTGGTTCGGCATCGCTGATGACCCGGTAATTGAATTGTTGGTAAAGGTCTTGATTACGATTGGCGCTGATTAATAATTCATCGACCAATGGCGTCATGGCGGCCAGCGCATAGCTAACCAAGGGCCGGTTATTGCACAACAACAAGCCCTTGTCTTGCTCCTGCATGCGCCGGGCCATGCCGCCCGCCAGCACGACGCCGCTTACTTTGTTTTGCCCGCTCATGATGATAAGCTTTGCCGATGTTTAAAAGAGTCGTCATTTTCGCAAGCCTGCCGTTGATTGCAAGTTGTGCCGCGCAGTCTCTGCATACCGAAGAAGTGACGTATTACCAGGTGGAAACCAGCAAACCGTACGACGAAGTATTGGCCGAGCTGGAAGTGGCGATTGCCGAACACAACTTTCGCATCACCGGCCATAGCCGGGTGGGGAAGGTGATCCGCGATAGAGGGGCCACGAATTTTCCGGAATACGATACGGTACAGTTTTGTAACCTGACGCTGGCAAAGGTCGTGCTGGAAATCACCCCGCACGCGATAGGCTATATGCCCTGCAATGTGGTGACCTATCAATTCGACGGTAAAACCATCGTCAGAACGCATCTGCTGCCGGAAGATACCGATAACCCGGCCTTGAATAAATTCGCCAAGGAAATGAACCCGCAGTTACAACAGATTGTCGATTTCGCCGCCGAACAATAAAAATCCCTAAAACGATAAAAACGAGCACCATGAAAAAATCATTCTTTGCTACTCTCGCTGTTTTAACGCTGCTAAGCGGCTGCGCCACTACCCAGGAAAACTCTAAACCCGAAGCCGCCACAGGCGAGCCGGCGGTATTGGTCAATGATTATCCCACCCGCGACCGTGTCGAATATGTGCTGGAATGCGTCGCCAAGCACGGTGGCCTGACCTACATCAGCCAGTATGCCTGCGGCTGCAAAATCGACAAAATCGCCGAAAAACTCAGTTTCGAAGAGTACGAATCGGCCAAAACCTTTACCCAGATGCAAAAAACCCCAGGCGAAGCCGGTGCCGCGTTTCGCGACCCTAAACAATCCAAGGATTTGCGTACCAAGTTGAAAGACGCTGACGCCGAAGCGGAAAAAGCGTGTTTCGTTAAGTAATCCCGACTAATCATGATGACGCCGGTTTGGCTGTCATCATGGTTTAAAGTCGTTCTCGTCAAACCATCGCGATACGAGCAGTTTGGCGTTCGCCGTCGCATTCAACTTAATCTTACTGTTATGGCCACCGCTGAGTTCTTCCTTTCCTACCCCAAATTCAAACTGGCGATATTGGCCTTGTTGACGCTGAATATCGGCATTTACGCGGCGGTCGATACGATGACGACCGCGGTCGATGCGCTGGTTTGGGTGATCTTGTTGGTGATGTTCGAGCTGGAAACCGTCAAGGCCGCGCCGTTTACCGAGACGACCTTGCATGCGATACGGAATGGTTTGATTGTGGTGATTGCCTTGGTGTTCGGTAGCTACGTCCGCGATAACGAATGGCTGGATGTGGTCAATTCCCTGCTCTGGTTTGCGTTGATTGTGTTACTCGAATTGGAAGTGCGCTGGCGGTCTTTGGTAGAACGGCATCGGCAGGTGTTTTGGTTGATGACCGTGGCCGTGTTTGTGGGTTTAATCGGTATGGTCGTGGCTTGGCTTATGCAGTCGGCTTGGCTGGATGCTTACGATGCGCTGCTGTGGATCGCCGCATTCGGCGTGATCGAAGTCGATATATTTCATTTCCTGAAGTTGACGCGCGATTGATCGCAACCCCATTTCCAGCCGTTTCTCAAGCATGAGCAAAGCTGTTCTGTTGCTTGTTTTAGTGACGCCTCTACTGCTGAAAGGCTGGTATGTCGATAATTTTATTTATCACTACACCGGCACCCGATTACTGGGATTTACTCAGGTATTATGCAACGATGCCGTGATTTATGGCGGTATTTTCATATTGCTGTATTTATCGTTTCTGCCGACTATTATACGTTGGCTGGCAGCATTATTACGCCTAGCGGCTTTGCTGTTGTTTGCAGTTTATATTATCGATTACGCAATTATCGTTAATTTCAATACCCATTTGGCCTTGGGCGATGCGATAAAATACGCCGATTATTCCTATAAATATATACAGCAAATTTACGGTTTAAGCGATTTTGGCGTGCTTGCGCTTACCGTATTAATCTTGGCTTTGCCTTTATATTTTTCATGGGTAAGGTTTAAATCCATAAATCCTTATATCAAAAAGTGGCCTATTTTCTTGATTTTCGGCCTGCCGCTGGCAGCCGCGTTTGCCGATAACGAGAAATATGCGCATGCCTGGATTTATAAAAACGTCATCGATTATAATTTAACCATATTGTCGGAGGCTTCCCCGTATAGTCCCGCGTATGTCGATGCGTTTACGTTTCAAGAAAATATAAACTGCCAAACTCAGCCGGTCCAAACCAAGAATATTATTATTTTGATGGTGGAGTCGCTTTCCGCTTATCAAAGCCGGTATTTCTCGGGTATTCAGGATTGGACGCCCAATCTGGACGTAATTGCCAGCCAAAATCAGGCATTCAAGAATTTTTACGCCAATGGTTTCATCACCGAAGACGGCGAACTGGCGCTGCTGACTGGCTTGCAGCCGCTCTATCCGCCCTCCAGTTATACCGACGACGGAGGTACGTCGTTTTATAGTTTTTATAATATAAAAAATTCTCTGCCCAATATTCTAAAAAAATACGGATATAAAACCGATTTTTTAACTACCGCCGATTTGGAATTCGGTAACACCGGTATCTGGGCAAAAAGCGTGGGTTTTGATTATATAGAAGGCCACGACCAGCCGGAATACGATAAATGGGAGCGGTTTCATTTTCAGGCAGCGCCGGATGAGGCTTTGTATCTGAGAGCCATGACCAGGGTCGCGAAACATAAAAAAAATAAGTTTTTGCTGTTTATCAAAACCGTTAGCAGCCATCACCCCTATATTAATCCGGAGAGTAAGGAAAAATCCGAATCGGCGGCAATTACATATACCGATAAACAACTGGGCCTGTTTTACCGAGAACTACAAAATAATGGTTTTTTTAATAAGGGTATCTTGATTATCGTCGGCGATCATCATTCGATGACGCCGTTAAGAAAAGCCGAAGTCGAGTTATACGGCCAGTACAAAGCCTCGGCAAAAGTCCCTTTGGTAATTGTCGACAGCGACCGGCCGGCAAGCGTGGAAAACAACCAATATCAACAGATTGATGTGTTTAACAGTTTGCAGGGTTTGGCCTTCGGCAAGCAATGTTATTCGGATTGGAGCGGGGTATTGTTCGGCGAAACGAAAACCTCGCCCAAATACATCATTCATCGGCGCGGCGACAACCGGGATATGGTCAGCGTGTTTGGCGAAAACGATGATTTTCTGGTGAAACTGGATGGCGACAATACCCGGGTAATCAGCAAGCTACCGGCGGAGCAGAGTGTCAGGCAGCTGCTGGTCGATAAGATTAACGCGCTGCGGATCGCGCGGGCGAATTGGGCGTTGACACAATCCGCCGAAACGTCAGATTGATACGTGCTTGCTTGGCTTGGCGAGTTTTGGGCAGTTCGTGGCGCCAATGGTGTTGCAACTCGCCGGCCATGATCAGCAAATCGCCGTGACTTAGCTCGATATTCAGCGTGGTGCGGATGCGGGCATGACGAAAGCGCAGTAAACGCGTTTCGCCGAAACTCAGCGAAGCAATCTGCGGATTCGGGCCCAGCTCTTTTTCGTTATCGGCATGGCAACCCATCGAATCGCGGCCGTCGCGATATAAATTGGCTAAAACACTATTGAACGCTTGTCGGCAAACGGTTTCGACGTCGGTTCTTAAGGTTTGTAGTTCGGTGGTCCAGGGCAGCGGTTGGTGATCGACGCCGGAATAGCGGTAGTCTGCGTCTGGGTCGCCATACCAGGCCATCAAGCGCGGTACCGGCACCCAACGCCCGTAGATATGGATTTGTTCGGTTTGCCAGGCTAGGCTATGCAGCAGACTTTGCAAGTAATTGTCCGCGATGCTTGCTGGGTAAAAAGCTTGCAGCAGATACAATTCGCCATCGCTGGGTGCCAGATTTTGGTGGTTGGCGAGTAAGGCGTTTGCGGATGACATCGTCGGGTAGTTTGGGCTGGTTCGGCGATTTTAACGGCCTAACCAGCCCATCAAACAAATGAATGGGTGTTAATTTACCAACAAAATAATCAACTGTGCGGCAATGATTCGCAGAATCATGACCAAGGGGTATACGGTCGCATAGGCCATCGACACTGCCGCCGCCGGACTGAGATTATTGGCAAACGCCAACGCGGGCGGATCGGTCATGCTGCCGGCCAGCAAGCCGCACAGCGTCAGGAAGTTGAGTTTATAGACTATCCGGCCAACGGCCGCGACGATCAGTAGGGGCAGCAAAGTGATTAATGCCGCGCAGGCCATCCAGTAAAAACCGTCGCCTTTCACCAGCGTTTCGACGAATTGATCGCCGGAATGCAAGCCGACGCAGGCCAGGAATAACACGATGCCTATGTCTTTTAAAATGATGTTGGAGCTTTTCGGCAAATGCCAGGTCATCGTGCCCCAGTTGCCCACCCGGCTCAGCATAATCGCCACCAGCAACGGCCCGCCGGCCATGCCCAGTTTTACAGCCGACGGAATGCCGGGTAAATACATAGGCACACTGCCCAATAACACCCCCAGCGAAATGCCGATAAAGATCGGCATGATTTGCGGGTGATCCAGTTCTTCCAGCGAGTTACCCAAGGCTTTCTCGATGCTGTTCAGCGCTTCCTGGTTGCCGACGACATTCAATTCATCGCCGAAATGCACATGCACATTGCTGGTGGGCGAGAACTCGACATCGGGACGATGAATCCGGGAAATGGTGACGCCGTAAAGCATGCACAGATTGCCGACGGTTTGATTGATCGCGGATTTGTTGGTGACTACCAGCCGTCTGCTTTGCAAATTGGTGGCAATTTGTTTCAGATCGATATCCGATTCCGGGCCGATCAGAATTTTCAGTTGTTCTAAGGGTTCGCGTTCACCGACCAAGCGGATGGTGTCGCCGATTGCCAGATGGCTTTCCTGGCCGGCGACATCGACCGCGCCATTGTGCAGGATGCGTGTCATCACTACGTTCATGCCTTCGAAAAACGGAATTTGCCTTAGCGTCAATCCGTTAAGGTTAGGGTTTTCCACCCGCAAATCCTTCCATATTGGCACATGGGTATCTTGCTGTTGTTGGTCGGCAAAGTTTTTGGCTTCGTTGGCTATATCGATTTTAAACAAGCGTTTGTTCAGCAGCATGGCCAGAATGATGCCGGCGATACCGAATGGGTAGGCCACAGCATAACCCAGGCCCGGCATTTTCAAGGTTTCGCTGTCGATGCCCGCAAGCCCGCTCAGTACTTGCTGGGCGGCGGCCAGCGATGGAGTATTGGTGGTGGCGCCGGAAAACAGGCCCACCGCTACAGGCATGGGGATAGCACCGAAAATGCTGATCAATACCGTGATCAATGCGCCCAAAATCACAATCGCGGCCGCCATACCGTTCAGGCGCAGGCCGTAACGAAAAAACGAACTGACGAAGCTGGGACCGACCTGCAGGCCGATCGCGTACACGAACAGCACTAAACCGAATTCTCGCAGAAAATGCATCACTTCCGGATTGATACTGAGCTGGAAATGTCCGAACAACAGTCCGGAAAACAGCACACCGGCGATGCCCAGTTGAATGCCGGCCAGCGATACTCTGCCCAAAACCAGGCCGCTGGCCACCACCAGGCTGATAATCAGCAACGTGTGCGGTACGGAATCTTGATTAAAAAGCGATAGCAACCACGACATGGCCTATTCCTTTGGTTTGAGTGGGTTGAGGAGATTTTCGGTTTGCTTAGTCAATGTTGCCTGACTATGATGCAGAGGCCTGATAGCGCATTATGTTGTCAGGATTGTACAACAAGCCAACCAAGGGTGATCTCGATGAATAATAAATTTCATAAAATCAAGTATATCGTCATGCTGGGGCTGTTTGCCGCCGGCGTCAATGCGGCAGATATCGAGGCGGGCAAGGCTAAAGCCGCCGCCTGCCAAGGTTGCCACGGTGCGGCCGGCGTCAGCAGCAGCCCGTTATGGCCCAGTCTGGCGGGGCAGAGCGCCGTATATATCGAGAGCCAGCTGAATAAATTCCGCAACGGTCAGCGTGATAACGAGGTGATGAAACCGCTGGCGTCAGGCTTGAGCGACACCGACATTCAAAATATTTCTGCGTATTACGCCAGCTTGCACGGCAAATCGGCCGGCAGCAGCGATGCCAGTTTGGTCAAACTGGGCAAAGACAAGGCGGCTATGTGCCTGGGGTGCCACGGTAACAATGCGCAAGGCATGGGCATGGTGCCGAAGCTGGCCGGCCAGCATCCGCAATATTTAGCCAAACAGTTAACCGATTTCAAAAAAGGCGCGCGCAAGGCCCCGCAAATGAACGCCCTGGCGCAATCGCTCAGCGAAGACGACATCAAGGCTTTGGCGGCGTATTTAGGTTCTTTGTAAGTCGCTGTGATGTTCCGCATCGTTTCGAGTATCGACGCGATGCGGTTGCTTTGCTGAAAGTTTCGACTAGGCTAATCAGCAGACTCGTCCCGAACCAAAATTCAAGAGCATAGCAATACAATAGTGTAATGAAATTAAACGACCCAGTGCGGATTGGTCTTTTGCTGGCTTGCGCCTCGGAATTTTCGCTAGCCGATACGTTGTCATCCGATGTGTCCTGGTCGGTTATCGGCCGCAACATCACCATTAACCAGCCGTCCATTGCCGGTGCAGGCAATGCGGTAACGGTAAGCTCCGGTTCCAGTGTCAATCTGGCTGGTAATTATAGTATCCAGGAAGGCGATACCAGTTATTGCCCTGGCTGTATCATCCAGCTCTATACTGCCTGGATTGCCCCGGCTCAGGCTGGCTCGAGCGGCTTTTTTTCGGGAGGAATCTATCCCGGTTTTGGCAGCCAAAGCGGGTCGTTCGCGACACAATTAACTGCACCAAAAACTCCCGGCACTTACTTCGTAGGTCTTGGTGCAACGCTGGATTTTGTTTACCAGCCTAATGTCCCAGGTGGGTTTGGGAAAGACCAGAATGACGTATCCGGTTTTGCGCCTTTTCAGGTGACCGTCACCTCTATAGCGCTCAGCTCTATTGCTTCCAGAGACAGCTTTAGCACCCTGCCGGGTTACTACTATGATACCGGCGGCGATTTCACCAATAACGGTACATTGATCAACAATAGCGCCACGCTCAGGCATAGTGCCGGAGTCTTTTCCAATCAGGGGGCTATCAACAACCAGGGGGTCTTCGATAATGCGGCGCAGATGGTCAACAGCGGCAGCATCGATAACGTAACGGGCAATACCCTGACAAATGTTGGCGAACTGGTTAACCAGGGCAGTTTCGGCAACGCCGGACAACTGAATAACCAAGGTACTTTCAGCAATCACGGCGTGCTGAACAATACCGGCACCATAAGCAATACCGGCCAATTCAATCTGGCGCAAACCGGCCTTATTACCGGGACCGGCGATTTCTACAATAGCGCGCAAGGACGCGTCGATATTTCCGGTAACACTATGCATCGGTTTGACGGCAATGTCAGTAACGACGGTGTTTTCAGAACGGTAAATACGTCGGTGGCGTTTACCGGCAACTTCACGAATAACGGCCGTTACGAGAGCGATCCGTCGATTAATCAGTTCAATAATCTTTCCATAGGGTCCAGCGGCTATTTGGTGGGCGGTGCCGGCGATGTTTTCATCGTGACCGGCGATTTCAATAACGCCAGCACGCAAGCTACGCTTTGGAATACCGCGAATGCGGATCTGGTTTTTAGCGGTCCGAACGCTACGCAACACATGATGAGCTTGACGGGCAGCGACCAAGGGCAGACTACGGCCGGTTCGGTCAATAATTTTGCCTGGGGTTCGGTGACGGTGGCGAGCGGCAACGGTTTGCAGTTGGTCGATGGTAATAACACGCCCGGCGCCGCGCTATATGCCAGTCGACTGGTGTTGACGGATGGTGTGAGCCAATTAAGCAGTATCAGCAGCGATTACAACATCTACATAGATCCGACTTTGCCCGAAAATCAGTATTTATTGGGGGCGATACGCAGTTTCGGCAGCGGTCGAGGTCAATTGGCACCTTGGAGCTTGCAACCTTTTACGGCAGAGACCAGCACCGCGCCGGAATTAACGTTTAATCAACAGACCTTTGCACCCGCATTAAACGAGGCTTGCGCTACCCCAAGCGGCATTTTGGCCACTCGTTGCCTGCAACTACAGGCGCTCAGTCCCGAGCAGCAAACCAGTGCCGTTGCGGCATTGACTCCCGATCAGGTGCCGAGCCAGATGGCCGGGCCGGTGAAATTGGGCGCGACGCGGATGGATGGCCCGCTCACCAGATTGGCCAGCTTACGCGGTGGCGGCGGCAGTGCGCCTTTATCGGTTAATTTTAACGGTATCCAATTATCCGCCAATCCATCGGGTTCTCAGGGGGTGGGCGGAGCCGCCGGCGACGACGAGATGTTCCGTGACTCGCCGTTGGGCCTGTTTTTGCAAACCCGTTTTAATTTTGCGAATATGCAAGGTGATGCGTGGGATCGCGGCTTCGATTCGCAAGCGCGGACCGTGACGGGCGGCGCCGATTATCGGCTTAGCGATAAGTTGGTGGTCGGCGCGGCGTTTAACTACACGCACTCTTCCACGCAGTACGCCGATTCAGCCGGCAATATGAGTAGCGATACCTATCTGGGCGCATTTTACGGTAGCTATTATCTGCCCGAGGATATTTATCTGGACTGGGTAGGTAATTACGGCGCTAATGAGTATGCCTTCAATCGCCAATATGCCTATTCCGGATTTGCCGGCCAATCGACATCCACAACCACCGGCAATCAATACGGTTTCGCCTTGAGCGGCGGCAAAGACTTCAATTGGCAGGAATGGGCGGTTGCGCCTTATCTGCGCCTGGAGTATTTAGGCATGAACATCGCCCAATATCAGGAGCAAAGCGGCAATGGCTTCGACATCATCACCGGCGAGCAGATCAATCATTCCTTTGTCAGCAATCTCGGCGCCCAAATCAGTTATGCGGTGAGTACGCCGTGGGGCGTGTTCACGCCGGCGGCGCGAGTGGAATGGGAGCATCAATACCTTAACGACAACCGGTTGATCCATATGCGCTTAGCCCAGGCCGAGCCGGGGCTGGGTAATTTTACGATTCAGACCGGCGAGCCCGACCGCGATTACGTCAACCTCGGTGGTTCGGTCAGCGCGACTTTAGCCAATGGCGGCTCCGGGTTTGTGCGTTACGAAACTCGCTTGGGCCAAGCCAATATTGCCGATCACATCCTGGAAGCGGGCTTGCGGATGACTTTCTAGCTCCGCAAGCCCTTCGTGATCGTTACTGATACGGTGGCGGTGGCGGCAATCCGGGCGGTGGCGGTGGAATGCTGGGTTGTGATGTTTTTGGCGGCGGCGATTGGTAAGAGAACTGCCCCGATACCGGTACCCGGTGGCCCTTGCCGTACATACATTGCACATAGGCATTGTCGTAACCTTGTTGAGTAGCGTAGCCGGAACGTCTTGATTCGCCGCTGCCGACGATAGTGCCGGCAACCAAACCCGTGCCCGCGCCGATTGCCGCTCCCCCGCCCCCGCCAAGCGCTGCGCCGGCGGCTGCACCGACTGCGGTGCCGACCGCCGCGCTGCCGATTTGGCTATCGGCGCTGGCTTGATTTGGCGTAGCGCCGACTTGTCCGGCCGCGTATTGCTGACATTGGTAGTCGTCCTGGCGGAATTGCTCGAACGATAGGCCGGTGCCCGGCAGCGCCATTACGCTGGGGCCGGAAGGCATATGGGCGCAGCCGCTCAAGGCCAGCGCCGCGCAGATTCCTGCCATTTGGCTTTTAGTATTCATGTTTGCGGTCTCCTGCTAATTTTGCGGCGTCGGCTCGACTTGTTGCCAGCCATTCGCACAATCTTTAACGTAAGGATAGTAGCCGGCCGGATCGTTACAGTAATACCAATAGCCTTCGGGCAGCGGACTATTTTGAGGCTGACTGCGCTCGCGTTCTATATAGACCGGGGGTTGCACCGGTACGGTGATAATTTCCCGCGGATAATATGGATACGCCGGGTAGTACGGATAAGCCGGGTAAAACGGTCTGGGAAACAGTGGCGCTCCGAAGTAGAAGCCGAAGCCCGGATGAAAATGGCCGCCAAAGTGCCCGCCGCTGTGATGGTGTGGGCCGGCGTCCGCGTTAAAAGTCGCTGCCGACAATAAAACCGCCAGCGGGACGGTAATCCGGTGTTTTAATTTCAGCATATGCACCTCTAAATTGCTTGTCGCGTTGGAAACGGGATCTCGATCGCCACGCTTAAGCCGCCTTGCGGCCGGTTGCTGGCGCTGATACTGCCGCCATGCGCCTCAATGGCTCGATGCGCGATGGTGAGCCCCAGTCCGGTACTTTGGGTTTTTTGCGGTTGGCCGCTGCGGAAAAACGGCTGAAAAATTGCCGTCAAATCCTGATCGGCTACCCCAGGGCCCTCATCGTCCACCCGAATTCTTAAGCGACGATTATCGCTATCAAAATCTGCGGTAATCAACACCGTGCCGTCGGCTTTACAGTGTTGCACGGCGTTACGCAGCACGTTCTCGATAGCGCGATGCAATAATTCGCTTTGGCATTCTACTGACGCATCGATAGTGCCTTGATAGATTAGTTCGATACGCTTCGGTTCCGCTTCGAAGCGCGCGTCGGCGACAATGTCTGCCAGTAAATCATCGAGATTGATTAGGTCGAGTTTTCCCGTCGCAACGCCCGCTTCCAGCTTCGATAGCATTAACAATTCGCCCACCAAATCGCTGATCCGTTGCGATTCGCGTTCTATACGTTCCAGCGTGGCCGGCAATTTTTCCGGTTGTTGTTGGGCCAGGCCGATAGCCGCCTGGATGCGCGCCAAAGGTGAGCGAAGTTCGTGGGATACGTCGTGCAGCAGATGCTGCTGGGCATTGATAAGCGAGCAGATTTGCTGGGCCATATGATCGAAGTCGCGGCCTAGATCGGCCAATTCGTCGCCGCGCCTGCCCATTGCCTTACCGATCCGGGTATTCAGCCGGCCTTGAGCCACGGCACTAAAAGCATCGCGCAGGCTGCGGATCGGTTTGGCGAAATACCAGGCCAGGAGCCCACTGAACAACAGACTGGCCAAGCCCCCGGAGACTATCGGTAAAATCGGCGACGGTGGTTCGCGGCGTGGAGAGCGTCCCCGGTCTTCCGGCGCGCCGGGAGGCGGTGGCGGCCGATCTCCGGGCATGGAGCCGTCGAAGCCCATTGGTGGCAGTCCCGGGTTACCGGGAAATGACTGCCTGAACAGGCCGCCAAAACCGTGCTCGGGCAGGGGTACAAACAGCAAATAACGGTGGCCGTCGTCCGCCGCCACCATTTGGATTGCGTCCGGGTAGGCGTTTTTTAGATATAACGCTCTGGCCTGTTGCAATACTTCCGCTGCTAAAGGCCTACCCAACAATTCCCGATCCATATCGTCTACGGCATAAATGGGCGGGAAACGGGTGTTTTGCAAGGTCTGCATAAAGTCGTGCAAGCCCTTAATTCCGCCATGCGGCAAGGTGCTGGCGGCCAGCTTGACCAGCGAGGCGCGTCTGACATCAACGACATCGGCTTGATTGGCCGTTTGGTTTTGCTGCGCGGAGTGTCTGAGCCAGACGGCGGTACCCACCCCAATGCCCGCCGTTAACAATGCCAGCCAAAACGCAAAGAAAAACTTCCAGAACAATCTGCCCATCTTATTCCTTGATCAGCTGGTAGCCTTGGCCGCGCACGGTCTGGATATACGAGCTGCCGTCTTGCTGGTTGCCTAGCTTTTGGCGGATGCTGCTCATATGCACGTCAATGCTGCGGTCGAAACGCGCCAGAGGCCGGCCCAGGGCTTTTTCGGAGAGTTCGTTTTTACTGACGACCCGGCCAACGTGGTTGGCCAAGGCTTCCAGCAAATTGAACTCGGTGCTGGTCAGCTCCAGGTCTTGTTCAAGCCAGGCGGCTTTGCGTTTTTCCGGCCATAGTTTCAACGGGCCGGCCACAATCGGTCCTTGCGAGAGCTCGGCGACGGGTTGGGTCCGGCGCAAAATCGCGCGGATTCTTGCGACCAGTTCCCTGGGTGTGCAGGGTTTGGGGACATAGTCGTCGGCGCCGGATTCCAGACCTATGATCCGGTCCACATCGTCGCCCTTGGCGGTAAACATCAGTACAGGTATGCGGCTTTCCTGGCGAATGTGTGCCAATATCTCGGTGCCTTTTATATCCGGCAGCATGATGTCCAAAATGACCAGTTGATATTCGCCGGACAGGGCGTTTTGCAGGCCGGATGTACCGGTATGGCTTACGTCCACCGTAAAACCTTCCAGTGTCAGATACTCCTGGAATAATCCGGCCAGCTCGATGTCGTCATCGATAATTAAAACGTTGTGCATGGTTGTCGCTCGTTGGCTGTGTGGCAATCATCATAGCGCCGGCTTCCGCCGGCAACCAGCCGGGTTTACCTGATTTTACACGGTGCTAACAGCACTTAACCTCTGATTTGAAATACTGATTACGACGAAATCGAACAGGTTTTGTCCTTATGTTTATCATCATTTTTGAGGAATTTTTTATGAAAAAATTAGTGTTGTTAATCGGTTTGTTGCCCTTAACCGCGATGGCTGAGCCACCGCACGGGAGGCACCACGGCGGCGGAAAACCGCCGATGCATATGTTCGGCGAAGCGGGCGGTGAACACCACTTGCCGCCGTTTTTGAAAAAACTTGATCTCAGTGAAAAGCAGGAAGCTGACATCAAGAATTTAATCAAAACCCGATTCGGCGACGGGCATTCCCGTTTCAAAGAAGAGCATGCATTAAGAGCCGAATTGCGTGCCTTGAGTTTTTCTGCCGACTACGATGAGGAAAAGACTAAAGCCTTGCTTGAGAAATCTACAGCGATACATCAGCAGATGGCCTTGGAAAAATCAAAGCTCGATCATGAAATATTTACGTTGTTAACGGCTGAACAACAAGAAAAACTGAAAGCCGAAATCGGCAAATTCGAACATTGAATGAACCTGTTGTCCTTGCACAGCCCGGTGCAGTGGCTGCTGGCATCAGGGCTGCCTGGATAAGGCGAAATTGGCAATAAATTCAGCGTCTTTGTGAACGAGCAGAGTCTCGGTGACGCACCAACTTAGAAAATTGTTAATGACCAAACAGCCATAATTTCGTAAAATCACTTAAGTTTTTATCTATCAGGAACGGGATGAGTCGCAAGATTTATCCCGTTTTCTACATCTAAGGTGGCCAATCTTGAACAAACCTGCATTACTGGTACTAGAAGACGGGACGGTGTTTCACGGCATTTCGATCGGTGCCGACGGCTGTTCCGTGGGCGAAGTGGTTTTTAATACGGCACTGACCGGCTATCAGGAAATTCTCAGCGACCCGTCATACGCACGGCAAATCGTCACATTGACCTATCCGCACATAGGCAATGTCGGTACCAACGCTGAAGACGACGAATCCGCAAAAGTTTTTGCCAGCGGTCTGGTGATACGCGACTTGCCTTTGCTGGCCAGCAGTTGGCGTATCGAGAAAACCTTGCCGGAATATCTGCGCGAGCACAAGGTGGTGGCGATAGCCGACATCGATACCCGCAAACTGACGCGTTTGCTGCGCGACAAAGGCGCGCAACGCGGTTGCATCATGGCCGGCGAGACGGTGGATTTGGATGCCGCGACACAGGCCATCGAAGGTTTTCCCGGTCTGCAAGGTATGGATCTGGCTAAAGAAGTGACGACGGTCGCAAGCTACGAATGGACCGAAAACGTCTGGAAACTGGGCGAAGGTCATGCGCCAGCGCCAAATCTGACCAAGCATGTTGTTGCTTATGATTTTGGCATCAAGCGCAATATCCTGCGTTTGCTGGCTAATCGCGGTTGCCGGGTCACGGTCGTGCCGGCTACCACGCCCGCCGAAACGGTGTTGGTGATGAATCCCGATGGCGTATTTCTCTCCAACGGTCCCGGCGATCCGGAGCCTTGCACTTATGCCATCGAGGCGATCAAAACCATCCTGGAACGAAAAATTCCGGTGTTCGGCATTTGTCTGGGGCATCAATTGCTGGCCCTTGCTAGCGGTGCGAAAACCGAAAAAATGAAATTCGGCCACCACGGCGCCAACCATCCGGTGCAAGAGCTGGCGACCGGGCGGGTGATGATCAGTAGTCAAAACCACGGTTTTGCGGCCAGTCCTGACTCATTGCCTGCCAATTTAAAGGCAACCTATGTGTCGCTGTTCGACGGTAGTTTGCAGGGCATCGCCCGCACCGACGTGCCGGCCTTCAGCTTTCAGGGGCACCCGGAAGCCAGCCCCGGTCCGCACGATGTCGAGTCCTTGTTCGACGATTTCATCGATTTGATGAACCAGCCTCGTTCCGCTTAAGTTTTATACAGAGTGATATGCCAAAAAGAACCGACATAAAATCGATTTTATTACTGGGCGCCGGACCGATTGTAATTGGTCAGGCTTGCGAGTTTGATTATTCCGGCACCCAAGCTTGTAAGGCGCTGCGCGAAGAGGGTTACCGGGTGATCCTGGTCAACTCCAATCCGGCAACGATCATGACCGACCCGGACATGGCCGATGCGATTTACATCGAGCCCATCGACTGGCAAACCGTCGAAAAAATCATCGAAAAAGAACGTCCCGATGCGGTGCTGCCGACCATGGGCGGTCAGACCGCGCTGAACTGCGCACTGGCGCTGGACAAGCACGGCGTATTGGAAAAATACGGCGTGGAAATGATAGGCGCGACCAAGGAAGCCATCAACATGGCCGAGGATCGCGCGCTGTTTAATGAAGCGATGGCGCGCATCGGCCTGGAAGTGTCCCGAGCCAAAATCGCTCATAACATGGAAGAAGCATTTGCGGCACAAGAAGAAGTCGGTTACCCCACGGTAGTCCGTCCGTCGTTCACGATGGGCGGTAGCGGCGGCGGTATTGCCTACAACCGCGAAGAATTCATCGAGATTTGCGAGCGGGGCCTGTATTTGTCGCCAACCAGCGAGCTATTGATCGAAGAATCGATTTTGGGCTGGAAAGAGTTTGAAATGGAAGTGGTGCGCGACTCGAAAGACAACTGCATCATTATCTGCTCGATCGAAAATTTCGACCCGATGGGTGTACATACCGGCGACTCGATCACCGTCGCGCCGGCGCAAACCTTGACCGACAAGGAATATCAAATCCTGCGTAACGCCTCGCTGGCTGTGCTACGCGAGATTGGCGTCGATACCGGCGGTTCCAACGTGCAGTTTGCTATCAATCCCGACACCGGCCGGCTGATCGTTATCGAAATGAACCCCAGGGTGTCGCGTTCGTCGGCATTGGCGTCCAAAGCCACCGGTTTTCCGATTGCCAAGGTCGCGGCCAAATTGGCGGTGGGCTATACGCTGGATGAGTTACGCAACGAAATCACCGGCGGTGCCACACCGGCTTCGTTCGAGCCGTCCATCGATTATGTGGTCACCAAAGTGCCGCGTTTTGCCTTCGAAAAATTCCCGCAAGCCAACGATAGGCTGACCACGCAAATGAAGTCGGTCGGCGAAGTGATGGCGATTGGCCGTACTTTTCAGGAGTCTTTGCAAAAAGCCCTGCGCGGCCTGGAAGTGGGGGTCGATGGTCTGGATGAAATTGCCGATCTAAGTGATGCCAACAGCGAGGACATTATTCTCAGGGAGTTGCGTTATCCAGGTCCTGAACGTTTATGGTATCTGGCTGATGCCTTTCGTAGCGGCTTGAGCTTTGCAGACATTCATCAGGCCTCGAAAATCGATCCCTGGTTCCTGGCGCAGGTCGAGGATTTGATTAACACCGAAAAAACCTTGGCTACCAAAACCTTGGCAACGTTGGAGCCGGGTGAATTATTGCGCCTGAAACGTAAAGGTTTTTCCGATAGGCGCCTGGCGAAATTACTGGAAACCAAGGAATCCGAAGTGCGTAGCGTGCGCCACAAGAAAGGCGTGCGTCCCGTTTACAAGCGTATCGATTCTTGCGCGGCGGAGTTTGCCTCCGATACCGCCTATCTGTATTCGACTTACGAGCAGGAATGCGAGGCCAATCCGTCCGATAAAGAAAAAATCATTATTCTGGGCGGTGGCCCCAATCGGATCGGCCAGGGTATCGAATTCGATTATTGCTGCGTACATGCCGCCTTGGCTCTGCGCGAAGACGGTTACGAAACCATCATGGTCAACTGTAACCCGGAAACCGTTTCCACTGACTTCGATACGTCCGACCGCTTGTATTTTGAGCCCTTGACCCTGGAAGACGTGCTGGAAATCATAGAGCTGGAAAAGCCCCTGGGCGTGATTGTGCAATACGGCGGGCAAACGCCGTTGAAACTGGCTCGCGCTTTGGAAGCGGCTGGTGCGCCTATCATCGGTACTTCTCCTGACTCAATCGATTTAGCTGAAGACCGTGAGCGTTTTCAGAAATTGCTGGAGCGTCTGAATTTGTTGCAGCCGCCCAATGCCACCGCGCGTTCGGTCGATCAAGCCGTCAATTCCGCCCGTGAACTCGGTTATCCATTAGTGGTGCGGCCATCCTATGTGTTGGGCGGCAGAGCGATGGAAATCGTGTTCAACGAAGAAGGTTTGCGCCGCTATATGAAAGAAGCGGTCAGCGTCTCCAACGATTCGCCTGTGCTGTTGGATCGCTTTTTGGATGATGCGGTGGAGATGGATGTCGATGCGATTTACGACGGCGAGACTGTGCTGATCGGCGGCTTGATGGAACACATCGAGCAAGCCGGTGTACATTCCGGTGACTCGGCTTGTTCCTTGCCGCCTTACGACTTGCCGGGGCATATGCAGGATCAACTGCGCGCGCAAGTTGCGAAAATGGCCGAAGCGCTGGGTGTGCGCGGTTTGATGAACACCCAGTTCGCGATTCAAGGCGAAACCATTTACGTGCTGGAAGTGAATCCGCGCGCCTCGCGTACCGCGCCGTTTGTATCCAAAGCCACCGGTTATCCACTGGCGAAGATTGCCGCGCGGGTGATGGTCGGTAAATCCCTGAAAGAGCAGGGTATTACCGAAGAGCGTATTCCAGAATATTTTTCGGTGAAAGAAGCGGTGTTCCCGTTCATCAAGTTCCCGGGCGTCGATCCGCTGCTGGGGCCGGAAATGAAATCGACCGGTGAGGTGATGGGGGTTGGTAAGACCTTTGGTGAAGCGTTCGCCAAGTCGCAGCGCGCGTCGGGTGTGGATTTGAGCCACAGCGGCAAGGTGTTGATCAGTATCCGCGATGCCGACAAACCCAAGTTGCCGGAATTGGCCAAAATGCTGATTGCGAAAAACTATGAAATCGTCGCTACCCGCGGTACCGCTAAGGTATTGAAAGAAGCCGGTATTCCTTGCAAGGAAATCTTCAAGGTCAACGAAGGCAGGCCCAATACCGTGGATATGATTAAAAACGGCGAAGTACAGTTGATCGTCAATACCACCGAGGGTGTTAAGGCCGTAGCCGATTCGTTTACGATGCGTCGAGAAGCTTTGCAGCGCAAAGTTACCTATTACACGACGATGGCGGGCGCGCGCGCGGCTTGCTACGCCTTGGGTGAACTCGATGCGGGCGATGTTAATTGCCTGCAGGACTTGCATAAAACATTTTAACGGATGAATTTGAATTCAAGAGGGGAGCAGTAAATGCAAAAATTTCCACTGACAGTGGTCGGGGCCAACAAATTGCGCGCCGAACTGGAAGAGCTTAAAACCGTGGTCAGACCGCGCATCATTCAGGCCATCTCTGAAGCGCGCGCGCACGGCGATTTAAAAGAAAATGCCGAATACCATGCGGCGCGGGAACAGCAAAGTTTTGCCGAGGGCCGGATCGCCGAGATTGAAGGCAAGTTGTCCAATGCCAATATTATCGATGTTACCAAAACCGAAGCTAACGGCAAGGTAGTGTTCGGAGCGACAGTGGAAATCGAAGATCTCGATTCCGGTAAGACGGTGACGTATCAGATCGTCGGCGAGGACGAAGCCAATATCAAGGAAGGCCGTATTTCCGTAGGATCGCCGATTGCCAGGGCATTAATCGGCAAGGAAGTGGAAGATGTAGTGACGGTAAAAGCGCCGGGTGGCAATATCGAATACGAGATTCTTTCGGTTAAATATATCTAGACTGTTTATTAATGGGGAGGCGCTTCCTCCCCATTTGCTTTATTTTTTGGGATTCAAGCGATAAATAACTGCTATTTGGCCAATGGATTGCACTAATTCGGCCTTGGTTTGTGCACAGATTTGTTCTCTAATAGCGGCGCGCTCGTCTCTTTCCGCGCGAATTTTGACTTTGATCAGCTCGTGAGCGTCCAACGCCACATTAATTTCCTTGATAACCGCGTCGGTCAAGCCGGCCTGGCCGATAATCACCACGGGATTTAGCGGGTGAGCCTGAGCTTTCAGCTTTTTCTTTTGAATAGGATTCACTCTGTTTCCTTAAACTTTAAAAACCCAGCAATTTTACACGAATAGATATTATGGCACGCAGCAAAAGTAGCCAGCAATGGATGCAGGAACATTTCCAAGACGAGTATGTCAAGAAAGCACAGGCGCTAGGTTATCGCTCCAGGGCGGTGTTCAAGCTGATAGAAATCCAAGAAAAAGACAAAATCATAAAACCTGGTATTAATATAGTTGACCTAGGCGCGGCGCCAGGCGGTTGGTCTGAATATGTCAGTAAAATCGTCGGCAAAAAAAATAAGGTGATCGCGTTGGATTTGCTGGCTATCGATCCTATTGAAGGCGTGGATTTTATTCAAGGCGATTTCCGGGAAGACGAAGTGCTGGAGCAATTATATAAAGTGCTTGATGGCGAACCGGTTCACTTGTTATTGTCGGATATGGCCCCCAATATGAGTGGTAGCCGGGAAATGGATCAGCCGCGGGCTATTTACCTGGGCGAATTGGCCCTGGATGCAGCGCAACATATTTTGGCTAAGGGTGGTACGTTTTTGATCAAGATGTTTCAGGGCGCCGGATTTGATGAATACTATAGTCAAGTGCGTCAACAGTTCAGTAGTGTGGTAATTAGAAAGCCGAAAGCTTCGCGGCCCAGAAGTAACGAAGTGTATATTTTGGCGAAAGGTTTTAAATAAATATGCGAAAGGCGCCGTTCATAGGGCTATGATGGCGGTGGGATGCGAGTAGTCCTGATACAATTACTCGGTTTTTAAATTTTGAGGCCAATCCAGGCCGGAGCGCGTAACTTGAGCGATATGATTAAAAATTTAATTTTGTGGGTGGTCATCGCCGTAGTGTTGATGGCTGTATTCAACAGTTTCGGGTCGCGGGCAGTTCGTAGCGACGCGACTTTTTCGTATTCGCAATTGATCGACGCGGTGAAAGCTGGACAAGTTCAGCAGGTTGCGATCTCCGATAATACTGTGAAAGGCAAAATGGTCTCAGGCGATAAGTTTAAGACTTATATGCCTAACGATCCGCATTTGATCGACGATCTGTTGGCTAACGGCGTGGAAATATCCGTTCAGCCTCCGGAAGAGCCTTCGATGTTGATGCAAATATTCGTGTCTTTCGGACCGATTCTTTTGCTGATCGCCGTTTGGGTATTCTTCATGCGGCAGATGCAGGGCGGCGGCGTGGGTGGTCGTGGCGGCGCGATGGGCTTTGGTAAAAGCAAGGCGCGGATGTTGGATCAGGATCAAAACAAGGTGACTTTCGCCGACGTGGCGGGTTGCGATGAGGCCAAGGAAGAAGTCGAAGAAATGGTCGACTTTCTTAAAGATCCGGCGAAATACCAAAAGCTGGGTGGCAAAGTGCCGCGCGGCGCCTTGATGGTCGGTCCTCCGGGTACTGGTAAAACATTGTTGGCCAGAGCTATTGCCGGCGAAGCGAAAGTGCCGTTCTTCACTATTTCCGGTTCGGACTTCGTGGAGATGTTCGTCGGTGTCGGTGCCTCACGAGTGCGCGACATGTTCGAACAAGCCAAAAAACACGCACCTTGCATAATCTTCATCGACGAGATCGATGCGGTGGGTCGTTCACGTGGCGCCGGTTTAGGCGGCGGTAACGACGAGCGCGAACAAACCTTGAACCAATTACTGGTTGAGATGGACGGCTTCGAAGGCCACGAGGGCATTATCGTCATCGCTGCGACTAACCGTTCCGACGTGCTGGATAAGGCTTTGTTGCGTCCAGGTCGTTTCGACCGTCAAGTTGTAGTTGGATTGCCTGATGTCAGAGGCCGTGAGCAGATTCTTAACGTGCATCTGAAAAAAGTGCCCGCAGCGGACGATGTCAAAATTAAATATATCGCGCAAGGTACGCCAGGATTCTCCGGTGCCGATTTAGCCAACTTGGTTAATGAAGCGGCTTTGTTCGCAGCGCGCTATAACAAGCGTTTGGTCAGCATGGTCGATTTGGAAAAAGCCAAGGACAAACTGATCATGGGCGCGGAAAGACGCTCCATGGTGATGGATGAAAAAGAAAAGAAAATGACTGCCTATCACGAAGCTGGTCATGCCATAGTCGGTCGCTTGGTGCCCGAGCACGATCCTGTCTATAAAGTCAGCATCATGCCGCGCGGCCGTGCGCTGGGTGTGACGATGTTCTTGCCTGAACGCGATCAATACAGCGCCAGCAAACGTAAGCTGGATAGCATGATTTCCAGTTTGTACGGCGGCCGGATTGCAGAGGAATTGATTTTCGGCTGGGAACAGGTGTCTACCGGTGCTTCCAATGACATCGAGCGTGCTACCGAGTTGGCCAGAAACATGGTCACCAAATGGGGCTTGTCGCAACGTCTTGGACCATTGGCATACAGCGAAGAAGAAGGCGAGATTTTCTTGGGCCGTTCCGTTACTCAACATAAATCGGTTGCGGAAGAGACTTCGCACACCATCGACGAAGAAATCAGGTCTATCATTGATAGAAATTATGAAAGAGCGGAAACGATTCTAAAAGAAAACGAAGACATTCTACATGCAATGGCAGATGCCTTGATGAAGTACGAAACCATCGATAAATATCAGATCGATGATTTGATGGAAAGAAAGCCGGTCAGAGAGCCAAAAGGTTGGGACGACACCCCGTCTTCCAGCGGCGGCATAAAAAGCGATCATTGGGATCAGAAAGATACCGACCCATCGATCGGAGGCGCGGCCGAACAAGGCTGATGCTGTAGCGGCAAAAGCGAGAGAGGCTCCGGCCTCTCTTTTTTTTGGGATTTAGTTAAGAGAGTTTTGAGTATGGCAAAAAAATATTTTGGCACTGACGGTATTCGCGGCAAGGTCGGAGAATATCCTATCACTGCTGACTTCATGCTAAAGCTGGGCTGGGCCACGGGCAGAGTCTTTGCAAAAGAAGGTAGTGGCTTTGTGTTGGTGGGCAAAGACACCCGTATTTCCGGCTATATGTTCGAATCGGCGCTTGAGGCGGGGCTATCGGCGGCTGGTGTGGATACGCGGCTATTGGGGCCTATGCCCACTCCTGGCATCGCTTATTTGACTCGAACCTTAAGAGCTAAAGCCGGTATCGTGATCAGTGCTTCCCACAATCCGTACTATGACAACGGCATCAAGTTTTTTTCAGTGGACGGCGCCAAATTGCCGGATGACGTAGAACATCAGATCGAACAGTATCTGGATACGCCGATGACCACTGTCGAATCGGCAAAACTGGGTAAAGCCAAACGGGTAAGCGATGCCGCAGGCCGCTACATCGAATTTTGCAAGGCAACCGTACCGCCGCAACTGGACTTCAGAGGTATGCGGATCGTCATCGATTGCGCCAACGGCGCGACTTACCATATTGCGCCACATGTATTCAGCGAAGTCGGTGCCGAGGTGGTTACGATTGGTGCTGAACCCGATGGTTTGAATATCAACGACGAATGCGGGGCGACCAAACCGGAAAATCTGGCCGCTAAAGTGCTGGAGTTTCGCGCCGATCTGGGCATAGCGCTGGACGGCGACGGCGACCGGATTATTATGGTCGATCACAAAGGCGAAATCGTCGATGGTGACGAGTTGATTTACATCATCGCGAAATCCCGCTTGGATGAAGGCAAACTGTTCGGGCCCGTGATCGGCACCCTGATGTCGAATCTGGGCATGGAGCATGCGTTGAAGGCCGTCGGTGTGCCACTGTTACGCGCCAAAGTGGGCGACCGTTACGTAATGGAAATGTTGTCCGAACATAAAGGCATGCTCGGTGGCGAAGGCTCTGGACATATTATCTGTCTGGATAAAACCACCACGGGCGACGGTATCGTTTCCGCCTTGCAAGTGTTGGCGGAAATGCAACGTACCGGCAAAAGCCTGAACGAGCTTAAATCCGGCATGAGCAAATACCCGCAAGTGCTGATTAACGTCAGAACCGATAAAAAAGTCAAAGTCGAAGAGATCGATAGCATCAAAAAAGCCGTGGAAGGAGTAGAGAAAAAACTAGGAGACCGGGGCCGGGTGTTGCTGAGATCCTCCGGCACCGAGCCTTTAATCAGAGTGATGGTGGAGGGCGTTGACGAAGACGAGGTGGTGAGGTTTGCAAACCAACTGGCTGCCGATGTCAAGAAAGCGATTCCGGCTTGAACTGAAAGGTTTAAATCGATATTATATGCGGTCTTATTTAGCTCGGAGGATGTAATGCGTCGGTCTTTGATTATGGGTAACTGGAAAATGAACGGCTCTCGGGAAGATGGGCAAAAACTTGCTCAGGCTTTGGCTGACGGTCTTGGTGACGTTCAGCAGGAAGTCGCGGTTTGCGTTCCATTCGTCTATTTGTCAGATATTCGTGGCGTGTTGGCTGCATCCCCCATCGCGCTTGGCGCGCAAAACGTTGCTGACCAAGCTTCCGGTGCTTATACCGGTGAAGTGTCGGCGGCAATGCTGAGCGAAGTCGGCTGCAAATATGCGTTGGTCGGCCATTCCGAGCGTCGCAGCTATTACGGCGATACCAACGAGTCGGTTGCCAAACGTTTTTGCCAAGCCTTGAGCAAAGGTGTAGTGCCTGTGCTGTGTGTCGGCGAAACGCTGGAAGAGCGCGAACAAGACAGAACTTTCCAAGTCGTTGACGAGCAATTGGACGCAGTGATTGCCGCCGCAGGCATAGAAGCGTTCGAAACCGCTGTGATTGCCTACGAACCTGTTTGGGCTATCGGTACCGGTAAAGTGGCGACCGATGAACAAGCGCAAGAAGTGCACAAGTACATTCGCCAACGGATTGCCGATAGAAATCCGGTAATCGCGGAAAAAGTACAAATTTTATACGGCGGTAGCGTCAAGCCAGATAATGCAAAAGGCTTGTTTGCGATGCCGGACATTGATGGCGGTTTGGTGGGTGGCGCATCGCTGGATGCAAAAGGCTTCCTGCAAATTTGCCATTCGGTTTAGTTTCATCCGATTAAGGTCTTTATGTTGTACCAAATTATAATAATTATTCATATCTTCCTGGGTATAGGCATCGTTGGCTTGGTCCTGATGCAACAAGGAAAAGGCGCCGATGCCGGCGCGACTTTCGGCGGTGGCGCATCCGGTTCGGTATTCGGCGCTCAAGGCTCTGCGTCATTTTTATCCAGAACCACTGCTATTTTTGCGACCTTGTTTTTTATCACCAGCTTAGGCTTGGCAGTATTGAGCGGCTATCAAGGCAAAAAAACGGACGTCATATTAGATTCGACGCCTGTTGCTGAACCTGTGAAATCTGATGTACCGTTAACGCAAGGTATGCCGGCAGACGGCAGTTTGCCGATTCAGGACGCTAAACTACCTGAAGCGCCGGCTATCAAAGAAGTCGAAAAACCGGCTGCCAAGTAATCCAGCAGCAAATTAAGCCGACGTGGTGAAATTGGTAGACACGCCATCTTGAGGGGGTGGTGACGCAAGTCGTGGCGGTTCAAGTCCGCCCGTCGGTACCATTTGAAGATGCACGGAAGTGCAAAGAAGTGCAAAGAAGTGCAAAGAAGTGCAAAAACCCGCAAGTTATCTGGCTTAGCGGGTTTTTTATTGTGCAGGGAAGTGCAATGAAATGCAGGGACACACTATGCCCCTAAACATCAATAAAGACACGGTCTACAGGGCTGCAAAGCCGAAAGATAAAGACTACTTCATAAACGATGGCGGCGGCCTCAATCTCGTAGTCGGTAAAAACGGTACCAAGATATGGAGGTTCATTTTTACCTTCGAGGGGAAGCGTAAAAAACTTTCATTCGGCGTCTATCCGGATACGACCCTAGAAAGCGCCAGACGCAAGGCCGAAGAAGCCAGGCAGCAAATTGCGGATGGTTTAGACCCCAGCTTGGGACGAAAAGAAATCAAAGCAGCTCGACAGCTAGCCGAAATCAACGAAGACCGGGTAAATGCCGGGCTTCCGATAATAGACAGCTTCGCCGACGTAACCCGCCAATGGTTACACTCGATTTCTCACCTAACCAGCTCAACCAACCCCCACCTACACCAAGAAAACCAGTAGTATTGATGTGTCAACGCTAAACCGGACACATTGATGTGGTTTGGATTGGCATGTCATTTTTCAGCGGGCCGTATCTGACATTGCTCCGGCTTGCCGTCCTTATACGCCGCGGAAATGCCGCCCGGGCCAGTGGTGCCGGTGATGAGCAAATAGGCTTGCCCATCGATACAAACCTTGTGTAAGCGCCAGGTTTGTATCTGACCTTGAATATTGATGTGCTCCAGGCTTATCTCTTCAAGCGGTAACGATCTCGCCTCCGGCGGCGGCAGGGCATTGGCGGTGGCTGATGCAATCGTTATCAGTAGGCCGAACATAAACTTCTGCATAATTTTTCTCCTGTTTGTTTTTAGGCGCTCGCACAGCTTCAGGGTAATCGTATCAATGTTATTCGGTGAACCGAAAGCTTTCGAAATTGTGGTTAGAGCAGGGAAATTGAGGCGCTAGGGACTATTGCCTGCGGCAGTAGGTATTTTTCCACAGATTTAACGGTGCGGCAGCCGTACAGTGATTATGCCGGCGGATCGCAGGGATTTGCTACAAGATCGCTAGTCGTTCGTCGCCGGTCAGAGAGAAATATGCGTTGCTTTCTGGCTCTGAACAGAAAATGGACCTTTCTGGTCTCGAGCAATGGCAAGTTGAATCGTTCTGCTTTAAAGATTGGTTTCAAGACTGATCGGTTCGACTCGCGGTTTGGAGCCACCTGTTTATGGGTGGGAATTTTTCGATATTTACAAGGAGCCAGTCAAATGAACGCTCAATTAGATCAAAGTTTCAGAGTTCTGCATGCTGAAGAACTGCAAAATGTATCCGGCGGTTGGTGCGGAACGCCTTATCCCGGTTCTTGGCTCGGACCAAAGCCCGGTCCTTTGCCTGATCTGTTCACCAGTGCGGTCAGCAAGCTATCCACGGTAAGCCTGAATCCCCAACCATTGCCGCCTGCTGAAATCAGATTATTCTGAAAGTAAGATGCTCTGAACGGAAAACAGAAGCCGGCCCAGTGCCGGCTTTTTTCGTCTAGGTAAACAAATAAACCTCTTTGAAAACATAACCGAACTTTAATTTATCATTCTTCATTCGAACTCAATCCTTTAAGCGGCAGCAGCTTGTTATTCAGAAAAAAGCCATGCCGCCAACGCGATGATCGCCAACGACATGGCAGGTAGGAAGCGCTGGAAGATGATTTATGCTGCGGCTTTTCTGCGTTTACCCAAACCCATTACGCCCAGCATGCCGCTGAGGAACAGCCAAGTGGCGGCAGGCAACGGCACGGCGGAAACGCCGGATACCGAAAAAGCTTGGTTGAAGGCGGTGCCGCCGACGATGTCGGTACCGATTCTCAGCCAGTCGGGGTCCAGATTTTCGTCGCGTATCCAGGATTGCAGGTCAGGGGTAAACGGGCCGCTGCCGCCGACAATCGGTTTGGCGGCCGACAACCAGAGGAAATTGCCGTTGTTCAATTCTACCTGTGGGATGAAAAAGTAATGGTCGGCCGCCAGCGAAATCGCGTTGCTAAAGTCCACATCAAATTTTACTTCCTGCCCGGAAACCGCGCCTTCGCCGCCGGTGGTTTGATTTGGAATCGGGTGTATGCCGTTCAGTACCGAATTGGCGGCCGTGGCGTTGGCACTCAGCAAGGTGACGCTGTAGCTCAGCGAGTTATTGGCCGATTCGCGGGATTCGAAGGCGATGTCGGAAGGCGAGTTGACACGAGTAGGAACGCGGCCGGATGGTGGATTGACCGAATCCTTACCGAATACCCGGTAGATTTCCACATTGACATTGGCGATGTCGCTCAGTGTGGCACCGGCCAATAAGCCGGTGAAGGTGGCATGGTTTAACTGGGTATTTTGCGTTAGCACGAAATCGTCCGCCGATTCTATTTCGATTTTGCCAGTGCTGCCGGGACGCGAACCGGTGGCGATTCTGAAGTCCGGATCGCCGGTACTGAATGAAAAGGCGTCGGCATGGGCATTCGCGGCGAACAGTGTCGAAATCGCCAGGATAGAGATAAATTTGGTTTGCATGGGGATACTCCTAAAATGATTTAAGTGCTGAGAACTCGTCTCGGATAAAGAAACTGCTGGCAGCTTCTGCCTCTAACAAAGCGAGTACCGTGCCAAAGGTGCGTTCTGTGGATTCATATTAAAAATCATATGATTAGCTCTGTTTTTAACATGTTTGTCATGACGTATGGCTGCGACGAAAGTTGCAGAAAGAAATGCATGAAGTCGGTGCGATGCCAGGCTGAAGGCGACAGAAGGCGTTTGTCAGAGCCACACATCCAGCAACTTTTGTCTCAGGGACGTTGCGGCGGGTTTGACGGGATAAGCCAGCGATCTGCGTTTTTCCAAACGCAGGCATGGATTGAAACAATTATCCTGTCTTTATTTAAATGTTGTTATGGCCGTGCAGAAACTCGTGGATCCGGCGCGAAATTTAGGCTTACCACTATTTCAGAGGATAGAATGAAGACCGGATTCGTAAACCACGCTTCGACACAAGCAAACATGACGCAGAAAAGAAATCCGCGGCTTTTTTTAGCGGAGTGTATAGGCCTGGCCCTGTCTGTTGCAGTGCAGGCTCAAACGCCGGAACCGCTGGCATCGTTGCCGCTCAAGGTGGACTTAAATGCCCCGCGCGTGGTGTTGGGACAGCGCTTATTTCACGATCCCCAACTTTCCGATCAGGGCCAGCGCTCTTGCGCCAGTTGTCATCCGCTAGACAGTGGCGGCATGGACGGCAAGGTTCGCGCCGAATCGGCGGACGGCGTTTCGCTGCTGCGCAATACCCCCAGCTTGTTCAATGTGTCCTTCAACTACTTTTTCAATTGGGACGGGGTCGTGACCACGCTGGAAGCACATACCGAAAAAGTCATGCTCAATCCCAACATCATGAACGCCAAATGGCCGGAGTTGATCGAGCGTCTGCGTGCGGTGCCTGACTATGTCGATGCGTTTAGTCGGATCTATCCGGATGGATTGACGAAAGCCAACGTGGTCGATGCCTTGAGCAATTTCGAGCGCAGTTTGGTCACGCCCAATGCGCGCTTCGACCGTTTTCTGCGCGGCGACACTGCTGCGCTTGACGCCGAGGAACAGCAAGGCTATCGCCTGTTCAATGCTCTGGGTTGCGTGGCCTGCCATCAGGGCGTCAATTTGGGCGGCAATCTGTTTCAGAAGTTCGGCATATTCGGCACTCCGAAAGGCGAGCAGGACCCGGTGGACGAGGGGCGTTATAACGTGACCGGCAACGACAGAGACCGAGGCGTGTTTCGGGTGCCGAGTTTGCGTAATGTCGCCGTCACCGCACCTTATTTTCATGACGGCCGCGCCGCCAATCTGGAAGCGGCGGTGGACACAATGGCCGAGCATCAATTGGGCAAGCGGCTGGCGACAAAACAGCGCGATGCTATCGTTAAATTTTTAAATACCTTGACCGGGGAGTATGCCGGCAGGGCCTTGGCCGTCAACAAAAAAACCAATCCATGACCGTTATTTCCTGGCAGCCCAGGCTGATCGTCGCCGGTCTATTACTGGCCTTAACCTATTTATGGATACAAAGCGCCAGTCCGGAGTTGGAGCGGCGTAACCGCCTGCAAAGCACGCTGCGTATCATCGAATTACGCGATGCGGAATTGATGCGCGATATTTTGCTGGCTCGTGCCGGTTTGCTAGCTAACTACGATGCGCTAACCAAAGCCGGCCAGGAGCTACTGCGTTTATCGCAGAGTTTGCAAACCGATTTGCAACCGGCAAATGCCGACGCCGAAAAACTGATGGGTAAATTGGCGGACCAGCTCACCGCGACTGTCCAGGATGGCTTGGTACAAATAGAGTATCTAAAGTCGGACAATGCGCTGCTGCGCAATTCGGTGATGTCCTTCGACGAAATCGGCAAAACCTTGCGCACTGCGGCAAGGCCCGGCGATACCGCCAAGCTGGGCAATTTATGGCGCTTGATGTTCAGTTTCATGGACAGCCCGAGGCCGGAATTGGCTGCGGAAATCCGGCAGGAGCTTGATCGCTTGGCCGGACTTCCATTACCTGACGACTATCGCGTCCTGATCGCCCATGGCCGGCTGATCATCGACGTATCGCCCAAAGTGGATACGCTATTGCGGCAGATCATCGCTCAGCCCATCGTCAGCCGGGTCGATGATTTGCAACAAGCCTTGCGTCAGTACAGCGACAGCGTGGAACAACAAGCCGAAGCCTATCGTCTGTCCTTGTATCTGGTGGCCTTGGTTTTGCTGGCGTATTTGCTGTATCAGTTCGTGCTGCTCAGGGCCAGCACGCTGGCGTTGCGCCGGGCGCACGCCAATTTGCAGCAAGAAACCGGCGAACGCCTGCAGGCCGAATCTTGGTTGCGGGAAAGCGAAGCCCGGCTGCGCGCCATCACCGACTCGGCGCACGAAGCGATTATTTCCACGGACTTACAAGGCAAGATCGTGTCCTGGAACCAGGGTGCGCAATTGATGTTCGGGTTTACCGCAAACCGGATGCTAGGGCAGCCATTTCAGCAATTGCTGGCAAACCCGTCGCCAGACTTTTTCGAACAAATCAGGGACGAGGGGGCGATAAATCGACTTAATGGTCCGACGCTGGATTCGATAGCTTTAAGCCAGGACAGGAGCGCGTTTCCGGTCGAATTGTCGCTATCCAGCTGGACGCGCGGGACCGAGCGCTATCTGACCGCCATCATCCGCGACATCAGCGCCCGCAAACATCTGGAAGAAGTAGCCCGGCAGCAAGAACTGCAACTGATACAGGCCAACAAGATGACGGCCTTGGGTACCTTGGTATCCGGCGTCGCCCATGAAATCAATAACCCCAATCAACTGATTTTGTTTAATTCCGGCTTACTTGCCGATATTTGGAGCGATGCGTTGGAGATTCTGGAAGATCGCTATCAAGCGAGCGGTGAATTCTCGCTGGGCGGTTTGCCTTACACCGAAATGCGGAGTAGCGCGGCGGTGCTGATCCGTGATGTGAAGGATGGTGCCAAACGTATCGAACGCATCGTCGCCGAACTGAAAAATTATGCCCGCCCGCCAGGCGCGGAGGCCCAGGTGTCTTTTGCCATCAATGAGGTGGTGGATCGGGCGGTGCGCTTATTGAAACATTTGATAGACCAGAAAACCCTGCATTTCAAAACCGAGTTGTCCGAAGCCTTGCCCTTGTTGCGCGGCGATCCGCAGCAGGTGGAGCAGGTGCTGGTTAATTTGCTGATCAATGCCTTGGAAGCACTTCCCGAGCCGCAAAAGTCTGTCAGCGTTGCCACCAAACTGCTGCACGATGGCCGGCAGGTCTGCGTGGAAGTCCGTGACGAAGGCATCGGCATAGCCGCCGAACATATCGAACAATTGTGCGACCCGTTCTTTACCACGAAGCAGGCCAAGGGCGGCACCGGGCTGGGTTTGGCGATCAGCGCCTCATTGCTGCGCGCCCAGGGGGGCCGCTTGAGTTTTTCATCCGAGCCTGGGCAAGGTACCTGCGCCCGCGTTATTTTTCCGCTAAATCCGATACCTGCGACGGAAGTTAATCATGCCATGTAAAGACCTTGGCAACCTGCCTATCTTGTTGGTAGACGACGAAGCGCAATTGTTGCACAGCGCCAGTCTGGTATTGCGTAGCGCCGGTTTTGCCCAGGTGCTGACGCTGGACGACAGCCGGGCGGTGCTGACGTTATTGGCTAACCGGCCAGTCGGTGTGATAGTGCTGGATTTAACCATGCCGCATCTGTCCGGCAAGGCGTTATTGGAGCAGATAACGGCAGAGTACCCGGAAATCCCGGTGATTATGATGACCGCCACCAACGATTTGCAGACAGCGGTGCTGTGCATGCGCAGCGGCGCGAGCGATTATTTACTAAAGCCGGTGGAACAAAGCTGTCTGGTGGCCGCGGTGCGGCGGGCGGTGGAGGGCAGGGTGCTGCGCGCGGAGTTCTTGTCGCTGAAAGACCGGCTGTTAACCAACAGTCCGCACGAGCCCGGCGGATTTGCCGACATCGTTACCCAAAGCCCGGCCATGTTTGCGATTTTTCGCTACATCGAAGCCATTGCCGCGTCCCCGCAGCCGGTGTTGATTACCGGCGAAACCGGGGCCGGCAAAGAGTTGATCGCCCGCGCCTTGCACCGTGCGTCCGGACGGCCGGGCGACTTGGTGGCGGTCAACGTCGCCGGCCTGGACGATACCTTATTTTCCGATACGCTGTTCGGCCACGCCAAGGGTTCGTTCACCGGCGCCGAGCGGGCCCGCGACGGCTTGCTCGCCAGTACCGGCGAGGGCACGTTGTTTCTGGATGAAATCGGCGACCTCAGTATCGCTTCGCAAGTCAAACTGTTGCGCTTATTGCAGGACGGCTCGTTTTACCCGATAGGCGCGGACCGGCCTCGGCAAAGCCGGGCGCGGATCGTCGTCGCCACCCATTGCGATGTCAGACGCCAGGTCGAACTCGGCACCTTTCGCAAGGATTTATATTTTCGCTTGCGGACCCATCATATTCAGCTGCCGCCGCTACGCGAACGCCGCGAAGACTTGCCGCAACTGACGCTGCATTTCGTGGAAAAGGCCGCCGATAGCCTGGGAAAGCCCGCGCCCAGCGTGCCGCCGGCGCTGTTTCAGTGGTTGCATAACTATGCGTTCCCCGGCAATATCCGCGAGCTGGAAGGCATGGCGTTCGATGCGGTGGCCCGCAGTCAGGGCGCGGTGCTGTCCTTGCAGAGCTTCAAGGAGGCCATTGCCGACCAAGCGCCCATAAATGCGGATGGCGATGTAATGGACGGAATGACCGCTTTGTCCGGCAACTTTCCGGAGTGTTTGCCGACTTTGAAGGAAGCCGAAGAGTCGCTGATTGCCGAAGCCTTACAGCGTGCGCAAGGCAATCAGGGCGTCGCCGCCGGTTTGCTAGGTATTAGCCGGCAAGCTTTAAACAAGCGCCTTATTCGCCGCGACGCGGAAAACTTCTGAATCAATAACCTTTGTGTCCGGAGTGGTGATAGAGACTGCCGGACGCTAGATAGAATCTAATAAAACCAAGCTAAGGAGAGCCGATCATGGCTTTAATATCATTGCGACAACTTTTGGATTATGCGGCGGAACACGGTTTTGCCGTGCCGGCTTTCAATATCAGCAACATGGAGCAAGTGCAGGCCATCATGCAGGCGGCCGATGCCTGTGATAGCCCGGTGATCATGCAAGGCTCGGCTGGCGCGAACCGCTATGCCGGCGAGGTGTTTCTGCGGCATTTGATATTAGCCGCTGTCGAACAATATCCGCATATTCCGGTGGTGATGCACAGAGATCATGCGCCATCGCCCGACATCTGCGCCCAGGCCATTCAATCCGGCTTTAGTTCGGTGATGATGGATGGCTCTTTGCTGGAGGACATGAAAACCCCGGCTTTGTTTGACTACAACGTCGAGGTGACCCGCCGCGTTGTGAACATGGCGCATGCCTGTGGCGTGTCGGTGGAAGGCGAAATCGGCTGTCTGGGCTCACTGGAAAATCAGGACGATCATAGTCAGTTGTTGACCGATCCGGACGAGGCGGTGGCCTTTGTCGAACAAACTCAAATCGATGCGTTGGCGGTGGCCATAGGCACCAGTCATGGCGCGTATAAATTCAGCAAACCGCCCACGGGTGAAGTGTTGGTGATCAGCCGCTTAAAAACCTTGCAACAGCGTCTGCCGAATATGCATTTTGTGATGCATGGCTCCAGTTCGGTGCCGCAAGACTGGCTGCAAGTCATCAACGAATACGGTGGCGATATTGCGGAAACCTATGGTGTGCCGGTCGCGGAAATTGTGGAAGGAATTAAATACGGGGTGCGCAAGGTCAATATCGATACCGACTTGCGCATGGCTTCCACCGGCGCGATTCGCCGCTTTATCGCCAAGCCGGAAAATGCCGCGGAGTTGGACGCGCGCAAGATTTACCAGGCCGCCAGGGACGCCATGCAGACGCTTTGCCAGGCGCGTTACGAAGCATTCGGTTCCGCCGGGCATGCCGGTAAAATTAAAGCCGTGGCATTAAGCGAAATGGCGAAACGGTATAAGTAGGCTTTAGGCTTCAGCGGAGGTCGCGCGAAAAGTGGCTTCGACGTAAGCGGTTTGCGCGCTCACGTTTAACAGCTATGTCTGCCGGCGACCTTGCAAGAAAGTTTTAGGTTCATCACATAAAAACCAGTATCATAATTCTGTAAAATATATTCGCTATTTATTCTGACCGACATTTAAAAGACTGAATACCTAATCCATCACCGCACCATGCCAGCCAACCTCCTCAACAAACAATCCGCTGTCAGACGTAAGTTAAGCAAGTTGCTGTCTTTTGGATTGCCGTTGGTCTTGTTGTTGGCGTTTTTAGGTAAGCAAATCGTCGGTTTCGACAGTATCGGCTGGAGCAACGGCTTTAGCCATCCCTTGAATGGATGGGACCACTTGGTCACGATGTTGGCCGTGGGTATCTGGGCAGCGCAATTACGCGGGCAGGCTATCTGGATGTTGCCGCTGGCCTTCGTCGGCGTGATGAGTCTTGGCGGATTGGCCGGCGCGGCGGGTATCGCGCTGCCCAGCGTCGAGGGCATCATTCTATTGTCCTGCGCGGTATTCAGCGTGTTGATTACCCGCAAGGTGCGTTTCAGCGCCAAAGTCAACGTGTTGATCGTGGCGTTTTTTGCGTTTTTCCACGGCTATGCGCACGGTCAGGAAATATCCACGTCGGCCAGTCTGATTTCTTATACCTTGGGTTTCATGTTGGCGACCTTGCTGCTGCATGGCGCGGGGATATTGGTCGCCAAGTTGGTGGTGTTCTGCGTCACATGCCTGTTGACCGCGATGTTTGCCAACGCGGCACTGGCTAAATCCGCCGAGTCCATCCATGATGATCAATTGAACCCGGTTGCCAAACTGGTTCACCACGCAGGGTTGCAGCAAACAACGCCGTTCTGGATGACCATGCGGATAGCGGGAGGGGCGGATGATGACGCCTCGCTCTCCCGGCAGCGAACACTCGCTGCGGATTCGGAATGTTGTCGCGACAATCCAGGCATTGTCCGAGCGGACCGGTCTTCCGGCCAATTAAAGTTACTAATCGGAGTCTCGCATGGCGGCGATAAGCCCCACAGCCATCGGCTGCTAGCCAAAACGGAGCCTGCTCAAGGGCTGTCTATTTGCCGGGACAGGGCGATATTCGATGGGGATCATCTGGTCAACGCTGGATTGGATTTCAAGCACTACTATCGGGATGTCAACCACACGCCCGGCAAGCACCTGCTCAGCAACGGCGTCGGCCTCACTTCGCCGCCCGTTTCCACCGTTTTAGCTCCGCAAGCATTTCAAACTTTCCGCACCACCCCGATTTCATCAATTGAAGAGTCTCATCTTCAATCGATCTTTGCCCAACTTCATAGCGGCAATCTGCATACCCAAACGATCAAATGCCTCAGGCAGGATTGCGCCGTTCGTAATCAAAGCCTTACCCGGCAATCCGCTCGCAGCGGCCTTTGTTGCCAAGCTAATTTTTCAGATTATCTAACGTCCGGCGCTCAGTTCCGCAGCGCCATTTCCAGAAATCATTTACTTCCGGCAAGCCGATTTAGCTTGCCGTTAGCAGTGTCAGAAATATCGCTCTATCGAGCCATTCCCGTTCCAAACATAACTATAAAAATCAACCCAGTATTCAACTTATGAGGAAAACCATGCACACCCCGACTTTTTATGCGCTGAAACCAGGCAACGGTCAGTAAAGGAGCTGAAATGAATCCGTATAACGCCATGATGAAAAAGAAACCTTTGATTGTCGCCCTGGAAATTATTTTGGGCTTAAGCTGTGCGACGCTCCAGGCCGCACCCGGTGCGGAGCAGGTGGAAGAGGCTCAGGCAGAAAGCGCCGTTGTCGCCAAAAAGCCGGCCAAAGCCAAGGCCGCAGCAAAAGCCGAGCAAGCCGAAGAATTGGGCGCGGTGGAAGTAGAAGAAGAGGGGCGCGGCAAAAACCTGATCGGGATTGCCGGTTCGGCGTCGCAAGGCGAGGTCAGCCAGAAGCAGTTTGAATATCGGCCGTTGTCCCGCAACGGCGAATTGGTCGAAGTGATACCCGGCGCGATTGCTACCCAGCACAGCGGCTCCGGTAAGGCCAATCAATATTTCCTGCGCGGCTTTAACCTGGATCATGGTACTGATTTCACGACCTATGTGGACGGCATCCCGATGAATATGACCACTCATGCGCATGGGCAGGGTTATATGGACATCAACAGCATTATTCCCGAGCTGGTGAAAAACGTTGAATACGGCAAAGGCCCGTATTATGCGGAGGTAGGCGATTTCTCGGCCGCCGGTTACGCGAAGATGACCACTTTCGATAAATTGCCAGAAGGTATCGCCAAATTTACCGCCGGCGAGTTCGATTACTACCGCACCCTGCTTGCCAATTCCAGCAAAGTGGGTGACGGCGATTTATTGTACGCGGGCGAATTCAACCTATACCAAGGTCCTTGGCTGGTGCCGGAAGACTCCAAAAAGTTCAACGGCATGCTCCGCTACACGATGGGCGGCGACGATTGGGGCGTTTCGATTAACGGCAAGGCCTACAGCAATAGCTGGACCGCTACCAATCAGATTCCGCAGCGGGCCATCGACAGCGGCTTGCTCAGCCCTTACGGCACTATGGATCCGACCGACGGCGGCACCACCAATCGTTACAGCCTGTCCAGCAATCTCTGGAACCAGGGCGGCAACTGGAAAAACGAAGCCAATGTGTATGCCTTGTACACCGACCTGGATTTGTTCTCCAACTTCGAGGGCTATAGGGACGGCGATCCCGCGCAAAGCACCCAGATTCTGCAAACCGAACGCCGCGTGCAAACCGGCGGCAATATCGAACATACGCGCTATAACAAGCTGTTCGGCTTTGAAATGGATAACAGCATAGGCCTGCAATTCCGGCATGACGAAATCATGGGCCTGGGCTTGCACCACACCAACGCCCGGCAAATCACCGATACCGTAGCACTCAGCGATGCCGCGCAAACCACGATTGGCACCTATTTCAAAAACACCACGCACTGGCATGAAAAAGTCAGGACCATTGCCGGTTTACGCGGCGATTTCATCAATAACGATGTCAGAGTGCGGGCTACCGGCAACACCGATCCCGCCGTTGCCGCAGCCAACTCCGGTAATCGCGGCAAAGCCATGGTCAGCCCCAAGTTGAGCCTGGTCATCGGTCCTTGGTACGACACCGAGTATTTCTTCAACATCGGTTACGGCTATCACTCCAACGATGCGCGCGGCACTACCTTGAGCCTCGATCCGGTCAGCGGCAGTAATCTGGACGGCGATGGCAATCTGATTCAGCGGGTCAACCCCGCCGCCTGGTCGCGCGGCGGCGAGGCCGGGATACGCAGCAGTTTCATTCCCGGCTTGAATAGTACTTTTGCCCTTTGGTGGCTGGAATCCAGCCAGGAACTGGTATTCGTCGGCGATGCCGGTACCAACGAAGTCAATGGTAAATCCCATCGCTACGGGATTGAGTTAACCAACTACTACAAACCCAACGACTGGCTGACGCTGGACGCCGACTATGCCTTGACCACCGTGCGGTTCGCGGAAATTCCGAATGGCGCCACCGATAATTTCGTGCCCAATTCCGTGGGACGGGTGGTCAGTGTTGGCGCGACTGCGGTGGCCCCCAACGGTTTGTTCGGCACGATACGTTTTAGACATTTTGGCGCGATCCCGCTGGATGAGTCCGGCACGGTTTGGGCGGGCGATACCAATATCGTCAATTTGGGTGCCGGTTACAAACATAAACAATACAAGTTCGAAATCGACATCTTCAATATTCTGGGTTCGCAAAGCAACGACATCTCGTATGCCTACGATTCCCAACTGGCGGGTGAAACAAGCAGTAGTTACGGCTTGATGAAACATCCGGTCGAACCTCGCATGGTGCGCGGCACCATCACGGTCAATTTTTAAGGATCGCCTGATGAGATCTCCTAACTTTAACTATGGAAGATGGTTGATTGCGGCGTTGTTGATGTTGCAATCGGTGTGGGTTTACGCGCATCCGCCGGGCCTCAGCTCGCTGGATCTAGTGGTTAAACCCCCGCAAATCGATGCCAAAATCACCTTTGCCTTGCAGGACATCGAGGCGTTTGCGCTGATGGACAGCGATCTGGATGCCGAAGTGACTGACGCCGAGCGCGACGCGGCCAAACCCAGCATCGCCAAATTGTTGGCCGAGCAACTGCGCGTGAATATCGACGGTCAGGATGTTCTACCTCGCGAACCCGGACAAGTCAATTTTGACGACCAGAATAATGCCCATGTCGAGCTGCACTATTCGGACTTGCCAAAACAAGCGTTATTGGTGCAATCGAAGTTTTTGGCCTTGCTGCCGGATGGGCATCAGCAATATTTGACTGTCAGGGATGCCAACGGCAAAGCGCTTACCGAGAAAATGCTGGACAAACACGACGATCAAATCAGTTTACCAATCGCCAACGCCGCTGCTGCGGAGTCCCCCCAAGCTCCGTTTGCGGCGTTTGGCGATTTTTTTAAGCTGGGTATCGAGCATATCCTCACCGGTTACGATCATTTGCTGTTCCTGTTTGCGTTGCTGGCGGTTACCCACAGCTTTTGGCCGGCCCTAAAGATCATCACGTTTTTCACGATCGCCCATTCCATCACGCTGGCTTGCGCCGGGCTTAATCTGATCGAGCTACCCAGTAGTTTCGTCGAACCCTTCATTGCCGCGACGATTATTTATGTCGGTGTGGAAAACATCATACGTGGCGATCATCCCAAGGGCCGGCATTGGCTGACCTTCGGGTTTGGCTTGATCCACGGCTTCGGTTTTGCCGGAGTATTGCAGGAAATGGATATTAGCTCCGGCGACACCGGCATCTTGCTGCCTTTGTTGTCGTTCAACCTGGGTATTGAGACCGGACAAATCGCCGTCGCCGCTATCGTGTTGCCATTGATCTGGTGGTTGAACAAACAAGTCGAGACTTCCGATAAATTTTTGAGAGGCGGTTCTGTCGCGGTCAGTTTGATGGGGGCGTTCTGGTTGGTGGAGCGAACCATGTTTTAAATAGTGCCGAATGGCGGGCTTTGCTAGCCCGCCGAAAAACTCGCAAGGTCGGCCGGAGTTGGCCGCACCGTTTACGGTGAAATATCGTATGGTTTTTTGTATGTTTGATTGGTGGAAAATTTAAGTTATTAGACTGTCGCTTTGTAAGTCGACAGCGTTTTTCGAAAATCCGGAGCCCGCAATTCATGGGGTATCAGTGGCAATTTCGTGCACAGTTCACAAAAATAGGCTGTAAATGATCTGATTTCGCCATCTTCATCTGTTCTTAATCTGTTCCTAATCAAGACTTAAACAATGCCTTCTAGAATCAATTCGTAAATGAATTTCTCCATAGAAGGCGTTTTTATGTTCAGAGTGACAAGTATCGTTGCAATTAGTCTGCTGGTTTCGCCATTAGCCTTGGCTGATGGTCACGGGCACGGTCATCACAAACATCACCATCACGATCATTATGTCGAGGTTGAGCGGGTTTATGTCCCCGAGCGGGTTGTGCAATACGTGCCAGCACCGCAACCCGCGCCGCGTTACAACAACTACGATCAGCGCTCTACGTCGGGTTTGGTCGGTGGCGCGCTAGGCAGTGCGGCAGGATACGAAATAAGCAGGGGTGATCCGTTAGGGGCAGGTATTGGCGCCGCTGCGGGCGCTTTGATTGGCAATGGCATGAGCCGTTAAACAATTACTGGTCAACTGTTAAAACCAATTAGTTAACCCGCTCTGATTTTGGATGTCTCATGCGACAGGAGGACAAAATGAGAATAAAAAATGGTAAAAAATATCAACAAGAACAATACAGTAGAGTGGAAAAGCTTTTGAATGTATTGTTGTTTTTTGTCGTTGTCTACTATAGCTACTATGTGTTGTCTTTCTCCCAAATGGGGGCTTGAGTTAACCAGCGGTAGATATTGATTGCCACTTTGCGCTCCGAATCGGTTTTTGTCATAAAGTTCTGATAACTAAACGCGAGATGGAATAGAACCCCGCAAGTCCCAAGATTTGCGGGGTTTTTTATTGCCCGCCGCTTGCCGTTTGGCGCCATCGAAAAAATGCAGGCGTGCAAATGTTAGGTGTGCGGTTTTCCATGGATGATTTTGGACCGGCTGCTCTTCTTTTTGCTTTTGAAAAAACGGTTGCTTGATAGACGCAGGTTTTTTCGGGGATTCGGTTCCAGTCCCGTTGCGCGATTGCCTGCTAGTGCCGTTGACAACGCTGGACCCAGCTGATAGCTTTGCTGTCTGGCACTCACCAATATCGAGTGCTAACGAAATTTGGGGGATGACGTGGCTGGCGGACAAGATTTAAATGAAAGATCGCTGTATTTATTGAAAACCTTGGTTGAACGTTATATTCAGGACGGCCAGCCTGTTGGTTCGCGCCTATTGTCCAAAGACCCGCAACTGAAACTTAGCCCGGCCAGTATCCGCAACGTAATGGCGGATCTGGAGGAGATGGGCTTGATACATTCCCCCCACACCTCGGCTGGCCGTGTACCGACGGTGAGCGGCTACCGTTTGTTCGTCGACAGCTTGTTAACGGTTAAGCCTTTGGCTTCCAGCGAATTGGATCAACTGCAACACGGCTTGACAGGAGAGGCTGATAAAGCCAGCGAAGTGTTGAGCAAGGCCTCTAAGTTATTGTCGGATGTGACGCGGATGGCCGGCGTGGTGACCTTGCCGCGTCGGGAAAGCGTCACATTGCGGCATATCGAATTCCTGCCTATGTCCAATACTCGGGTTTTGGTGATTTTCGTCACCGACGATCAAGAAGTACATAACAAAATTATCCACACCCATAAGCAGTTTAGCCCCGCCGAATTACAGCAGGCCGCCAACTATTTGAATTCGGTCTATTCCGGCCGCAGCTTGGCGAAAATTCGCGATCTGATTATTAAGGAAATGGAGCAGGATCAGCGTCAGGTCAATCAAGGCATGATAGATGCCGTCAACATGGCGCAACTCACCTTCACCGAACAACCCAACGACGATTATGTGTTGAGCGGAGAGACCAATTTAATGGGTTTTTCGGAACTGTCGGACATGGAGCGTCTGAAACAGTTGTTCGAAGCTTTCAGCCAAAAGCGCGGCGTGATTCACTTATTGGACCAATGCTTACAGGCCGAGGGCGTGCAGATCTTTATCGGCGAAGAATCCGGCTATAGCGCATTCGATCATTGCAGCCTAGTGACAGCGCCATATTCGGTCAACGACGAAGTGGTGGGGGTGTTGGGCGTGATTGGGCCGACCCGCATGGCCTACGAAAAGGTGATTCCGTTCGTGGACGTGACGGCAAAATTATTGGGCGCGGCCTTGAATCCCAAATAAATGGCCCTATCGTTAGGCCAACCTAAAAATTTAGAACCCTGGAGTAAGTAATGAGTCATCAGCAATCGAGTCACGAACAGCAACCGGACAGCGAATTGATCGCCGAAGTCCTGGAGCAAACCAAGCCTATCGACGCCGAAGAACAGCCTAGCGAAGCGTCTGGCGCTGGCGCGGCGGTCACTGTGGAAGCTTTGCAGGAACAATTGGAACAAGCTCAGCAACAAGCCGCCGCCAACCTGGATAAAGCCATCCGCACCATGGCTGAGATGGAAAACTTGAAAAAACGCGTGCAAAAAGATTTGGACGACGAGCGCAAATACGGCTTGGCTAAATTTGCCAAGGAATTGCTGAGTGTATTGGATAGTCTGGAATTGGGCCTGCAAGCCGCAACCGGCGATAGCCCTGAAATCGTGAAACTGCGCGAAGGCAGCGAATTGACTATCAAACAATTCGAATCCGTATTCGCCAAATTCAATATCGAAACCATCGATCCGCTTGGTCAACCTTTCAATCCCGAATTGCATCAAGCCATGGTGATGCAACCCAGTGCCACCGCGCAGCCCAATTCAGTACTGAATGTGTTTCAAAAAGGCTATGTGTTGAACGGCCGTTTGCTGCGTCCGGCCATGGTGGTAGTCGCCAAAGCCGAAGATAAACCGGCCGATAGCGCAAAAATTGATGAGCAGGCTTGAAATTAATACGATCAACCGCATATCGCTAACAACTTTTTAATTTATTACCAATTCAAGTCTGGAGAATATCAATGGGCAAAATGATCGGCATCGATTTAGGAACCACCAACTCCTGCGTCGCAGTACTGGAAAACGGCACCGCGCGGGTTATCGAAAACAGCGAAGGCGCGCGCACCACGCCTTCCATCATTGCCTTCACCGGCGACAACGAAGTGTTGGTCGGTCAATCGGCTAAACGTCAGGCGGTGACCAACCCTGAAAACACCTTGTTTGCGATCAAGCGTTTGATCGGCCGCCGCTTTAAGGAAGATGCGGTGCAAAAAGACATCAAAATGGTGCCTTACAAAATTATGGAAGCCAACAACGGCGACGCCTGGGTGGAATGCCACGGCAAGAAAATGGCGCCACCCGAAGTATCATCGCGGGTGTTGATGAAGCTGAAAAAAGATGCCGAAGCGTTTCTGGGTGAAGAAGTGACCGAAGCGGTTATCACGGTACCAGCTTATTTCAACGACTCGCAACGTCAAGCCACTAAAGACGCTGGCCGCATCGCAGGTTTGGACGTCAAACGTATCATCAATGAGCCGACTGCTGCGGCGTTGGCGTTCGGTATGGACAAGCCTAAAGGCGACACTACCATCGCGGTCTATGACCTGGGCGGCGGTACTTTCGATATTTCCATCATCGAAATCGCCGAAATCGAAGGTGAACACCAATTCGAAGTATTGGCCACCAACGGCGATACTTTCCTGGGTGGTGAAGACTTTGACTTGCGCATTATCGAATTTTTGGCAGGTGAGTTTAAACGCGATACTGGCATTGATTTGCACAACGACCCGTTGGCCTTGCAACGTCTGAAAGAAGCGGCAGAAAAAGCCAAAATCGAATTGTCGTCAGCCGAGCAAACCGACATCAACTTGCCGTACATCACCGCCGATGCTTCAGGCCCAAAACATTTGAACGTGAAATTGACTCGCGCCAAACTGGAATCGCTGGTCGACGAATTGATCGAAAGAACCAAAGGCCCTTGCTTGCAAGCGATTAAAGACGCTGGTATTTCGACGTCTAAAATCAACGACGTGATCTTGGTTGGCGGTCAAACCCGGATGCCGAAAGTACAAGCTTTCGTAAAAAGCTTGTTCGACAAAGAGCCGCGTAAAGACGTTAACCCGGACGAAGCGGTTGCGTTGGGTGCGGCGATTCAGGCCGGCGTATTGGGCGGCGACGTTAAAGACGTGCTGCTGCTGGACGTCACTCCGCTGTCATTGGGTATCGAAACCCTGGGCGGCGTAATGACCAAGTTGATCGAGAAAAACACCACGATCCCGACCAATGCCTCGCAAACCTTCTCGACTGCGGATGACAACCAAACCGCAGTGACCGTGCATGTATTGCAAGGCGAGCGGGAAGTAGCCGCCGGTAACAAATCCTTGGGCCGTTTCGACTTGCAGGACATTCCGCCGGCACCGCGCGGCATCCCGCAAATCGAAGTGTCGTTCGACATCGACGCCAACGGTATCTTGAACGTGTCGGCGAAAGACAAAGCCACCGGCAAGAAACAATCCATCGTGATTAAAGCGTCCAGCGGTTTGTCGGACGACGAAGTCGAACGCATGATCAAGGACGCCGAAGCGCACGCCGACGAAGACCGGAAACTGAAGGAACTGGTTTCGGCGCGCAACTCCGCTGAAGGCATGATCCACGCCACCGAAAAATCGTTGAAGGAATTGGGCGACCAAGTATCCGGTGACGAAAAATCGGCCATCGAATCGGCGATCAAAGACCTGCAAGCGGTGCTCAAATCCGACGATAAAGACGCGATTGAAGCAAAAACCCATGCCTTGACCGAGTTGTCCGGTAAATTGGCGGAACGTGTTTACGCACAGAAAGGCGCGGAAGGCGGTGCTGAGGCCGGACATGCGGCCGGTGCGGGAGAAGCTGCGGCAGAGCACGATCACAACGTGGTCGATGCCGAATTTGAAGAAGTTAAGGACGATAAAAAGTAAAGACTATACCCGTTCCCCTCTCCGCTAAGGAGAGGGGTGAGGCGAAGGTGTATGCTATGCTGGTATCATCCCTCATTCCTTTAATTCAATACCTACTATAACCGCTGGTTAGCGCCGGCGGTTTTTCTCGTTATGGCAAAAGAAGACTTTTACAAACTGCTGGAACTGGATCGCAACGCGAGCGAAGCCGAGATCAAGAAGAGCTATCGCAAGATGGCGATGAAATTTCATCCCGACAGAAACAAGGATAATCCGGAAGAAGCTGAGAAGAAGTTCAAGCTGGTCAAGGAAGCTTACGAGATTCTGTCCGATCCTAAAAAACGCGCGGCCTACGATCAATTCGGCCATGCCGGCGTCGATTCGTCCATGGGCGGCGGTCGTGGCGGCTTTAGTGGGGCAGAGAACTTTAGCGATATTTTCGGCGACGTGTTCGGCGATATTTTCGGCGGCGGTCGGCAGCAGCGCAGCAGCGTGCAACGCGGCGCCGATTTGCGTTACAACCTGGAATTAACCCTGGAAGAAGCGGTTGGCGGCACCGAAGCGACCGTCAAGGTGCCGGTATTGGTGGCTTGCGGTGAGTGTAACGGTAGCGGTGCGAAAAAAGGCAGCAGCCCGGTCACTTGTAATACCTGTCATGGTCATGGCCAAGTCAGGATGCAACAAGGCTTCTTCTCGGTGCAGCAAACCTGTCCTACTTGTCGGGGTACCGGCAAGCAAATTAAGGACCCTTGTCCGAAATGTTACGGCCAAGGCCGAGTCCAGGAAACCAAAACCCTTAACGTCAAAGTACCGGCCGGTGTCGATACCGGCGATCGGATTCGCTTGGCCGGAGAGGGTGAAGCCGGTGCGAACGGCGGTCCGGCTGGAGATTTGTATGTACAAGTGCAGGTCAAGGATCACCCGATCTTTACCCGCGACGGCGCCAATTTGTATTGCGAAGTGCCGATCAGCTTCCCGATGGCCTGTTTGGGTGGTGAACTCGAAGTGCCAACTCTGGACGGTAAGGTCATGCTGAAAATTCCGCCTGAAACCCAGACCGGTCGGATGTTCCGCTTGCGCGGCAAAGGTGTGAAACCGGTTAGAGGCGGCGCGGTCGGCGATCTGTTATGCAAGGTACAGCTGGAAACGCCGGTGCATCTGACCAAGGAACAGAAAGCCATGATCGAGAAGTTGGGCGAATCTTTGTCCGGCGGCGGTAAACACCACAGCCCGCAAGAGCATGGCTGGATGGATGGCGTTAAAAACTTCTTCGATAAATTAACAGGGTAAGCCATGGTGCGGATCGCGGTAGTAGGCGCTTCCGGGCGCATGGGTTTGTGTTTGCTGAAAGCCGCGCTGGCGGCGGAAAATGCCGAGTTGACGGTAGCGGTATCCCGTCCGGATAGTTTGGCAATTGGCAAGGATGCCGGCGAACTGGCCGGTGTGTCGGTGGCCGGCATTAAAGTCGGCGACGATTTGGCTGCGCTCACCGATAGCTTTGACGTGTTGATCGACTTCACCCGGCCCGAGGCGTCGATGAACTATATCGACATCTGTCGGCAAGCCGGCAAGAAAGTAGTGATCGGCACTACCGGTTACAGCGATGCGCAAAAAGTCGCGATTGCCGAAGCAGCAAAGGATGTGGCGATAGTCATCGCGCCGAATTTCAGCGTCGGTGTCAATCTGTCCTTAAAGTTGCTGGAGATGACTGCCAAGGTGATGGGCGATTATACCGACATCGAAGTGATAGAAGCCCACCACCGCCACAAGGTCGATGCGCCGTCCGGTACCGCGTTGCGGATGGGCGAAGTGGTCGCTGCGGCGTTGGGGCGCGACCTGAAAGACTGTGCCATCTATGGGCGTGAAGGCGATACCGGTGCTCGCGACCGCAAAACCATTGGATTTTCCACGATTCGGGCCGGCGATATAGTCGGCGAGCACACCGTGATGTTTGCAGACGAAGGCGAGCGAGTGGAAATCACCCATAAAGCTACCAGCCGTATGACCTTTGCCAACGGTGCGGTGCGAGCCGCGACTTGGCTGGTGGACAAACAGCACGGCTTGTTTGATATGCAGGACGTGCTGGGTTTGAAAGGCTAAGCAGCGCTTAAACCGGGGCGAACGGATCCCTGAATCAGGTAAGGCTTATATTCGTAGAGGCGTTACCTCGCCAGTCAGTTTATAATGCCAGTAATCCGCAATAACCTGTGCGTGATCGAAGGCCAGCAAGCTCGGCAGATTGTCGAAGTTGAATAATCCGTAGTTTTTAGCATCGTCCGCCGCCGTCGGCATGCCGTGTGCTTGCGCCAGATAGACGGCGGTGACGGTGTGATTGCGCGGGTCGCGTTGCGGATTGGAGTAAAGGCCCAGCAGTACGGTTAGTTCCACATCCAGGCTGGTTTCTTCCTTGGCTTCGCGGATTGCCGCGTGCTCAAGCGTTTCGCCGACATCGACAAATCCGCCGGGTACCGCCCAACCGTAGGGTGGATATTTCCGCTCTATCAACACGAAAGGGCGCTGCGGATGATCGATCAATTCGATCAAAATATCGGCGGCTAATAACGGTGTGATCGGCTTTGCCATGGTATTCCTGATAATGATGGGTTTTAGAGCATTGAAAATATGAGCATTCTGCTAAATTTAACCATGTTTTCAAGCGTTGCTGAAATTCTCGATTCTTTTTCCTCGACAAATTAATCATGAATTAATCCGCTTTTCGTATCATCCCGGCTGCGTTACGCGGCGCTTTTAAAGTCGAATTAAATTTCCAAGAAGTAAAACATGAATGAGTTTATTCCCGGCCAACGCTGGATTAGTAATACCGAATCCGAACTCGGTTTAGGTATGGTGATGGATGCTGAATTTAATCGTGTCACCGTGCTGTTTTTAGCGACCGGTGACCGGCGGGTTTACGCCAGAGATAACGCGCCGTTGACCCGTGTGCAGTTCAACGAAGGCGATGTGATCGAATCGGCGGATTACGCGAAGATTAGCGTGCAGCAGGTGCAGCAGCACAATGGTTTGTTGACCTACATCGGTATCGATGAAGACGGTCAGTTGCAGCAAATCGACGAGATGGAACTTAACCATCATATTCAATTTAACAAACCGCAAGATCGTTTATTTACCGGTCAATTCGACCCGACGGCCTGGTTCTTATTGCGCCACGAAACCTGGCGGCGCCAGCAACAGCATCAACAAGCCGCGACAAAAGGTTTGCAGGGCGCGCGGGCTTCGCTGATTCCGCATCAATTATATATTGCCCATCAAGCCGCCAGCCGCGCTTTGCCGCGCATTATGCTGGCCGACGAAGTGGGTTTGGGTAAAACCATAGAAGCGGGTTTAATCATCCAGCATCGCCTGATCAACGGCTTAAGCAAGCGGGTGTTGATTTTGGTGCCGGAAAGCCTGCTGCATCAATGGCTGGTGGAGATGCTGCGCCGCTTTAATCTGCGTTTCAGCATTTTCGACGAAAGCCGTTGCTTTGCCAGTCCGGACGAGAATCCGTTTCTCAGCGAGCAGTTGGTGCTGTGCAGCCAGCGCTTCTTTGCCGATTCCGCGCATCGCCAGCAACAAGCCCTGGATGCCGGTTGGGATCTGGTGGTGGTTGATGAGGCGCATCATCTGGAATGGAGCGAAGACGCGCCCAGCGCCGATTATCTATTTGTCGAGCAATTAGCCTTGGCGTCTCCCGGTTTGATTCTGTTGACCGCGACGCCGGAGCAATTGGGCAAGGAAAGCCATTTTGCGCGCTTGCGCTTGCTCGATCCCGACCGTTTTTATCGGTTCGAACAATTCCTACGGGAAGAAAGCCAGTTTGAGCCGGTGGCCCGACTGGCGAATTTGCTGATTTCCGGCGAAGTGTTGGATGCCGAACAGCAGGGCCAACTAAAAAATTTATTAAAGCAGGATAATGTCGACAAATTGCTGCAACAGGTCAACGACACCCAAGCCAATGCCCGGGAAGAATTGATCAAATTGTTGCTCGATCATCACGGCACAGGACGGATTTTATTCAGAAACTCCCGGCAAACCGTACAGGGTTTTCCGGATCGGCAGCGCCATGCTTATCCGCTGCAAGGCGATGATACTGCGGATTTGGCTAACAGCCCGTATCTGTATTGGTTGGTCGGGCAGTTGAAAGCCTTGGGCGACGAAAAAGCCCTGTTAATCTGCAAACGCGCGGAAACCGCGATCCAGCTGGAGCAATTATTGCGGCAGCACGTTGGCCATACGGCAGCCGTATTTCATGAAGGCATGAGCATCGTCGAGAGTGATCGAGCAGCGGCATTTTTCGCCGACGAAGAGAGCCGGGCGCAAGTGCTGATTTGTTCCGAGATCGGCAGCGAAGGGCGCAACTTTCAATTCGTGCGTCATCTATTTCTGTTCGATCTGCCGGAAAATCCCGATTTACTGCAGCAACGCATCGGCCGTCTGGATCGGATCGGCCAGAAGCATGTGATTCAAATCCATATTCCATACCTAGTCGATAGTGCGCAGCACGTGTTATTCCGCTGGTACGACGAGGGCCTGGAAGCATTCCGGCATAACTGTTCGGGCGCCGCGCAAGTTTTGAAATTACTGGGTGATGCCCGCGATAGCGCATTGCTTAGCCGCGATGCGGCGGCAGTCGAGGCCTTGATCGCCACCACCAAGACCTTGAGCAGCCAGGTTGAAGATGAGTTGCATAAAGGCCGCGATTTGCTGTTGGAACTGAATTCCTGCCGGCCGCAAGAAGCCGCGCGGCTGGTGGACGAAATCAGCGCCGGCGAACGCGACGGTAGTTTGTGGCCGTTTATGGAAGCGATGTTCGATTGTTATGGTGTCGATGTCGAAGATCACTCGCGCGATTGCCATATCCTGTGGCCCAGCGAAAATCTGCGCATCGCCCATTTCCCGATGCTGCAGGATGACGGTTTGACGGTAACCATCAATCGCGACATTGCGTTGGCCAGGGAAGACATGCAATTTCTGACCGCCGAACATCCCATGGTGTTGTCAGCCATGGATTTGGTGTTGTCCAGCGAGACCGGTAATGCCGCGGTCAGCGTCATCAAACATCCGCAACTCAAAGCCGGCCAATTCCTGCTGGAGCTGTTGTTCGTCGCGGAATGCAGTGCGCCCGCCGAGCTACAAATCGGCCGTTTTTTACCGCATACGCCGCTGCGCGTTTTAGTCGATCAGCATAAAAAAGATCTAACGCTTGTCATTAGCCACGACAGCTTGGTCGAGACCGGCGATAGTTTCGATAAGGCGCAAATCAGTCAGTTTTTGAACAGTCAGCGCCAGCATATTCAGGACATGATCAAGGTTGCGGAACAGTTGGCGGGCGCGCAAATGCAGAAATTGATAGCGGAAAGCAGTAATCTGATGATCGCCACGCTAACCGGCGAAATCAAACGTCTGGTACGGTTGAAAAAGATCAATCCCGGCATCAAGGAGCAGGAAATCGAGCAGCTCAAGGAAATGACCATGCTCTCGCACGAAAGCATACAGGAAACGCAGTTGCGACTGGATGCGGTGCGGTTTGTTATTACCAGCTAGCTAGACGATAGGGTTTTCTGCCGTGGTGTTGTTTAAACGGTTTTGATCAACACGGTGGTGTCGTCGAGTTCGATGCATTCAAACATCAGGTCGTCGATAGAGCCTTCGACGTGGTCGACATAGTGCAAGCCGCACTCGGAGTCGACATGTTGATGCTTCAGAATGCCGTGCACACTGAACGGCGTTCCGGATTCAGGCAGTACCATGGTGATCTTAATCTTGCCGGCCACATCCGCGCCGATGGGATCTTGGAGCTTAACCCGGATGCCGCTGTAGCTAATGTCCAGAATTTCCGCATTCAGCGAGACTTCCCGGGCTGTTCTGCTATTGAAAATAATGCCTGCTTGCAGGCCTCTAGGTTTTACTCTACGGTGAATTCGTTTTTCGAAACTCATGTGATTTGACCTCTGCTGAAGAATCGCGGTAACGCTATCGAGGACTTAGTGTAGGTGCAAAGTCAGTTTTTACTACTGTTGGCGTGGTCATCATGCCATATCTTTTCTATTCATACACCCGTTAATTACGGGCATAACGTAAGGTTTTTGCATGTTATTTTCAGAATTGGGTTTGTCCGAGCAGCTTCTTAAAGCCGTTGCCGAGCAAGGCTATGAAACTCCCACACCGATTCAGGCGCAGGCTATCCCGGTCATTTTGCAAGGCCGCGATGTGTTGGCCGGCGCGCAAACCGGCACCGGCAAAACCGCCGGGTTTACCTTGCCTTTGCTGCAGTTGCTGCAAGGACAGCCGGTTCCGCAAAAGCCGCGTCCGGTTCGGGTATTGATTTTAACGCCGACCCGCGAATTGGCGATGCAGGTTTATGAAAGCGTCAGAACCTATGGCAAGCATTTGCCGTTTTTTGCCGAGGCGATTTTTGGCGGCGTCAGTATTAATCCGCAGATTCAGAAGATCCAACGCGGCACCGATATTGTCGTTGCAACACCCGGTCGATTGCTGGATTTGATTCAGCAACAGCATCTGGATTTATCGAAGGTTGAACATTTTGTACTCGACGAAGCCGACCGGATGCTGGATATGGGCTTTATCCGCGATATTCGTCGAATCATCGCTTTGTTGCCGAGTAAACGCCAGAACCTGCTGTTCTCGGCGACCTATGCCCCGGAAATTAGTGCGCTGGCGGAACAAATACTCAATGATCCGGTAGAAATCGCTGTCGCGAAGCGCAATGCCGCCGCCGATACCGTCTCGCAATTGGTTTATGGCATTAACCGCGAATACAAGCGCGAATTACTGTCCTACCTGATCGGCAACGGCCATTGGCAGCAGGTATTGGTGTTCGTCCGCACCAAACACGGCGCGGACCGTTTGGCCAAGCAGTTGATCAAGGATGGGATCCGCTGCGCGGCCTTGCATGGCGACAAGAGTCAGGGGGCTCGCGTCCGGGCCTTGGAGGAATTTAAAAACGGCTCGATCACCGCACTAATCGCCACCGACATCGCCGCGCGCGGCTTGGACATCGACCAATTACCGCATGTGGTGAATTTCGATTTGCCGCAAGTAGCGGAAGACTATGTGCACCGCATCGGGCGTACCGGCCGTGCCGGCGCCGAAGGTCAGGCCATTTCGCTGGTCGATCCGGAAGAGGCCTATTTGTTGGCCGCTATCGAGAAGCTGTTGAAAAGGCAGATTCCGCGAGTAGACGATACCGGCTATCCCAACGTGTCATTGGCGGTGACCAATAGCAAACCGCAACCGAAGCCGGCACAGCCGAACAAGCCGGCCAGGCGGCCGCAGAATGGCCGTCCAGGGGAGGCGGCTAAAAGGGCGCCCAATTCGCGTAAACCGCGTCCGCAAGCGGCCAAGCCTCGCTAATCAGTTTCATTGGTCGTGCCCGGCTATGGGCACGACGGTTGCCTCTGCCGAATGCTGGTTTATTCCGCAGCCGGTGCCTCGAACATATGAATGGCCAGCCACACCGATTCCATGTCCGGATTGGTCCAATCCACCCGGTGTCGACAATGCGCCGGAATCAGCAAATAGTCGCCCGGCTTCAGATCGACAGGAGCGGATTGAGCAAATGCCAGCCTTGCTTCGCCTTGTAACAATATCACCCACTCGTCCTGATTTTGATCGTACCACTCATTTTCGGCGCTGCAATGGCCCTTGGAAACGATGCGCTCGATGCGAATAGTAGGCTTGCTAAACAAGGTTTGGCATAATTCTATTGGCAACTGAGCTGGAATGTCTGTAAAAATGCACGAACTGCTGATATTCATAAAAGCGGGCACATAATAAAAAAATTGGGGGAGGGGAATGAAATGAATAATACGTCTTTTGCTTCGTTAATGGCGGTGGTCATCGATAAATTGCCGGGGATTATGCAACTGTCCAAACGCACTTGCGATACCGCAAAATGTTTGGATTTTTTGGCGCCGCTGTTGCTGCGGCTGTATTTGGCACCGGTGTTTTGGATGGCGGGCACCAAAAAATTCGCAAATTTTTCCGACACGGCCGAATGGTTCGGTAATGCCGAATGGGGCTTGGGCTTGCCGGCGCCGTATGTGTTGGTATTTCTGGTGGCGCTTTTTGAAATTATCGGCGCCTTGTTTTTATTGTTCGGCTTTGCCACCCGACCGATTACCGCGCCCTTGATGGTGATCATGGCTGTCGCGGCCGTTAGCGTGCATCTGAAAAACGGCTGGTTGGCCATTGCGGCCGGTAGCGGTATTTTCGCCACCGAACGCACGATAGGCGCGATAGAACGCTTGGAGCGCGCTAAGGAAATTTTACAGGTTCAAGGCGACTACCAATGGCTTGCCGAGAACGGCGCCTTGGTGATACTGAATAACGGGATAGAGTTTGCCGCCACCTATTTCATAATGTTGCTGGCTCTGTTTTTTCTGGGCGGCGGCAGGTTCGTCAGTGTGGATTATTGGCTGGCTCGCAAATATTTGCCTGAACTAGCACCCAGGGCCTGACCACAACAGCCCAGACCGAACTGTTGGCTTCGATCCATTCGCCGGCCTGTCGATCCGAAACATGACCGATTTGGCCGGCTTCCAGCCATTGTTCGACTTGAGTTTTATTGTCGCGCGAAAACTGGTAAGCCACTTCGACCAGGTCCAGGTCCGCCGCTACCGAGATTGCCAGTCCGGCCGCGAAAAATCGTTGCAACTCGGCCCAGGGAATGGACGAGGTTTCTAAATTTACCTTGGCTTTTTCCAGATCGGGGAGTGAGTCGTTCATTAACATTTTCCGGTTGGGATGTTGTAGTATGCCCAGCTATTTTATCGTAACCCGGTTTATAAAACAGAAGTGAGGATTCATCGATGTCGCTATTGAGTTCATTTAAAAAGCGTTCCACCCTGGACGCGGCGATCAAGCAAGTTGCCCAGGCCCGTAAAAGCGAAGGCAGCAAAGCCGAGCAACTATACAAGGGTGCGTATCAAGGCTTTGCCAATGTCATTGCGGATCATCTGATTGTTTCCGAAGCGCTGTATCATTGGGGCTTTGGTTTATTGCACGAAGCCCGGACTCAAGAGCCGAAAGCCGCTATTGAAATTTACGAAGACGCCATTTCCAAATTTTCTTTTTGTTTGCTGATTTCGCCTAATTATTTGGGAGCCGCAATAGATGGTGGCGTGGCGTTCATGGAATTGGCCCGCATCAGTTCCGAGGCTGCGAAGCCCGATCTTTACGATTTGGCGGAAGATTTTTTCGAAAAGGCCTGTGGTATTCAAAAAGGCAGCGCGGCTTACAATTTGGCCTGCGTTTATGCTTTACGCGGTGATAACGATGCCTGCTTGGCTGCGTTACAAACAGCCAGGGACTTTGGCAGTTTGCCCGACGAGCAAAATATATTGCAAGACGAAGACATGGCTGGTGTTATAAATGCTCAGTGGTTCAAGGAATTTATGGAGGAGGTTCGTGCCACGCCTGCACCAGTAAAAACCAAACTCAAGGATATTGAAATCAATGTGGAGCCGGGCTTCAAGATAGAGAAAAAAGAGGACTTTGATTACTACTCTTAAGTCAGGGCCGTTCAAGCTAAGGCCCCGCTGGATCAAGGTTTAGCGGGGTTTTATGTTCTAAGTATTCAGATTGGCTTTCGCGCCATTTTCAATATAGCCAACCAGCTTTTTGTCTTCGGATGAGGTATGAAAAGCAAACCAATTGAATAGAAAGTTAAAGGCGTCATCGGCACCGATGCTGTCCGATTGCAGTTGATACAGTTTGTTGTTGGCTTCCGCGAGTAATTTCCGGTGCGAATTGGCGTGGTGCTCCTGCTCAGGATAGCTGTGATCTATCATGATATTTTCTTCGCTGAGAAAATGGAACTCGGCATATTTGCAAATTTCTTTGAATATTCTGAGCAATTTATCCTTGGGCGCGTTTTGCTCGGCTGCGTCGTGGAAATCCACAATCAAACTCAGAAAGATACGATGCTCCGCATCTATCCTGTCGTTGCCAAGCTCGTATTTACGATCCCATTTCAGCATCTTTCCCCCTGATAAATAGCGCCTACAAAAACCAGATGGCTCGTTGGTAACAAATCATCCGAATTTTTTTGCATCCATGCCCTCCATGAAAAACTACTTGCAGGGGAAAGCGTAGACCATGCCTATGATCCCCACCACCAAA
>LUUF01000083.1 GCA_001644045.1 Methylomonas methanica | reverse complement strand
ATGAAAAAAGAAGCAATCTGCATCGCAACCATCAGCGCTACATTAATTTTTTGGGCGATACGGCGGGCTTTTTGCCAATGGTCAGCTTGCCCACTGACATCCTGACCCGGCTCGAAGATTTGCGCCTACGCTTCCCGAATTTTTCGGACGCGATTGACTTTTATCTTGAGCAATTCGCCTTGGCGCAACTGGCTGAGGACGCCGTATTTGCGGCCAATCCCTTGTTGTTATCAGGTCCTGCGGGTATCGGTAAGACGGCGTTCTGTCATGAATTGGCCAAAGCCGTGGAAACCCCTTTTCAGTTGATTGGTCTGTCTTCGACAACAGCCGGCTTTGTGTTGGGCGGTATGTCGTCTGGGTGGTCAGAAGGTAAGCCTGGCAAAGTTGTTGAAGTTCTGGCTCGGGAGCGCAAAGGCAATCCTCTGATTGTGGTCGATGAATTAGATAAAGTCGCTGCAGATAAGCGTTATGACCCGCTGGGCTCGCTTTACCAGCTGCTTGAAAATGAAACCGCCACGGATTTTATCGATGAAGGTTTGGAAATCGGTACTAACTGCGCGCATATCGTCTGGGTCGGCACCGCCAACAATCTAACCAAAATTCCGGCGCCAATTTTGTCCCGGTTCAGCGTGATTGAGGTTACCAGTCCCACGGTCGAGCAAATGAGACATGTCGTGGCATCCATCTACCGGAAAGTCAGGCAGAATTATCCCTGGGGAACTCGATTTAGTGTGGAATTGCCTGACGCTGTCGTCAGTAAGGTTATCGAAAGTGGCCTTGCGCCTCGACTGGTGCAAAAGGAATTGATCGCTGCCTGCGGAAAAGCTGTTCTACGGCAGGCTTGCCAGCCGCTTGACTTGGGAAAGGGTTGTTATGAAATCCTGCCTGATGATTTGAGTCTGAGAGGACTGGCTAAGCCAAAAGCTAAGATTCATGTGCAACTGACCAAACTTGATACCACGCCTGTGCAAGATGAGCTTGTGGAGCCCCTGGTGTATTGGTCAGTTCGGGAAATTCATTTCCAGGATGGCATTGAGGCGAAGCATCACTTGGTCGGTTGCATGCCAAAACAGGGGGTGGGACAGGTCCATGTGACAGCAGCCATTTACTCATTCGACATAGAGAACAGACGTGTCAGAACGGCTAACGGCGTTAGCTACGAACTGGTGGGGCAGCCTGGAATCGAACACAATGCTGAATCGCTTTGGGAGCAATGGAAAAATGCCAATGGTGTGATCAACGATGTAGATGTCACAAATCAATATTGTTGGATGCACTAAATTGTAGAACTTCAAACTTAATCTGACAGTTGCAGAAGTGTCTGTCAGATTAAATTCAGCCTAGAAGTTTTTCGCTTTCCAGCCCCGTTTACTATCGACTAACGTGACCATTGCTGTTCGTCCACAGCACATCTTGCCCTGATGGGTTCGATGAGTATTTAATTCATCGAGCCAGTTGTCCAAATCGCGTTGCAATGAGGCCAAGTCCTCATACAAATGTTTCCGCAGCGCCTCTGGTAACCTCAGCTTTCGCAAGCTAGTAGAATCTCAAATGAGTGGTCAAGAAGTTACACTCTAATAGTTTTTACTAAAATGCTCTAATTGCTCGGAGCCTGATAGCCGGGAGCTAAATCCGCACTGGATACTCCGTAAATTGCCAAATGATTTTTCAACCACAATCGATATTCTTTTCCGCCTAACTTATGGTCGGCAGAGCAATCCACAATCCATTGTCGCAATACGTAACCGGCAACGGCTGCTCTGAGCTTCAGATGCATTACTCCAGCAGTCATACCATAATCGTTTTCGATGATCTCAGGATGTTCTTGATTGGGATGTGGCACTAGATCCAATTCCACGATCCTGTTCCATTGGATGTCTGCACTGGGCAGTTCGTGAGGCAAAACCTGTCCGTCTTCAATCAGTTGGCTTCTGGGTATCCGAGTAATAACTAAGTCCAGAAATTTAGATCTTTTACGATCATATGTACGGACGTGCCAACGCAAGCCATCATTGACCAACGCAAACGGTGCGATTTCGCGAGTCGAAAATCCGCTGCTATGCGAGGTGTAATCGATGCTGACGATTTTTTGAAGATGTATTGCCCGAGTAATCGGTGCCAGTATCGAGATGGAGGGGTGGTTAAGTATTTTTGGTAATTCGCACGTCAGCAATGGCTCGCCACTGCCTCCAATGCCGTCTCCGAATCCGCGTGATAGCGCTGTCAATACGCGTTCCGCCGAGTGCTGGAATGCCGGAGAAAATGCAGGTCCGATCACATAGGTTTTTGACTTGTTATCAAAACTGATGTTATTCGGGAACAGCTCTCGGTACTGCGCAAAATCACGTGTGGCAACAGCAGGCGCTATGCCGAATCGCTGCATTAAGTCTTGGCGCCTAATATCCCCAAGAAAATACAGCCGAAACTCTATAAAGAGAAGTCGTTCACGCTGGGCGTGGTTCAGTGTTTTTTGGATTGATTCTGGTTGTGTTTCGCTATTCATGGGGCTGCATTCTAAAGACTTTGGCGCGAGAATCAATTTTTTGAATAATTGACATGATCTTTTTGATTATGTATTATTTCCATGTAGATCATTTTTTATAACCCATAGGAGGTGATATGGCTACAAATCCACCCGCAGGCGATGGTCATCGCAATGGTGCCGTGCGTGGACGCTCGCAAACCCAAACGCCTTCAGGCCATTGGGTCAAACGTGATACGAACACCGGCCGATTCATGGATGTTAAATCCGACGGCAAGCCATTCAAGGGCGTAACGAAAGAAAAGTAATTCACCTGCGGCTTTTGACAGTTGAAATGACGCGATAAAGCCGCTTTATAACTCAATTATTGGAGGCTACATGGGCCGTAGAAGAAGAAAATCTATGTCGGAAGACTTGTTTGATGTTCTGTACGATTTAACCGATATGTTTTGGCAGGTTGGTGCGATTGTCAGCACTGTTTTGATGTTTGTGTCGTTTTGGGCTTTAAACTTGGCAGTTGACCAATATGCAAAAGCATCGGCATCAACTCTGTTAGGGCCATTAGCTCAAAGCTTTGGCTGGGTGTATTTCCTGCTGCCTCTGATGATCGCTGCTTTCGCAATCTTTTTTGGAGCGAAGTCGTATCAAGCTTTCATTAGAGATCATCGCTACTGAATTAGTTCTTAACCTAAACAATTGTGTTAACAATTTAAACCCATAAACACAATATATAGATGATTGACTGCACCAGTAACACACTATATAGTTTGTTAGCACTCAATCATAACGAGTGCTAACAAACACATTTTGCCACTTTGTCCGCGAAAAGATGTCCCCCTCAACCCCCTCCAAAATAAGAGGTGAAAGAAAATGTCCCGAGATCATGTAAGCCACAAGGAAATCGCCTCTTTTGCTGAAGACAAGGTAAATCTTCCGCAAGATAAAGCGACTAAGTACCGCGAGCAGGTTTGGCGCTTGCGAGAAAAATTAGAAAGTTATATCAACGAACATCCAGATTTCACGCTTAAAAAAATGCTTCTTTCTGGTAGCTTGGCTAAAGGAACAGCACTTCGCTCCCTTAATGACATAGACGTCGCCTGCTACATTAGCGGGGCAGATGCTCCCCACGATATAGCCAAGCTATTGGATTATCTTGCTGAAAGACTACGTAAAGCATTTCCTAATTTCAGTCCCGATCAAGTCCAGCCACAAACCTACTCCGTCACGGTATCGTTCCGAGGTACGGGTTTAGATGTAGATGTTGTACCGATACTTTATGACGGTGACCCTAATTGGTATGGAAATCTGGTCAGCCAAGAGGATGGTAGCTTTCTGAAAACCAGCATCCCCTTGCATCTTGAATTCGCTGCCAAACGTAAGCGATGCCAACAAAAACACTTTGCGCAAGTTGTACGACTTGCCAAATTTTGGGCGCAACGCATGAAGCAAGAACATGAAGGTTTTCGTTTCAAATCGTTCATGATTGAGATGATATTGGCAAAATTGTGTGATCAGGGCGCGAACTTTTCTGATTACCCTGAAGCATTACAGCAATTTTTTACATACATCGCACAAAGTAACTTTAGAGAACTCATTGCCTTTGATGATTACTACCGGCTATCAACGATTCCAAAATGCTCGGATGTCGTGCGAATAATCGATCCTGTAAATGCTGAAAATAACGTTAGCCGATTGTATACAAACAAGAATGCAGATCAAATTGTTGATCTTGCACTGGAGGCTTCTGAAGCCATAGATGCTGCGCTCTACGCTCCAACGAAGCAGGAGACGGTTTACTACTGGCAAAAAGTTTTTGGCCCATCTTTCCAGGTCTGAGGTATCCCATGTCATACAGCTTTACATCTTCTGAATCCACAACGTTTACGCTGACCCACGCTAAGCATATTGCTGCTAAGGTTGCTACGGACCTGAAACGTATTCAGCGCCTATACGGAGCACCTAGTGATCAAACTATAAGTGCATATGAAGCTGAGGTGATCGAACTATTGAAAGCAGGTTATCTGGATGCGGTAACCTATGGTTACCAGCGCAACGGCAGTTGGATTGAGCCTACCCTTCGTTATACCTCACATGAACTTTTTAACTCGGCAGCCAACGATGATGATCCAGGTAAAATTCGACCTGGTGCTAACATCTCAAGTGCGGACTTTACTAGTTACCTGATTTATTCCCCTGCATGGTTCAAATTAACTTCCACCGAGCAAGAAGCATTTAAAGGAAAGTTACCATTTAAACGTAGTGGATCACCTGAACCAAGTATCAGTGGTTATCTGGATAATGATCGAATTTATTCCTCTGGTGGACGCGCCCTAAATCGTTCAAGTGTCCGGAGCTACCTATGAACGGAAGATCTAGTATGGACGACGTTTTCGAACGCCGCATGAGTTATCCGGATATTGACTTTCAAGAGCGATTTTCTCGTCTTGTCGGGATTGATCAACAGAAAAGCAGGCTTACAAAAATCCTTGGGCTACTAGTCAACCCAAGTGGGTTGGAGACTTGGGCTCAAAAATATCATCCTGGTGCACAACTCCTATTGGAAACGGTATTGCGACGGCCGCCCTTAGTTGTGCTTGCTGGCGACGTTGGTTCAGGCAAAACCGAACTCGCGGAAACCGTAGGAGATGCAGTTGCCCGCCAAGAGAAGATAGAAATAACACTGTTTCCTTTGAGCCTATCTACACGTGGACAAGGCCGAGTTGGCGAAATGACTCAACTCTTGTCGTCGGCATTTGATTATACAGTCGCAGAAGCACAAAAACTTACCTCTAAAAGCGGCACGGCGCGTGGTGCCGTTATTCTGCTTGTCGACGAAGCAGACGCACTCACTCAATCACGAGAAAACGCCCAAATGCACCATGAAGACAGAGCAGGAGTGAATGCCTTCATTCGTGGAATAGACCGGTTAGGCAACGGCCGTTTACCAGCAGCAGTTATCATGTGTACGAATCGGCTTGGAGCATTAGACCCGGCTGTTAAAAGGCGGGCAGCCGATATTCTTAGCTTTGAACGTCCTGGTGACGAACAGAGGCGCTTTGTTCTGGCCAAACCTTTTGAAGAACTAGGATTTAACCAAGCACAAATTGAAGCGATTATTAACGCGACCGGTCCAAGCGACACCATCAGTTATGGCTTCACATTCTCTGATTTAACTCAACGTCTTTTGCCTTCAATTATTCTTGATGCTTATCCAGCTAATTCTGTGAATGCCAATCGAGCAATAGAAATTGCACTACAAATGAAACCGACGCCACCATTTGAGGAGAAGACCACATGAGCGATTGGTCGTTATCACAGTTGCTAGCTAGCTTACATGAAGATATTCACAATCGACTAGAGATTTCAAGAAAAAGCTTTAACCATTCTGTTGTCAAAGGCAGTGCATCAGAACAAGTTTGGCTAGAGCTATTTGAAAAATATTTGCCTAAGAGGTATCAAGCCACTACTGCGCATGTAGTAGATAGTAAAGGCGATTTTAGCGAGCAAATTGACATAGTAATATTTGATCGACAATATTCACCTTTCATTTTTAATTACGAAGGACAAACAATTATCCCGGCGGAAAGTGTCTACGCTATTTTCGAGGCCAAACAATCAGTTAATGCTAATCAAATTGAATATGCACAAAATAAGGTAGCAAGTGTTCGACGTTTACATCGCACTAGTTTACCTATCCCATATGCTGGAGGTGTCTATCCCGCAAAGTCGTTAACTCCAATATTGGGAGGAATTTTAACGTTTGAAAGCGACTGGTCTCCAGCCTTAGGTAAGTCTCTCAAGGAGGCATTAGATAAACACGACTCCGACAATATTCTTAATCTTGGTTGCGTCGCTGCTCATGGACATTTTGTCTTGGATCAGAGCAACTTAAAATACGAATTTTTTACAGAAAGCAAGCCTGCTACAGCATTCTTGTTCAATTTGATATCGAAGTTACAGTTCAGTGGCACCGTTCCAATGATTGATATCCAAGCATATGCTCGATGGTTATCCAATTAGGGGGTACTGATTTGCACGGAAATAAAAAGCCTTGAGGAGAAGAAGGCTTAAAAACTAATGCAGCAGATCGTCCTTAGCCAAACTACAATTTTCAAGGTTGATTCGATAGACAATTTTGTGTATTAGTTCCGATTTAATCTGTTAGGATTTGAAAATCATTTTTATCAATCCCTCGTCTCTTGATTTGCCCGTTTTTGATGGTGGAGATTAAATCCATTCGTAATTTTTCCAGCAGATTCTTTATTTCCGTTTTAGTTGCCAGTTGTGGAGGTGTTATAGCATAGATAGTACGATGGATTTCTGGATCTACTAAGTAACGGAAACTTATATTTCCGATATATTTGGGTATAGTGAATTCCGGCATCAAGCTTACACCTATACCTGCTTGCACCATGTTGAGTATCCATTCTTCGCTATTACTGCGATACGCCGGATGTAAATCAACTTGTCTATCTAAACATAGATTTTTTAATTTTTCACGTAACTCGCAATTCAATCTATCTAGAAACGGTTCGCTTTGAATAGCATTTAAATCTATAGTCTCAAATTGATTAAAGCGGTGTTTATCATTAAAAGCCACCACATATCGTTCTTCATACAATGGCAAAAATTGATAAAAACTGTCAGTTAAATCGTTTGGCGAGCTAATAATCAAATCCAAATTACCGAGTGTTAATTGTTTCAGCAAATTAGCTTCACAATCTACTATTAATTCTACTTCTATTAGCGGAAAATCTTGTTGAAAATCGGCTAAAATTGGACTTAATCGTTGCGAGCTAATAGTCAACATAAGACCTATCCGTAAGGGCACAGTATTTTGTCGAGTGAAGCGGATAGCATCGGCCTTAATCGACTGGCTTTCTCGAAGAATGTTCCGCAATTTGGGTTCGATCAAATGTCCTAATGCTGTCAAACTGCAACCAGAACGATCTCGAAAAAATAACTCACCACCTAATTCATCTTCCAGTTTTTTTATTGCTTGTGTCAAAGACGGTTGCGAGATATAGGCTGATTCTGCCGCACGTGTAAAATTACCTTTATCGCAAATGGCTAAAAAATAACGAATTTGCTGCATTTCCATGATAAAGCCTGCATTTGAATTAGAACCTAAAACAGGCGTCTATTTCGGCCTGGACAAATATAAATGTTAATAACTTAACCACTAGCAGGTTGGTGAAAATCTCTTTTTCGGATTTGAGCATCATTATACTTCGTGGTGACTAAGTTACTTGTCTATTACCTATTGATCCAAACAAGTAAGATTAGCATCTGAAATATGGTTTTTCACCAACCTGTTGATCTTCGTTGTGAGGATAAATTAGCTAATAAATTTATCTTGGTTCACTGTATTTAATAATAAAATTCGATCAGAATAGTTTTTAAAATCAATGTTTGAAAGAAGGCAATACATATTAACTTTCTGGGTAAATAAAGCGAGAACATGTCAATCTGTCGTATAAATTTAAAAAACAAAAACTTCAACTTTTGCAATTAAAATCAAGGGGGCGTCTCTGCTGGAAATTTCAACGGCATGAGTAATTGTTTCTTGTTCACTCGGGCGAGCTTAAGCAATCTTCTAAATATTTCATGGATGAAAAGTAAATTTCCGCAATACGGTGATTTAGCTTTTACTGCAGTTCAAATAATCAAACTAGCATAAAAACGAATTTTGCCAGCCAATTTTTTCTACTGCCAAAGGAACATGTTCATTTTCGTAGCGATATTCAAAAATAGCCACATTTTTGAGTGTTGAGTACATAACAATAAGCTTTTGTTGCTTTCATGTTTTTTCCTTTTTATAGATTTTTTTTATCTTCGATTTATAGTATTCCTCAATAAATAGGCTTGTAAAATACTAGCTTCCTATGGATGCATAGATTTTTCCTATATTTTTCAGGGCAAGCGCTATGAAAACGCATAAAATTCGTTATTTATTGTAATTTACGAAAAAAGCTGTTTTGACTGTATCGCGCTATACAGCAAATTTTCTAGTAGTCAAAGGGGGCTTCATCGAAAATTCGACAAAGAAACTGCAAAATTGTATTTTTTATTGAATGTCCATTGAAATTGAAAAAGAGTTCAATGAGGTGATGGTTTTACACTGCGGATATGAAAAAATAGTAATGGAAACCTGAGATCTATTCACGTATTATCAGTTTAATTTTTCTGAAAATCTAGGTGATAAAGTGGTATGAACTAAGAACTTCACATGCTGGCGTATAAGAGTCTAAAGGTGCGATTGACTTAAATTACTCGATTACCTATCAAATATGAGATTTTATACTCATATTAGCGAGTTATTCTGTATTGAACCGATTCATATTATCATAGTATTTATTCAAACTTTATAACCAAGTAGCAAAAGGTTGCACGATGACTGTTGAGCCAATTTCCACTCGCGTTTGATCAGCGGTCAATACAATAAAGCAATTGGCTTGCGACATAGAGAATAAAATTCCAGAACCTTGATCACCGGTCTTGCATACTGTTGATACGCCATCAGGCGTCTGGCTCAAAATGCCACGCTGATATTCTGTTCTCCCTGCTCGCTTCTTCAAAAGTGAACGGGTTTGCGCGCGTAAAATTAAAGGCGGATGCAGTATTTCTCCACCAAATCGCTGCAGAGCTGGCTGCACAAACTGGTTAAAACTTACCATCACCGCTACGGGGTTGCCGGGCAAACCAAAAAATAATGCCTTTTGCAAACGGCCGAAGATTAATGGCCGCCCCGGTTTCATCGCCACCTTCCAAAAGACAATCTCTCCTAATTCACTCATCACTTGGTGTATATAATCAGCGGCGCCGACTGACACCCCACCGCTACTGATAATTACATCGTGATTTTTCGCAGCTAATTCCAATGTGTTGTATAAGTGTACGGGGTCGTCGCCAACCACGCCTAGATCGGTTATATCGCAATGCTGACGACTTAACATCCCAAATAGTGTATATCGATTGCTGTCATAAATTTGTCCTGGCTGCAAAGGTTCTCCCGTTGCCTGCAATTCATCGCCGGTAGAGAAAAAAGCTACCCGTAAGCGTCGTATTACGGCAACATTGTTGACGCCTAAAGAAGATAACAATCCTAAATCTGCCGCTGTTAACCGTCTACCACAAGTCAATACAGTTTGTCCTAAACGAATATCCTCACCAGCTGATCGAACATTATCTCCAAGCCTTGAACGACCATCAATTTTAATGCTCTCCGCGCCAAGAAGTTCGACATGTTCTTGTGGGATTATAGTGTTGCAACCTGCTGGAATCATTGCCCCCGTCATTATGCGGATACACTCTCCGCTAGAGCACTCCTCTAAAAATGGATGGCCAGCCAAGCTGTCTCCAACTATTTTCAATGTAGTAGTCCCGTTTTGCGGAATATCGATGGCATGCAAAGCAAATCCATCCATCGCCGAATTGTCATATGGAGGGACATTCATTTCAGCAATAATATCTTCTGCTAAGACTCGGTCCATGGAATGCCGCAAAGGTATGCGTTCCCAGTCCGTACTAGCTAATGGTTTGATATAGTCTAAAATAAATTGCCGAGCTACATCGACAGTTATTGTTGTTGGATCATACTCGTCAACGCAACTTGGTCTATTTAGTTGAAGAGTATCGTTATTAGTCAAATTACGCATAACATTCTGAAGCTTTTATGAAAATCTATTAGAGTCTATACTGGTTAACTTGTTCTATTTTATGTGCATAATTTCTCATGTTTGCCATCATTATAATTAATGCTGTAATTATAATGATGGCAAAACTAAAATAAATTCGATGACTTTGGCAAAGTCAACATTCATCCAAATTTTCAGCTTCTCTCCAATGCTAAATAAAATAAATTTCATTCTTGAGTTTTAATTTAGGTTAAAACTCTCATCTGATAGTTTTATTGATTTTTTAGACAAGCATTAATGGATTGCATGTAGTGTTTATTGAAAAATAAATTATTAAACGCATATGTAAAAAAGACCTTTATCATCTATTCGCCACTTGGCGAAAAATTTAGTTACAACATTTTTCCTTTGGAGGTAAGAAAATGTCTGGTCTATGAATTCCCAAACTCAGCACACACGCATCAAATGTACTGATATTTTTGATGATAAAGGTCTATAACTTGCTTTTAAACATAAATTAAATCACTTTTTTATATTTTAGTTTGTTTATATAAATAGACAATGCGCATAAAAAGCTCGCCCTGTTGATATCTGTATTCTCAATCGAGTATCTCATATTACAAGATGTAGGATGAATGGTTAGCTCCATCAGATATAACCAGTAGCAATTCCATCCATCCATCACCCTTGGGGGAGTTTATAGAGCTGTCTGAGATTGTTGGTTAAATAATAGCTGATGGAGCTAACCATTTATCCTGTTTAAAGAATATGAGTTGGCGACATGTCACCGAATATAAATATTTATTTGTTTTTTAAGTGCTCAACACCAGCAATGTGCTCAGAATTTGTAAAAAACTCAATAATTTGGTTGCCACGCTGAGGCCATTGTGAATGTGGCTGATCACCTTCGCAATATAAAGTTTTTATACCATTAGCGCATCCGGTATAGGCAACACAACCATTTTCTAGTCTATCTGGAATAGGATCGCATTTATTACACGATGCCCACCAGCCAGCCGATTGCTGTCCGTAACCCGGAAACAACTTATCTTTGTTGCTATGTATAATCATCACCGATAACGGTTCCGGACATTTACGGTCACGTAAATCTTCATAAGTAATACCGGCGGCACTAGGTGCAATGGCGCGAGGAATGTGTCTTGTTCCTATCATGAACGCTAACGCCATCGCTGAAGTGCCGCCATCGGAATGTCCGGTGATATAAACTTGCCCCTCATCAATACACCATTTTTTGGCCATCAAATGCGGGATTGTCCCTAATTCCACAGTGGTGCTAGGTGACAACTCTGGGTGATCGGCATAGGCGATAATAAAACCTGCACTTGTGGCCGGTAAGGTCAATCCCGTTGTCTTCTCCGTTTTGGCGCGATTCGATCCCGCAGGAGAGAAGACCAATAATAATGGGTGAAGAATAGTAGGATCATAATTGAGCGGAGTACGGACGTTGTATTTAATGCCGTTTTCGGTTGATTCGCCATAACTGGCGCCAGAATCGCCACTAAGTCGATCAGTTTGGCAGCTGTTCTGGTTTATTTGAGTGTGATAACTAGCTCTCCCCAATTCTGTCGAGCTGTCACTATAATCCAACCACAACATCAAAATTACTATGATGACAGGCAATCCGAATAGCACTTTCCGCCATTTATTTCCTTCAAGTAGAAAAGATTTTAATTGAATGATATTCATAGTAGTAACTCTTTTATTTGTTAGGCTATTTAAATAGCTTGAGCAGATTATGTTTTGCGAGTGTGATTAATTTTGTCTTTCTGTGTCACACTAAATAATCCATAGACCAATAAACACAAACTCCCAATTATGACAATTCGTTGCACATAATTTTTTCCTGGTAATGATTCTAATCCTACGGAGAATGGGATATGTGAATCTAGACGCTTGTCTTTGTCGACTATGGCAATATGTGCCAAATAATGCCCCGCACCATATTGATTAAAATCCACCGAGCTATTCATCGTGCCGGTTTTTACTTTTTGAGGTTCTTGATAAAAAACTCTTATTCCTTCGGGTTCTTTAGTGATCTCAAATTCAACGTTTAGATTACGCATGCTTTTACCTTCGTAATCGAACACTAGTTTGGTAGGGCCTACGCCGGGAATGATATTGCAATATTCTCTGTCGCCTGACAGAGTTGGTGTATAAGCTGTTAAGTGTACGCGTTCAAAACCGAGTCGAGTTTTGCAAACATCGATTTCTTCGAGTGCGCCACGATGCGCGTTGGCATTGGTTGACATTAGGCCCACCACAGTGAGAGTCAACGCTATTTTAAATCCAAAACCTTTAAAACTATACGTCTGTAGATATTTTTTAATATTAACTTTCATTATCTTATTCTCCCTATATATCGAATTCTAAAAAATGTGTTATAGGTCATAATATTACGATCCTCGACGTACTGCTTCTCGATATATAGATATCGTATCTGTACCCCCTATATGACTTAAGATTAACTTTCTACTTTTTGTCAGAATAGGGGGGGGCACGTCTGAATGATAAAATGAAAATTCGTAGCTATTTTATTGGCTTTTAAATGGATCAAAAAAACTATAAAGGAAGTCTTGCTTGCGATTTTTTCTAAAACCATTTGTGCAATCACATCTGCTAAGCGGCATTCAAAAATTTTCATTTTGTCTGGACATGGCGAATTACAATTATCTTTGTTTTCTTCATAAGTTTTTCGTATGGACATCTAGTTGTTGAGCTATATAAGACAGCATATTTCCGAATTAGTAAAATAACTATTTTCTATGATTGGATAAGTTTTTCCTATTTAAGAAGTGCAGCTTACTGCTGAAATTTTCTATTCCATGCCGTCTGCGATAAGAACTTTTTTGCTCAGGCTAAAAACCAACTCATGTTTGATTAGGAATCTTTGGTTTCTAGTGGCTTTGTTGCATAAATCCAGTGACGAGCAAACTTCCCCCTTACCCCCACAATCCGTTATACAGATTTAGGGTGTAGCCACCGTGATCGGCGTGCCCAACAGGGTAAACCGATTTAACAGTGCCGCCCGGATTTGGAGTTCGGCGACCTGACTGTTGAAAATGCGCGCATTGACTCGTTCGCCTAACAGTTTGAAGCAACGCATTTTGGTTTCCACCAGGCTGCGGCGATGGTAACCGCTCCATTTTTTCCAGATAGTTCTGCCTAGTCTTTCGGTGGCTCGTAGTGTTTCATTTCTGACACTGGCTCCCGGGGTATTTTCTTTCCAGAGCTTGCCATTCTTGCGCACAGGAATAATGGCTTCTGCATCCCGTTCGGCAATCGCGGCATGCCCATTCTTGGTATCGTAAGCGCCGTCGCCACTGACTAAATCGATGCGTTCATCACGGGGAATCTGATTCAATAAGTCCGGTAAGACCTGAGCGTCGCCCACGCGATTGGAAGTGACTTCAATCGCCCGAATTTCCAGGGTATCGGCATCAATCCCCAAGTGAACCTTGCGCCACTGCCGACGGTATTCAGCGCCATGTTTCTTGGTTTTCCATTCACCCTCACCCAACATCTTCACGCCCGTGCTGTCGACCAGCAAATGCAAGCCATTGGGATTAGGACGATAGGAAATACAGACCTGTAAACGTTGTTGACGGCGGCAAAGTGTCGAGTAATCAGGCATCGGCCAATTCAGGCCGGACAGTTTCAATAAACTGGCCACCATGCCGGTAGCCTGTCGTAGTGCCAGTCCAAATAGATTCTTGACCATCAGGCAAAACTGGATGGCAGCATCAGAAAACTTCTCAGCCCGACCTCGCTTACTGCTGCCAGGCGCTAACCAATCCATATCCTTGTCGATCCAGAGCAGCATCGAACCACGCTGCTTCAAGGACTGGTTATAGTCTCGCCAGTTGGTGGTTCGATATTTCTTTGGTTGTGGCTTGGGCATTCCTGTTCGCGATCATTAGATTTCTTTGCTCAATGGGGACGAAGCACGATTTATGCAACAAAGCCTATAATAACTAGCAAATATCAACATTTCAAAAAATAAGAAAACCTAAATAAAATGTAAAAGAATTGATGGCAGTGAAGCTATTAAAATAAGTAATTAAAGCTATTGTAACGAAGTACTATAGTACTCGATTTGCCGATCAATAAATCAGTAGAATATTATAAAAGCTAGTTGATTCTGTTAGTCAAGCCGGTGTTATTCATAACCTGTAACGGAAAAAATAAACTCTATTAAACGCCGCTAGTGTAAATAAAATTGGTAACAGTCTTTCTAAGGCATCAATAGAAAAATATTTTTCATAAATAGAAATATTTGTTAAGTTTATCCATTATCCACCAATCTGTGCCATTGAAAGTTTATTTTTTGAAAAATGAATTTTTTGTAGCGTTCGCTGTTCCGATTCAAATCCGTCTTTTGCCCTTTTGGACACAGCATCTTTAATTGCCGTTTTAATTTCCTGGTCACTTCGTCCTGAACGTAGCATGTCTTTTAGATTTACAGAGCCATGGTCATAAAGGCAGATTTTTAATATGCCTTCGGGAGTGAGTCTTAAACGACTGCATGTTGAACAAAATGTTCTGGAGTGACCAGCGATGATACCAAGCCTTCCTTTAAATCCTGGGATTTCAAAAATCCTGGCGGTTGAACTCATTTTAAAAAATTCCATCATGCTTGGATAAGCATTCTGTAAAATTAATATAATTTCTTCTGCAGAGAGTATATCGTTTGAAAAATGCCCGCCATTAAACGGCATTTGTTCAATAAAACGGATTTCAACTTTACTATTTTTGGCTAACTCGGCAAAATCAACAATTTCATTGTCGTTGATCCCTTTGATAACCACCATGTTTAATTTAACGGTCAAATCTGTTAGTAGAAATTTTTTAATATTACTCCATACTTTTTCAAAATCATCTCTACGGGTAATTTTATAAAAGACCTCTCTATTTAAAGAATCAAGGCTGATATTAATGCTGTCCATTTTTATTTTTTGAAATAACTGAACTGCATCTTCTGTAAAATATGCATTCGTTGTTAAATTGATTGATTCTAGTTTTTCATATTGATTTATTTTTATTAAAAATTCAGGCAATCCTTTGCGAACAAAAGGTTCGCCGCCGGTAATGCGTACTTTGGTTACACCTAAATCCAGAAATAATCCAAGAAGATGCTCCATTTCCTGAAAACGCATAATGTCATCACGTGCTTTAAGGTCAATACCGTCTTCTGGCATACAATATGTACAACGGAAATTACAACGGTCGGTGATGGCGAGTCGCAAATAATTTAAATGACGGCCTTGAGGGTCAATCAGATTGGAAGCTGTTGAATTATTAGGGTGTATTGTGTGTAAATAAGTCACGCCATGTTCCTTCTTTCTAAATGCGAGAGGCTTTGTTATTTCTGACAAAACCCCATCAGCCATAAACCTTATATAGTCGTATTCAGCTCGGTTGGCTCTAAGTTAATTTAAGTTGTGCGCTAAATTACACAAAACGTTTTACTAATGTTTTCGTTAAAAATATTTAAAAAAATTAATTACATAAACTGTTTTCATTTGAGTTATGGTTTTTCGAGTTTCGCACATAATTTTAATGCTTACTTTTCATAAACCACCGTATCTAGCTGTGACCTGTCTATTTACTGAACGCATCACTATTAACGATTTCAAGCCATGTTAATGCTTAGCAATTAATAATCTTTCAGATAAGTTTATGACCGATATGCTGCATTTACATCTTATCGACGAGCTTAAAGATAGGAAAATTGATTTAGAATGATTGCAGTAGAAAGGAGGCTATCATCAACGTGAAACGGTAACCTCCACCTTCGTTATTAAGCTATTTTTAAGCCCGATTATTCCATGCGTGCTACAGTAATTTTATATTGCATAACTTGTTCCTTCTGTTCCATCCTCTACTTTATAGACCTTGCAAGCCAATCCTCTGAGTTGGAAATTGCCCTGTTCCTTGTCGCAGTATTCGTCAGAGTCATGAAGAATGACAGCATCTGCCGATTTCCAGAGACTTGATAGCGCCGCCCCTGGTTCATCACTTCCTGTTGTTTCCGGGTACCACCAACCATGAGGAACTCTGACCACGTTAGGGTGTGTGTCGTTACTAAGCCACGATCTGAGTTTTATTCTCTTTCCGCTGGTTGATTCTACCCATGCCCAATCCCCGTCCGATAGATCTAAATCGTATGCCGTATCTGGATGAATTTGCATGCGCGGGTCCGGCTCACGGCTACGTAACTCTTTGGTAGACCGGCCGAGCCCAAAACTGTGAAACCAATAGTTTTCGCGCATCCCGGTAAAAAAGGTCAACGGATGCGTCTTCGCTAACTCCGGTTTCCTCACATGACTTTCCGGTGGTTCAATCCAGCTTGGCAATGGATCGTAGCCTAGCTCTTCAAAAATACTTGAATAAAGCTCAACTTTTCCACTAGGTGTGCCAAAGCCGGTTTGTTGGTACTTCTTGAAAGTAATTTCAGGTGCAGAAGCCCGCTCTTGGGTTGATAATTTTTCCCATGTTAAACCCGCAGGCTTTAACCGTTCATCGTAGGCATCCTCCATACTAGCTGGCCAATCCTTCTCCTGTCCCAAACGAACACCAAGCTCACGCCACAACATCCAATCGTGCAGACATTCTTCCGGGGCTTGAACCGATTGTTGTCCGCCCTGATACACTGGAATCCAATCCCAGTAATTAAATAGGTTTGGCCTCTCAAGCCAATGAGTAGCTGGCAGAATATAATCGGCGATTTGAGCTGTTGGTGACTTTATTAGATCCATAACCACTAGAAGGTCCAAATTCATCAACCCTTCGTATATATGAGTGGTATTGGGATAACTGTTTAAGGTGTTATTGCATTGCGATATAAGTGCTCTCAAGCGATAGGGTTTGCCCGTTTTCATTGCTTCCCACATGCTTGCAGGATGCGCCATCGCGCCACCAGATACCTGATTTGAGTATTTCTTCCCCCAAACCTTTTCCATTGCTGGGCCGGTTTTTTCAAGTGTTTCCCAACTCAAGAGCTTAAAGCGATCCATACCAAGCTGTTTTTTGCGTTGTTCAGGCGATAGTCTCTCATTGAGTTCAAATTCATCATCCGACGAAATTTCTGGGTGGTATCCCATCAACAACTCCCCTCCTGGGACATCAAGATTACCAGTGATAGATCTCAAGATGGTTAAGGCTCGTAAAGTCTGAGTGCTGTTCGCATGGTGATCAGGTACGGCTCCCCAAGGAATTACGGCCGGGCCAGTGGTAGCATACATGCGGGCAGAATCGCGAATCTTATTTGCGGGTGCTCCAGTGATTTCTGATGCCCATTCCGGCGTGTATTCCTTCATTCTTTCGGCAAGTTGTTCAAAACCAATGGTCCACTTTTCTACAAATTCTTTGTCATAGAGCTCTTCTTCGATGATCACATTGATCCATGCCAGCAAATAGGCACTGTCCGTAGCCGGCTTAATCTGCAAAAAAATGTCCGCTTGATCACTGTAGCTATTACGGCGTGGATCTGTGACGATTAATTTTGCGCCTCTATCCAGGGCATCTTTAATCCATAGATATTCAGCCGTCCATCTTTGCGGACCCGGAGCATGTCCTAAAAGAACGATGCATTTGGTATTGTGAAAGTCTGGAAACTGCCAAAAGCCGTAAGTCGCTTTACTAGGCACTGTAGAATTGGCTAAACACACGTATCCTGTCCACGTCCAGTTTGGACTTCCCAGTAGATTCATAAATCTCCGTGATGCTGCACCGGCGTTAGAGCTCCAACCATAAGTGCTACCGATTGTTTCCGGCCCATCTTCTGCTATCAACTGCTTCATCTTTTCGGCAATCTCATCTAAAGCTTGCTTTGTGCTGATTTGTTCCCATTGACCCGATCCACGCTCACCGACTCTCTTCAGTGCATGTGTTAATCGATCGGGGTGAGTAATGTATTTATTTGCATTTGTCCCCTTTACACAGATCGAATTCGGCGTGAGTGGATGATCTGGATTTTTTTTGATTGATTTCACCTTCCCATCTTCAACGGTGACAAGAAGTCCACAATTGATATCGCAGGTGCTACAGATAGCCCATTTCGTTTCTTTACTCATTTTTAGTCTCACAAAATTATTTTTACTGATTAACAATCATCTTCAAGCAAATGTAGTTAATGCCGCTAATTCACAATAGCGATATAACCGATTAGTTGAATCTACTCTTACTATATAGAATTGTTAAATACTAATTTCCTATTGATTTATAGGTATAAGCTATAAATTAAAACTAGCTTATGACAATTATTCTGCGAAGCGGCATTATAAATTGATGTGAGGCATGCGGTAATCCAGTTATGAATTATTCTGCTTGATTAATATTTGATTTAATAGTAATAAAACTATTACAGGGGCATAGCAGGATTCAGCTAGCTATATTGACGATATCCAACTTTGTTTGCACATTGGCGTGTTGGGTGGCAGGATAACAAGAGCCGTATGAATCCAAAGGTTCACGTACAGTTCCCTTCGGTTGACTCGACTCGCTATGACGGATTGGAACCATAGCTTCAAAGTCGAAGCCATTCATGGCGAACGATTCGTAATATAATCTGATGCCAAGCGACAGGTCTTCGATTACATCAAAGTGTATTACAATCGAAAACGGATTCATTCTAAATTGGAGTATTTGTCTTCAGGAGCCAAAGGTTTCCGTGCCTTCAAAACAAGGCCTATACATCAGGAAGTCACCCTTCATTGCCAATACTACTGTACGATATTGATTGAAAACATAGGTTAATCAATCCACCGCTTTGAATAGCAGCCTTTTGATCCTATTTTATCGAATGATATTGCCCAGATTTCTTGATATTGAAGCGAGCAGCCTAAGCATGAATAGCTATCCTATTGAGATTGCATGGTATGATCAAAACGGTAATATCGAAAGTCATTTAATCAACCCTTATACGGTAGATGATTGGATTGACTGGGATTACAATGCTCAACAAATACATGGCATCAGTAGAAAACTGTGTGGGGAACAAGGAGTGCATCCCAAATTCCTCTGCCACCGAATGAACCAATCTATCCAGCCGGGTGAAACTATTTACGCGGATGGGATTCCATTCGACGACTGGTGGATTGAAACTCTCTATTCCGTCGGCTCATCTGCCGGTTTTGCCGAATTTAATATCGTGCATTCCGATTCGTTGATGCTGCCGTTGTTGACAACAATTGAAGATGATAGTAATAAACGCCGGCGGCTATACGAACAGCTTAAACTAGATGCCCGCAAAAAAGTTGGTGGCCGACACCGAGCAAGGATAGATGTCCAATATCTGATTGAATTATTTCATCTATGTTCTGCTCAAACTGCTATTCGATGATTGAATCTTTACAACAGAATTCAAGTTGCCTGTGATGCGGCGACCTGGTGAAGGTAAATATTCTAATACAGTACGAGTACCAAGCTTGATTTCTGCAGAGACTTGCATGCCTGCCGTCAGTAAATGCCGCTGTGGTAATTAAATTGAGAGGATTTCAAGGGAGAATCGATACGCAAGCTGAAAGGTAAAAATACCGCCTAAAACTGATATTGCATACTAATGTCAATGTTGGAAGTTAGTTGCTTAATGGTCGACTTCTTTCAGGCCATCCCCGTCTATTTGATGTAGAGTGGAACGAAAAACCTGAAGTAATAACGAAAATTTCAGATTAATTAGTGTTGCGCTGAATTAGATCTGTAATTATGCGTTTCATATCGCCTTCAGCTTCATTGCTAAGGTTGTGAGATGACCGATCAAGTATGAGAACTGTACGTTTAGAATTTGGAATATCCCAGGTCCTTTTTTTTACAGTACTCTCAAGGAGTTCCGTGAAGTCCTTGGAAATTAATTGTTGAAAGTCATTTTTGCGAACCAGAAGAACGGGCATTCTTTCTTTATAGTCAAGTGTTTCTTTGCCATTTTGTTTCGGTCGACGTTGTGCTTCGAATAAGTACATAAACTTATTGCCTATATTGAATTCGACGCAAATAAACTGTCGGCGTACTTTTTTTTCGTTGTCTGCGTAGGCGAATTGGCGGTTTATATCCTTAACATCACAAGCAACTTCTGGAAAATATGAGTAGTTTTCTCCATTGCTTGTAAAACCACCTTCAAACTGAATTGTTTTACAAATCCAGATTTTGTTACTATTTTTAATTGTATTAATGACTCGTATAAAAAGCGCTAGATCGATAGAAGCTTTTGGTGGTGGCTCTGGTGGCGAATCAAGATCTTGTCTAACAGTCGAGCTTTTTTTATTCCTACTACCGCCAGTGCTGGCATTCAATAAATACTCCAAATATTTGTGACTTTTTTGTTTTGATGTGTGTGTGCAGTCTCTAAGTTTTTCATGAACGAGATTTACATCTTGTAGACCTCCGAATTCACGACTGGGTAGCTGCGTAGTTATTTTTTCAGAGCCAGTCAATGGCTGCTCATCACTGACGCTATCTCCAAGCCTATTGGTTTCGTTAGCGGGACCTTTATATATGGTATTGGAGCCTGGAAAAGCTGCTGGTGCATTTTCAGGGGCGGCCTTGCCTCCGGGGCAGGCTTCGCAACAATAACTTAAATTTTTGAAAGGAAAGTTAGCCGAGCAAGCTAATATGCGATGCACAAGGAAGTAAGGTTCATTTGTTTCACTAGTAGAGATTTTTCGGCCTATAAGTTTTAGTGTCGTTTTCCCACTGAAAGGAAAGTTGGTTCGCGGGTAGCCTTTGTGTAAGCATGTATTAACACGACCAGCTAAAATCGAGTTTAGAATTCTGTTTACCGCCTTTAATCCGCGAGCGTCAGGTTCAAATAGTATTCTGCCCAGTATAGGAATGTCATTTTTAGAAAATCCAATGCGATAAACGAAGCGAGCTGACTTGGTTTCTGCATCAAATGATAATACTTCTTGTTTTATATTAATAATACGAGAAAGAATGTTTTCTGGATGGAAGGAATCTGAAAAGATATTTTTGGTTAGAAATGATGAATTGGTAAAATAGAATCGTATTAATTCAATCTCATGTATAAGTAATGTTGCTTCAGATGAATAGCGTTTTAAAGAGTCGTTCTGGGTTTTTGCTTGTTTTGCTTTTGAAATGTGACCAACAAGGAACTTTGCCCCAGCTTTGTTTCTTGTATTTTCGAAGCGCGCGTTAATTAATTTTGATTTTTCACTTAAATTTGCTTTAGAAATAGTTGTTTCATTTGTTGACTTATTGTTTGATGAATCAAACTCAAATTCAATAATATCAGTATTTCCGCATTCGATAGATGGGTCATGTATGCCATTTTTATATACTTGACCTATATAAAGGGCGGGTAAATAACCAACTGATATTCCGATGCAGACTTGAGAGGAATAGCTCCTGGAAAAATAATCCCATGTCGAACCAGTCTTAATAGTTATGGGTGTAAAGTAGCATTCCAATAGAGGGTTGTCTGGTTCATCTGGATTTGGTGATATTGCTCCGAACCAGTCAAGGCAGAGTAATTCTTCAGACTCTTTGAGATCTCTAAACGTCTTTAGGTCGAGTGTTTTCATCCGTGGTAACCAATTCCCAATAACTTCGCTCATTTAAGCGTATTAACGCAGTTAATGCAAAAAAGTCTAACGAAATTTAGTTGTCGTATGTAATGCATCAAAGGTGTCTGATCGATTGATCAATTAGTCTTTTCCGATGACCTTAGACGGGTAGGGGGTAAGGCGTGTTTCTGGAATCTTCTTCCTGTTTTGGGAGTTAGTAACAGGTTCCGCTGTTTAGCGTTTGTCCTTTCAAATTAATAGCCGTGGTAACGATCATCACTGAAAGCTACCGTAGTGACGGATTCTTTATAAGTACTAGTTGCGTAACCGTTTTTGCACGCGGTACATTTCATTGAGGAGGTTTGCTGACATGACAGAATCGACCGACCAATCCCAAACAGAGGCGGAAGCACACAGCCCTCTCAGCGCCGAAAAACAGCGAGTGCTGGCGCAAAGCAACGGCGTGGCGGCATGGCGGTTATGGGGGCCGTATCTGAGCGAACGTCAATGGGGCACAGTGCGTGAAGACTACAGCGCGGATGGCAAAGCCTGGGAATATTTTAGCCACGATCATGCCCGCAGTCGGGCTTACCGTTGGGGCGAGGATGGCATCGCCGGTTTTTGCGACGAGAAACAGCGACTGTGTCTCGGCCTAGCGCTATGGAATGAACATGACTCTATCCTCAAGGAACGCTTGTTCGGCTTGACCAATGGCGAAGGCAATCACGGCGAGGACGTCAAGGAACTTTATTACTATCTCGACGCAACCCCCAGCCATTCTTACCTGAAAATGTTGTACAAATATCCGCAACAGGCGTTTCCCTATGCGGCATTGCTCGAAGAGAACCGCAAACGTGGCAGAGACATGCCGGAGTTCGAATTACTGGATACCGGGATATTCGACGACAACCGTTATTTCGATATATTCGTCGAATACGCCAAGGCGGGCGTCGACGACATTCTGATGTCGATTACCGCGCACAACCGCAGCACCGGCGCTGCACCGCTGCATATCCTCCCGCAACTCTGGTTTCGCAATACCTGGAGCTGGGGTTACGATGCGACCCGCCCGACGCTTTCCGCCGCCGAAACCGGTGGCATCACCATACAACACGCAGAACTGGGCAACTATCATTGCTATTTCGACGGCGATCCCGCGTTGCTGTTTTGCGATAACGACACCAATTTACGGCTGTTGTATCAACAGCAAGCTGTCGGCTATTTCAAGGATGCCTTCCATGACTACCTGGTCCACGGCAATCGCCACGCCATCAATCCGCAGCAACATGGCACCAAGGCTGCGGGCTATTTTAGCTTTACGGTGCCGGCGCACGAAAAGGTCCAAGTGCGTCTGCGTTTGAGTAAAAACCCTAACTCACTACCCTTTGATGACTTCGATACACTGTTTGACACACGCCGCAGCGAGGCGGATGCCTTTTATGACGAGTTGCAATCCACCCTGCCGGATGCCGATGCCAAACTGATTCAACGCCAGGCTCTGGCCGGTATGATCTGGAGCAAACAGTTCTATTACTTCGACATTCCCCAATGGTTAAAAGGTGATCCGGGAACCACCCCACCACCGTCACAGCGTCGCAACGGCCGCAACAAAGGCTGGGAACACCTAAATAATGCCGACATCATTTCCATGCCTGACACCTGGGAATATCCCTGGTATGCCGCATGGGATCTAGCGTTTCATTGCGTAACGCTAGCTATGATAGACCCGGACTTCGCCAAAAATCAGTTACTGCTGATGACACGGGAATGGTACATGCACCCTAATGGCCAGATACCGGCCTATGAATGGCAGTTGGGCGATGTCAATCCGCCGGTGCATGCCTGGGCGGCCTGGGAGGTATATCAATCCGAATGTAAAAACAGCGGCGACGTTGGCGATCTGGATTTCCTGGAACGCATCATGCACAAATTGATCATCAATTTTACCTGGTGGGTCAATCGCAAGGACGCCGAAGACAACAATGTTTTCCAGGGCGGCTTTCTCGGCCTGGATAATATCGGCGTGTTCGATCGTAGTGCTCCTCTGCCCGCCGGAGGCTACATCGATCAGGCCGACGGTACCAGCTGGATGGCGATGTACAGCCTGAACCTGATGCGTATCGCCCTGGAGTTGGCGTTACATGATCGTGTCTATGAAGACATCGCCACCAAATTTTTCGAACATTTCCTCTACATCGCCAAAGCGATGAGCAACATGGGCGGCGATCAACATATCGGTCTTTGGGATGAGGAGGACCAGTTTTTCTACGATGTGTTGCGTTCTCCCGACGGGAACATGATTCCGCTCCGGGTGCGTTCGATGATTGGGCTAATCCCATTTTATGCGGTAGAGATCCTCGAGCCCGAGTTACTGGAGAAGTTGCCCGATTTCAAACGTCGGATGAAATGGTTTCTGGATTACCGCCCCGATTTAGCATCGTTAGTCTCCGACTGGAACGAAGCGGGGCGCGGCGACCGTCGCCTGTTGTCCTTGCTACGCGGGCAGCGGATGAAAAAGCTGTTGCAGCGCATGCTGGACGAAACCGAGTTTTTATCCGACTACGGCGTGCGATCCCTATCGCGTATCCATCAGGATCAACCTTATGTCGTGAGCTGTGCCAGCACTCCCATGGGCGTGAACTACCAACCAGGTGAAGCCGAATCCGGCATGTTTGGCGGCAATTCCAACTGGCGAGGCCCCATCTGGTTCCCGGTAAATTATCTATTGATCACTTCGCTCAGGCGCTTTGCCAATTTTTATGGCGAAGACTTTAAAATAGAATGCCCAACCGAATCGGGAACGTGGCTGTCTATCAATGATGTTGCGGACGAATTGTCTCGACGGCTGATTCGGATTTTCCGCAAGGATGCCAACGGCCACCGACCGGCACACGGTCACAACCAAAAATTGCAAAACGACCCGCACTTTAACGATTACCTGTTATTCCATGAATATTTCCATGGCGATAACGGCCACGGCCTTGGGGCATCCCACCAGACTGGCTGGACCGGTCTGGTGGCAAAACTGCTGGAAGCACATCGGTAATGCGACCATAAATCCCATGCTCCTCGTCCCCTGGCCCTGCAGTAAAGAACAGGGTATTGACTGGCTGGTTTCTGAAACCGTCACCAAAGGCGATCCCCCACAAGCCGTCGATCTGAAGAAGCCATGTCTTGAATGTTTAATTTATCCGTAGTTGATGTCGCCTTCTACCACTTCTATTTCCACAAGATGCGCTATCCTTTATCCACTAAAAAACAGAGCTTGGCGACTAGTATGTAGGTTCGGGAATGAACGATTATTTTTGCTGACGGTGGCCCCCATGATTACTAAAATTATATTGCTGTTCATTCTATCCTTCCAAGCATTCGCTGTCGGTGATGAAAAAATTTGGCCGGAAGAAAAACCAAAGAATTTTTGTGCTGATCCGGAATTAGCCGCAAAGAACGAGGATCTAGCCCGATCAAACCCTACTGACGAACGCTTGATTAAGTTGGTAGCGTTAAGAGTCGGCCTGTGCGGATTACTGGATAAGAATGTCATTACTCTGGAGTCCGCAATCGATGTTTTCAACGCCGAAAAAGACTCGCAAGTCATGAAGCGCCTGCAAGAAGTGCAAACGCGTGAGCACGAAATCAATCTGTAAGGCCTGTTTGTTGGCAGTACCAAATAACGAAGCCATCGATCACGCCGATTGCTGATTTATGTGCCTTGGCATTTATAACGTACCATTCAGAGTTTTAAGCGCATCGGGCGACTCAGCACTAAAACAGTCAATTTATCGAAGCTTTTCATTCTGCAATCGATCCCAAAGCGCCTTGATGATAATGACGCTGGCATCATCCGGGGCAATTTCGGTACCGCAAGCCGCCAGCAACTCACTATCGGGATTGTGCAACCCAAACGCATTCCGGATCGCCACACCAAGGCAAAAGTGGAACTCGATCAGTTCATTTTCCTCAACACTAGCAACTGACTGGCGCTCAGTGTTGTTCATGACGAGCATAAGCCGGTCAACGGCCTCATCGACCTTGCGCGGCGGTTGTAATATCTCACGATTGAGCGCTGACCAAATTTCAGTCAAATTGACCTTCCTTGTTGCCTGGCGGCTACTTAGGTTGTGTTGTCACGGTTTTGTCACAGGGTTTTCCACAGAATTTGTGGATAACGCCGAGTGCAGGTTTGAATTACTTGGTAACCGGCCCACGAGGGTGATTGATTACCTTCACGAGGAACTTTGACCGCTCCCCTAGGCCAGCAACTATGAGATGGCGTTTCAAAAAGCCGGCAATCAGCCCACCTTGGGCGCTATTCTCCCTGCCGGGAATATGTCCGACCCATGCCTTGCCGCCTTCAACTGTACAGGCAAAAGGATATTCGTCACGGCTGAGGATATGCGGGATCTCATAATTCTCGCCATCGACCTGATAATGCATCGCAGCTTTACGTTGTTCCTTGCGAATCGTCATGTCAGGACCGTTGTAAGTCAATATTTTCGGGTGCCCAGCCATTTGTGCATGCCATATATTGTCGGAAAGCTCGCGATAGATACACCAATCGAATATCAACTCTGGGTATGCCATATTTCCGCCTTTACACAATGCACTTTAGCTAGTGCAAGTCGCAGTGGTTATTAAATATTGCGCGTCTCTTTATATCATCCCTTAACTTGCTTATCTAAGCAATATCCTCATTCCTTTTGTGAGGTAATAGATCTTACGACCCCAAACATAAGCGCTACTCCAGCTGGGGCTGCTCTATTTGCAGAGAGACAAAATCGAAGAAGTTTCAACAGTGAAGTTCCCTAAGCTCTGTTGATGTTCTATCTCAACCATAAGAGCACCGATGCAAACGACAATATCCCCATGTAGTTAATAAATTTTTTCTCATGGCGGATAGCAAATCTGCGGTAGCGCTTAAGCTTGTCGAACACGTATTCAACGGTATACCGTTCCCTTTATTCGCTTGATGATCTCTATAGCCGAGTTTTCACTCAAACGGCCCTGCTGTGTATTATTTTTATTTGTTAACGCATTTGTCACATTCTCCTTGTAAATTTTCGTAAGGCCGTTATTTAGATGCGTTGCAAATGAGTTATGGACAACTGACCTACGTACGAGCTTGTCTGATTAACAACCCAAATGATTTGTTGCGTCAGATTAGGCTGTCTGCAGCAGTGTTTTGTTTGGTGATCGCTACATATGGTTGAGGCAATGGATGGTTTGGCGTCACGTCGGATAACCATCAATTCATAAACCGGTTTCAGGTTTGACGAAGGTGAATACCAACTGTCAAGTGGTCGGATTAGGGAGAATATGGAAATGAAACATTTAAGATTTGCTGCAGTGTGCTCTGGCTTTCTCATGGCAACAGCCACCTTGGCAGCACCCGTCGACGATGCCCGTCTCAAAGCCATGGCCTGGCTGATCACCCACCAGAACGGCGACGGCAGTTGGCAGGGGACGCCGGGATTGGAGATGGCGGAAACTGCCGCTGCGGTAGAAGCCTTGGTTAATGCCGGCATGACCAAAAGCGATACGTATGCAAAAGGCGTGGCCTGGATGCAAAATCATGAAGCCTATAGCACGGATGCCTTAGCTCGCCAAGCCATCGCGCTCTATAAAGCAGGTCGTGATGTCTCAGGATTGATGAGTCGACTGATCGCGTTACGTAACGACACCTCCCAGAGCTGGGGGGCTTACGATCACTTCGATGGCAGTTCTCCCGATACATCTCTGGCTTTGGAAGCTATCAAACAAACTGGAACTACTTACACATCGGAATTTAATGCCGTTTGTTTTATTTATGGACAACAGAACACTGATTTTGGCTGGCCATATATAAAATCAGACACTGGGATCCCACCAAGCCGAATCACCCCAACGGCATTCAATTTGATAGCACTTCAGCGATACAACGGATATTCAGTTGACTGTACCAATGATCAAATCAGTAACCCCATTTCCGTATTTAGCTATATAACTTCCGGGATTGCTTGGCTGAAAACTCAACAGAAAACACCCGGTGGCGGTTTCGGTGAAGGCAGCGCCGGTACCGTTTTGGAAACCGCGCAGGCTTATCGAGCGCTGGTAACCGTGGCCGGCGCCAACGACCCCGCCGCCGTAAGCGCTCAGAACTTTCTGATCGCTCAGCAACAAGCCGACGGCAGTTGGGGCGGCGGTGATGCATTGCTGACCACGTTGACCTTAGCCGCACTCCCGGCAGCCACATTGGCCGATACCGATAACGACGGCTTGCCGGACGGCACGGAGACACAGGCCTTGCTCGGCACAAATCCCAACGTGCCCGATGCCTTTGGTTTGTTAAAGGGCAATGGTCGCAGCATTGCCGGTGTTACCACGGCCATCCCTTTAACCAAGGCCATCATCGACCAGCCCTATCTCTCAACGCTGACCGCCAATGACGGTGCGCCACCCTACAGCTGGTTATTAAGTTCAGGCCAGCTGCCGGATGGTCTCAGCCTGGATAACAATACCGGCCAGATTACCGGCATACCCACGGCGCTAGGTTTTTATAATTTTACCTACGAAGTGCTGGCGGCCGATATGCACACCTCTGTCACTAATCAAATTGAAGTGGCGGAGCCCGGTGAGCCCACCCAAGTGCCGGCACTACCGACCTGGGCTATGCTGATCATGGGGGGGCTGCTTTTCCACATCATGCGGCATATTGAGCAACATAAAACACGCGACCCTCGCTAAATCCATAGGCTCTGCCAAGGAACTTTCCATGTCACCCGTCTCACGTTTTCGCTTTCTACTGGCGTTCGTTATGCTGTGCCAGGGCTTCCTCGCGACCTCAACGCCATACGCCGCGCCGCAAGACCCAACCGCTTTGCCGGAGGCCGTGGTGCAATCGCTGCTCAAGGTGCATCAACAGCCGGGCAACGCCCTAGCGCAGCAACTGCGCGAGCATCTGGACGAGGCCGCCGAATTGATCGACGAGGCGGATAGCGAAGACCAATTACAGCAGGCCGGTCAAGCCAACCGGCTGCCCTCCAAACAAGAACTATTGGAAGGCAAACGCTTTGAAATCGCGGATTTACGCCAGGACGTGGAAGCCGAACTCGACCGGATGCGTTCCACACTGGCCGGGATGAAACAGCCCGACAAATTGGATGCCTTCGACCGTTATGCCAAGCAGGTCGCGCAACGCTTCGACCGTATTAATCGATCACTATCGGGCTTTTCGTCGGCTCGCGAGGACGGTGCCCGCCATCGCGCTTTGGGCAACGCCAAGGCCGAGCTGCGTGCTTTGCACCGCCGTGGACAAACCGCCGAGACCACGCCCGAAGCGATACCCACGCCCACTAACCGACTGGGCACCGAGGTAACACCCACACCGATTGAACCGAGTAAAAAATTACCGCGCTATCTGAGCGCCGGGCCATTCAAACCCGATATGCCAACCTATGTTTTTCTGCTGGATATGTTGGGGACGCCGGCTGAAGCGGCGGTGCCGACGACGCCCAACGAAGCGGTGGCCTGCGGTTACGCGCCGACCGATTTGGCCGCGACGGAAGACGTGGTTATCTCCCAGGAAATCCGAGATCTTGCCGCGAAACTGAATTACTCGCCGGTCAAACTATACCAGTACGTTTATAACAACATCCGTTTCGAACCTTACTTCGGATCGATGAAAGGCTCACTCGGCACCTTGTACAGCAATGCTGGCGGCGCCACCGACCAAGCGTCGTTGCTGATCGCACTGCTGCGCGCTTCTAACATACCGTCTCGCTATGTATTGGGCGACATCCAGGTAAGCGACGCCTCGAACCTAGGTGCTAACGGTAGAGGCCCACGTTGGATCGGCGCTAAAACCTATCAGGCAGCCGCGTCCATCTTGGCTACCAATCAAAATCCCGGCGCCGGCTCCTATGCGAACGGCATCCAATTACGCCACGTATGGGTGGAAGCCTGTTTGCCTTACGGCAATTACCGGGGCGCGTCTGCCGACAACACGGGCTATCGCTGGATTCCGCTAGACCCCAGTTTCAAGGACAAAACCTATCAACCTGGCATCGCCGGTGTTCAACAGAACGTTGCCTTTGACTACAGCGCCACCGGTTATCTGGCCGGTCGTACCCATACCCTGCCGCATGAACGGTACGAGTCTCAGGTCGAAACCTACATCAAGGGCCTGAACGCGGATAACACCTTGTTGGACGTACCCTATCTGGGCAAACAAATCGCCAGAACCTATGACATTTTGCCGATCACCTTACCTTACCAAGTGGTGCAATACGGCAGTTGGGCCGGCACCAGTTCATCTGAAATCGCTAGTCTGCCGAATAGCCACCGCTATCGCCTGTCCATCAAAGTCAAAGATAGTAGCGGCACCGATCTGGTCGCCGAGCAAATCCTGTCGCTGCCGTCCATCGTTCATCAGCGGGTGACGCTATCCTATGTGCCGGATGCCGCCTCGCAAACCCTCTGGAACAACTGGAACGGCGATCTGGCCACCCCGCCGAGCCTGGTTAATCTCCATCCAGTTATCAAAGTCGACGGCGTAATCCAAACGACGGGTACCGGTTCCATCGCCTTGGGTACGGAGCATCGGTTGATCATGAAGGTCAACTTGGATGACACCTCGCGTAGCCCCTCATGTCCCAATGATGACCCCGCCAACAGCGCGCCCGACTCCGATCAGCATTGTTTCAACAAAACCGTCTACACCAATTTGAAAGCCGGCGCCCATCACGCGCTGATGGCCTACGCCCGCCAAGGTTCGGATCGTCTGTTGGCGGAACGGTCCGACCGATTGATCCAATCGGTGCAAGCCGCGCCCACGGCGCCGACGCCGGCTAACGCTGCCAATTACGATAATACCGAAGGCGAACTGTTGCATATCGCCTTGCTGAAATACCTGCGCTATGTCACCGATGCCAACCAACGGCTGGGCGAACTGCAAGGGGTCAGCGGCGAAAGCGGTACTCATCTGGGCCTGACCGCAGCCGGTCTCAAGGTCGATTACCTGTTCGACTTGCCTTTTGCGGTACACCCGAGCGGCCCTTATATCGATGTCAAGGGCGGTCTGGCCCAGTTCGTAAAACTCGATACGACGGCAACTGATAGCGCTACTTTACGCAACGAGATATGGTCAACCTTTAAATTATCGGCTTATACCCTGTCGGCCTACGAGTACTTTATTTGGCAGGAACTGATTCGTACCGATGCCGTCTCGACGGTGCGGGGGTTGCAGTTTGCCGGTGAATCGGGCGGCGCCAATCCGTTGGTCACGCTGAACTCGGCCAATATCGGCGACTGGTCGACGTTGATGGATACCAGTATGGATCCATTTAAAGTCAACATTACGGCCTACGTTAGCGACGGCGCCACAGTGACGGTGTCCAAGAAAAAAATCGCCTACACCGACGGTCAAACCAACAACAATCTGCAACCATGGAATGGTGGGGTTTTCATGGCTGAAAACCAAGCCAAGGGCTATATCTCCGCGATGATCAATAAACTGGGCGGCGGCTGGGCACTGGTCAACCCCACCCCGGTCGCCACCAGCTTTCCGCGCGATAGCTACCTGCCCAGCAACTTCTTCAGCAACTTCCCGATCAACTCCACCACGCTGTCCAACGGCTTAAACTGGTTGCAAAGCTGGGGTGGCGACCCGGTCAACCTGGCCACCGGCAATCTGTACCACAGCGAAAAGGATATTTCCTTACCGGGCCGGGGCTTGCCCTTGGTATTTGAACGCAACTACAACAGCCGCAATCCCCAGGATGGCCCCTTGGGTTTCGGTTGGACCCACAGCTTCAACCACAAACTGAACTTTTACGGCGTAGACGGCGGTTTTGTGAAAGTCGGCTGGCTGGACGGCAGCGGCGCAGAACGTTTCTTTCGTCTGGCCGGCAGCAGTGTGCCGGTCAACAGTCCCTTCCAGGCCGCGCCCGGCATGTATACCGCGCTGAAACGCGAAGCCGACGGCAGCTGGAGCGTCACCGAAAAGAACGGCCTGCGCTACGGCTTCGAGAGTAATACCGGCGTCACCGCCGGGCAAGCGGCCCGTTTGCTGACCATCAAGGATCGCAACCTCAACACCCTGAGCCTGGCTTACAACACCGGTTGCGGCAACTTGCTGTGTACGGTGACCGACGGCCCGGGCCGTAAACTGGCGTTTCATTACACGGCTAATCGCATCGACCAAGTGCAAGTGTTAGCCATCGGCGGCGGCGTGCTGGCCACCCATCAATACGGCTACGACGGCAACGGCAACCTGACCAGCTACAAAAGCCCGCTGGCTGTCGCCAGTCAGCATGCGCCGGTCACCTATGCCTATTACAGCAGCGCCGACGGCCAAAATCTGAACCATGCCCTGAAAACCACCACCGCCCCGCAAGGCGAAGGCATGCGCTTTTCCTACTACGTCGATGGTCGGGTGTTCCGCCACCAACGGCATAATAACGGCACGCTGTTGCCCGAGACCACCACCTTCCGTTATCAAGACTTCCGCCGCGAAACCGTCACCGTCAACGAACGCGGCTTGGAACGCCGGCATACCTTTGATGCCAACGGCAATCCGCTGCGCATCGTCGACGAAGCCGGCGCCGCACACACTTACAGTTACGATTCCGATCCCGCAAAAGCCTTCAATCGCCTCAGCGAAACCGACCCGGCGGGTTTGCAGGCGCAATACCAATACGACGGCGTCGGCAACGTCACCCGCATCACCCAGCCCTCCGGCGCCACTACTGAATACTACGATTTCACCACCTTCAACGCCCCGCAGCGCATCAAGGACGCCAAGGGCAACTGGACTCTGCTCAAATACGACGCCAAAGGCAACCTGACCGATAGCGTCCGCTTAAAAGCCGGCATCGCGCCGACCGCCGGCACCACCCCGGCCTTGGCCAACATCGTTGCCTGGACTAAACGCAATGTCGACGCCGCCACCGGTCAACCCACCCAAACCAAGACCTTACGCGACTTCAGCGGCGCCACGCTGGGCAACTTTGCCGGCGGCACGGGACCGACCGTTACCACCACTTACGATGCCAACACCCTGTATCCCACCCAGCTCGCCCGCCAGGGCGACAAGACCGGCGACGGCCTAATCAATGCATCCGACACCACCGATACCGCCACGCTGCAATTCGACAACCTGGGCCGGCAAACACTTGGCATAGACGCCGACTGGCAAACCGTCAGCAGCAGTTACGACGCCGACAACCTGCCGCTGACCGGCACCGATGCCGCCGGCCACCCGCGTAATTACTTCTACGATGGCGATGGCCGCCTGACGGCTAACGAACTGGAACTGAGCCAAAACGGCAAAATCCGACTATGGGACAGCGCCTACCGCCACTATGATACCGTCGGTCGCCTTGAGCAAACCCTGGACGCCGGCGGCCACGTCAGTCAGTACCAATACGATGCCGCCGGCAACCTGACCCAAATCACCGACCCGGACAACTACACCCTGGGTTTCGATTACGACGCCGTCAACCGCTGGACCAAGGCCTACGACAAAGCCGGGCACAACGTCAGCCGCAAGCTGGATGCCGCCGGCCGGGTCAAAGCCGTCACCGACCCCAACGGCAATAGCACGCTTTACAGCTATTGGAACGCCGCACAAGACGGTCGCCTGAAAACGGTTACCCAACCCAAGATCGCCAGCTACACCCTGGGTCAAATCCGCCAGTTCGACTACGACGCGCTGGGCCACGTCGTCAAAACCACCGATACCCCGGCGGCGGGTTCCAGTGAAACCGCTCGCGATAGCCTGAATACCTATAACGCCCTGGGCCAATTGATCCGCGTGGCAGGTCCGGCCTATGTCGACCAAAACCCCACCAGTGCCACCTTCAACCAAAGCATACGGCCACTGACCCGCTACAGCTATGACAACCTGGGCAATCTGAAAACCATTCAAGCCGGCCAGACTACTGCTGACGGCGGCACGGCCATCAACGCCGACACCGGCGCGAGCAGCAGCGACACCGTCGCCACCCAGGTCAGCTTTCAATATGACGACTTTGGCCGCAAACTCACTGAAACCGATGCCTTGGGCCAGGTCACCACCTTCAGCTACGACCTGAACAACAACGTCAAGACCGTGCAAACGCCTGGCGCAGCCGGCCACACCCTGACTTACGTCTGGGACTACGGCCACCAACTGCTCAGCGCCACCGCCGAAGACGGCAGAAAGATCGACTACACCCGCAACCCGCTAGGGCAAACCACCCGCGCCGAAACCTGGAGCCCGACGCCGGGCAGCCAGCTCGAAGTGGCCTACGACTACGCGTACGACGCCGCCCACCGTCTGCAAGACGTTACCGACAGCCGAGGCCAAAAAAACCTCAGCTACGCCTGGAGCCCCGGCGGCCAGCTGGACAGCCTGACCGATAACGATGGTCGCGGCACTTACTACCTGTATGACGAAGTGGGCCGGCTAATCAGCTTGTGGGCGCCCAACTTCGACCATTACACCTTCGATTACGACAACGGTGGCAGACTGGTCGAAGCCCGTTATCCCAACGGCATCGATCAAACCCTGGCATGGAACGCCGACAACAGTCTCAACAACATCGCCCACAAAAACGCCGCGACGGTCATCCAACAAAGCCAATACAGCTATGACGGCCTGGGCAGAAGGAAAACCAACCAGGAAACCTTATCCGGCCAAGCCACCCTCGGCTACACCTACAGCTATGACGCGCTGGACCGGTTGACCCAAGTCCAAAACGGCACCACCGCCCAAACCCAAAGCTTTAGTCACGACGTTTACGGCAACCGGGTGCAAAAGCAAATCGGCGTCCCGGCCACCAGCACCACGGCCTACAAACACGATGCGGCCAACCAACTGACCGAAGTCCGCCAAACCAACCTGAGCGGGAGCTTGCTGGAAGCCTACCTGTACGACAACAGCGGCCAGCAAACCAAAAAATGCAGCGGCACAACAGTCACCAGAACCAGCGATACGGTCTGCGCGGGTAGCACTCAGAACCAAACCGGCTACGACAGCTTCAATCGACTCAATCAAATCCAAGTCAACGCCGTCACCACCGGCAGCTTTAAATACGACGACCAAGGCCGCCGTACCCAGAAAACCGAAGGCGCTACCACCACCACCAACTATTTGTACGACGGACAGAATATCTACGCTGAATATCCACAAACAGGCTGGAGCACGGCCAATGCCGTTTACGTTCAGGCCGGCACAGACCACCCCCTGGCAAGGCTAACCGGCAACGTCAACCTGCCGACGGCGACGGCCCAGTACTACCACCAGGATGGCCTGGGCTCCGCTCTGGCGACCACCAACGCAACAAAAGCCGTCACCGCCACCCAACGCTTCGACGCTTACGGTAGCAAGATCGGCGGCGTAGGCACGGTGCCGCAGTATGGCTACACCGGCAGAGAACCGGACGCCAGTGGGCTGACTTACTACCGGGCGCGGTATTACGATCCGAACCAGACTCGGTTTACCGCAAGAGACCCTCTTGGATATGCGGACGGCATTAACCGGTATGCTTACGTCGGCAATAATCCGATCAACTACAATGATCCGAATGGTTTGTTTGCCAATCAAGTCTCCAATGCCTGGAGTGCGGGGGCGAGTTATTACAACACCGCCAGCAATATTGTCAGCCAGATTGGTTGGGGCGGTGCAGGACAATTCGGATTGGATATATTGGCTTCCTCCGAAGTGCCGGTTGTCTCGCAAGCCGCCGGACTGGGTGCGGCCAGTATTTACGCCTATCAGGGTGATGCCTTCGGCACCTCCACCTCAATAGCCGGCATGTTTCCGGTGGCCGGCATCATCGGCGATGCCGCCAGGATAGGACGTTGGGCTGATAAAGGTGTTGATTTGGCTAGGCAGGCTGATAATATTCCTGTACAAAACGTAGCGAAGGAAATACCTATTTCTCGTGCGAAATATGGTGAAGCAGCGGACCATATTGCCGATGCGCAGAACGCTGGTCATCCAGATATTCTAACTATTGCTCGTGATGCAGCATCTACTAACAGGGAGGCATCAATCGGCGGAATACCCAAGGTCACCGGCAAACAATTAGATGAGTATCCTCCGGCGATGTTTAAAGAGGGAGGAGCAGGCGCAAGTGTAAGACCAATTAGTCCAAGGGACAATATGGCAGCAGGGGCATGTATTGGGAATGCTTGTCGTGGGCTCGCAAATGGAGATAAAGTTAGAATCAAGGTAACTGACTAATGTCTAAATTAGGATTAAACATTTATTTGTCATATTCCCAGCTATGTATATTTGCAAGCTCGCTGGCTCAACCCTTCAATGACTGGAGTGATCGAAACTATTCACAGGGTTTTTCATGGAGACCCGGCAGCGTCTCGTTCCGCGCGTTATTTGCGGATGGTGATCACAAAGTTAATTTATTTATCAACGAGCCAATTCAGAAGCTTGGTACTGAATGTATTAGAGCATTTAGGGTGCCATTTGAAAGTTTTGATGGAAAAATTGAGATCGGAAGTATTTCAGACTTGTCTCCGCTAGAAATTCCAGCTGGGAAATATTCATTGCAAGTCGAGTTTCTTAATCATGCCGAAGGCGGTGTACCAGAAATCAATATTCGTTTCAATGAGGGGGAGACAGATTTCGAGATTATCAGGGCAGACGTCGATATAGAGCTTTCAAACGAATTTGATTTAATTGCCCGTCCTGCTACGTAATTTACTATAGCTTCGAGGTAGGTTGACTGCGGGCTTAAATTAAGGATAGCTTCATGACATGACACCTGCTTCCCGGCTTGATCCCGCATTTCCTGAATTTGCTTTGGCTTTTAGGCAAGCACCTTTTTCAATGCAACTTAGGGCTGTAGCCACTGCATGTTCTATTGCTGTTTCGCGCACAGAATTAGACGGTGATGAAGTTGAAAATGCCTTGCAGTGTATTCGTGAAGATAGATTGCCTGATGAGGTTTTAATAAATAGGCTCAGTTTATTGGTTTCTAATCTTGACGATTTATACTTTCAATTAGATGAAGCTGGTGATAGCAAAGCAATTAATATTTTTTCTAAAGCAAGGGCTGCTTCCGCATTGCTTTTTGCTTTATCCGACAAGTCGCCGCAGCTCAATGAATCGATATATGAGGCATTAGCTGCTGTTGATGACCCAGCAGAAATTACAGATTCAATTAAGTTTGGTTGAGTAACCCTTAACGCTCTAAGGTGGACTCGCCAATAGGTAATCCACCTTAGAGATGAAAGAACCAGACCTAGAATCGCTAGAAGTGATAAGTCCTTTGGGTAGCCGATTAATAAAAAATAAAATGTCTATCGTAGAATTTAGCCGTGTTACGGAATTAAATTGGGACTGTTTGTCTGGTCCAGAAGGTCATATTGAAAACCCGGATTGGTTAAAAATAGAAGATCGTATCAAAGCGTTAAATGCACTAGAGCATAGTTGCGTATTCATTTCCGCTAATAACGGGACTTCTTTGACTATAGGTGGAAATCCAAAGCAAGGATTTATCGTTTTTTTTTCTCAAGATGATAAACATAGTTATGTCATGGCACCCGTTGGATCGAGAGCTGGTACTCAAAATTTGGTTATTGGTTTCCAGCCAGGTGATTATTCATGTCGTATATTGGTTTCTTTGGCAACCGCAATCCAAGTAGCTCGTACTTATTTTTTTAAGGCGGAGCGTGATGAGTGCTTTGAGTGGACATATGACGACCAATCAATAGATATTGAATGAGCACGGACCTTTTGATGTAAGGGTACCAGCCGGCATACACGTAAAAAATAGGATTAAAGCGATAACGTATGCCCAGGATGCAAGGATTTTTTTGTAAGTGAATAACAACACGAATTTTACCGGAAAAAATCATGAATGGCTTACTTTCACGCTATTCGTAGGCTGCTACGTGCTTTTCGACTACGCTTACTTTAAGATTCCGGTCGACCTGTTTTCCAATGTCATCTATTACCATGGTGTAGTGACGGTCTGCGCGGATGTGCTTAACTGGCTGGCTCCGCTGGAACATGTTTTTGCCAAGCAAAATCATCTGCTTTCCGCCAAAGCCAACCTGGAGATCGTGCGCGGCTGTGACGGTGCTGGGGTGTTATTTTTGGTGGTGTCCGCCGTTTTGGCTTTTCCATCCGAATTAAAGCGGAAGGTGTTGGGCCTGCTACTGGGCACCAGCTTGATCTATGGCCTAAATCTCTTGCGCATTTGCGTGTTGTATTTTGTCATCACCTACCAACCCAGTTGGTTTCAGCTGATTCATACCTATGTGGCACCGACATTGATGGTGGTGTTGGGATGCTTCTATTTTGCCTGGTGGGCGTTCGGTTCGACAAATAGACTCCATGAGCCGGCGTGAGCTGTTTGTTCTGACTCTAAAAGGCTTGCTGGCTTGGCTGGTATTGTCCGGCTTGGTTTTGTATTTTGGGGAGTGGCTGGCAAAAGGGCTGTTCCCGCTGCTTAAGGCGGTCATGATCTCGATGGCTCCCGACCTATCGCCCAGCTTAAACTTACTCAAATCAGCGCAATCACAACTAGATTATTCGATTGAATTGTCTGCCTGGGTGTTGCCGCCTGTTTATTTGAACGCCAATCATTTCATTCCGCCTGGCACCGAGTTGAAATCATCGGCTCACTTACTTCATAGCTTTGTGCCGCTGGTGATTGAAGGATCGATTCTGCTGGTGTGGCCGGTGCAAAGCTGGCGGCAACGGTTATTGTTGCTCGGTTTGGGTTTGCTCACAGCCATTCTCGTAGTCATGGCGACTTTACCGGCACAGCTATTAGGCAAATTGGAAATATCGTTTCAAGACATCGCCGAGTCCGGCAGTAACCCCCGTGCTATACCATGGTTTGTAGACTGGATGGTGTTTTGCGAATTGGGCGGTCGTTGGTTGCTCGGGATTGCGTCGGCTTGGCTATGTATTCAATTACAGCGTGGGCTGATGAAATTTGAAGTTTTGCATTAAGATGCGTCGCTTAGTCGACGCGTCTCCAGACGTTCAATCCGTTATTCAAACTCACCTGTTTTAGCAAGTGACTGTTTAGTTTTGGTGCTATAGCCAGCCTCTTGCTTTGTGAATATTGGAGGCAGGAATGCAGAAGCCATAGGAGCTGTTAGTCGAATGTAAATTTCGCATCTACAAGCACTCAGTCGCAAAATACGTTCAAATTAACACGAAGTCGAGATATCTGGTTAGGTGGTCAACTCACTCGAGATTTCGCAAGGGCAAATAATCTGTCGCTCATTCAAAATGTGCGATTAAGAACGAACACATGGGAGTTTTACAGATTCAATGATTTTGCTAATTGTGTTACCAATCCTCGTATTGCTGATGGAGCATTCCTTGATTTAAGTCCTTCAAACTTTCCTGCACCGGAACAGAGTCGGAGTTTCATATCGCTAAAAGTCGGACCACCATTTATCAATTTAAGCATCTCGGACAACACAATACTTGCAGCTGTTGCCCCTACAAAAGGAACTGCGACCGATTTTCCTGTCACCAATAATCGACCGCACTCATCCGCGCCGAGCGTCCGATAAGCCGGATTATCAGTAATCTGCTTTAATTTTCGCAAATCACGTTTAGCTAATTCTTCTGCCGACTCCATAGGCCAAACCATAGATGCAACTCGCGGATTCGGCCAAGAATGAAAAGCGATGGTATCGAAGTTGTTCGCCTCGCCCCCAAGTCCGCTATCAAAAATTGCCTTAAATCCGGCATTTGACAGCCATTGCCGGGGTCTATTATCGTCAAAGCCTGAAAGAGCAATATGCGGGTCCTTTGCGGTGCATCTGAAGTTGTCGTCTACTCGCCGTTCAAGCAGTCTGGTAGAGAATCCGCGTGACTCAAGCCACTCTGCAATGACGCGGGTTTTTAATCTGCCTACCGCAGCGTCATTAATTAAAGCACCTGTTTCAACATTCGGGATTTCAATAAGGTCATCGTCGCATAATAAAATTGTTGTCTCTTTGGGCGACCGATATGGTAAAGCTGCAAGTGCCCATAGATAAGCCTGCCCGAGATGACCAAGTCCAAATACGCCAATATTGCAAGGTAATTCAGCCAGTGGTTCTCCTATTGCATCAGGGTGTTCTGCTGGGAGATCCGGTCGCCAAAGCGAAAACGTAACGACACGTCTTGTGGCGGTTATACTGATGCCAGCGAATTCCGCAAAAATCTCACCGACTGCAATAGCTGCTGCGGCAATACTTGCAAGTGGACAGTAGGGGGACTCCGCCAAGCGAGATATCTGATTGGCCGGGCCTACCGTAACACGCCATCCATCGTAGGTGATTCTGACGGCTTGCTCATTGTACTCAGCATTCCCAAGAATCAAATAGCGGTTACATGGAATGACTCCGTTCCATAATGCAGTTTTGCCGCCTAGCTCAATGATCGCATCCCCAATCGTTGTTGATCGAACGACTGGAACCAGACATGGTGCCAACCAGACATCGGCAGAAGCAACTATGACGACTTCTCCAGCAAAGCATCTTACGCCAAGATTGACAGTTGTAAGTAGAGCTAATTGCAAACCATAAGATGCTTTGATGTCATCGCCAGCATGTAATTGAAGACCCCGTTGTCTTCTACGATGGAGAGAATCCTTTGGTTCCAGGGTCTTTTGGTCCAAAAATAATTTATCTATCCGGGATAAACCATCGTGCATCAAAATTTCCGACTTCATGAGATCACCATAAGCTAAGACTCACCGGTGCTCCGGGGTCATTGTGAGAGAATGATTTCCAGCATCCTTGTCCTTGAAATACGTGTATACCGACACCTACTAGTGAACATTTAGAGGTATTGCCATATCTAGGCAAGATAAGACCAATGTGGCCTGGTACCGGAATCATCGGGTGGCTTTTATCGATATAGCTTTGCCGGACATCCCTTGTCGGGTGGGTATGCACATCGGCTAAAACCTGCAAGCTATTTTTGGCGCAGTATTCCCATAATGCTGAGAATCCACTCCCATGAAATACCACTACGCCGCTTAAGAGTGCACTGGGGTCTAAATCGTCGTAGCAAACGAAAGTCTCAATGCGCCGCTTAGTTGCGCCGGTTTTACCAAGCAGAAACGCCCCGCTTTCTTGGCGACCTTTACCCCGCTTTTTCAACTCGGCAACCAGAAGTAGCCAAGTTAGGAAGGGGATTTTGATATTTTGTTCAGCAGCCATAATAATCCTCGCAGTTAAGCCATCGGTGTACTAAGCTGATGAAGTCAGTCAGTGTGTTTTGTTCCGTCCAAAGGAATTTCGGATTTGTGCTTTGCCAATCGTGCCCGTTTCGGGCTTGCCTGTCATAGGGGTGATAAAACCCTTGACCCGGTGCAGCCCATCCAGCTACTTTGAACACGCTCTCTACAACCGAGCCGGGACGCCCTTTCGGCCACTGGTCCGGTTGAAGAAAATTATTGATCTCCATGTTCCAAAAAGCGCCAGTTGTTGGTTGAGTCCCATAACCCTCCACATTCCAACGCACCAAAAATCGGTTTGGACTATTTTGGCGCGGGGCCGCCTCAATCCAGGTGTAAACAAATGGCCAGTCGCCCTCCGAAATTTCCTCTGCGAGTCGCCAGTAATTTTTTGATGCACCAATCCGAAAATCCGCACGTTGCAAATCTTCTGTTAACAGTCGTTGCGCTATTGTTACCACCATGATTGTTAACCCTGAGGGGTAATTTCACGAACTAGATCGAACGCAAGTTCACACGAACCTTTCTCGATCAATTCCCCCAAATGTTGATCCAAGCGTGGATGTTCTTCGCTAGGTTTAATCGCGAGTATTAAATCGGCGCCATCTTTTGGATCAACATGAAAACGCCTTTTCGCCCAAGTGGTTACTGTCGCAATGGTGGTGGCGGGAGAGAACCGACGTTTATGGTTGCCACCATTAAAATAGACCGTCACTTCAACCCTATGGGCGGCGCTAATATGAATGTGTCGGTGCTCAAAGAGACCAAGACTTTCAACGGACAAATTAATATCAGCTGGCTCATGAATGTCAGCATCCTCGTTTGGCAGATGAATTGCCTCTTCGGATTCGCCAACAAAAACAAACAATCCTTCGTGCGGAACTGAATTTAATTTTTCAAAAACCTCCCTCAAAGTCTCATTCAAACTAGCGTGGATTATCTGAGGATGGCCGTTACCGTGCAGGAATAGCTCCATGATTTTAGCGTCACTAACGCTTTCAATTACTTTGGTAGTCATAACAAATCACCATATTAGTTTCACTGGACAACCAGCATGGATACATTATAAACAGCTAAAATTTAGCTAGTCAACAGCTATTATTTGGCTAAATTAAAGCTATTCAATATTGACAAAATCGTTTTTGCTTGTAGAATAAGTTCGCGCCGAGGAGACTGTATGACCCCTGTAAAGAAAACGATGACACTTAACCTCACAGACGCGGAAATGCGCGTCTTAGAGGAGTTGTGCATAAAAAAAGACCTAAACAAAACAACTATATTGCGCCAAGCATTGCGGCTGTATCAGTTGGTTGAGGCTCGTCTTGAGAAAGGCGATAAGCTACTTTTTGAGGAAGAATTAACCAAAGAAAAGACAGAGGTTATGATGCTATGACTGTTACAGTCAGCCCTATCGCTCTTTTCAATGTCGAACAGGGCATATCCGTCGATGCCGAACTATGGGATGCAATTACTGAAAAGCAACTTGCTGACTGGGAAGCGGAATGGAATATGGAGCTCCTTCTAGCTTTACAGCGTTTGAATCGCGCGGGGGTAGAGCGAAAACACTGGCCGCAAAGCCGACATTGGAATTGGCGCAAAAAAACGGAATGTTTACAAAAAATGCTGGCATATCCTTGTTTCAGCATTATGTGTGACGGAATGACTCAAGGCATGATGATTGTCGATACGCCGAGTAAACGCTGTCGCATCGAATGCCAGAAGGGCAAGAATCTTGTTTACATTGAGTATATTGAGAATGCTCCTTGGAACCGCAAAGAATTATTATTTGATCCACCTCGTTATCGTGGCATAGGAAGCATTCTTATATTCGCGGCTATTATGCTTAGTAAAGAAGAAGGCTTTAAGGGACGTATCGGCCTTCACTCACTGCCGCAAGCGAATAACTTCTATGCTAATAGTTGCGGCATGACCGACTTAGGGAGTGACCCTAATTATCAAGGACTACACTATTTTGAAATGACAGAACAGCAAGCGGTTGCTTTCATCACGAAAGGGGGCCAGTTATGAAAATAGAAATTACAAAAGAATGGTGCCTAAGAATGGCGCATCTCGAAGGGGATGCGGAAATCGGAGCCGGTGTGTTGGCCTTCGATCCAATTTTGCACGAAGATGCTCTTCCGGTAGCCGACACCCTTGATGAATCCGGCATTGTTTTCGGCCGTTTCGTTCAGTTAATGCGCCGCAACCGCGGATTGACAATTGAAAAACTCGCCGAAGATAGTGATGTTGAGATTGCCGAGTTACTTGAAATTGAAGATGATGCACACCATAAACCACAAAACCGAACCGTCTATCAGCTTGCGAATTACTTTAAAGTTCCGCATCGCAACCTTTTACAGGTAGCTGGACTTACTGCACCTCGAGATTCTAGGATCCTTGAAGAAGGCGTTCGTTTTGCGGCACGATTAGAGCCTGTTGCCGAACTTTCGCCAGAAGAGCGTGCCGCGCTCGAAGCTTTTGTTGCTGTAATCGGCTCAGAGTAGGAATCGAGAAACCCATTGGCTAAAAATCTCATTCTTCCTCGGAAAACCGTACAAGATATTGATAATAGGGTTGAGCGTATCTTAAGGGGACTTGGGAATCCTGAACCTCCACTACGCTTAGAGGATGTTCGAGAGTTATTAAATCTTGATCTAGCCTTCTACACAGCAAATGACCCAGGAATTGCTCAGGAGACCATTAGTCGAATTCGCGTGGCCGCTATCCAAGTTTATAAGCGTCCCACACTCCTTATTGAGGCAATCAAGAAATTAGATTTAAAGGCTTTATATCTGCCAGATCGAAAGCGCATCCTGCTTGACGGTGACCTCCCGTTAAAAAAACACCGTTGGAACGAAGCCCATGAAATAGGTCATAGTTTGATACCGTGGCATGAGGAAATGATGCTTGGTGATAATAACCAAACGTTATCTTTTGAATGCCATGAGCAGGTTGAAGCAGAAGCAAATTTTGCAGCTGGACGGTTATTGTTCTTACGTGAGCGCTTCGTCGACGAAGCTCAATCCCTGGAACCGACGATAAAATCCATTCGTCAATTACATACTAGATTTGGCAATACACTTACAACCACATTTTATCGTTTCATCGAGACATTCGGTGTTGAGCAGCCGCTAGTTGGCCTGATTTCCTGTCATCCCCATATTTCTCGACGTCCGGTTTTCGATGTTGATAGACCCTGCCGATACTTTATCCAATCCCCGGCTTTCGCTGCACGCTTTTCGAAATTGCCCGAAGTTGAGTTATTTGAAGCGGTTTCAAGTTATTGTGGCGGTCAGAAAGGAGGTTCTTTAGGCGAAGCTGAGCTAATTTTGTCTGATGACAATGGAGGTCAACATCGCTTTTATTTTGAAACCTTTTTTAATTCTTATGACGCATTGACACTTGGTGTTTATTGCGGACCACAGTTTAAAGTTTTCTAATTTTTCAGAAGAGCCCCCAAAAAATTCGGTTGGAGAGATGGCCGAGCGTTTTCAGTGTTCATGTCTGCGACCAAACTTACAATATAGTTATAGATACTGAAAACTACACCCTCCGGTCCATGGAAGGTGGTAAGTCAAGAAAGCTCTTACTGAAAATCAAAGTAACGGTAAAGTCACAAAGTGTTTGCCTGGTTGGCGAACGGTTCCAGTGCCGTACAACCGAATGAACTGACGCCGCGTAAGCCCATCATCATTAACACGCTTTGCCCAGGCAGCGTGTTTCGTTGTTCTATTGGGGGCAATTGCCACTTGATAGGCATCCAAATGAACGCCAATTGCGGTCTCCGAAAGACGTTGTCGTAACCATGCTAGCGCCATCTCCGCCCGCGCCCGCTCAGCCAAAGAAAGATGAGGCTGAGCACGGGTGGAGGGATGGATAGCGCATTCTTCGATACTCATTATCTCCAGTACCACAACCACTTGACATCATCGTCAAAATTGACGATGATTTGTGCATGATATATCCAGGCGGAAAAGGCAAATGCTACCATCGGCTAATTAATCTAATGCCGGCTCACACAACCTATATTGAATCTCACCTAGGTGGTGGAGCTGTGCTAAGAAACAAAAGGGCCGCTCAAATCAATTTTGGTATTGATGCAGATGAGGCGGTCATTGCAACTTGGCAACAACGATATCCGGACTATTGCACTCTGATACACGGTGACGCCGTTTCTTTCCTTGAAACGTATGATTACCAAGGGGGCGAATTAATTTACGCCGATCCCCCATATTTACCCGAATCCCGAAGAAATTCGAAAATTTATCGGCATGAATATTCGTATAAAGATCACTGCAGGTTGTTGGATGTCCTGATCACTTTGCCTTGCATGGTAATGCTTTCGGGTTACGACAACCCGATGTATGAGGTGCGTCTAAGGAATTGGCGAAAGGCGACATTTTTGTATAAGACACATGTAGATGTTCGTACAGAGTGTGTCTGGATGAATTTTCCTCCCCCAACCATGCTTCATGACGCTTCATATTTTGGAGAGACATATCGAGATCGGCAGACGAACAAGCGCCGCCATCAGCGTTTGTTTGATCGGTTTGACCGTATGGAACCTGTTGAGCGAGAACACGTTTTGCGTGCACTCAATGCACAGTACTTAACTGAGTCAAGACACTCATGAGGCAGTCCGCTGCAGTTTTCACAGGTGCTGCCGTAGTGCAAATCGAACTGCCGTCTTCCGACACCTTTGTGCTGCCTGGAATTCCTTGGGGACCAATTGAAGCGTTTCCTACTCCAGCATATTGGACTTACCAGGTCATGGCACGCCGAATCATAGGAATATCTCCGCGACACCGATTAGGAAGTACACTTGCCGAGGAGGTGGGCGCCTGTCTTTTGGGCGGACACGGAATTCCGGCTAGTGTCGGCCTTGCCGCGTTTCAAAGACTCCAAGCACTTGGGATATTGGCTAACACGCCAACCGAATCAGAGATATTTGATGTACTTTCCCATCCGCTTGAAATCGATGGACGTCAGATTCGATACCGCTTTGCGAAACAGAAAGCCCGCTATTTGAGTACAGCATTATCCCGTTTGTCTGCAGAAACTCCACCACTAGACAGTGGAAAGGCATTACGCCAATGGCTCATCCAATTGCCAGGCATTGGACTAAAAACAGCTTCATGGGTGGCTCGTAATTGGTTAGACGCTGACGATGTTGCCATATTGGATATCCACGTTTTGCGGGCGGGTGCGCTTGCGAAGTTCTTTGATGAAAATCTAACGGTAGAGAAAAACTATTTAGAACTAGAGGAACAGTTTATACGTTTTGCCGACGCTATCGGCACGCGTCCTTCGGAGTTGGATGCAATTATTTGGTTTGAAATGATGTCAGCTCCTCGGACCGTTACTCAATTGATGGGAGGGAGTTTAGCTGGTGTTTGCCCCCGCTCCTCGTCTGAGGTTCTTGCGGCTGGTTCATCAAGGGGGCGGAGTCGTTCCAACAAAGGCACCACCGACACCAAACAAACCCGGTTGTTCGAGTAGTTGACTCACCCAAGGTTCGCCAGTCACTCCCAAAGGACAAAAACTGAGATTAAGAGCTTCTGCAGCGATGGCTAATATCCCAAGCATTACGCCGGCGTCTCTCCATATCAAACTTGCAGAGGCTTCATATTTTGCCGCCGTCATGCCTGGTTCTGCGGCAAGGAGGAGCAATGTCGCTGATGGCGCAGTTACTATGTTCTGCATCGAACTCTTCACTATTGTTGCATCTAGGTTACTGGGTGTTTCGTGCAGCCCATGCTCCATAGGATCGTAACGGTACCAACAGTTTTCTTGGGGTAGTAGTACAAGAAGGTGGATGGGATGAATCGCGCCGCCTGATGGACATGGGCGCCGCGACAAAGGAAACCCTAAGTGGCCACTGCCTAATTCTTGAGTACGACAAGATATCCAAAGTAAAGAACCGAGCGAATCCATTCCAATATTAGAAAAATGGCGTCGGGTGCGACGACGGAGCAGTATATTGATTACAGATTCTTGTCTTTCCTCAGTTGTAACTGTGAGTGGAAATCGAATGACGTTTCCTTTGGGCCAAGTGATAGGCGTATAGCAATTCGGGACTAGACGCGGAAAAGGATTACCCAGGTCTGTCCATTCCGCCATCGAGCTCATAAAGCACCTCAAAATACTTATTACATCCGCGACAGTTTGCACACGCAACGTTTGCTTTATGACAGCTGTGTGCCCATCCTAGAATATTTTTAGGAACGCCTGCGTGTCGAATCAATTGGGGAGTAGTCATGTCAATAGCAGGGGCGCTTACTGTCATGCCTCCTTCTTGGAGAGAGAGTAAGGCGTTCATGCTCTCCAGAAATTGGATAGTGCCATCTTGATGGGACTTATCGGATTTTACAGAACCAATCCAAATCGCCTTGACACCCAAGGGTAGTGCTTTCATGGCGGCAAAGGTTAGCAACATTTGATTTCGATAGGGCCACCAATCGCTTGCAGGAGCATATCCATCTGGAGGTGTACCTGCCATATCTCCCGAGCCCATAGACCTGCAATCGACACTGATGACATGATGCTCAATGCCTAATTTCTCACAGATAACCTTTGACGCAGTTATCTCTGCCTCGGCGGCGAGCTGTCCATAATCAATAGTAATGCAATGATCAGGACGTTTCCACCACGCAACAGCCAACGAATCCATTCCACCCGATAATAATAAAGCAGTCCTCATAAGCTACACGCAGTCCAAACCGCATGGTAGATAGCACTAACATAGTCATCGCACATAAGGCATGACGAACCTTGCATCATTTTTTTGTTTTCCTGCGACTCGTTCTCACAATAAACGATCACAGGCTTACCTTTGGCTCGCGAATATCCAATTTCATAAATTGTTCCTGAATCCATGCCGTCGCCAATGGCAAAAATAATGTCCGCTTTCTCGATGCCCACCAAGTCAAGCATCACTACATCATCGGCACTACCGCAACCCACATCGTGATAAGGAGAGAATACTTCAAGCCCCATATCCGTTAGGTCTTTCCGCGCTTGCTCAACGATCCAGAGCTGAGCCAAAGTAAAGAAGGGACCTGCCAGATAGACAACCGGACGGCGCCCATTTCTGAATGCTTCAGAAGGAACAATTGCTTCTGGTGTGAATGATTCAAATATTTCTGGTATGGCAAAACCTTTGCTTTGGCAATAGTATGCTGTTGCTCGTGAGGCAAGGTCTGCACTTTCGAAGGCCGATTTCCCTTCTTCCATCCATCGCAATGCAAAATGTGCGGCAAAGTTATCCCCGGAGCCTATTTTCCATACGGTTCGCGATCGATAGGCTGGAATAAGATCAGTTGACTTACCATCATGAACCAAAGCACCCAGTGGACCACATTTAATGACTACAACTTGAGCATGGCCATCAAGAATCAATGATTTGGCAATTGAGTCAGCTGATCTACTTACGCCACCACTCAATATCCGGGCCTCGCTATAATTAAGAATCAGAGCAAGTTCGTCTGCTGTGGACCCGTTTTGATGAAATGGCTCAGGCTTTGCTGGGCTCTGCGGGTCGTAAACAACTTTCTTGCTGTGAACAACTGCAGAGCCTTCCAGCATACCGAAGCGTAAAATCTGTTCAGCCTTTAGGCGTAGCGAAGATTGACGACTACCAAAACTATAAATGCGTGGAGTGGCTAAACCGTGGTCGTAATCAAAAAGGGTAGATTTTGGAATGCTTTCCCCTGAGAACTTAAACCCATCAATGGCTGCTCGAGAAATTAATACCGGCTCAGTTATGGAATCATAATAGGTATATAGCTCAGCATAGATCCCCATTGCCGCCATAGCGGATGCGGCTCGTCCTGCTGATCCATATACCTCTTGCCACGCTGGTCGCATGCAGCGTTCACGATACACCCCGCCGACAACGGCGATAGTGTAAGCATTATCTGTTGTTGAATTCATTGAGGACTAACACGCACACGGATTTGACCGTCGTTCTTTTCGGTGACTCTAGCAACGTACCGAGTGCCGCCCGCCAAGCATTCAAGAAGCCGTCGTGCTTTCGGAGATGCCAACCCACCTGCAACCTTGCTCTTATATAACGCAACGACTACTGTGGTGGTTCCAATTTGCTGTGTGGAAATATCCAGCTGATCACCAACTGAGATGTCCGAAATAACATCGGGTTTGGGGGAACTAAGTTGCGTGTCAATTACTAACGTTTCACAACTTTCTTCGCCTTCCCAAAAGCCACTTCCAACGCCACTACTTCCATTCGATCCTGACATTTATTGTCCTCTTCATCGGTTAAATTCGTAAATAATTGGTATATCTGGATTTATGCTTTGGTGTTACAGGCTGCTTCTTGGCTTTGCGTATGTTGGAGGCGAGAGTAAGTGGCCATATTAGCTATTAGTTGTATTGAAGTTTCACGCCTACACGCACTCAGTCGCAAAAAGCGCTCATAATATAGGGTAGTAATGGCGAAATTGCCATAGTCGCATTTATTAGCCCCAAATATCGGTCAGTCGCAAAATACGTTCCGGTTTACACGCCGCCAACCAACGCCGCAGCTGAGGCGGTGTGGTGCGGCGCTCTATAGGGAGGTTGCCGCCAACGACTGACATCCAGGCCATGGTCGCTGATCGAGGCCAGCGCGGCGGTTTCCTGGGCTTGCTGTTCGCTGAGTTCCGGCAAGATAGTCGGTAAGCGTGCCGCCAGCATCGACTTGCCGGTGCCGGGCGGTCCGAGCATGAGTAAATTATGTTTCCCGGCGGCGGCGATTTCCATTGCCCGCTTGACGTGAAACTGACCATGCACGTCGGCAAAATCCACGGTGTAAACCGCTTGTTCGAAACCGAGCTTGATGTCGGGCGGTGCGATGGCTTGCCGACCCGCCAGATGGGCGCAGACTTCCAGTAGTGTTCTGGCCGGTAGCAATTGCGAATCCTTGATTAACGAAGCCTCCGCCACGCACCCAGCCGGCAGTATCAGTTGCCTGAAAGCGTTACGGCAATGAATCGCCACCGGCAACGCGCCGGGAATCGGTCGCAATTCCCCGCCCAGCGACAGTTCGCCGATACATTCATATTCTGCTAGCGCATCTTTGGGGATTTGCCCGGAAGCGGCCAGGATGCCCAGCGCAATCGCCAAGTCGAAGCGGCCGCCTTCCTTGGGTAAATCGGCGGGCGCCAGATTGATAGTGATGCGCTGAAACGGAAATTCGAAGTGCGAATTGATGATCGCCCCACGCACCCGGTCCTTGCTTTCTTTAACGGCTGTCTCGGGCAAACCGACGATGTTTAGAGCCGGCAACCCGCTACTGACATGCACTTCCACCGTCACTTGCGGGGCGTCTATGCCGGAGCGGCCCCGGCTGTAAACGACGGCCAGCGACATGGCGTTTTAGGCTTGCGGAATCCGTTGTTCCAGTTCGGCGACGCGTTTTTCCAGTTCTTCCAAACGGGCGCGGGTTTTCGCCAATACGGCTTTTTGCACTTCAAATTCTTCGCGGCTGACCAGATCCAGTTTGGACAGGCCGCTTTGCAGCAAGGCGTGGACGTTTTTTTCCACGTCGTCTTTCAGGTTGGTCAAACCGGGGGGAATGGCGCCGGCGATACGTTCGGCAAGGTTGTCTATGGCTTTGGGATCGAACATGGTGGCTACTCTTGGTCTATGAATGAATTGGGAACGGGTAAATGATCGCGACATATTTTATCAGTATCCTCGCGATCCAATGGTTGTTCGGTTAAGCCGCATTGATAGTGATGCTGCTCCACCGAAAAATAACGGCAGGAACGGCACAAACCAAAGCTCTTGGATTGGTTGACTTTCTGCAGCACGCCCAGCGTGGTTTGCAGTGCTTGGCCTATGGTATCGAATTCCTGGCGGCTGACCTTGGATTCGGCCTGCTTGAAAATATCCAACGGTTTTAACTCGTCGATCAATTGCTTGCCGGCTTCGGACAGGCTCAGATGGACCACCCGGCCGTCCAAAATGTCCGTGGTTTTATCCAGATAACGCTTACGCTCCAAGATCTGAATAGTCTGCGACACCGTGCCCTTGGTCAAGCCCAGATACTCGGCCACCGCAGCATGGGTATTGCTGTATTTGTTGCATTTGGCCAGATATTCCAACACCTGGCCATGTACAGGTTGTAAGCCGATCGCTGCGTATTTTTTGCGTTCTTCCGAGCGCAACAAGGCGCTGATCCGTTCGATCAGCTTAAATGTGTCTAAATCCTGCATTGGCCGGATTCTAACACAGGCCAGCCAATTCCTGGCGTGGCGGTTACCTAACGGAAGGTTCCGGTAACCGCCGCCAATCCTATAACTGGTCCATCCTATCACTCCAAGACAAATTATCGTTCACATAGAAACGATAGCCCGGTTGCTCGCCGTTAACCAAGTTAAGTACATACAGACTGCGCCCCACGCCCCGACGCCGATAACCTTTTTTCTCCTTGGTCACCAATTGGTCGCGCCACGTGCCGAAGTTGACGTAGGTAAAGTTCCGGCTTGGCGCACTCTCGGCGCTTCGTTCGATATCCGCTTCCGATTGCAACGGAACATGGGTATGGCCTTCGCCGTGCAAGCGAAAGCCTTGTTCCAGGAATAAATCGTGAAAGGTCGGAAACACCTGCAAATTCTTGAAACTAGCGCCATCTTCGCGATACACAGAACTCGGCCCGAGCACATCGAGCAAGTTTTGTATCTGGTCAAAAAGCCACAGCACGCCGCGCACCAGGTGCAATTGCACCCGGAACATATGCAAGGGGCCGGTGAGCATCAGCCAGGCTCTGACAACGCGAAACGCCACTCGGCGCCAGGCCGGAGAACTGCTCAAGGTATAATCCCAGCTCAGCCACAGGCACAGGGTTTCGTAGAGCTCGCGCTCGATAATGTCCCGCAGCTCCTCGCCGGTCTTTTTATTGCGGGTTTCTTGCAGGATACGGGCGATTGCCGCCGATGTAGGCCGATACAAATCCAGTTCGTCCAGAACACGCTTGATGCGGCTGACGTTGGCTTGTGAGTCGTCCTGGCTGCTCAGTTTGAGTTTACAGCGGTAAATAAATGTCGACAATGCGCCTGCGGCGACGGTGTCGCCAAAGCAGGCCTCGATAAACGGCGCGTAATTCAGTTGTTGCCAAACTTTGGCCCGCCAGCCGTCGCCGGTGTTCCAGCCCGGTAAATTGTTGCCCGGACAAAACGCCAAGCTGTTTTCCCTATCGCGCCATTGGCCGTGGGTAATAAACACCCGCAGCTCGGCATCTCCCCAGTAAAACGGCAGCCACGGCACGCTGTTTCGATCGGCAAAATGTTGTTCGTCATCGAAATACATCTTGCCGATCCACTGCCGATACTCGACCGACAAATTTGCCACCTTCGGCCCCAAACACTCGTCGTAATACATTCGCAGTGTTACTGGATCGGTGAAAATCTCCTTATCGTGATTACCTAGCAAAGTAACCACTTCCAGCCGGGTATTTTTCAATTTTCCGGGAAGCTGTTGCAGATGGTTGAAAAAGCCGTCGGCGCTGGTTGCGTGTAACCTAACGATCTCACGCATGATGCTACGTAAACAGTCCTTGAACGTATCCTTGTCCCGCTCCCATGGGTACACGCCCTCCTTAGCCCACACGTCGCTGCGAATCATGTCCACGACGTCGCCGTCCAGAATCAGCGTCACTTCATCGATTTTCTGCGTGTCGCAGGTATTGGCGATGTCGGCGAAAAATTCCGCCCAGACGATTTCCTCGCTGCTCTGATTACCCACCGAATTATCGGTGAAATGCAGATCGCTGATGCTGATACACAGCCGGTTTAAACCGGTCGCAGATCGAGTTTTGACCGGCTGCAAGGTTTCTAAAGTCAGTCGTAAATCTTCTTCTGTACTAGCCATGACCGCTCTCCTCAAGTCCGGTGTTTATTCAGGAATTCCACGAACCGTGGGAATATGTCTTGTGCGGCATTCTTGCCCATGATCACGTCGGCGTGGCCGTAATCCGGAATCACCGCCAGTTCGTGGCGGCCGGGGACGATTTGTTCCAGGCGTTGATGACAAACGATGTTGGAATCGCGGAACAACGCATTGTCCTGACCGGCGACGAACAGGCAGGGTGTGTTGATCTCGGCGGCATGTTGGAAATAATTATCCGGCAGGCTGCGGTAGCGCGGCTCGTTGGTTTGATATTTCACGGCGGTATTATTGGCATTGACCATCTTCAATACATGCCGGTAATAGTTGACGCTACAGCCGCCGAACAGATCGCCGCAACGGCGGTGTGTTACGTCATGCAGGTTTTCGTGTTTGTACAGCACCGGAAAGCCCCAGCCCCACATGAAACTGAGCATATGGCATTCCGGCGAATCACACTCATGGTGGAATGCCGAAATTGCCATTGCCAGCAGCTTACCCGCACCGAGGCCCGGTTCCCGCCGCCAGTAGGGGTTCAAATAATCCACACCCAAAATATAATCGGCGGCCAACGGCCCTAGATATAGCTTGATCTTGGCCGGCAACGGTACGCACGGCGTCAACGCCACGCCGTTAGCGATCAGGCTGCGGACGCCGGTCACGGCTCTGCCGAATAAGCCCATCGTAAACGCCAGCGCTCCGAAGCAGTGGCTGATGACATGAATGCGGGCGGAAGGGCCGACCGCCGCGCGCACTGTGGCGATGGCCGCCGGCATGTCGTACAGGGCCAGATCGTCGACATTGAAATTATGCCGATGCAGATTATAGGAATAGCGGTTGCTGATCCGGCCGTCCAAAGTCCAGACGTCGCCGAAGCCGTGGTCCAGCAAATAACTGGTTAAATTGTAATGCTCCGGCATGATGAACATATCGCTGGCGGCGGTCAGGCCAGGCACCAAAACCACCACATCGTCGCTAACCGCGCGCTTGAAGCGCAATAAACTCAGGCCCAGCCGGTCTGCGGTGGTGAACGGATGAGTGCTGACCTCCGCATCCTTCACGCCTTCCAAGGTATACAGCGGAATTTCCCGCTCGAAGCTGCCCATCTTCGGTGTCATGGACGGTTTGTAAACCTCCCATAGCGCCCCCAAAAAGAAGCCGCCAAAGCGTTCCACCGCATGCAGGCGGTCTTTTAACGTCTCGCCGCTGGCGCGTATTGTGGTTAGCTGTTTGGCGAAATCCATCACCTCGATATACAACAGACCGGTGGCGTAGACCTTGGCTTTGGCTTCCTTATCAGCCTCCACGTGGCCCTTGAATAAGTTGGTGAACAAGGTGGTGGTGTCGGCCCATAAATCCGGACCGACGTTGTTTTGAATCTGCTTGCGGCCGCTCAGAGTCAAGGCCTGGCCGTTGGCATCGGTAAAAAACAGCCGGTAGAGCATTTGTTTGCGGTCGGCGTCGGCGCTGTCGACGAACAGATTGAACACGCCTTTATCGACGTTGCGGCGGCCGCCGATCAAATCGCCTTCTACGTAGCCTATCGCCGCCGATTGGTGAGCTTCGGATTCCAAAAAGGTATCCAGATCGTCGCTCTGGATGGTCAGATGAAACATGAAGTAATGGTTGTCTTCCTTGCCTTGCTTATAGCCGTCTTCGAAAGCGGTTTGGCCCAGGCTGAGATAGCCTTTCATTTCTTCGGTAAATTCGAATGAGGTTTTGTCGGTAGTTGTCATGTCAGTATTCCTGTGAAATGGGTTTATACGCCCAGGCTGGCATCGGGTTTGATGCCGGTGATACCTTCCGCAATCCATTCCGCGGTCGCGGAAATAGTCGCTACCGGATTGGCACCGACCGCGCTCGGCAAGATCGAGCCGTCCACCACATATAAGCCTTGGTAGCCGAAGGCTTGGCCGCGCTGCTCCGGATGGCCGCTGACGACGCCCTTATCCGGCGAGTCGGCTAGGATGCAGCCGCCCAAAGGATGTACGGTCACGTTGTGGCGAATCGGCAAGTCCCAAGTCGGCAGCGGGAAAAACCAATTGGATTTGACAAATTTTTTGAAGCGTTCGCCGGCTGCGAGAATGGCTTGATACAAGCTCATGCTGGTATCTTGCGGCCAGTCCAGATCGATGCGGTTGTCTGCATTCAATGTCAACGTGCCGTCGCCATGGTCCAGGCCCATACACAACATCACCACGGATTTGGAAGATAAATCGTCCTTTAGTATCTCGTGTAGCGAGAACCCCAACGTGCCGTTCCAGACGCCGTTGCTCAGATATTTTTTCAGCCACTCGATCAGGGCTTTCAGGGCGCGGATCAGCTTACGCAAAGTGCTGGTCGGGAATATACCTTCGATATACCAGGCCAGCGAAGCCGGATAGGAGGCGTCTTCCAATACAAAAGCCTGTTGTCTGTTGAAGCGGTCGAACAGGTTGTAATCGGTATATTGCGTAATCACCGGCCCATAGTTAGGATCAGCGTCTTTTTTGCCTTCGATCGCGAACGATAAAAAGTCGCCGTTGCCGGAGAACCAGCGCCCCAGTTGCTCGCTGAGTTTGGGCAGGCTGCGATGCACATCGCGGCAGCGCAGCAATAGCTCGTTGCTGCCGAAGGTGCCCGCCGATACCACCACCCGGCGGGTTTTCAGGCTTTCCAATTTTCCCGAAGCGAAGTTTTGAAATTCGATCCGATAACCGAATTCGCCGCTGGCCGAGCTGTCGTCGTCGCCGTGTTGGTTGAGCGGGACGATTTTTTCGGCTTGGCAGTCGGTGAGCACCCGGCCGCCGTGTTGGTGTTCGCCGGCATGGATGTAATTCAGATCGAGAGTGTTTTTGGAATGAGTGTTGCAGCCGACATCGCATTCGCCACAGTAGGTGCAGGAGGTTTGCGTGGCGCCGTAGCGGTTTTTCTCCTGCAAACCAATGGGGATTGGTGAATCCGAACCTTTGTAGTTGTAATCGTTGCCAAAGAATACGCAGATGTCGGCCAGCTTGCTGCTGCGGTTTTCGTGGGCGGCAAATTCTTGAAACAGTTCGGTGCGGACGATTTTTCGGCGTTCTTCGTTTTGCCAGGAGGGTACCGGGCGGGCGCCCAAGACTTGTTTGGCAACTTGATAGTAGGGGGCGAGGGTGGCTTTATCCAGGCTGGTCGGCCAGCCTTGCTCGAAGACCTGCTCGGGCGGTTCGAGGAAGACGTTGGCGTAAATCAGCGAGCCGCCGCCCAGGCCCGCCGAAATGACCGCATCCATTTTCTTATAGTTCCGGATGTCGAACAGGCCGCGCAGATTCTTGTTTTGAATGTGGCGTGGCCGGTCTACCGCGTCGCCTTCCACGCTCCAAAAACTGTCGGAAATTTGTTTGGGTGAGCGGGCGAAAGAGCCCATCGGATAATGCCTGCCGCGTTCTAGTAACAGAACCTTGGAACCCCACTTTTGCGCCAGTCGGCAAAAGCTGATGGAACCGCCGAAGCCGCTACCGATGACTATCGCTTCGTAGTCGAAGATCGGATTAGCCATGTACACCTCCTCTTGAAAGATTTTTTATTATTTTTGGATCATTGTGCTGCCGGCAAAAAGTTAAAGAAAAGCGGTGTTGCCAAGCTAAGCTTATCGCTAAAACCCTGTACAGAACAATGCCTTGCAGCGTCATGCGCCGACGCTGTTTCGGCAGTATAGCCTAGTTCGTGTCGTGATTCGATTAAAGCGAAAAGAGTCCTGGGCAGTGGGGAGTAAGGCGTTAAACATTCCGTGCTTCCGGGGGAGGCAGGCTATACTTGAAGCCATTTTTAGCGATAGGTGAGGAGCCGTTATGAAGAAAATATCCGTCAAAAATCCGGTGGTGGAGATCGACGGCGACGAAATGACCCGCATCATCTGGCATTTCATCAAGGACAAACTGATTCTGCCTTACCTGGACCTACAGATCGACTATTACGACTTGGGCATCGAACAACGCGACGCCACTGACGACCAAATCACCATCGACGCCGCCAACGCGATTAAAAAACATGGCGTCGGTATCAAATGCGCCACCATCACCCCGGACGAAGCTCGGGTGGAAGAGTTTGGCCTGAAAAAAATGTACAAGTCGCCGAACGGCACCATTCGTAACATTTTGGATGGCACCGTATTCCGCGAACCTATCATCTGCAATAACGTGCCGCGCTTGGTGCCGAATTGGACCCAGCCGATCTGCATCGGCCGGCATGCCTTCGGTGACCAATACCGCGCCACCGACTTCGTGACCAAAGGCAAAGGTAAATTAAAAATCAGTTTTACCCCGGACGACGGCAGCGCCGAGCAATCTTTCGAGGTGTATCACTTCGAAGGCGACGGTGTGGCCTTGGCGATGTACAACACCGACGAATCGATCGCCGGCTTTGCTCGCAGTTGTTTCAACGTGGCGCTGGATAGAGGCTGGCCGCTGTATCTGTCCACCAAAAACACCATCCTGAAAAAATACGACGGCCGCTTCAAGGATATATTCGAAGAAATCTACCAAGCCGAATACAAAGAGTTATACAAAGCCAAAGGCATCGTCTACGAACACAAACTGATCGACGACATGGTCGCCTCGGCTCTGAAATGGAACGGCGCCTTCGTCTGGGCCTGTAAAAACTACGACGGCGACGTGCAATCCGATACCGTGGCGCAAGGCTTCGGTTCGCTGGGTTTGATGACTTCCACGCTGGTGACGCCCGACGGCAAAACCATGGAAGCCGAGGCCGCCCACGGTACCGTCACCCGCCATTACCGCATGCACCAGCAAGGCAAGCAAACTTCGACCAATCCGATTGCGTCGATTTTTGCGTGGACGCGCGGCCTGGCGTTTCGCGGCAAATTGGACGGTAACGCCGAGTTGATCAATTTCTGCGAAACCTTGGAAAAAGTCTGCGTTGATACCGTCGAAGCCGGGCAAATGACCAAGGATTTGGCCTTGTGCATCTACGGCGACGATGTAAACGACTCGCATTATTTGACTACAGAGGATTTTCTGGAAGCCCTGCGAGCCAATTTGGAACGAAGCCTTTCAGCGTGATGAGGCTTTTACAATTCGCTGGGATTATCACTAAACCCAGCGAACTTTTAAGTTGCTTACTCGCTCACAGAACACTGCGAAATCATTGCTACAATCCAGGCTAAGTTATTTACTCAGCCCATAGGTATACACACATCATGCGCTTATTATTGGTAGAAGACGATGCCATCCTCGGTGATGGTTTGAAGGCTGGCTTGACGCTGGAAGGTTATGCGGTGGATTGGTTAATCGACGGCGCACAGGCCGACGAAGCGCTGAAATTGAACCATTATGATTTGGTTGTTTTGGACCTGAATTTGCCGCGTATGGACGGAATGAGCGTGTTGAAAAACCTGCGCCGCCGCAAGGACAGTACCCCGGTTCTGGTATTGACGGCTCGCGAAGGCGTCGCCGAACGGGTGGCGGGGTTGGATAATGGCGCCGACGACTTTGTCACCAAACCCTTCGATTTGGCGGAAATCTGCGCGCGCTTGCGTGCATTGGCCCGCCGTCACGATGGTCATAACCTACCCTTGATCGAACACAAAGGCGTTACCATCGATCCGGCCGCGCATCAGGTGTATTTCAACGGCAAACCGGTTGATCTGGCGCAAAAGGAATTCGAGGTGCTCAGCTATTTAATGGGACATATCGGCCAGGTTATTTCCCGCGCTCGGCTGGAAGAATCTCTATACGCTTGGGGTTCCGAGGTAGAGAGCAATGCGGTGGAAGTCCACATTCATCATCTGCGTAAAAAGCTGGATAGCAACCTGATTCGCACCATTCGTGGGGTCGGTTACATCATCGACGAAAATTAATGACCAAACGCTTTCGTCTGGCGCCGCGCTCGCTGAAAAAGCAGCTGCTGCTGTCATTATTGTCCTCGCTATTATTGGTATGGGGCGTCACTGCCTATATCAGTTACAAACAAACCCGTGCCGAAATCGCCGAACTGTTTAATGCCGAACTAGCCCAGTCGGCGCGAGTGGTGCATGCTTTCGTGGAAAACATGGTCCGGCAACGCGCGTTGACCAAACTCTGGGAACACGACAAAACTCCGGAACTGTTCGACACGCCTATCCTCGGCCACAAATACGAGCGCAAAATAGCCTTTCAGTTACGCTCGGTGAAGGAAGGACTGGTGTTGCGCTCGGAAAGTGCGCCGGAATTTGCGTTATCCCTGACCCGCAATGGCTACAGCGAAACGATGCTAGATGGTCAGCTGTGGCATGTATTCAGCTTGAGCACCGAAAACGGTAATTATGTGATTCACGTCGGCCAGCGCGACGATATTCGCCGGCAATTGGTGGAAGGTATCGCCGGCCAACAGGTGATAGGTTTTTTGATTGCGTTGCCGATTTTGGGCGTGATGATCTGGTGGATCGTCAGCCGCACCTTGTCGCCGGTCAATCAGGTCAAGGAACAACTGGCCAGCCGTGCCGCCGGCTATCTGCAACCGCTGTCGGTTGATAATTTGCCGGACGAAGTGCTGCCGGTGGTCACGCAAATCAACAGCTTGTTTGCGATGCTGGAACAGGCTTTCGCCAACGAACGTAACTTTACCTCCGACGCCTCCCACGAACTGCGCACCCCGCTGGCCGGCCTGCTGACGCAGATTCAGGTCGCGCAAAAAGCCACCGATACGCAGATGCGCGACCAAGCCTTGCAAAAAGCCCAGCAAGCGGTATCGCGGATGACGCATACGGTGCAGCAATTGCTGACCTTGTCACGGGTGCAACATCAACAGGCCGGGATTGCCAAGCAGTCTGTTGATGTGAATGAAGCCTTGATCGAAGTCATTTCCGATCTGGACCACGCCGCCCGTGACAAGCGTATCGACATAGAATTACAAGGCAAGCCGGGTCTGCTGATCAACGCCAATCCGCAGTTGTTTCAAGTATTGCTGCGCAATTTGATTGATAACGCGATCAAATATTCGCCTATTGAAGGCCGTATCAAAGTGGTTTGCCGCCGCGAAAAAAACCGGTTACATCTGACTGTGGAAGACAGCGGTCCCGGCGTCGCCGACGACGATTACCAGCGCATCACCCAACGTTTTTACCGTTGCGTGGAAACCGCCAATAGCGTCGAGGGGAGCGGCTTGGGACTGTCTATCGTGCAGCGCATTGTGGCTTTGCATGCTGCGGAGATCGATTTTGCCAAGTCGGGCTTGGGCGGATTGAAGGCAATATTGAAGCTGGATTTGAGCGACCTGCACCGGTAGTCCGCTCTAGCATGGCGCTACTGTGGAGCCATCGCCATCATTCGCATCCAAACTGCAACTATACTGTCGGGGCGTCTGGAAGTTTTCCAGTCACCGGCCAGCCTTGTGTTTATCCGTCACCACTCTTCCAATCTTAATCATGCTTAATCGAATCATCGTAAACTGGGTTTATGGGGGCTTCATGGCCGGGCTGTTTTTGCTGTTGCTTACGCCCTTGCTGACAGCATCCTGGCCGGAAGCATTGACGGCGACGTTTATCCTGTTGCCGATTTATATGCTTCACCAATATGAAGAGCACGATCATGATCGTTTCCGTCTGTTCTTCAATGCAACGATTGGCAAAGGCAAAGAAGTCCTCTCGCCAACTGCGGTATTCATCACCAATGTTCCTGGCGTTTGGGGCGTCATCACCTTGTCGTTGTATTTGGCGGCAGCAGGTGATGTCGGCTGGGCGCTAATCGCGGTGTATTTGGTTTTGGTTAATGCTTTAGTCCACGTTATCCATGCCTTCGTCTTTCGCAGCTACAATCCCGGCCTTGGTACTGCGTTGGCGCTATTCATACCCTTTGGCGCGCATGCCTTGCGGCAGGTGCAAATCGCGGGAGGAGGAACGCCGACGTTTCATGCGGTAGGTCTTATTACGGCGATTGCCATCCACGCGGCTATTTTGCTGCATGTGCGGCGGCAGCTGTAGGTCGGGCAAAGATACGGACTTTAGGTAAAATGAAATAGTATCGGTATTACACGCAATTGCACCGATTCTGACGCATCTCAGGTTTAATCGGTCAAAACCGCCACGCGCTTTTTAAACCGCAATCGGCAGTTCTGCTTTGCGCCGCAATATGGTCTAATCATCGCCCCGTTTTATTTTCAAGTGATCGATCCCATGCCTAATTTCAAGGCTCGCTTTTTGGGCGGCTGTTTGGCCGTTGCTCTGGCTTTGTTCGGTTGTGGCGAGCAAACCTTCGAGTCGGTTTCCACTGCCCAAGCCTTGCGTGCGAATGTCCTCAGCCCTATCGACGCTAAAGCGTTGGGTTTACAAAATCTAGTCAGTTTCGATGTCTATGTCGACCGGCAGACCGTGCACGCCGTCTTCGTCGCGACGCCAACCGGCAGTAAACAACCCTACATAGGTTATCTGCATTCGGAAGACGGCGGCTTGCATTGGTCGCTGCCCCGCACTTTAAGCCAGCAATTTAACCAGTCTGTCGAGGCGAAAATCGGTAACGATATACAAATTGCCGCAGCCGGCGACAAATTGCTGGTGGTCTGGCAAACTACCGGCGAATTGCCGGGCATGGGGCCGTTGTTGACGGTATATTCTAATGATGCCGGTAAAACTTGGCAGCAAGGGGCCAAGCCGACCGGCAGCGATGCCGATCAGTCGCATCACGAATTATTGGCTGACAGCGAAGGCCGTTTTCATGCGGTATGGCTGGATGATAGAGACGAGAACGGTTACCAAGGCGTGCGCTATGCTCGCAGCAGTGATGTCGGTAAAAGCTGGGAGCTGGCGCAGACTATCGACGATTCCAGTTGCTCGTGTTGCTGGAACCGCTTGACTCTGGGCGGCGATGGCAAACTGAGTGCCTTGTATCGGGATATGAAACCGCGCGACATGGCGCTGGCGCAAACCGCCGATGGCGGCGCCAGTTGGCAACGCCTGAGTACGGTTGGCGAGTTCAACTGGATTTTCGACGGCTGTCCGCATAACGGCGGCGGCTTGACGGTTGCCGGCGACGGTTCCTTGCATAGCCTGGTTTGGACCGGCGCGGAAAATCAGGTGGGGCTGTATCATATGCAATCCACCGACAACGGCAAAAGCTGGACGCCGCCGCAGCGCCTGGGCGAAGCCGGCGCGTTTCATTCGGACATTGCTTTCGGTGTCGGGCGCTTAGTCGCGGTTTGGGATGCGCTGGGGCCGGAAGGTTCTAAAGTATTCATCTCGGAATCCGTCGATAATGGCGGGCATTGGTCGGTAGCTAAACCATTGTCGTGGTCTGGCGGTTCGGCGACATTTCCGCGCATCGTCGCGACGCCTACCGGCTTGCTGGCGATGTGGCTGGAGCAAGCCGCCGCCGGCAAGCAATGGGCGGCGGCGGTTTTGCAATAGCTTTGGTCTTGTTGTAGGGGTGAATTTTTCGCCCCGTCGATCAAAAGCAAAGGTCGAATGAATTTTCGATCCTACATTTGGATTAGGCGAATAGTTGCCAATGATTTTTATACTTTAAGAGGTGGTCATGCCCAAGTTAGACATAACAAAAATAATAAAACCCGGCTTGTTGGCGATTGCGCTGTTCAGCCCGGTCTCGGCATTTGCGCACGCTATTCTGGTGAAATCGCAACCGGCCAAGGACGAAACCGTGACTGAATCGCCCAAGCAGATCGATCTCTGGTTCAACGACGCGGTGCGTAGCGAATACAAGGCCTTGGCCGTCATCGACAGCACCGGCAAGCGTGTGGACAACCACGATGTCGCGCAAAGCCTGACTAACGGCGCCAATATCTACGCCACGGTGCCGACGCTGGCGCCCGGTACCTACACCATCCGCTACCGGGTGGTATCAGAGGATACTCATATCGTCACCGGTAAATTCGAATTTACCGTTAAACCTTAGTCTGCATTCTTCAATCGGCTTAATTCTATGAATACTCAGCGACTTCCCGCTTTTTTGATAGCCGGGCTTCTGGCCTGCGTCTTTTTATTGAGCGGCTGCGACAAACTAGGCTTCGGTACCAAACAATCCAATGCGCTGGGTAACCGCCCGGACCTGGATTGCATCATCGCCAACGATTTTTACGCGGTGCATTTTAGCGCCTATTTGCAGCCCTCCAAGGACGATAAGAATGTCGATCCCAAAGCCGCTTTCGTGCCGTTCTGCCAGAAAATCCCCAGAGCCGGCAAAATGTTTTTCACCGCCGACCTGATAGACCGCGACATTCGCGCCACGCCGATTGGCATTAAGTTGGTAGAAGTGGAAAAAACCGGCCAGAAAGCCCCGGATGACGTGCGCGAAATTCGCACCGTCACCGAAATTCCTTCCAAACTCTATCCGAAAGGCGCGGTGGAAGCGCAAGCCGATGTGGATAAAAACGGCGATTATGTGCTGTATCTATTGATCGGTGAAGCGATGGAAGACGACGATAAATTCCGTATCGCACTGGAAGTGGGCGTCGATCCGAACGGCGCGGAGTTGCCGATAGTCGCTATTGGCGGCTTGGTGGCCTTGTTATTGGTCGTGCTGGGGTTTTTGATCTATCTGCACAAACGCAAAAAAGCCGCGCAAGCCAATAGCGACAAGGATCAAGCCTAATGGTTGGAGTGAGGAAATGGCCTGGGCTGTTTGGCTTGGGAAAACACTTTTTGTTGGCCTGCTTGCTGATGCAGTCGGGTTGGGTCTCGGCGCACGCCCCGGGCCTTAGTTCGATAGACGTCACCGTCAAAACGGATCAAGTGGTCGCCAAACTGACTTTTGCCTTGCAAGACATCGAAGCCTTTGCGCCCATGGACAGTGACCTGGATGCCGAAGTCAGCGCCACTGAGCGCGAAGCCGCCAAACCGGAAATTGCGAAGATGTTGGCTGAGCAGTTGCGGGTCAATATCGACGGTGTTGATGTGCAAGCAGTGGCACCGGGAACGGTGAATTACGACGAGCAGAATAATGCCCATGTCGAGTTCAGTTTTAAGCCCGCTCCGCACCAACACCTAGTATTGCAATCCAAATTGCTGGCCTGGTTGCAGGATGGCCATCAGCAATACGTCACCGTGCGCGATGCCGCCGGTAAAACGCTGAGCGAGAAAATGCTGCACAGGGCCGACGACCAGTTGCAACTGGCATTGTCTCCGGCTGATCAGTCCATTGAGCAGAACGATTCCAGGTTTTCCGCGTTTGCGGATTTTTTGAAGCTAGGCATTGAGCACATCCTCACCGGCTACGATCATTTGTTGTTTTTGTTTGCCTTGCTGGCAGTTACGCATAGTTTCTGGCCGGCTATCAAGATCGTGACCTTCTTCACCATCGCTCATTCCATCACCTTGGCGTTTGCCGGGCTAAATATCGTCGAATTACCCAGCAGCTTCGTCGAGCCGGTAATTGCGCTGACTATTATTTACGTAGCCGTGGAAAACATCATTCGCGGCGATCATCCGAAAGGCCGGCAGTGGCTGACCTTTGGCTTTGGTTTGATTCACGGCTTCGGCTTTGCCAGCGTGCTGCGGGAAATGGATATCACCAGTGGTGACACCGGTATTTTGTTGCCCCTGCTGTCGTTTAACTTAGGTATAGAAACCGGCCAAATCGCCGTGGCCTCGGTCGTGTTGCCGATCATCTGGTGGCTGAATAACAAACCGGCTTTTGCCGAGAAATTCCTGAAAGGCTGCTCGGCAATGGTGGCCTTGATGGGCGCTTATTGGCTGTTGGAGCGGACGGTTTTGTAAGATACTGAGCAAGTCCTCCGTAATGTTTTGCCGATAATCCAGTGTGGACATAAACGTACATCTTAAGGGTGTTGAGACGCCCTTAAGTGATGCATAAACGACAAATTGTTCGGAAGATACCAGGGTTTGTATGAGGTTAAATAATATTTTCTATATAAATCATCTGTTTATTTGTATTTGTTGATGGCATCTTAATTGCTTGGCAAGAATCGCCGGTATAGGCCGGATTGACTTGGCAATCCGCTTTGACCGGTATTCTTTACTAGTCATGAGGTGTTGATATGTTCGAAGCCATTGTATTGTTCATTCTGAGCGGCCTGGTCGCTGCGTGCGCATACTCGTCTCAGGGTTGCGGACTTTCCTTTTTCGGTAAATTATTCTGTTCCGCTAAAGGCCAAACGCCAGCGACTTTGAGCAGCCAGACTCTCGCTGTTGAGCGCGCCGAGCCGCCATCCAGTTTCCTGGAGCAACTGCAAAGCGAAATTGAGGCCACGCTATTTCCGCGTCCTACCGATTCGGTGTTGCGGCGTCATTACGATGCATTGGTGGCGGTGGAAGTGAAAAACCGTTTGAGTTTTTTTAGCTGAGAGCCGTGGATTCTATATGCAGCTCGCACGGGCTGCATATAGAGTCAGTCGTATGCTGCTAGTAAGGTCCAGTGTATTTCCGCGAAGGGACCGGATTTTCCTGAGCACCTATCAAACAGCTTGAGCCGCTGCAAATCCCGCATCAAAAATCCCCGAATTTTCTCTTTTTTAGAAGTTGACGTTGATATTGGTTAGCCAGACGTGATTGGTCACATCGGGTGAGCCGTAGTTATGGATATATTGCAATTGATAGCCGGTATCGACATTCAAATTTTTCGTCACCTTGTAACCTACCCCGACATAACTACGATTTTGGTTGATGCCGGTTTGCACGGACCGCGCCAGGCGCCCCGCGTCTATCGAGTTGAAATATACAAATAGTTCGTCGAGCGCGATCAAATAGGCTTGGCTGTCGGGTATCGAGTAGACGAAGCGAAATCGGTGCCGCATACGATGGCCGACATCGCCTTCATCGGCAAAGAAGCGTTGCTCCAGACGAAACCGGTATTGAAAATTCAGTTGTGGCGTCCAGTTGTCTATCCATTGCACCTGCTGCATCGCATCGTTGGTGGCCATTTCAAAATCGGTTTGTTCGCTGTATTCGCCCTGCCAGGTATAGCCCAGCCACAATTGCAGCTGTTTGGTGACTTTATAGCCAATTAACGGGCGGACGATGATTTGGCTAAACAGCGTATTGTCGGTTTTGGTGCGAGGCGCTAATTCCAGAAAAGCTAAATAGGGGCTGCCGCCAAAATCGGTTTGATAGGTATTGCTGATCCAGGTGCTGAAATCGTCTTGCACCGGGCCGGCCTTGGTCGCTAATGGAGTAAGCGTAAAGCCGGCGAGCAGCAGGGCTAAGTGAGTTTTTTGCATATTTTATCTACCGAAGGACTTGATTTGGAGCGGGTTGCTTCTAATAGTCGACGATACTTCGCGTGCTTGGGCGCATGGTTTCGCTGACGCAGATAAGCTTATCTCAATTCTCGATAAATACTCTCGCTACGAATTTATATTCTGCGCGGCGAGCAACGGAATATTTTTTAAGTTGAGCGATGACGGTGTCGTGCTGCAAACTACCGGAGTATCAGGAAGCGGCTAAATTCGGAAATTGGCTGATGCTAAGCGAAGAGTTTAGGCGGAATTTGTCGCTCGTCGAATACGATTTTGCCAAAAACAGATCTGCAATCGAGAGGCAGGTATCGAAGTGTGTCGTGAAACAAGCCCCCCGGTAGCCAGAGGGCCGTATTTGTGCGGTTAACTGGGCTTAATCGGTTAATCCGCTAACGCCTTCGATCGACCAGTTATCGAAATCGTTTACGCCGGAGGTGTCGTCGCCTTTGCTGTATTGGATACGGCAAGCGTAGTGGCGTGTCACGTTGGGGCTGTCTTTACCGCTGATTTCAACGTCGGCATTCACGATATATTCGTAATTGCCGAGTGTCCAGGCGTTGGTAGGCTGGCTGGCAAATGACAGGCTTTGGTCTTCGTCGGCTTCGTTTTTGATGTAGGTGTTGCAGTGGGCAAATGCCAGAGCGGTCATGTCGGTGTTAATGGACATAGGGTTGGCCGCGTCCTTGCTTTCCACCAAAAATAAATCAGAAGCGGCGATGTCGTACATAAACGGCAGGAAAAACTTAATCTGGATGGCAAGCAGGCCTGCCAGACAGACGGCAAATATTATAATTTTCTTTTTATTCATGGCTCAAATGGTGGTTTTTATTGGTTTAATTATCTAGCGATCACCCGCGATTCTAACAAAGATCATGGACGGTAGGAACTGCCAACCCTCGGAAGCTAATTTACCGTGAATTTAATAATGTCCAACATGGCGCTTTTACAGCGCCTTTTTCTGTAAAGGCCGAGCTCAGTCAACCAATAAAACCGCCGCGCCTTGGATCAATCCGCTTTTCAGGTTGGTTAAAGCCAGATTGGCGTCAGCCAGAGAAAAAGTCTGGACATGAGTAACAATTCGGGTGTGTGCGGCTATTGCCAAGAACGCATCGGCGTCTTCCCTGGTTAAATTGGCGATGGAACGCACCACGCGTTCGCCCCATAAAATGGAATAAGGAAAAGCTGGAATATCGCTCATATGAATCCCGGCACACACCACCGTACCGCCCTTGACGGTGTGGCGCAATGCTTCCGGGACCAAGGCGCCAACCGGCGCGAACAAGATAGCGGCATCCATGGCTTGCGGCGGCGCTTGGGTAGAGTCTCCGGCCCAGTTTGCGCCCAGTTGTAATGCAAATTGTTGGCCGATGCGATCGCCCGGTTTGGTAAACGCAAATACCGTGCGGCCTTGCCAGCATGCGACCTGGGCGATGATGTGGGCGGCGGCGCCAAAGCCGTATATACCGATAATCTTGGCATCGCCGGCGGCTACCAACGCTCGGTAGCCTATCAGTCCGGCGCACAACAGCGGCGGCGCTGCAGCGTCGGAGTAATCTTCGGGTAGCGGGAAGCAATAATGCTGATCGGCGACCGCATATTCCGCATAACCGCCATCCAACGTATAGCCGGTAAATCCAGGGTTATCGCACAGGTTCTCCCGGTCGCTGTGGCAATAACGGCACTTGCCGCAGGTGTGGCCGAGCCAGGGAACGCCAAGACGTTGTCCAATAGCATAGCGGTTTACGTTTTGACCTTTGCCGACTACCTCGCCGACGATTTCATGGCCGGGGATCAGCGGCAACTTTGGCGCATCGAGTTCGCCGTCCAGGATATGCAGATCGGTGCGGCAAACTCCGCAGGCGCGGACTTTTAATAAAACCTGATTGTCGTTGTAACTCGGTAGCGCCAGGTCTGTCAGTCGTAAAGGGCTTCCGGGTTTGTCCAGCAGCATGGCTTTCATAGCGGTTCCTCTAATTTAGTGACTCTTCAACCAGGGTTTAGTGAGCAGCCGATGGGATACATTGCAAACGCCATTTCGCGAAAACTTATTCCAGTATTCGTTCCAGCGCTAACCAGGCCGCCTGCCGGTCGTTTCTATCCAGGCCATTGCTGTCATTGGATAATATCAAAGCATGCGGCTGCTCCTCGGCTTGTAACGCTTCCGCGCTGCCGATGGCCTTATCGAGCACGGCCAGGTCGGCTTCCGAAGCATCGCGGCCCTGTTCTTGTCTGCTTTCAATGCGTTGCCGTAAGACTTTCTCCGCAGTCTGTATCGACAGAATGACGAAAGGAATCCCCAGATTCTGCGCCAGCAATTGAAACGGACGGCGTTGCTCGCGTTTCAAAAAAGCCGCGTCGATAACGACCGGAAAGCCGTATTCAAGCTGAGTTTGCGCCAGTTTTAATAAATGTTGGTAGGTTTTTTGGCTCGCTTGCGGATCGTAAATGCCGCTATCGATTGCCGAGCCGCTTTTTTGCAGGGCGCTCAAACCAAATAGCCGTTTTCTCTCGACATCCGAACGCAAGCGGATCAACTGGTGTTTTTCCAAGAGTATTTGCGAAACCGCGCTTTTGCCACATCCGGGCAGGCCGTGGGTCAAAATCAATGCCGGTTTGCGCGGGCTTAAGCTGCCGGCTGCCAAGTTTAAGTAAGTCCGGCATTCTTGTCTGGCCGATTCCGCACCAGTTTGCGCGAACCTGAATCCGGCGATTTTGGCGCGCACCGCCGCGCGGTAGCTGAGATAAAAGCGCAATACCCCTAAACCGGCATAGTCGCCGCTGATTTGCAAATATGCGTTCAAAAACCGGTATGCCAGATCGGCGCGGCCGCGATGTATCAAGTCCATGATCAAGAATGCCGCATCGCTGATCGTATCGATCCAGCGTAACTCTGGCGAGAACTCGATACCGTCGAACGCGACCGGCCGGCCTCGTAATAGCACGATATTGCCTAGATGCAGGTCGCCGTGACATTCGCGGATAAAGCCGGTTTGCTGTCTTTGGATGAACAAATTTTCGGTTGCAAAAAATGCTTGCTGGCAGCTCTCTTGCAATTGTTTAAGCAGCGCTGCATCGTCAGGTGCCATCAGCTCAAGCAGTTGTTGGAAATTTTGCCGGGCCGGCGCGTCGATGGCAGCCGGGGTGCCGTAGTTTGAATCCGAGTTCGCTGGCGGTAAATCCGTATGAAAACGGGCAATAGTCTCGGCTAGGCTGTCGATATGATCCGGCGTGATTTCCCCTCGGGTCAGCAGCGTATCCAGTAGCTTGCCGGCCGCAAAGCGCCGCATTTTTACCGCATATTCAAATGCCGGTTCCGCGCTGATTATGGGCTGGGTAGGGTTGCCGCCTATCGTCGCCACCTGCAAATAAATGCCGGGCGCCAGACGCCGATTCAGGCGAATCTCTTCCTGGCAATAAAAATGTCTTTGCCCGAGTTGGCTGAAATCCAGAAAGCCCAGATTGACCGGCTTCTTGATTTTGTAGGCATAACGGCCGGCCAGTAGCACCCAGGAGATATGGGTCTCCAGAACGGTGACCCGTTTGACCGGATGCGGGTAACAAGCCGGGTCGCAAAGTGCGGCGATCAGTGGTGGGTATGCGTTTGCCATGATTAACAACCTTTCTAGGACGACGCGCGACTGCAGCCAAAGGGCAATATCAGTGTTACCGCCGATTCTGGCAGATCGGCAACCGCTATGCAAAGCCGTGTTATGCCGAAATTGTCGAAGGGAAAGTAAGTCACAAATGCTAGGATTTGCCGTGCCTTACAGGGTAAAGCTACGTAATCATTGAGATTTCGACTATAATCCCGCCCCGCTTATATGGCTTTTCATAGGCTTACCCATTTCGACTGGTTTACATCCACTTCACCGATATGCTGATTTCGACCCTGGTACCTGACTGGTACGGAGCCTGATTAAAAAATGGACATTACCCTCATCATCAAATCCCTGATACTCGGCGTAGTTGAAGGTTTAACCGAATTTCTCCCCATTTCCAGCACCGGCCATTTGATTCTAGCCGGCGACCTGCTGAATTTTAACGACGACAAGGCCAAGCTGTTTACGATCGTGATTCAGGTCGGCGCGATACTGGCGATTTGCTGGGAATATCGGGCCAAGATCGGATCGGTATTGAGCGGACTGACCAGCGACAAACAGGCGCAAAAGTTCGTGTTGAATCTGCTGATTGCGTTTATGCCGCTGGCGACGCTGGGATTGTTGTTTGGCAAACATATCAAGGCCGCGCTGTTCAAACCGGTGCCGGTGGCCTTGGCTTTTATCATCGGGGCGTTCGTGATTATCTGGGCGGAAAAGCGCGAGCATAAAATTCGGGTCGAAAGCGTGGACGATCTCAGTCCGTTGGATGCGTTGAAATTGGGTATTGCCCAAGCGTTTGCATTGATTCCCGGCACTTCCCGTTCCGGTGCCACCATCATCGGCGGCTTGTTGTTCGGGCTGTCGCGCAAGGCTTCCACCGAATTTTCTTTCTTTTTAGCGATTCCGACCTTGGTGGTCGCTAGTCTTTATGATTTATACAAACACCGCGACTTGCTGCATGTAGAGAGCGACGCGCTGTCGTTCGCGGTCGGTTTGATCGCAGCCTTCATCAGCGCCCTGTTGGCGGTTAAGGGTTTACTGCGTTACATCAGTCATCACGATTTTATTATTTTTGCCTGGTATCGGATTGTGTTTGGCGTGGTGGTGATAGCCAGCGCTTATAGCGGCTTGGTGCAGTGGACAGTGGATTAACATCCGGCGTTACGCAGGGCAGTATTTCGATTTTTTTTGATCTTTAAAATTTAAGGGTAGGTTATGGCTTTGCCACTGTTGATGATAGTCATCGGTCTGATTGTGTTGGTTTGGAGTGCCGATATTTTTGTCGAAGGAGCTGCCGCGATAGCGCGTTTTCTGGGGATGTCGCCGTTATTGATCGGCATGGTGGTGATCGGTTTCGGCACCTCCGCGCCGGAATTGACGGTGTCGGCCCTGTCGGCCTGGCAAGGCAATCCGGGGCTGGCGCTGGGTAATGCTTACGGGTCGAATATTACCAATATCGCCTTGATTCTCGGTGCGGTGGCGCTGATTAGTCCAATTGTGGTGCATTCGCAAATTGTGAAAAAAGAGCTGCCGGTGTTGTTCGCGGTGACGGTGTTTGCGCTTGGTCAGGTATACGACGGCGATCTGTCGCGGATGGATGCGGTGCTGGAGCTAGCGGTGTTTGTCGGCGTGATGACCTGGATGATCCGTCAAGGCTTGAGTAAAAAAGCCGAGAAAAGCGACGTGTTAGGCGAAGAAGTAGCCGACGAGATGGAAGAACATCCGATGTCCTTCGCCCAGTCTGTCATTTGGTTGATCGGCGGTTTGCTGTTGTTGGTGATCAGCTCCAGGTTATTGGTTTGGGGCGCGGTATCCATTGCCCAGGATTTGGGCGTCAGCGATTTGGTCATCGGTTTGACCATCGTCGCCATCGGTACCTCGTTGCCCGAGCTGGCGTCGTCGATTGCCGCCGCCCGCAAAGGCGAGCATGATCTGGCCTTGGGTAATATCATCGGTTCCAATTTATTTAACACGCTGGCGGTGATCGGTTTGGCCGGGGTGATTCAGCCGATGTCGATTCCAGTGGAAATCGTTAATCGCGATTGGCCGTTGATGGCGCTGTTGACCATCTCGCTGTTCTTTTTGGGCTATTCCAGGAAAGGCGAGCAGGGCCGGATCAATAGAGTCGAAGGCGGCATCTTGTTGGCTATTTACGCCAGTTATACCGTTTATTTGATTAACACCGTAGTGAGCGCTTAAGCATGTCCTTAGAAAAACGTTTGGGAAATATCGCCTTTCGTTGGGGCAACTGGTTGTTGTATTCGCCTGGATTAGTGTTACTTGCTTCGGTAATCTTGGCTTATCTTGCCGCGCAATACACCGGCAATCATCTTACCGTCAACACCGATACCGCGGAACTGATCGCGCCGGAGGCGCCGTTTCAGCAAAACCGGCGTAAGTTCGAACAACAATTTGGTCAGGAAGTGCATACGCTGCTGCTGGTGATCGAATCTTCCAGTCCGGAATTGACCAAGGCTGCCGCGCAACGCTTGAGCCGCGAACTCAGAGCCGATACCGAGCACTTTACCAAGGTCTATCGGCCGGATGAAAACGCCTTTTTCCAACGCAATGGCCTGTTATATCTGGATACCGATAAGTTGCAGGATTTTTCGGTGACACTGGCGCAGGCCCAGCCGTTTATCGGTCGTATTTCGCAAGATCCCAGCCTGAACGGTTTTTTCTCGATCTTCGAAGACGCGTTGAACGCGGAAACCAAGACCGAAGAAGTGCCCATCGATCTTATGTCGCTGATCGACAAAGTCAGCAACTCGCTGCATAAAACCCTGAATGGCGAAACCGATCTGCTGTCCTGGCAAAAACTGATCGCCGAAAACAAGATCAGCGAAGAACAATCCGACAAAGCCTTTATTTTCGTCACGCCGAAATTCGACTACAGCCAGATTTTGCCGGTGGAGCCTGCTATCAAGGTTATCCGTAAGGCGGCCGACAAAATTCAAGATCCTAATCTACCGGCAGTGAAAGTCTGGGTTACCGGCGAAGTCGGTTTGGAACATGACGAAATGGCCGGGATGAGCGAGGGTACCTTTACCGCCAGCATCTTTTCCATCGTGTTGGTCTGCGGCATTTTGCTGGTTGCATACCGTTCTTGGCTGTTGATGCTGGCGACCTTGTTGACGCTGGCCTTGGGCATGGTGTTTTGCGGTTTATTCGCGTCAGTGGCGGTCAAACAACTGAATCTGATTTCGGTGGCCTTCGCGGTATCCAATATCGGTTTGGGCGTGGAGTATGCGATCCATTTTTGCCTGCGTTATCGCGATAACCTGGATTTATACGGCAGCGACAAGGGCAAGGCGATTCGTTCGGCTTTATTGGCGACCAGTCCGTCCTTGATCCTGTGTGCCGGTACCACCTCCATCGGTTTATATGCCTTTATTCCCACCGATTACCAAGGCATTTCCGAGCTGGGTTTGCTGGCGGGTACCAGCTTGTTTATTTGTTTATTCATCACCTTGACTGTGCTGCCGGTGTTGCTCAAGGTCTTGCCGAATCCGCCCGTGCATCAATTGCATGGCGAACAACCCGGCGAATCGAAATTTACACACGTACTGGCTCATTTTACCTTGCACTATGCCAAAGCGATTTCCTTGCTGACGTTGATCGGCGCGGTAGTCGCGGTGTACTTTGTGTTTCAGGTGCAAACCGATTTCAATCCGTTGAATCTGCGCGATCCGCACACTGAATCGGTGATTGCCTTCAAGGACTTGATGAAGGAACGCGATACGTCGCCGATGACCCTGACCGTTCTGGTGAAAAACGAAGACGAAGCCAGGGCTACGCAGAAAAAACTGGAGAGCCTGAAAACCGTCGATAAAACCGTCAGCTTGTTCGATTTTGTGCCTGACGATCAGGAAAGCAAGTTGGGCATCATCGACGACATGGTGCTGACATTAGGTCCGCAAAGCCAGTTTTTCCCGCAGTTAAAAACCGGCACCGATCCGTTACCGGCGATCAAACGCATGATCGCGGCCATCGATGCTAATTTGCCGAAAAAAACCAATCCCGCCGACATTAAATCGCTGCAAACCTTTAAACAGGAGTTGCAGGACGTGATGGTGGAATTGGAGGCCAGACTGCAACCGGACCGCGGCGTGTTTATCGAGAAGATTCAAACGTCGTTGCTCGGTACCTTGCCGACCGTGATGAATCAGTTGCTGACGGGTTTCCACGCCGAGGAAATCGTCCCGACCAGCATCCCGGCGGAAATCAAGGAACGCTGGTTGAGCAAGGGCGGTTTATACCGGATCCAGATTTTTCCTAAGGAAGATTTGAACGATCTCGGTAATTTGCAGACCTTCATTACCGACGTGCAGGCCGTGGCGCCGAATGCCACCGATTTGCCGGTGATGTATTGGGAGTCCATGAAAGCGGTGATTGGCGCCTTCCAGGAGGCCATCATCATCGCCTTGGTGGCGATTGCCCTGCTGTTGATGTTCATACGCCGCAGCGTCGTCGATACTCTGTTGGTAATGACGCCCTTGGTACTGGCCGGGTTGTTTACGATGGCGACCACGGTGTTTACCGGTACGCCGATCAATTTTGCCAATATCATCGCTTTGCCTTTATTGATGGGGCTGGGTGTCGATAACGGTATCCATATGGTTGAAAAACTGCATCATTCCCTGTCGGAGGATCAGAACATTTATCAATCCAGTACCGCGCGCGGCATGTTCTACGGCGCGTTGACTACCATTTCCAGCTTTATCGGCTTGGCATTTTCGCCGCACCAGGGTATTTCCAGCATGGGACTGGTCATCACTATCGGTATTTTCTGGATCATGACCTGTACTTTTGTGGTGCTGCCGGCGATCAGTAAGCTGGTTTTGAAAAAAACTGAGCATTTAGCCTGAGATATTGAAAAGCATAGCCTAGACTTATCCGGCAACTTGCATGGCTGCCGGTAAATCGAGTGAATCCAGAGTAAGTTTGAATTTTATAATTAACTTTTAGTTTTTAGAGGCAACCATGTTTGTAATCATTGGTTATGTGATCATTTTGGGCTGCGTATTAGGCGGCTTCATGATGGCCGGTGGCCACTTGGGCGTACTTTGGCAGCCGGTGGAGGTGGTGATTATCGTCGGCGCCGCCTTTGGTTCCTTCTTGGCCAGTAACTCCTTATCTAACAGCAAGGCTGCCATGGCCGGCGGTACCGCCACGTTGAAAGGTAGTACCTACACCAAGGAATACTACATGGAGCTACTGATGAGCTTTAATGCGCTGAGTCAGAAAGCCCGTAAGGAAGGCCTGTTGTCCCTGGAAAAAGTGGTGGACGATCCGGAGGGCAGCTCGATTTTCGGCGAGAAAATCGTGCATGACCACCATCTGATGGAATTCATTTGCGACAAGCTCAGGCTGATTCTGACCGGTGTCGATGTCAACCAACTCGAAGACATCATGGATGCGGAAATTGAAGTGCACCATGCCGAAGGTAACGAGCCGATCAAGGCCGTGCAAAAAGTCGGTGACGGCATGCCGGCTTTCGGTATCGTCGCGGCGGTAATGGGGGTGGTGCACACGATGGAATCGGTGGGGATACCGCCGGCGGAACTGGGCAAACTGATCGCCGCGGCGCTGGTCGGTACCTTCTTGGGTATTTTGGTGTCCTACGGCTTTATCGGCCCGGTGGCGTCGGTAATGGAAGCGCGGCTAGAAGAGGAAAGCAATGCCTATAAATGCACCCAAAAAGGCCTGCTGAACTGCGCAAAAGGGACTTCGCCGGCGATGACGGTGGAATTCATGCGCACCGCGATTCCGCACCATGCCAGACCGACCTTTACCGAGCTGGAAGAACAATTGAAAGCCGGCAAAGGATAAGCAGAGATGGCCGAACAACCCATAATCATCAAGAAAATCAAGAAAGGCGGTCACGGCGGTCACCACGGCGGCGCCTGGAAAATTGCCTATGCCGACTTCGTGACGGCGATGATGGCCTTCTTTTTGTTGATGTGGTTGCTCGGTTCCACCGACGAGAAAACCAAAAAGGGCATTTCCGAATATTTCCAGAACCCGTTCGGCGTAGCGATTACCAATAGTAGCGGCGAGGGCACGGGCGACCGAGCCAGCATCATTCAGGCCGGCGGCCAGGACTTGAAGTCGCAAGAAGAAGGCCAAGTGCATCAAGGGGAAAATACCCCGGCCGAACCGACGCCAGAGGATATTGAAAAGCTGGCGGAAGAGCAGGAAAAGCTCAAGCTGGAAAAATTGCAGGAAAAAATCGAGGAAATGCTGAAAGCCAATGACAAGTTGGCGGAATATAAAGATCAGATCAAACTGGAAACCACTCCGGAAGGTTTGAAAATCCAGATTATCGATGCGCAAAACCGGCCGATGTTCAAGCTGGCAAGCTCAGGTATCGAAACTTATGCGCAAGCCATCCTCCGAGAACTGGCGCCGGTGATCAACGAATTACCGAATAAAGTCACCATCAACGGCCATACCGACGCGTTGCCGTTTCCCAGCAATCGTACCGGCTATTCCAACTGGGAGTTATCCAGCGACCGCGCTAACGTGGCGCGCCGCGAGCTGAACCAAGGCGGTCTCAGCGAAGAGAAAGTGCTGCGCGTGGTCGGGTTGGCGTCCAGTATCCCTTACAAGGGTGATGTGCCCAACGATCCGATGAACCGGCGGATATCCATCGTGGTGATGAACAAAAAGACCGAAAATCAGGTGCTGCACGATGGCGCCGAAGATAAACCCGGTAGCAGCGATACCACGGTTCCCGGTCTGCCGGCCATGTCGCCGACGATACAGCAAAATACCAAAATTACCGGGGCGGACGGCGCCGCGCATTAGTCCGGCGCGGTCAATAAGTCGGCTGACAGCCCAGTAAGGATCCGGCGATGCAGTTATTCAAGGCACTGCTAAGCCAGCTACTGGCCTGCGCCACAGCGTTGGGCATACGCGTTACATTTCCCCCGTCCATTAGCGTTTGGCAAGCAGTTGCCATACAGGGCTGCCTGGCCGCGCTATTCTCCCGTAGTTTTCGCCAGCCTATCTGGTGGCTGCCGATTCATTTACTATTTGTACCGGCCGTATTGCTGGGGTTGACTTGGCAAGTGCCGGCCGGGTTGTATCTGCTGGTATTACTGCTGTTAACCCTATTATTTTGGGGAACGGTAAAAGGCGATGTTCCGCTGTTCTTATCGTCCCCCGCCGTCAGCGATGCGCTGATCGAGATCGCAAACAGCGAGGGTGCGCAATCGTTTGCCGATATTGGCGCTGGCGTGGGAACGGTTGTAGTGCCGCTCGGGAAAGCCAGGCCGGACATCTCTATCGTGGCCTTGGAGCGGGCACCGCTGCCCTGGCTGCTGGCGGCATGGCGCTGCCGCGACCTAGCCAACGTCCGGGTCGGGCTGTCGAGTTTTTGGGACGAGGATTTACGGCAATTCGATGTGGTATTCGCCTTCCTGTCGCCGCTGGTGATGGCGAAAATAGGCGAGAAAATTCGGCGGGAGATGCGACCCGGAAGCCTGTTTGTCTCGTCCTCTTTTCCAATCCCGAACAGCGAACCCGAGTCGGTGCTCGAACTGAATGATCGCCGTAAAACCAGGCTGTATTGCTATCGGATAGGCCGGGTTTAGGATGGGGTATTAAACTCCGGTACCAGTTGTTTCAAACCGGCTAATAGTTGCTGGTTGTCGTAGTTCCGGCAAACACGCTGCAAGTCTTCTATCTGTTTAGCCCATTCTACGGAGTCGTAGAGTCGGGCTTTGGCCAGGCGCAATTTCGCGTGGCTGGTTGCCAGCAACTGTTCCTGGTCGTGGAATAACTCTTCGTATAGCTTTTCGCCGGGCCGCAAGCCGACAATCTTAATCTCGATGTCTTTATTCGGGACTTTGCCGCTCAACCGGATCATTTGCTCGGCCAAATACGTGATTTTGACCGGTTCGCCCATATCCAGCACGAATACTTCCCCGCCCTGGCCTATGGTTTCCGCTTGCATGATCAGCTGGCAGGCTTCCGGAATCGTCATGAAGTAACGGGTAATGTCCGGATGCGTGACCGTGATGGGGCCGCCAGCCTTGATTTGCTCCCTGAACAGGGGCACCACGCTGCCCGCCGAATCGAGCACGTTGCCGAAGCGTACCGTGGTAAAGCGGGTATTACCGCTCTGGTTCAGGTTTTGGCAGAGGATTTCCGCCGCTCGTTTGGTCGCTCCCATCACGTTGGTAGGATTGACTGCCTTGTCGGTGGAAATTAACACAAAGCGCGCCACGCCTGCGGCGATAGCCGCTTCCGCAAGTATCTTGGTGCCGATCAGATTGTTATGCACCGCCTCGCGGATTTGATTTTCCAGCAAGGGCACATGTTTATACGCGGCGGCATGAAACACGATTTCCGGTTGTTGACCGGCGATTAATTGCTGCACCGCAACCGGATCGGCGACATCACCCAGCACGGCTTGATGCGATAACTCCGGAAACAGCCGACTCAAGTCGGCATTAATCTTGTACAAATTAAATTCGCACTGATCGAACACAATCAGTTTGCGCGGCTGCGCTCGGGCCAGTTGCTTGCAAAGTTCGGAGCCTATGGAACCGCCGCCGCCCGTGACTAAAATGACTTTGTCGCGCAGATGGTTTTTTATGCCGGGCCAATCCAGTTTCACCGGCGTGCGCCCCAGAATATCTTCGATAGACACGCTACGCAAATTGGCGGTGGTGACCGCGCTGCTCAGCAGTTCCTTGACCGATGGCAGGGTCTGAAAGTCCACCGAGCAGTTTTCGCAGATTTCCACGATACGGCGCATCTGCTGATCGCTGGCAGACGGCACCGCGATCAGCACGGTTTCGATATTCCAGCGCTCTATTAATTCGGGTATTTGCTCGACAGTACCGGCGACGCGGATACCGCGAATTTCGCGTTTGTATTTGCCATGATTGTCGTCGACGAAAATCACCGGCACATAGTCGCTATCGACATTGGCTAATAAATCCCTGACCAACATATCGCCGGCGGAACCGGCGCCGACGATCAACGCACGCCGACCAACGCGCTCCGCGAAGGTCTGTTCTTTCCAAAACCGATAAACCAGACGCGGAATGCTGAGCAAGGAAAACAGGATCAGCACGTAAAGCGGCACGACGGAACGCGGCACGCCTTGCAGGCGGTCGTATAAAAACAATGCGGAGGCAATAAAGAAAATGCCGGTCAATACGGCTTTGCCGATGCGGATCAGGTCCGGCAGCGAGGAAAACCGCCAGACGCCGCGATACAAACCAAATACCCAGAATAAACTGACCTGGATAGCCATGACCCAAGGCAGGAACAAGAAAGCCGAATAAAAGAACTCGTCGGGGATTTCCTGCAGATTAAAACGTAGCCAGTAAGCGCCGAACCAGGCCAGCGGAATCATGCCCAGGTCGTGCAAAAAAATGGTGGTGCGGGAGCGAAATTTTAAGGTCACGAAATAAGCAACTTGGTTTGGCCGGCCTTAAAACGGTAAGCCAGATAGATTAGCGGCAGATAAGCCAAGGCAATGCCGGCCAGAGCGTGGCTGGGATGCTTAAATATCCACAGTGATATTGGCAATAGCCAGCCGCAATTGATAGCCCAGGTTGCCAATAAAACCGGTAAATGCCCGTAACGTTTGGCGGCGTGTTGATACGTGTGCGAGCAATGCGCCGCGTACCATTTTTGGCCGCTAAACATCCGAACCCCCAACGTATAGCTGGCATCCACGATAAACGCGCCGAATAAAATCAGCCCACAGTACAGCAACACCGAAGCCTTCTGTGCGGCCAGTAAAATGAATAGACCCAGTAACAGGCCGATAAAGCCGCTGCCGACATCACCCATAAATATCTTGGCTTTCGGCCAATTCCACAGCAAAAAACCGCCGCACGCTGCCGCGAGGCTCAGCGCGACAGCGCACAAGCTTTGATCGATAAAATGTAGATAGCCTGCCAATGCCGAGGATACGAATAGCGCTTCCGAGCCGGCAATACCGTCGGTACCGTCCATAAAATTAAACAGGTTGAGAGTCCACACCAAAAACAGCGCTCCCAACGGATAGCCCAGCCAGGAGGGATTTAAGGTTAAGCGCTCGAAGATGGCGTCGAATGGCGCGGGGATCAATAACGCCGGGAGACCGCCCATTAATTCCAGGGCGATGATCGCCGCCAGTAAATGCGTCAAAAACCGCCAGCGCGCAGCCACTTCGCCGTGATCGTCGCAAAAGCCGATAACGGCCACCAACAGCGTGGAACCCAGCAATGCAAGGGAAGCGCCTGTTAATTGCCTATCAAAAAATAGCCAGAGAGAGGCTGCGGAGAATGCCAGCACGATGGCTAATCCGCCACCGCGTGGGGTTGGCACACTGTGTGAGCTGCGTTGGTTGGGTATGTCCAGCACCTTGTAAGTTAAGGCATAGCGGCGAATCAAGCCGGTCAATATGACGGCGAGCAGCAAAGTAACAGTGAAAAGCAGTAGCACGCTAGATTAACTTAGATGACGGATAATATCGGGTAGGGCTTTCCAGAGTGTCTGTCGAGGTTGAAAACCCAATTCGCGGCCGATTTTAGCAGACGAATACCAAGCCGAACCGGTTAATTTTTCTAGGCTATCGCTGTCGATGGGAAAGCGCCGTCCCGTTAGCCGACCAAAGCCATCGCCCAATCTCGCCAAGCTGGTCAGCAGCGGCATTGGTATCGACCAGGCAACGGGCGGTTTGCCGAGAGCGGCTCTGATCGCGTCGTAAATCTGCCGGGTGGAATAGCTTTGTTCATCGGTGACGATATAAATTTGTCCGGCGGCCTCGGGTTTTTCGGCGGCCAACAATGCGGATGCAACCACGTCCTCTACATGAACCATGGAGCGGTGGTTGCCGGATTCCGGTAGCGGCGGAAATATGCCTCGGCGGATCGCGCGGATCATGCGCGGCAGATTGCCTTTCCCGGTATCGCCATAGACCATGCTGAGTCGCAACACCACGGGATGCGGGACATAGCCGCCATGCAACACCAACTGCTCGGCGGCGTATTTGGATAAGCCGTAGGGATCTCTGGCCGGGTCATTAACCGTTTCGTCCATGGGCTGTTGCTTGCCATGGCCGACCGCTTTGACGCTGCTGAAGAATACAAAGCTTTTTACCCCGGCCTGTTGCGCCGCTTCCAGCAGTTTGCGGGTGCCCTCGGTATTAATTTGCCGGTATTCGGCCGCATCCTGATGGTTTTCCGCCAAGGCGTGGGCTTTACCGGCCAGATGAAACACCACGTCTATGCCAGCGCACAGTTCCGGGGGGCAAGCTTCCGGTTGAGCCAAATCAACGAGCATATTATCCGGGCCTTGCCCTGCGCGACTGCAAGTCCTTACCGCATAACCTTGAGTTATTAAGGCCCGGCATAGTTGCGAGCCGATAAACCCGTTGGCGCCGGTGACGAGGGCCTTAGTCATGCGATGTGTTGCCAAAAATACATAAGCACCGGCTGCTAACTAAGCGGCAATGGGGGAAGACGCTGCATTTGTCCGCAGTTCTTGGACGTGAAGGCGCGACGAGAACGGGTAAACAGAACTATTGATTGCTGCCATGTTCTGCAAACACTTCATACTTACCTTCCTTATCGAAGGAAACCACTTTGTACGCATCTTGCTGTCCACCCATTTCCATACCGGGACTGCCCATAGGCATGCCCGGCGCGGCGATACCGGTGACGTTGGATTTGCTTTGCAAGAGCTTCCGAATGTCGGCGGCCGGCACATGGCCTTCGATAACATGGCCGTCCACAACAGCGGTATGGCAGGATGCCAGTTTCTCCGGCACTCCGAAACGGGCTTTGATGGTCTCCATGTCTTCGCTGATCACATCGTTGATTTTAAAGCCGTTTTGTTTGGCGTGTTCCAGCCATTTGCCGCAGCAGCCGCAGGTGGGGCTGCGATAGACCGTCATTTCCAAGGCTTTGCCGGCTTCCTCGGCGGACAGGTTTTGGCTGAGAGCCGCCAGTAATAAAACGATTAGTTTCGATGCGTTCATAAATACCTCTTTATTCGCCGTGTAGTGTAACGATGATATTGCGATTGCCGGCATGATTGCGATGCTCGCATAGATAAATGCCTTGCCATATCCCCAAGGCCAATTGGCCGTCGCTGATTGGAATGCTTAGCGAGCTGCCCAATATAACGGTTTTAATATGAGCAGGCATATCGTCCGGCCCTTCGAGCGTGTGGCGGTAGTATGGTTCATTTTCCGCTACTGCTCGGGAGAAATAACTTTCCAGGTCCCGGCGTACGTCAGCATCCGCGTTTTCGTTGATTGCCAGCGATGCCGAGGTATGTTGTAAAAACACATGCGCCAGACCGATCTCGATACGGTCCAGTTCGGGTAGCTGACCGACTATCTCCCGCGTGATCAAATGAAAACCGCGCGGTTTGGCGGCAAGCTGGATGCGTTTTTGAATCCACATATGGAATACTAAAAATTGGTAACTATTCAGGGTGAAGGACCGTTCCTTCTCCCCCTCACCCCAACCCTCTCCCGCGAGGAGAGGGGGCTTTTTACAAGACCCGCCGGTAAGAGGTGCTTAACTTAACGGGATTACCCTCAAGTATAAACGCCTCCATTTATTGATGATATTGCGGACTCAATTCCTGCACTGCATCAACCATGGCTTTGACGTGTTCCGGATTGATGTCCGGCAAAATGCCATGGCCAAGATTGAATACATGCCCCGAGCCATTGCCGAAGCCTTGCAGCACTTTCCCTACTTTCTCGCGGATCACGTCGGGTTGAGCGTATAACGTAATGGGGTCCATATTGCCCTGCAAAGCTACCCGGTCGCCGACGCGGGCGCGGGCTTGACCGATGTCGGTTTGCCAGTCCAGACCGAGCGCATCGTAACCGGTATCGGCCATTGCTTCCAGCCACAGACCGCCGCCCTTGGTAAACAAAATGGTGGGGATTTGCTTGCCATCATGGCGGGTGTTTAACAACTCGCGAACCTGCCGGGCATAGCGCAACGAAAACTCCAGATAATCGTCGTGGCTGAGCATGCCGCCCCAGGTGTCGAACACCATCACCGCATCGGCGCCGGCGGCGATTTGTGCATTCAGATACGAGGCAACCGATTGCGCCAGCTTATCCAGCATTTGATGCATGAGTTGCGGCTGTTCGAACATCAGGCTTTTAACTTTCTGAAAGCTTTTGCTGCTTTTGCCTTCCACCATGTAAGTCGCCAGCGTCCATGGACTTCCGGAAAAGCCGATCAAGGGTACCCGGCCGTGCAGATTGGTTTTGATCAAGCGCACCGCATCGATCACGTAACGCAATTCGGTTTCCGGATCGGGAATCGGCAGTCTGGCGATGTCGGCGGCGGTTCTGATCGGGTTTGCGAATTGCGGGCCTTCGCCTTCGGCAAACGAGAGACCTAAGCCCATCGCATCGGGAATGGTCAGAATGTCGGAAAACAAGATCGCCGCGTCGAAATTAAAACGTTCCAGCGGTTGCAAGGTCACTTCGCAGGCCAGTTCCGGATTGGTGCAGAGCTGCATGAAGCTGCCGGCCTTGGCCCGTACTTCCCGGTACTCGGGTAAATAACGTCCGGCTTGGCGCATCATCCAGACTGGAGTACGTTCGACGGGCTGTCTTAACAGGGCTTTTAAGAATAAGTCGTTTTGTAAGTTGGTCATTCGTTTTGATTGGGGGTGAGAATCAGCGGCGGCTTTCTTTTTGTACGGCCCGGAAGCGCTTTTCCATGGCCTGCTTAAACTCGCCGGGCATCACGGCTTTAAGCTGTATCGCTTCGGCGGCGGTTTGAAAAGAGCCGTAAATTACCACGTATTTTTCCTGCTCGCCTTGTTTGATGGGGTAAAACTTCAGACCGTCGCGGTAATCGGCGTATTTTTTTTGAAAACGCAGCGCCGCATCTTTACTGGACAGAACCATGACTTGTAACGTGAAGTTGCCTGCAGGTTGCGCCATTATCCAGTCCTGATCGCTGCCTTCGAAGGCGGGTTTGGCGGGTTTGCGTTCGATGGGCTTAGCAACGGCTTGGACGGGCGTCGGCTCTGCTACAGGGTTTGATTCTGCGACAGGTGTCGCGGGCTTTTCAATTTGCGGCTCGGGTTTAGGCGGCACAGGGCTGGCAACGGCTGGTGTACTGATAACTTCGCTGGCAACGGCTTGGCTCACCGGCTGTTTTTCGATGTCAGCCGGAATGGGATTGACCGGCTTTGGCTTTTCCGGAACGGGGGCAACGGCGACGGCAACATTGGTTGGCGCTAGTTCCGGCTCGGCAGCTTTAGGTTCGGGCAAGGCTGGAGCTGGCGTTGGCGCGATTGCTACCTCGTTGGTCGGTACCGACACCGATGGCTCTATTGATTCCGGTATCGCCGGCACTGGTAGGCTTTCGACCGCAAGTTTGTTGGTGCTGTCGGTTGGGCTGCTAATAGGCGCATTGACGGCGGTTTGCTCAATGAGCTGCCCCAGCGGTAATAATGAGTATACCGCGTAGCCGGCTCCGGCTAACACGCCGGCAATTGCCAACCATAGTCCGGCCTTGCTGCGTTTTTTGTTTTGGTAATTGGCAAGCTTTGGTAGTTGCCCGAGAATCTTGCCGGGGATGCCGTTGCTGGCGCGGTATAAATCCTCGATCAGGCTGTCGCTGATGGCATTAAAAGACACCACCGCGCCGGGTTGCGCCGACAGGTTTTGCAAATATTCGCCGCATTGTTTTTTGCTAAGCGGTGGCAGTTCGATGAAATGGCATTCCTCCACCAGTTTGTCGGTGCCGCTTTTGATGTGGAATTGATCGTGATTCATCGCAAACACCAGCCGCAAACCCGGCAGCGAATCGGCAAACTCGATCAGCATCGTGATCAGGCCCGGTACTAAATTGCCGGCATCGTCGATCAGCAGCACCACTTTTTGCCTGGCGCATTTGTCGCGCAACGCGCTTAGATCGAAAGCCGAACCTTTGGCGATGTTCAGGCCGCGTAATAAATCGTTAATCAGGCTTTCGAAGCTGGAAGCGGACGAGGCCGGCAGCAACACGACCTCCCACATATCCTTACGATTTTGCCTGACAGTCTCCAATAAAATGGTTTTACCGATGCCTTCCGGACCGCAGACGATCAGGGATTGCTGCAAATTGGCCAGCAAGTGCAGCAGCAAATCCAGTTTTTGCGAGCGCTCCAGGGTAATCAGGGCCCGTTCGGCATTATTGCCCACCGAGCGTTTTTGGTAGCTGTAGGTCAGGTCGTCGTTATCCAGCATAGCCGTTCAAGGTTGCTTGTAATTGCGCCAGATCGACGTTGACGGGGAGTGAGGCTTTGCCGACCGCTTCCAGCAAAATCACCCGAATTTTGCCGTCGATATTTTTTTTATCCACGGCCATCAAATCCACATAGTGTTCGGTCGTCATTTCCTTGGGAGGTGTAACGGGCAAGTTGGCTGCCTTGAAAACGGCGATAATCCGATTCACATCGGCATCGTTAAGCCAGCCCAAGCGACGCGATAAATCGGCGGCAAAACATGTGCCGATGGCAACCGCCTCGCCGTGCAGATAATGGCCGTAACCGCTGCCGGTTTCGATGGCGTGGCCGAAGGTGTGGCCGAGATTTAACGTGGCGCGCACGCCGGATTCGAATTCGTCTTCGCCGACCACTTCGGCTTTATTGACACAGGAGCGCTCGATGGCATAAGCCAACGCGTCTTTATCGCGCGCCAGCAATTTCGGCATATTCGTTTCCAGCCATTCTAAAAAGCCAGGGTCGCGGATCAGGCCGTATTTGATCACTTCCGCCAAGCCTGCCGACAGCTGCCTGTCGTCCAGGGTATCCAGCACGTCGGCGTCGGCGATTACGCATTGCGGTTGATAAAACGCGCCTATCATGTTTTTACCCAGCGGATGGTTCACGCCGGTTTTGCCGCCGACCGAGGAGTCGACTTGGGCCAATAAAGTGGTGGGAATCTGGATAAAGGCAATGCCGCGTTGATAACAGGCCGCCGCAAAGCCGCCCATGTCGCCGATCACCCCGCCGCCCAGGGCAATTAACGTGGCGTTGCGGCTAAATTTTTTGGCGAGTAATTGATCGAAGACTTTTTCCAGATACTGCAGCGTTTTGTATTGCTCGCCGTCCGGCAGGATGACGGTTTCGACTTGATAGTCGCCCAGTGCTGTCTGCAATTTGGCTAGATAAAGCGGTGCGATAGTCTCGTTGGTAACGACCAATACCTGCTTGGAGCGAATATGTCTAGTCAACAGGTCTGCTTGGGCCAGCAAGCCGGAACCTATGTAAATTGGGTAACTTCTGTCGTTATTTAGTGCAACTTGCAATTCTTTCATGATCTTCTAAAGCAGCTTGATATTGCTGCAAAATGGTTTTAACCACGGTTTTAGTGGGCAGTACGCCGGAGTCGATTTTAAAGTCGGCGCATTCCGTATACAGCGGGTCGCGTTGCGCCAGCAGGGTTTGCAGGCGTTGTCTGGGGTTGTCGGTTCGCAGCAGCGGGCGTTGCGTATCGTGTTTGGTGCGATGCAGAATTTTGTCGATAGAGCAATGCAAATAGACGACAAAACCGTTTTCCTTGATTGCTGCCCGATTTTCCGGCATCAACACCGCGCCGCCGCCGGTGGCCATCACTATCCCTTGTAGCGCGGATAAATGATGGATCACGGTCTGCTCGCGCATCCGGAAGCCTTCTTCGCCTTCGTAGGAAAAGATAGTCGGAATATCGACGCCCGTGCATTCCTCGATGACTCTGTCGCTGTCGTAGAACGGCCATTGCAAGGCTTTAGCAAGCTGTTTGCCTATGGTGGTTTTACCCACACCCATTAGGCCGATCAAATAGATATTTGCCGCTGGTTTCATTGCATTGGCTGATTACGCGCATTAAAAACCGGAGCATTATGCCCACTTTTTGCAGGGAGTTAAATTTTAGATGCCGGGTGTAAGCTTTTGAGGGGTTCTAAAAATTAAGGGAATTCGCTTCTATCATCGGGAGAAGCTGGGGGTGAGGAACATAAAAATAGGAAATTCACCTTATTAATTATTTAATTCTCCTCACCCCATCCCTCTCGGCAGTTGCTCCCTGAACTGCTCTATCTCCCGCATCCGTGCAGTCGTCCATCAGGAGAGGGAGTTATTTCCTTCCGCTGGGCAATGCCGTTAAGTAGGAGATTCCCTCTCCCTCAGGGAGTGGGCTAGGGTGGGGGTAATCAAACTATTTTAATTCCCTCATCCCAGCCTTCTCCCTTAGGGAGAAGGGGATTCCCTAAGCTTTTACCGCTTCTTTTAACTCAAGCATAGTCAGATGAATGGCTTCCATTACGGCAGGCGTATCTTGTAAAACCTCATGATTCCAAAATCTAAGTACTCTATATCCCAGCTGTTGTAAATAATGGCTTCTGCTTTGATCGTATTGTTGTTGATCAGCGTGTTGTCCGCCATCAATTTCAATCACCAACTTGGGTTCCAGGCAGACAAAATCAACGATGAATTGGCCGATAACCTGCTGTCTGCGAAATTTACAGCCCAGCAATAGCCAATTCCTGAGCTGTTGCCACATCACTCGTTCGGCGTCGGTTTGATTTTTGCGTAATGAACGGGCCAATTCTTTCATTGCAAAAGCCTTGTTTTGATTCCCTCACCCCAGCCCTCTCCCAGAGGGAGAGGGAGTTATCTTTCCAGTTTGTACGGTGCGCCCCAATCTTATAGATTCGGCAACATGAAATTTTAACTTATTACATGTTGGTATTGCTCAAAGCCAGAGAATTTCTGCCTTTCCAGCATTGCCAAAACAAAAATATTCAAACTTCAGAGAGCCGAATCAATAGGCTAGCCAAACAAATACGGGTATTCCCCCCTCCCCCCCTCTCCCTCTGGGAGAGGGGGGGAGGGGGATTCAAACAACTCAACCAAATTGCGCCGCAATCTGCCCCTGGATTTTTTCCGCCATCGCTTTACGGTCAGCCGCATCACGAATGGGTCTGCCCACCACTATATAATCCGCGCCGTTTTGAATGGCTTGCTCGACGCTAACCGCGCGTTTTTGATCGTCGTCTTCGCGGTTATCGACGGGCCGGATACCGGGAGTAATTACCAGTAGTTTCTCACCCAACTGTTCCCGGATCATCGCCACTTCCAGGCCGGACGAGACAATACCGTCGCAGCCGATCTGTAGCGCGCGTTTGGCGCGTGATAACACCAGTTCGCGCACATCGCACTGAAAACCCAAGTCGTCCAAGTCGCCGCGATCCAGGCTGGTTAAGGCGGTGACGGCCAATACTTTTAGGTCGCCTTTCGCCGCTGCAGCCGCTTCCATAATGGAATCGTTGCCGTGGATAGTTGCCAGGTCCACGCCTTTATTGCTCAGCGCTTTGATTGCGCGGCCCACCGTCGCGGGAATGTCGAAGAACTTAAGATCGACAAACACTTTTTTATCACGGGCCTTTAGCCACTCGATAAAACCAAAATAATCGCCGGACATGAACAGCTCCATGCCCACTTTGTAAAAAATCACCGCATCACCCAACTCTTCGACCAAGGCTTGCGCTTCGGCAATGCTGGAAACATCCAGGGCCATGATCAGGCGTTCGCGGACGGGAATGGCTTTAGTTGATATGAAAGAATCTGTCATAAGAATTATGAAATAGTTTGTTTACTCTATTAAGGGTAGCGTTTTTATTGGTGAGCTTGGCAAGACCTGCTAAAGTGGTTTGCAAGCAACGTTGAATTTTCAGTCGGTTTTTAAGTACCAAATGCCGCGCTTGCGATGTCGCTAAAAACTGATGTCGCAAGATGATCTTGTATGTGCCGAGCGGTTTACATGCCGCCGCAGGCGTTTCATTAAGCTTTCATTAAGCTGAAATAATTTCGGTTTAAAGTCCTATAATCAGGCAGGCAAATGATCTACTCATTAGGCTAACCAGTATATTTGATATGAATCAGTTTCGCCCAAAAGGATTTATCCGGCCGCTGCAGCCGGAATTGCAGAGCATTAAGCGGGCCATGGATACCGCGTTGATTTTTATCACGCTATACCTTTCGCTCAACATCTATGAAGAGCCGTTCGGCCGGGAATATTTGGGCTTATTCATTGTCTGCACCGTGCTGTTCGGTATTTTTGCCGAGCACCAGGAGATCTATCACGGCTGGCGTGGCGATCCCTTATTTGACGATGCCGTACGGATATTATTGTCATGGATCGTGGCCTTTGCACTGATTGCCAGCAGCTTTTTCGTATTCGACCTCGGGTTTGAATATTCCCGACAAGTTCTGGAATTGTGGCTGCCGCTAGCGCCGCTCAGCATCATCATGCTGCACTCGCTACGCCGCTCCGCACTGTCTTATTTGCGGATGCACGGCCTAAACACCCGAAACTACGCGATTTTGGGCGGCAACTCGCTGGGCAAACGCCTAAATGCCGCACTGACGGAAATGCCTTGGTTGGGATACAGCTTTGTCGGGTTTTTCGACGACCGCATCGAGAACAAGCAGCGGCGGCTCGATGAAGACATGGTCGACGTCATCGTCGGCGACTTTAAAAATTTATTGGAAAGAGCGCAGGAAGGCGAGATAGATCATATCTATATCACCTTGCCATTGCGCGCCGAAAAGCGGATTAACCAATTGATTCGCGAGTTGGCCGATAGCACCGTGTCGGTAAACATTGTTCCCGACTTTTTTACCTTTAACCTGATGCAGTCCAAACTCAGCAGCGTAAAGGGCATTCCGGTGGTCAGCGTCTTCGATACGCCATTAAATTCGTCGCTGGATGGTGCGGCCAAACGCCTTGAGGATCTGTTGTTATGCGCGATCATCTTGCCGATTATCGCTATCCCGATGTTGGTCATCGCCATGGCTATCAAGATCACGTCGCCGGGGCCGATCATTTTCAAACAAATGCGTTACGGCGTTAAGGGCGAGCAGATCGAGGTTTGGAAGTTTCGGTCGATGTCGGTGTGTGAAAATGGTGACACGATAAAACAAGCCACCGCCAACGATAGTCGGGTGACCCCGTTAGGCAGCTTTTTGCGGCGTACTTCGTTAGACGAATTGCCGCAATTTCTAAACGTGTTGAGTGGCACCATGTCCGTGGTCGGGCCGCGGCCCCATGCGGTGGCTCATAACGAATACTACCGCAAACAGATACAAGGCTACATGCTGCGGCACAAGATGAAACCCGGCATCACCGGTTTGGCGCAAATCAGCGGTTGCCGCGGCGAAACCGAAACCATCGACAAAATGGAAAGACGGATTCACCACGACCTGGAATACATCCGCCAGTGGTCGGTGATTTTGGATTTGAAGATTGTGATATTGACCATTTTCAAAGGTTTTGTGGGACAGCAGGCTTATTAAGAAGGATGTAGTAAAAGCCAAAACAGCCCCTTCTCGCACCGGACACAAAAGCAGAAGGACAGGAGAGGAGAGGAGAGGGTTTAACAATGGGGACCTCTATAAATTCCCTCTCCCTCCGGGAGAGGGCTAGGGTGAGGGGATCAAATAAAGCTTTTGCTTAATTTAATTCTCCTCACCCCGATCCTCTCGGCAACTGCTCCCTCTAGGAACGCCCAGTAGAAATCGAAAATGGGAGTGGGGGCTAAAAATGAATCAGGGACACTCAAGGCGGATATACGATGCTGCAACATAAGGACATAAACCATGCGAATAACCCAACAACAAGCTGATAGCCTAAAAAACATCGCCGCGGACGTGTTTGGAACGCAAGCACGTTTGCAATTATTTAGCTCCCGCACTGACGATACGCAACTTGGCGGCGACATAGATTTGTATGCCGCTGGATTTAATCAAAACCTTGAAAAAACCTTGGGTGTCAACATGCGCTCTCTGGTTAAAGCCAAACTGCCATTAGGCGACCAGCGTATCGATTTAGTGTTTTCCTTGGATGTGGAGCAGGAACAGCAACCCATTCGGCGCATCGCGGAACAGACAGCTATTCCGTTATGAATAAACAAGACGGCAGCGAAGTTAAACTTCGCCCAGCACTACGGGAATGTTGGCTGCATCAGACTCGATCGCACGCAGCCAGCCAAGAAGTCACTAATTTCTGCGGTATTAAAGACCAAACCACACAAGAGTTAAACGACGCACGATTATCCCGAGTATGTACTGAAATTGTGCTTGTCAATATTCTGCGTCTCGTGATGTACACACCTATATTTGACAAAGCTTTATACATTAAACGGGTGCGGCCTGAATACTTTTTTACCTTCCAAACCAATATTTCTAATGGCTAAATATAAAGGCGAGCGTAAGCATGCAGTGATTTTTATCTTACTAAGTATTGTTTGGATAAGTTTCTTATTTGTGGAATCGTCTCAACCACCATCCAAAATTATCAGTGAAGTATCAGGCCTGGATAAAGTGGCTCACTTTGTGGCTTTCGGGATATTGACTTTGCTTCTAATTGCCACATCATTTAATTTAAACGGCAAGAAAGCTATATCTTTATTTCTGTTGCCATCATTGATTTCGATGCTATTTGGCGTTATTGAAGAGAGTTATCAGATGTACGTACCCGGCCGATTGGGTAGCTTATCGGATATGGCGGCGGATATTTGTGGTTCAGTATTTGCGGTTTTTGTGGCCAAATATACGATGACAATAACAAAAATTTACAACACTGCAGTTGATGATTAAGTATATATGAGATCTGTAAAAATTAAAAAACTTCATTTCCCTACCATGCTCTGTGGGTGCAGTGGGGGGTGAGGTCCTGTAGAATATTATTACGAGGTATTAAAAATTAAAATAGGCGGACGCTTGTAAATCAGTTTTTAAAAAGAGCATAAGAAATGGCCGTTTATACCCAAGGATATTGAATGTCAAAAATTAGAAAGGATGTGTTATACAGTGTAATTGATCAAGGATTAATAAGTGCTAGCAATTTAGGAATAGGTCTTTTGTTAATTAATTTTAGTAGCAAAGAGCAGTATGGATATTATGGTATTGGATTTTCCACTATATTGTTAGCGATAGGCGTTATGAATGCTTTGGTAACATGTCAAATGACAGTGAATTTGCCACAAAAGGAGCCGGATGACAAAAAAAGATACTGTTATAGTATGCTATTGGTGCAAAATTTAATATTGTTGCCATTTTGGGCTTTGTTTCAGGCATTTGTTTTGGCTGCTTATTATTTGTCAATGATTCCTTTTGACTTATCAATATTCATGTCTGTAACGGGATTTTCCCTGGCGTCATCAGTTTTTCACGCTTTTTTTAGAAGTTATTATTATACTATTCTTAGTTCACTCAAAGTGATGATAATAGATATTATTAATACAATCGTGATTTTTGCAGCCCTTGCTGCTGCTATTATATTGGGCTTAAAGCATTTGCATATTTGGGCGATAGGAGCTTACGGATTTGGGGCCTTAATAGCCGGCTTGAGTGGGTTGATGCTGAGCGGAATTTCACAGAGAGTTCGGTTTTCTATAGTGAGGGGGGCATTGCATGAAGCATGGGCTCACGGAAAATGGGCTTTAGGCGGCGTAGTTGTAACCTGGCTTCAATCCCAAGGTTATGTTGCAATGTTGACTATATTGTCTACAGCGGAAAGTGTTGCGGAGGCAAATGCGGCTAAGTTATTTTTAGCGCCTGCCAATCTTATTAGCACAGGGCTTTCCAGTGTGTTTGTCCCACGTCTTGCCATATTAAGAGGCGATAATGAGCATCATGAATTGATACAGATGGCTCGTAAAATGCTTGCGCTCATTGTAGTAATAACCGCGTCAATTACGTTAATTTCATACGTTATTAAAGATGAAGTTATAGAAAGATTCTTCTCAAAAGAATATTCCGATATTGGAGGATTAGTATTGTTGTGGGGTGTGGTTTTTATACTCCAATCGATCCGATCTAATGCATCTATAGTGTTAATAGCCTATAAAAAATTCAGGGTTATAACGTTATGCAATACGGTAACTGCAATATTAACAATATTATCAGGCTATTTTCTAATACGTACATATGGTATGCCCGGAAGCATTATCGCGCTTGCTTCTGCTGAAGCTTTATTGGCAATAATGCTATGGTTAGCCTTTCGGTCATATAAAATAGAAAGGGTTTAAGTTGAAAGCCTTAGAGTGAAGTTATGACTCCAATAATAGAAGGTCATGTAAAAGTTTCGGTAATTATTCCCGCCTATAATGCGAGTCAATATATTCGAGAATCCATTTTATCGGCTATAGGTCAAGTCAATATTTCTCTAGAAATTATTGTGTGTGATGATTGTTCTGGTGATAATACTGTAAACATTGTTAAACAAATGATGAAAGATGATTCTAGAATAGAATTATTAGTTAATAATTCTAATAGTGGGCCATCTTTTTCTCGGAATAGAGCGATATCAAAAGCGAAAGGCGATTGGGTGGCCTTGCTTGATGCGGATGATTTCTATCACAAAGATCGATTAAGCAAGTTAATTGATATTGGTGAGAAACATTCTGCCGACATTGTTGCCGATAGTGTTTTTTATGTAAATGAAGCAGGTAAAAACCCTGTTGCTGCTATTCATCAAAAGAAAACACAACAGCCTTTAATGAGGTTGACGGAGAAAAGTTTTATTAAAAACGACTTTCCAAGTAACGCTGGGTTTAAGTATGGTTATTTAAAGCCTGTTTTTAGGCGTTCTTTTTTAATGGCAAAGCATATTGAATACAATGAAGGGGTTCATCTTGGAGAGGATTTTATGCTTTATATGGAGTGTTTATTGAAGGGTGGGGTTTTTCTGTTGATGGGTGATGCTTACTATTATTATAGATATGTTGAGAAATCATTAAGTCGTACTGGTGATAACACAAAGTATATGGAACTTATCAGTAATAATAGCTTGTTAATAAATCTAGCCAACGCACTACAAAAAAATGATGCAGCCTTGCTGCTCGAAGCCAGGCAGCAGAATTATCATGAATTAATATTTTATAACGATGTTGTTAAGCTTATTAAAGGCCGGCATATTATTGATGCAGTAAAAAGTTTGGTGCTTAATCCAAAGGTATGGCCAATCTTTATTGTGATGATGAGTCGAAAAATAACTGCTGCATATATGAGAGCGGCAATAAAATGAAAAATTCTACATGTCCCGGTATTGATATTTGCATTGCAACCTACAAAAGACCGCAATTATTGAATAAGCTTTTGAAGTCTATATCAAATCAAATTGATATAGACTTTTCAAAACTAAGAATTATCATAATTGATAATGATCCAGAGCAAGCGGCAAGAAAAATAGTGGAAAGTTTTTTTGCCGACAAAAACATTTCTTACATTTATGACGTTCAGCCGGAAAAAAACATAGCATTAACACGCAATAAAGCTTTAAGTTATGTTACGGCAGATTATCTTGCTTTTATTGACGATGACGAATGGGCTGCAGAAAACTGGCTAAATGAGTTGTTATTAGCAAGTCAAAAATATGATGCCGATGTAGTATTTGGTTCGGTAATGCCGCAATTCACTAAAGACGCGCCAGCGTGGGCACGAGAAACTGGCTTTTTCGACCGGAACAACAAGACAGGTATGGTGATGACGCATGGAGCAACAAATAATACATTAATTCGAAAAGCAGATAAATTTAAAGATATACTTTTTTTTAATCCAAAATTTGGGTTGACAGGCGGTGAAGATCATGATCTGTTTCGCCGAATGTATTCTAATAATGCTAAACTTATTTGGTGTAACGAAGCCTTAGTATATGAAGTTATTCCACCGGAGCGAACTAGAATTAAATGGCATTTAAAAAGAGCGCTAAGAGTAGGTCAAAATTGCGCGCAATCATTTCTGGAAAATCAGTCATGGCAGGTGAAGTTCGCTCATTTTATTAAGCGGACCAGCTATTTGTTTACAGCTTGTATTATTTTGCCTTTTGCCTTTTTTATGGGTAAAGCTCGTTGGGTTTGGGTGCTATGTAAAATATCAACGAATGCAGGACAGTTGAGCATGTTATTTACCGATAGAACATACCAAGAATATAAATAAATTTGCAGTATATTAGCAGGGCTAAAGTAATGATTACTTACAAATCAAGTATTGGTGCTCAATATCTCCTGCCGTTTTTCATTTTTTTTACTGTGATAGGTGTTGCTTTATTGCAGCCTGACTATGGAAGTTTAATGAGACAAGAAAGTAGCTTGGTCAATCAGGTTACGCTTTCTCTTGCATATTCTCTTGCCTTCGTTCTTTTATTGAAGCAAAAAGGCTTGGTATTAACGGTAATTATAAAATCAGGGCCATTGGATGCATTATTTTTTCTTATAATAGTATCTATTTTTTGGTCAGAATTTCCGGTTAAAGTAATTATATTTTTTGTGCATAATGTTGGTATGGCCTGTATCGCACTCTGTATGGTTCTATTTCTTATAAATAAAAAGGATAATTTTTTTAAAATATTATTGCTGGCGCTATCTATTTATATTGCGGCGACAGTTGTCGTCACTATGATTAGACCGGATATCGGGGTAATGACATCAACAAATATCTACGCGGTTAGCTTAATCGGGCGGTGGCGAGGCTTAACTAACCACCCCAATTCTCTGGGTGCCATTTGCTTATTTGCCACGTGGATTTCTTTAAGTACTTTTTTTTATACAAAAAAAAGCATGGCAACTTCTCTGTTTGCGATTGGCTTGTTACTGGCGGCCTTTTACTGTATGTACAAAGCCAACAGCATGACGTCAACCATACTCTCTGCTTCTCTAATATTTGGTATGTTATGGCTGGCCTTTATTGGTAGTTCTAAGGGCGGGGTAAAATTTATCAAGATCACATTGGGAGCTATAAGTATATTTATCGGATTAATGTTGTTATATATCATTCATCCCGAGTTTTTTTCTGAAAAATACTTTTTTCGGGCTATCGGCAGGGATGCATCATTCTCTGGGCGTACCAGTCTATGGGATATAGGCTTGAGAGGGTTTGCAGCCAAGCCTTTTTTGGGCTGGAGCTACGATAGCTTAATGTCTTTCCTCAAGAATTTCAATTTGGGTTATGGGCAACTACATAATGGATATCTTGATTTACTTGTTCGTGGCGGGTTGGTGTCTATTTTTCTCTTTTTTATATTACTCGGTCAGATAGTTTATTTATTGTTAAAGCAGCGGAAAAAGGATAATAAAGATTATGCCTATGTCGCTATCTTGTTGGTGGCTGTTCTTTTGCATAATATGACTGAAGGTAGTTTGGTTGGCGGAACCAATATTATATGGTTTATGTTTTTATTGGTTTATTTTTATAGTATTTTAATAAATATTTCGCAGAATAGATTGGAAAATAATGCCAGTGGCTAAGGCTTTCAAAGGTCCTAATATTGCTCCAATAAGGCATATTCTTTATTCGTTTTGCATATTAGTTAAGTTGCCTAAATGCTCAGTATTAACCGTCGGGTGATTCGCGAAATTCCTTTAATGGTTGATTTTGATTTGTCACAATAAATATGAAAATCGTTATTTTTCAACCTATGCTGAAATTCTATCGAGTACCATTGTTTGAGCAAATGTACAAGTTGCTTGTTACGGAAGAGCATGAGTTACGCTTGGTTTTTGGTACTCCATGGAAACAAGAATTAGAGCGTAACGATAATGTTGTGCTAGAAAATGATTATTGTTTCTTTGAAAAAAGCCATTGGTTTTTTAATAATAAACTACACTTTCTTGAAGGCTCTATAGGGCATATTCTTTGGGCAGACATCATTATTACCGAGCAAGCAAACCGTCATGCTCATAATTATCTTTTGATTTTTTTGAGCTTATTGAATGTGAAGTCATTTGCTTACTGGGGGCATGGCACCAATAGGCAAGGAGATCAAAACTCGTTAAGAGAGCGGCTTAAAAAAGCTCTTGCGCTACAAACAGACTGGTGGTTTGCTTATACAGGCAGTGTTGCCGATTATTTGCAATCATTAGGATTTAATAAATCGTATATAACGGTGTTGAACAATAGCGTTGATACTAGCTATTTTAAAAAGGGATTAAATAATATCTCTGTTGAAGAGATTGTAACGTTTAAACAGCAACATAACATTGCTACAGATGCACAAGTAGGTTTATTTTGTGGGAGTCTGCACCAAGATAAAAAAATTGGTTTTTTGCTAGAAGCTGCAAAAATTATCAATCAACATAATCCTAAGTTTGTCCTGTTAATTGGAGGGGCAGGGCAAGAGGTGAAACGAGTTGAAGAATACGCCATGCAATACGATTTTATTAAATATTTGGGTTCTCTTCATGGACAGCATAAGAACTTAGCGTTCAAAAGTGCCGATATTTTTTTAAATCCTGGTATGGTTGGGTTGGCGATTCTGGATGCGTTTTCCGCGGGATTACCTGTTTTTACAACGAAACAAGCAGACCATAGTCCTGAAATCGACTATTTGCGCTGTGGTTATAACGGCATGATGTCTGACCTAAGCACTAGAGACTATTCAAATCTTGTGATTTCGGCTTTGGCGTCAGAGTCAATGATTTCGACGCTCAAAAAAAATGCCATGGAAAGTAGTGAAAAATATTCAATTGAAAATATGGCAACTAATTTTGTTGATGGCATAAAGTCATTTATATCTAATCTCCATCGCAATAAAAAGCCATGAATAAAATTATTATCGCCACTATTATGCGGCCACACGGGGAAACCGGGGTGCAGACGCATTTTAATAGTTTTATACATTATCTGTCCATACAAAATGTCGATCATCAACTGATAACCCCTTTTTCTTATTACAAGTTCATTGTTTACCCAGTATTTGCACTCAGAAAGGTGTTTGGTAAGTTATCTGGTCCTTTGAGTGTTTGGTGGTATCGTTATTGGCATGCTTATTTCTTGAAATTAGCATTGAGACAACAATTGAAAATTGACTCAAATTGCGTCATTTATGCCCAGTGCCCGCTATCGGCAGCCGCTGCGCTCAACGCCAGAGTCTCAGAAAAACAACTTGTAGTAATGGTGGCGCACTTTAATGTTTCGCAAGCGGATGAGTGGGTTGGCAAAGGGCTAATTAGTGATAGTGACTGGCTTTACCGGTCTATGCGGTGCTTTGAGGAAAATATATTGCCTAGACTGAACGGTTTGGTCTTTGTTTCTAAATTTATGCAGCAAGAGCTGATAACTCGTATCCCTGAGATAGCGAATATAGCTTCTACTATAGTGCCTAATTTTCTAACTGATCCAGGCTTGCCAGAACCAACGGAACCGATTGCCGACCTAATTAATATTGGGACGCTTGAGGCGCGGAAGAATCAGCAATACTTATTAGAGATTATCGCCGCACTACGTGAACAGGGATCGCCATTGACGTTGACTATTGTGGGCGACGGCCCAGACAGAATAATGCTGGAAAATAATGCGCGATTATTGAAAATTGATGATCTAGTTAGTTTTTCTGGGTTTGTTGATAATGCCGCAGAGCAGATTAGCTTCCACAAGGCCTACATTCATGTCGCTAAGCTTGAAAGCTTCGGTATTACTCTTATTGAAGCAATGGCTAGGGGACGTCCAGTCCTTGCTGTTCCAGCAGGAGGCGTTGCTGAAGTGCTGGGCGATGGGACTGCCGGCTTGTCGTTGCCATTAACCAGTGCCCATGTTGCTGCCCGTATCGTGGCAGATTCAATCTATAGCCAGGAGTGGATGAATGCCGCTGGAAAAGCGGCGAGGGCTAGATTTCTCAATGAATATGCAAGCAATGTAGTCGCTAAACGTCTTGAGAATTTCCTACAAGATGCTTCGAGGTTGCATTAGCCAATATCATGATCACATAGGATGCGGATGTATTCCAAGTCCCCAAACTTTTCACCTATGGAATTAATTATTGAGCGGCTAGAATGAAAATTATCATAGTGAACATCTATTTTGGGATGCTCCCAAAGTACTTTGACCTGTTTTTGAAGTCTTGCGGCAATAATCCTTCGGTGGATTTTCTATTCTTTGTGGATTTTGAGGTACCCTATGAGCTTCCCCAAAATGTCCGGTTTGTGCGAACTACTCTCCATGAAGTTCACGCTCGCTTTCAGGCCGAATTCGAATTTCCAATAGCCCTTAAGTCCGCTTACAAACTATGCGATTTTCGCCCAGCGTTTGGCGTGCTGTTTGCCGATTATTTTGCTGAATACCAATGGTGGGGACACTGCGATTTCGACATGGTGTTCGGAGATTTAACCCCGATAATTGATGTTGCACGGCAAGCCAATTACGTTAAGATTTTTCGACGCGGCCACCTAAGTCTCTACCAGAACTTATCCGAAGTGAATGGCATTTATAAAAGTATTCTTGGCCCACTAAATTATAGGGAGGTTTTTTCGAATGATAAGTTTTTCCTTTTCGATGAAACGAGCGGAATTGATAAAATCTTTACTATGTTGAACCTTCCAGTATTCCGTGAGGAACTGGTAGCCGATATCACGCCGAAATCGGCATTTTTATCGATGACTTCTCATGATAACCGTTGGGGACAGTATTTCCTGTGGTCAAACGGTAAAATAAAATGCGTGAGTCAAGGCGGTGAAATGAAAGAGTTTCTCTATATTCACTTGCAAAAAAGACAAATGAATAATCAGTGCTTCTCCTTCCCAGATAATCAGATCGATATTCTTATCAATCAATTCGGTTTTTTTAACTTGTCGGAGGGCTTCAAAAGTAGTTTGATCTGTTATAGCTCTTTCATACCCAACTTTGGACACTTGAGAAGGTATTATTTGCCCAGAGTTATCAAGCACGTAAAAAGAAAGTTTCTTTAACAACAATTCTTCGATGCTTTTTTCTATACACACTCTAAAATAACCAATTTACTTTTATTTGCCTGAGCAAACTTGTTTGAGTTCAATATAATAGGTATTTTGAAATTATCTGAGCGCCAATTTGGGCAACTTTATTTAATCAAGTTTGTTTTCACGAATAGCCATGCTAAAAATCCTATTTGTCCATAATTATTATCAACAAGCCGGGGGGGAAGATAATGTTGTCGCTGCGGAAATCATGCTGTTGCGCCAACGAGGGCACGACGTGCAATTATGGAGTGTTGACAATAAAGACTTGCCCGCCGGGTTGTCAGGGAAGCTTAAGACGGCATTGTCTACCAACTATTCGTCTCTTAATCGGTCGGTTGCACAGAATATCTTGCACAATTTCCAGCCCGATATAGTCCATGTGCATAACATTTTTCCGCAAATCAGCCCTTCGATTTATGACGCTTGCTTGGACGAAGGCATACCAGTGGTTCAGACCCTGCACAATTACAGACCGATATGTCCCGGTTCAATGCTGATGCGGGACGGTAAAGTTTGCGAACTATGTATTTCAGGCTCCCCCTATCAAGCGGCGTGGTATGGCTGTTATCGGGGCTCAAAGCTGGGAAGTCTTGTAGTTGCGCATATGGTGTCGCAACATCGTCATCTGGGTACTTGGCTGCACAAGGTCGACCGCTTTATAGCTTTGACGGATTTTGCTAAAAACAAGTTTATCGAAGCTGGGTTCCCGGCCGATAAAATCGCGGTAAAAGCCAATTTCTTGCATGATCCTTTGCAGTTAGAATCAACTGGCCCTGACGCCACGAATCCTGGCTTTGCCTTGTTTGTTGGACGTATTAGCGAAGAGAAGGGTATCAAAACCTTGATTCGTGCCTGGCGGTTAGTAAATGACCAGTCTTTGTTAAAGATGGCAGGCGTTGGTCCATTGCAGAATTTGCTAATAGATATTCGCAACATTGCCCCCTTAGGTAGGCTAAATGCTGACGATATCAGCCGATTGATGCGGCAGGCTAAATTTCTGGTATTGCCTTCCGAATGGTATGAAGGTTTTCCATTGGTGTTGGTCGAGGCCTTCGCGCATGGCTTGCCGGTTTTAGCATCCAGATTAGGCAGCATGGCGGATATTATCAAGGATGGGGAAACCGGCTTGCTGTTCACGCCAGGCGACGCGGATGATTTAGCTAGCAAGGCGAAATGGCTGCTGGAGAATCCGCTGCAAACGCAAAAGCTAGGTATAAACGCCAGACGCACTTTCCTTGAAAAATATACGGCAGAACGAAACTATTCCGATCTAATAACTATTTATGAAAATGCCGCTCGTTAGAATGTTGTAGTACTCGTGATATGGGTTTCAATGCTCACAGGGCTTTGTGAAAATATCCACTGGAAGTGCAACTAAGCTCGCATTTCTGAGAAGAAAGCTCATATGAGTTTTATTGCCCGCTGAATATTCACTACACTCTCCATATTTCACTGTGTTTATTCGCAGGCACTGAATCAACGTTTAACTCCTTCTACAATTGCTGCATTTTCAGTGCGTCCTTCCAATTCGACTAAGCGAATATCGCTAATGTCACTATCGAATCCAGCTCGAATTCTTGCGTCAAAACCTATTTCAGTAAGAATTTCCAATAATCTCTGATTGTCGTACATGCATTTGTGCGGGAATTGAATGAATGGAGATAATCGACTCTTAAGTGCATTATTACTGTTTCTATATAGCACATCGAGTTTTTCTACAAAGTCATCAGCTAGAATTCGCCCCTCAATATACTCGCCTACAAAATGTTTAAGATCTGGGACAACAATACGAATAATCCCATTTTTGCGAAGAACTCTATGGCATTCTGTCAAAAATCTTCGGCCATCATCCCTAGAAAAGTGTTCTAATGTATGAGAGCTATATACTATATCGACACTTGAGTCAGTCCAAGGAAATTTCTTGGTTAAGTCATAAAGATATATCTTATCGTTCCAGTCCAGATCAAATAGTTTTATCTTTTTATTAAATGTTTGAAAAAAAGGAATCTTCATGAATCGGGCTCCCAACGCATAGTCCACATTGATCCATCCGTCAGGCACTTGAGGTCCGCATCCAAGATTTAATTTCATTAGTTAGTCCTTAATGTTATAAAAAATATCAGTGATTGTTGGGTAATCCGATCAAATAGATCGCTATGTTATATTGATTTTGGCATATATGCCAGATTGATAACCATCTTTCCGATTTATCACGGGAGCAGCTTTAAAATCTGTCACTCTATCGGCCATTGGCAAGTTGTTTTATCCCAACTATTTCATTAGACCGATATCCGAAGGTATGCTCTCAAAGCCAATCTTTTTTGCGGCCGATTGTGCGCAAAATGTAACCTGATTACCTGTAATATTAACGCAAGGGTCTGCATAGACACTGTCCTGCTCAACGTCTTCTGCAACCCATTCCTGCCAACTGGTGCCGCTGCGTTTAGGTAGGCTATCCAAAACGTGGTAATCGACGTTGAGTTGGCCTGTTGTGCTCCATACCAGATTGTTAGCCAGGATGTTACTTTGTTTAGGCATGAAATAGCGCAGGGCGAAGCCGCCAGGCTTTGTAGACAGAATAATATTTCGTTTTATTACGTTACCTTCTGGCCAGTTTTGGTTCAACATTGGCAGGCCCAGTTGGGGGTACTTTGTAAGCCAGATGTGGCTCTGGTAAGGAACTTGAGAAAGATGCTTTTTAAGCTCATCACCAGCGATGCGATTGTCTACCCATATTGCATAGGAGTCAGTGCTAATTAAGTTGTTTTCAATGATATTGTCGCGCCCACTTCCAAGCTGGATTGCCATGACGCCAGCGTTATTAAACAAATTGCCTATCACGCTAAACCCGCTGACCGAATCATCCAGATAAACGCCACGTACACCATCTGGCCTTGCATAGACGACTGTATCATTAGCGATATTTACGTTTTTTAAGCCGTATCCAAACAAATCATGAATACTATTGTATCGAACGACGTTACCCCGATATGTCCAGTCTCTACCAGAATATATTGCTCCACAGTCAGACTCTTGTTCACAAACATGATGAACTTCGTTTTTTTCAAATAGGTGATCGTTTCCGTTTATGAATACTCCTGTTCCAGGGCCTTGTTCAACTAGGTTGTGTGAAATATTGCTACCGACCCCGAACACTTCAATTGCCGCTGTAAAAGTGAGTAATACTCTGCCAAAATCATGAATATGGTTATTAAATATAAGATTTTTTCCCGATTGTAATGTGTTTCTATCTCCACCGGTTACTAGTATTCCCCCCTCGCCTGTATTGTATATATGGCTGTTTGATATATTGATATAACTGCTGTTTTTCGTTTCTATCGCTCTGCCGCCGACGTTGCTAATTTCTATGTGGTCAAATAATAAGTTGCTAGATTTATCGGCATTAATCGCTATTCCAGTGCAGTATCTAAATGTCAAACCTCTAAAGCTAATATGATTTGCGCCCTTAATGGCTATTAGGCTATGTAGAGTCGATATAATTATTTCATTTGGCTTGGTGTTGTTTGGGGGGATGAAAAGTATTCTATTAGTTTTTAGGTCGTAAAACCATTCACCAGGCGCATCGAGCTCGGATTTGATGTTCTGTAGATAAAATCTGCGACCACTACTAAATGGATATTTCGTTTTTCCTGATAGTGTTATTTTGTTTTGACTTTGATCCGCTGATTCTAAACCTATATACTGATCGTACCAATCATTACCAGACATAATATGCACTTGTGTATTAATCTGATCGGATTCTAGTGAAGGTAGTTTTTCTATGCTGCTGAATTTAGTATTTTCGTCGAGCGGAAGTTTTATATGCGCCCAGTCTGAGTTTGGCCAACGAGCGAGATGCATGGGTTGTTGATCTATAAATAACTCAAAGCCTGGGATATTGCCTTTTTTTCGGTCCGTATTAGTATATTTAATACTGGCCAATTCAAAGCCAGAACCGGGGCATGCCCAGATGTTATCGTCACCTTTAGCACAGTCTTGTAAAATCAATCCGCCACTAATGATTGCAGGCCCATTTTCGGATTGCCAGAGGATTTCTCTTCCATCAAAACCTGAGTCCCTGATGTCAAATACCAAAGTTTTTTGCAGTGGATATATCCCGCCTTGAACATGAACTGTTACGGGCTCTGAAAACGTATTGGTTTTTTTTAATTCCCTGATGGCTTGTTGTGCCCTAGCAAGAGTTTGAAATGGACCATTCAATCCGTTTATGGTTTGCTTTAAAGATAACCCGTCAGCGTGATCGTTTCCTGAGGGAGCAACGTATAAATCTAAGGACGTCGCTGTGTGGGAAAAACACAGCAGTGCTAAAGTTATAATTAATTTAATTAACATGGCTCTCTCCGGATATGAGAATACGTCAAGAAGTCTGAGGATATGTGCGATGCCTATGCTGGTTCAAAGTAGGTTGGGCAGAGTCGCATGAATTTTTTCAACTAAAGCATCGCTTAAGTAATGAGGATTATCTATGCAATTTTATTCATAAATATATTTCAATAGTCTGCATATCAGATTCTACGAAAAGTTAGAGTTTTATAAGCTGAGTAAAAAGTATGTGCTTATAAAATTAAGAATCGTATATGGTAATATATCTCCTCGCTACGCCGTGTTACAGCGAGGAGATAAAGAAAAATCTGAAAATTGGGTTAATTAAGTCCGATGTCGCTTGGGATGGCTTGGAAGCCTATTTTAGTTATTGGTGAGTTTGCGCAAGTTAAGCTTAATATGCCAGCTGAATTGTTAAGACAAGGGTCAGTATAAAGGCTGTTAACCTCTATGCCCTCATTAACCCAGTCTGTCCATAGTGGCAGACTCTTATTAGGGATTAGATTGTCTAAGATCTTGTAATCTACCCGTATGTCAAAGTTGGTATGCCATAGAATATTATCAGAAATAACATTTCCTTTTGTGGGTATAAGGTATTGAAGTGTATGGCTTTTTGTTGCGGTTGAAATAATCACGTTCCGTTGAATTCGGTTTCCTTCTGGCCAAGTGTCATTGTTCATTGGTCGGCCAAGTTCGGGATATTTGTTTTTCCAGAGCGGACTATTAATGGGCATTGTTTTTAAGGTATTTCTAAGGTCATTCCAATTAAAGCTGGACCAGCGATGATCGACCGTTATTGCATGTGCATTAGTTCTAATGAAATTGTTTTCTATACGATTATCACGGCCGCCGCCAATTTGAATCGACATTGAGTCGGCACTGTCTAAAATATTTCCAAACACCGTAAAGCCACTAACTCCGTCGTCTAAATAAATGCCTCGAGCACCTGAACGTATATAATTGATAGTATTTTTGGCAATGTTAAGAGTTGCTTTATCCAATTCATATCCGCTAAAATTATGAAGGTAATTGTATTGAATAATATTGCCTCGATAGGTCCAGTCTTTTCCAGAATGTATGGCACCACAATCGGCAGACTGCTGGCATATTTGCGAAATTTCATTTTTTTCGATTAGATGATCGTTTCCTGTAAGAACAATAGCGTTACCAAAACTATTTTTAATCAGGTTTTTAGATACTAATGCCCCCACCCCACCAATATCGATAGCAGGTGAATTGTTGAACAAAATGGTATCGTAATTGTGAATATAGTTATTCTCAATTAAATTTCCTGACTCTTGTAGCGTTGGTCTATCGCCTCCAGAGACTAAAATGCCACCTTGCCCGGTGTCGTAAATATGATTATTAGAAATAATTACATTGCTACTATTGGGTGCACGTATCGCTACGCCGCCTATATTATTAATTTCCAAGTTATTCAGAGAAATTGCGTCTGATTGGTCAATTCGTATTGCGTGCCCGGTGCTGTATCGAAATATCAAGTTGTTGAATTTTATGTGGCTAGCATCCCTCATGCTTATTAGATTTAAAGCTGAAGAAACTGTAATTTCTTTCGGTTCCTCGTTAAGTGGAGGAATGTATAAAATTCTACTTCTTGTTTTGTCATAAAACCATTCTCCATGAGAGTTTAGTGCTGACATAATATTTTGCAAATAAAAACGTCTTCCGCTGGCTAAGTTGTCTTTTGTTTCAGAGGATAGCGTAATCTTGTTATTGATAATATCTGTCGATGCCACGCCCAAATATTGGTCGAATGTGTCGTTACCCGCAAAAATATGAGCCTGAACATCGTTTAGACTGCCTTGAAAATTTGGAATGTCTTCGAAAACACTAAATTTAGTATTGGTATTTAGCGGCGCTTTGATATGAGCCCAATCATAATCTGGCCATCGAGCTAAATGCATACGTTGGTTATCTATAAAAAGCTCGAACTTAAGTACATTGCCGGCAATACGATCAATATCTTCATTTTTAATATTAGCCAGAATCCCATTGTTGACAGGGCAGCTTAAGATTTTATTGGGATTTGCCGCATCATATGGATCGCAATATTTTAGAATGATACCGCCGGAAATTATACTGGCATCTTTTTCTCCTTCCCAAAGAATTTCTTGGCCAGGTAATCCAGAATCGTTGCTATTAAGCTCCAGTGCGGATTGTAATTGGTATTCTCCCTTACCCACATGAATAGTAATAGCTTCATTAAATTTACCAGCTGCTTTTATTTGTCGGATAGCTTTCTGGGCACGAGCCAGGGTTTTGAAAGGGCCGGTTTTGGTCCAGAAGTTGGCTCTGGGGGACAGGCCATTAAGACTGTCGCTGCCCGAGGGCGATACGTAAAAATCTTGTGCCATTGCTGTGGAGCAGAACGTCACGAATGTTAGTGTGATGACGAGTTTAGATAACATTTTTTTCTCCTTTTATTAACTCATGCTCCAATAGCCTGACAGACCACGGAATACAGTCAGCTAATTCAGTTAATATTTGAGGGGTAGTGTTCCGGTCCTTGGTTACGAAGATACGTAGAAATTATTTCAGGATTGGGTCAACAGCGGGCTATTCCATAAAGTCTGTGTCGCCAATACGTAAACAATACTAGCAGCTCTTTTGAATAACGAAATACGGAACCTCTCCAATAACGCTTTTTCAACCGCAGTCAGGTTGTAGTTAATTTTGACGAGCCAATTTGGTGCGTTGGTCTAGCATTTGAACTAAAGCGCGCCGCTCTGACATGCTGTTGAAATGTGTTGGTTACAGCCTATCTCGATGACACACGTCGACAATGGCAGTTAATGTACCCATCCAGGTTTTATTGCTATGCGCCTTCAATGTTTACAGTTCGTTCGGTTTGGCGAGTCCAGTACGGTTGACGTGTATATCAAGCTGTCTGGCCGGGCCTAGCGTGTCGAATTATAAGCGGATGATATTAGAGGCTAGGTACAGCCTAAAACATAATGGCTTGATAACCAAACCATTTTTTTATTTTAATTAAATCTTAATGGTGCACCCAAGCCTGTTTTCTGACGTTCCTGGACCATTCATGGGCATTCACAGAGGAATTTTGGGTACGCCATAAGCCTCAGTTGGCACCGCCGGACACTTGGTCGGTACCGCTGAATCTTCTGTGGTTACCGCCAGGCCTTTTGTCGGTACCGCTGAGTCTTCCGTGGACGCCACCAGGTGTTTTATCGGTGCCCATGAACGTATCGTGGGTACCGACGCGACATTTAGCCGCACCGCCAAAGACTTGTAGGGCGTCTTAAAATGTATATAGAATTATTTAAGCCGTTAGTATTTTGCCGATTGCTTCGGTCGGTTCTACGGTGGAGTCTGCCGCGCCGATAACTGTGCGGTATTGCATTTTGGAAACCTCTAAAAATCCTCTCTCCCTCCTGAAGAGGGTTAGGGTGAAGAATGTAACTTATTGATTTTAATTCCCTCACCCCAACCTTCTCCGTTATGCCCTGCGGGTACGGAGGGAGAAGAAGCATTTTTATTTTTTAAGGTTCCCTCTTTTAACAGCAAGGAGAATTCAATATGGCTAAATCCGACTACTTTCCGCATTCCGATAACGATTTATTGGTTTGGCATGATCGTTTTAAGGCAAATCTCGCCACCCGACTGGCGGAATTAGGCTTATCCGCGGAAGATATTACCGGTGTCGAAAGCGATAACCAGGAATTGCACGACAAGATCAGCGAAGGCAATGCCGCTTCTGCGGCAGCCAGACATGCCACGGCCGCCAAGACGGCCAGCGTCAATAATATACAAGGCAAGACCAGGGCTTTAGTCAGGCGAATCAAGGCGCATCCGGCTTATTCCGATGCATTGGGTAATTTATTGGGCATCATCGGTTCGGAAGACACGACCAAGCTTGCCGAAGCCAAACCGGTTTTAACCGGTGTAGATCAAACGGGCGGCGTGGTGGTGCTGAATTTTGTTAAATCCAGGAGCGATGGGATCAATATTTATTGCCAGCGCGAGGGCGAGTCGGAGTTTGTATTTTTGGCAAGAGATACGATACCGCCTTATGTCGATAATAGGCCTTTGCTGGTTGCCGGCAAGCCGGAATTACGTCGGTATACGGCGGTTTATATCTTGAAAGACGCCGAGGTTGGTCAATATAGCGACGAGCTGGTGGTAAATTGTGCGCCTTGACTGCGTTGGTTTTTGGAGAGCTTGATTGTCTGGGTTCCCGCTTTTGCGGGAACGATGAAGCAAGGGGGCCTCGGTTGTTCAACCATCCAGCATCTTTTTCCAACCGCTGGCTGATTACTACTTCTCCCCCCGAAGGTTGTCGTAAAAGCTCCCGCTCCTCGCGTACCCGCAGGGCATAAAGGAGAGGGAGCGGTATTGCCCGCAGGCGGGAATACGAGCACGCTTGATTGGTATCGCTTTGATTTAGTCGAATTGGTCTGCTCTGAATTGACTCCGGGGGCAAATATAGCGATGCTAGGGGGACAGAATTAAAAGCATCACTTTTCAATTAACCGCCCGACGGAGCACGGAATGCAGTCAATCAAGTCAGTAGATATATTCGGAATACGCTTCCCTATCCTGGATTACGAGCTTACGTTACAACTATTTCAGGAGTGGATAGCCATCGGCCAATCCCATCAGGTCTGTATTGCCAATGTGCATACTACCGTGGCCTGTCTCACCGATAGCGAGTTGCGCGATATTTCCAACAAAGCCTTGTCCACGATGGATGGCTTGCCCTTGGTCTGGTATGCCAAGCTGGTGCATCAAGCGGAGATTAAAACCCGGGTTTGCGGTCCGGATTTGATGTTGAAATGCCTGGATCATGGTCAGCAACTGGGTTGGCGGCATTTTTTTCTGGGCGGTAAAGACGAAGTATTGGCGGATTTGGTTGCCAACATCCGCAAGCGCTATCCGCAAGCCGAGCTTGTCGGCTGGCATTCCCCGCCGTTTCGGCCCTTGTCCGCGGAAGAAGATCAACAATTAGTCGATTTGATCAACGCCGCCAAGCCGGATTTTCTCTGGGTGGGCTTAGGCGCGCCCAAGCAGGAAAAATGGATTGCGGCGCATCTGGATAGGGTTCATGTGCCGGTGCAATTGGGCGTGGGAGCGGCCTTTGATTTTCACTCGGGACACATCAAGCGGGCACCGCTGTGGATGCAGAAAAGCGGTTTGGAATGGTGTTATCGAATGGCTAAGGATAGGCGCTTGATTAAACGCTATTTTTCCACCAATCCGGTGTTTTTGATGCGCTTTGCCTGGGATTTTTTGCTGATTAGATTGTTGAAGCGCGCGGCGGCTGCTTCTTGAAAATGCTTTTTAGTATCGGGAGAGAATACTGTTGATTCCTTCTCCCTCAGGGAGAAGGTTAGGATGAGGGGAATCAAATAGGTGTTTCGTTATTGGATTCTCCTCACCCCAACCCTCTCCATCAGGAGAGGGGGCTTAACTTATAAGTATTTACCCTATCACCGATTAGAAATCGATTTTACATCCCTGGTCGTCACGCCTTTATACAACTGGCGCGGGCGGCCGATTTTCAATTCAGGATCGGAGATCATTTCGTCCCATTGGGCGATCCAGCCTACCGAGCGGGCGAGCGCGAAGATGGCGGTGAACATTTCGGTCGGGATGCCCAGCGCCCGCAGCACGATGCCGGAATAAAAATCGACGTTGGGGTAGAGTTTTTTCTCGACGAAGTACGGGTCTTCCAGCGCAATGCGTTCCAGTTCCATCGCCAGTTTGAACAGACGGTCGTCGTTCAGATTCAATTCGTCCAGCACTTCGTGGCAGGTTTGCCGCATCAGTTTGGCGCGCGGGTCGTAGTTCTTGTAAACCCGGTGGCCAAAACCCATCAAGCGGAACGGATCGTTTTTGTCCTTGGCTCTGGCGACATACTCGCCGATTTTCGACACATCGCCGATTTCTTCCAGCATGTTCAACACCGCCTCGTTGGCGCCGCCATGCGCCGCGCCCCAAAGGCAGGCGATGCCCGCCGCCACGCAAGCGTAAGGATTGGCGCCGCTGGAGCCGGCTAGACGTACGGTTGATGTAGACGCATTTTGTTCGTGGTCGGCGTGCAGGATCAGGATTCTATCCAACGCTCTAACCAAAACCGGGTTGGCCAGATAATCTTCGCCGGCGTCGCCGTGCATCATACGCATGAAGTTTTCCGCATAGCCCAACTTGCGTTTGGGGTAGATAAACGGCATGCCGATGCTGTATTTGTAGCACATGGCCACCATGGTCGGCATTTTCGCGATCAGACGGATGGCCGAGATATAGCGGTCTTCCTTGCAGGTGATGTCCATCACTTCGTGATAGAACGCCGACAGCGCGCCGACTACACCTACCAGTACCGCCATCGGATGCGCGTCGCGGCGGAATCCGCTGTAAAATTTAATCAGCTGTTCGTGTACCATGACATGCTGGCTGATAGTGGTGACGAAGCCTTTCATTTCCGAGCCGTTGGGCAGATCGCCGTTCAGCAGTAGATAACAGACTTCCAGAAAATCGCATTTTTCCGCCAGTTGTTCGATGGGGTAGCCCCGATACAACAACACGCCGGCGTCGCCGTCGATAAATGTGATTTTTGAAGTACAGCTGGCGGTGGAGGTAAAACCGGGATCGTAAGTAAAATGGCCGGTCTGCGCGTACAAAGAACGAATATCGATGACGGACGGGCCCATGGTGCCTGGCGTGACCGGTAATTCGACAACGCGGTCCTGGTCATCCTGTTTTAACGTCACTTTTTTATCAGTCATGTCAAATTCTCCGGAGAGCTAGCTGTTGAAAGGGGGATGGTTCGTATTCTATTGCAAATAGCGAATAAACACAGCTTTAGATCGGGATTGTTTACAATTTAAAGAAAAACGAGGGATTATTTGATGGGTTTCGCTATGCTCTACCCATCCTACAGCTGGTTTAACGGCAATTTACACCCCCTAAATTGAATAAAGTTCCGTAGGATGGGTAGAGCGTAGCGAAACCCATCGTTAACTTTTTAATAGGATAACCATGACCGAATACCGACGTCATCGAGTCCAAGGTGGCACTTATTTTTTCACGGTAAATCTGGCTGATAGAAGCCAAACACTTCTGACGGATCATATTGAGGTTTTGCGACAATCCTTGCGTACTGTTAAACAAAAACATCCGTTTACAATAGAAGCTATTGTCGTGTTGCCGGAACATCTGCATGTCATCTGGACATTGCCCCATGGTGACGATGATTTCAGCCTGCGTTGGCGACAAATCAAGTCCGCGTTTTCCAGGCATTTTGAAATAGGCGAAAAAATTTCCAACAGCCGTATGCGTAAACATGAACGAGGCATATGGCAAAGACGATTTTGGGAGCACCGTATAAAGGATGATAACGACTTTGCCCGGCACGTGGATTACATTCATTTCAATCCGGTGAAACACGGTCATGTCGCAGTTGTTGCAGATTGGCCTTATTCGTCGTTTCATCAATTTGTAAATCAAGGGATTTTGCCAATGGATTGGGGTGGAGTAGCAGGATTGGAAAGTGATTTGGAATTGGAATAGATGTTTGATGATGGGTAGAGCAACGCGAAACCCATCAACCAACGCCAATAAACCCGGCAAAAAAATTAACGGTTTGAAATGGGAGGATATTATGGGACGCTTCGTTTTTGTGCTGTGGCTATTGGTTGGGCAGGCGTCGTTGCAGACGGCAAGGGCGTTGGAGATTCAAGACCTTCCGGAGCCGCTAAAGCCCTGGGTTAATTGGGTGTTGGCCGATGAAACCCAGTACCGTTGCCCATTCTTCTTCGACGATTTTCAACAAAAACGCTGCGCCTGGCCGGGCGCGCTACACCTGAATTTACAAGCCAAGCGCGGCAGCTTCGTTGCCGACTGGACGGTGTATCGCAAGGACTGGGTTATCTTGCCGGGCGACACTCAACATTGGCCGCAGGCAGTCTCCGTCAACAAACAAACGCTGCCGGTCGTGGAAAAGGACGGCAAGCCGGCCCTGCAATTGCCGGCCGGCCGTTACCAGATTAGCGGCGAATTTCTCTGGGAAAATTTACCGGAACAGTTAGCCCTGCCCGAGGCCAGTGGCTTGATTCAGCTCAGCGTCAACGATAAGCCGGTCGCGTATCCGCAAATCAAACAAGGTGCGTTGTGGCTGAATACCGAGGACGGCGACACTGCCGACCGGGAGCTGGATAGGCTCGACCTGCAAGTCTTCCGGCAAGTGCTGGACGAGGTGCCGCTACAGGTTATCACGCGCCTGGATTTGGAAGTATCCGGCAAGGCGCGGGAGATCGAGTTTCCTTATGCATTATTGCCTGACTTTATCCCGGTGGCCCTGAATAGCCCACTGCCCGCTCGCCTGGACAGTAACGGACGACTATTGGTGCAAGTGCGGCCGGGGCGCTGGAGTATCGACATTCATGGCCGTCACCCGCAAACCTTGACGCAACTGGATTTGGCCGTAAAGGACGAGAACTGGCCGCCGGAAGAGTTATGGGCGTTCCAGGCCGTGCCGGCTTTGCGTTTGGTGGAGATCGAAAATTTGACCGCGATAGACGGTAGTCAAACCAATCTGCCGGCCGAATGGCGGCATCTACCCACCTATCAACTAAAGCAGGGCGAGAGCATGGCGTTTAAAGTGGTACGCAGAGGCGATCCGGAGCCCGAGCCGAATCAGCTCAAATTGAAGCGCACACTGTGGCTGGATTTCGAGGGCGGCGGCTATACCGTCAGCGATAACATTACCGGCACGATGAGCCGCGACTGGCGTTTGAACGCGGTGCCGGAGCTGGGGCTGGGACAGGTGCAACTGGACGGTCAGAGCCAATTAATTACTCGACTGGCGGATGGCAGCGAAGGTGTCGAAGTCCGGCGCGGTGCTATCCAACTCAATGCCGACAGCCGGATCGAAGCCGATTTGGGTTCGCTCAATGCCAGCGGTTGGCAGCAGCGCTTTCAACAGGTGCAGGCCGAACTCAACATCCCGCCCGGCTGGCGCTTGCTGGCGGTCAGCGGTGTGGATAATGTACCGAATAGCTGGTTGAACCGCTGGACTTTGCTGGATTTGTTCTTGGTCTTGATCGCGGCATTGGCGGTGGGGCGGCTGTGGTCGCCGCAATGGGGCGCGTTTGCCCTGCTCAGCTTGACGCTGATTTGGCACGAAACCGACGCGCCGCGCTTGATTTGGTTAAATGTGCTGGCGGTGTTGGCGCTGCTGCGGGTATTGCCGGCGGGCAGTTTTGCGCAATGGTTGAGATGGTATCGCAACGCCAGTTGGGTGGCCCTGCTGATGCTGACGATTCCGTTCATGATAGAGCAGATTCGTATCGGTATTTACCCGCAGATGGAACTGCCCGAGCAGTCCATTCAACGCCTGCATTCGATGGTGAGTGCGGCAGCACCGATGGCAATGCAAGTCGAGCAGATGACGGATTCGGCGATGGAGCCGGAACTGCGCGAACTTGCCGAAACGAAGCGCGAGTATTTAGCTAAACCCAAGGCGTCCAGTTCTTACGGCGGCAGCGCTGCCAGTTTGCAACGGATTGATCCGGAAGCCAATCTGCAAACCGGTCCCGGTTTGCCGCATTGGGGCTGGCAGAAGGTGGATTTAAGCTGGAACGGCGCGGTGGATAATGGGCAGCAAATCGGGCTCTGGTATTTGTCGCCGTTTGTGATGATGTTGCTGCACTTTGTCCAGGCCGCGCTGGTGGCGGTATTGGTTTTGAAAATGCTGGGTGCCATCGCCACCAACTGGCGCTTGGCCTTGCCGAGTTTAAGCTGCCTGTTGTTGCTGCCGCTGTTGATGGCACCCAGCGAAAAGGCCTACGCCGATCTGCCCGATGCGCAAATGCTGGAGCAATTGAAAATCCGCTTGCTGCAAGCGCCGCAATGTCTGCCCAACTGCGCGCAGATCGCCGACATGCAATTATCGGTTAAGCCGGAATTGCTGCGCATCGAACTGCAATTGCATGCGCAACAAGACTTGGCGATACCGCTGCCGGCTCAGCTTGAGCAATGGTTTCCGGAGCAGGTCAGCGTCGATGGCGGCGAAGCGCAAGCCTTGATCCGGCAGGACGACGGCGGTTTGTGGCTGGTGGTGACGCAGGGGGTGCATAAGGTGGCGATGCAAGGCCGTTATGCCGCGCAGGATAAATTTAGTCTGCCGTTGCCGTTGCCGCCGCAATATGCCAGCGTCACAGCCGACGGCTGGCGGGTGGATGGTTTGTATGAAGACGGCAAGGTCGGTCCGCAGCTGGAGTTCAGCCGATTGCAACTCGATAGCGGACCGAAAAATAAGCTGCAGCAAACCGCTTTGCCGGCGTTTGTGCGGGTGGAAAGAACCCTGCATTTGGGTTTGGATTGGCGCGTGACCACCCGAGTCGAGCAATTGGCCGGCGCGCTTAGTCCGGTATTGCTGGAATTGCCTTTGCTGCCCGGCGAAGCGGTCACCAGTCCGCAAGTGCGGGTCAAGGATGGAAAAGTATTGGTCAACATGGCGGCCGGCCAGGCGACGCTAGAATGGGAGTCTGCGCTGGCAAAAACCGAGCAATTGACATTGCTGGCAGCCGATACGCCGCAATGGCATGAAGTTTGGCGGGCCGATGTCAGTCCGATTTGGCATTTGCAGGCCGACGGCATTGCGGTGGTGCATCATCAGGATGGGCAGGGACAGTGGCTGCCGGAATGGCGGCCCTGGCCGGGCGAGCGGGTCAATCTGACTATCAGCCGTCCGCAAGCGGTGGCCGGAGCGACCTTGACTATCGATAGAAGCGAATTGGCAGTCAAGCCTGGGCAGCGAAGCGAAACGGTGGAATTGACCTTGAGCATCCGCAGTTCCAAAGGCGGGCAACACCCCGTGAAGCTGCCGGAACAGGCGGAACTGCAAAGCGTGACGATAGACGGGGTGAGTCAGCCGATTCGTCAGCAAGGCGCTGTGGTGAGTTTGCCAATACATCCCGGCACTCAGCAAATCGTGCTGAATTGGCAAACGGCCAAAGAACCCGGTTTGCTGTTGCGCACGCCGCTGGTCGATCTTGGCGCTGCCAGCGTTAACAGCCGCATTCAATTGCTGATGCCGCAAGAGCGTTGGTTGTTGTGGACCTTTGGGCCGAAGTTTGGTCCCGCAGCGTTGATCTGGGGCTTGTTGATAGTGCTGGCCTTATTGGCGCTAGGACTAGGCAAGCTGAGCATTACGCCGTTAAAGCATTGGCAGTGGTTTTTGTTGCTGATCGGCTTGAGCCAGTTGCATATAGCCGCCGCGTTTTTGGTGGTGGGCTGGTTGTTTGCGTTGGGTTTCCGCGCCGGCCATGCGCCGGAACGGCCGCGCTGGTTCAATCTGGCGCAAATCGGCTTGGCCGGTTTGACGCTGCTGTCCTTGTTGCTGATCGCGATTGCGGTGGAGCAGGGCCTGCTGGGCGAGCCGGATATGCAGATTGCCGGGAATCAATCTTCTGCGACCTTGCTAAATTGGTATCAGGACCGCAACGGCCCGCAATTGGCCATTGCCACGGTCGTCAGCCTGCCCTTGCTGGCGTACCGGATCTTGATGCTGGCTTGGTCGTTGTGGATGGCTGCGGCGTTGTTGAATTGGCTGCGCTGGGGCTGGAACTGTTTTGCCGATGGCGGGCTCTGGAAAAAATCGCCGGCTAAAGTTGTCGAGCCGAAATGATCAGGCGCTAATCGGATTCTCCTCACCCCAACCCTCTCGGCAACTACTCCAGGTGTTGCCCTCCTGCATCATCCGTGCAGACGTCCATCTGGATGAGCGTGCTTAACTCAATAGCTCAGAGCCAACTCATGCTCATCCAGAATTAACCGGGCCTTGCCTAAGTTCACAGCTGCGTGAGTTGCCCGGGATTTTCCGGATAATAACCGAATCATTTCCGCTGGCAGGACAGGTTCGGAGCCCATCAAAAATTCTTCGCCGTCAATTTCATTGGCGATGCAGCTTCGCGAAGCCATTTCTCTAATCCGATTTAACACAGCAGTATCCTCATAAAACCGCAAAAACATTCGGCGAGTATAGAGTCGGCGCATGACAAAAATATGACAAACCGTGCCATGTCGCCTGCGCGGAAACCGTTTGCCGGCCAGCATTCCGTCCGCAGCCTCCTCGGTTTGAAGGTCGTTTTTTGTGCCGATACGAGCGCATTGTTCGGCCGATATTCTTAATCCGATCATAATCTGAGCTTAATTCTGTTTTAAGCCAGCGTCCCTAGAATCTGCCGCAACTGAATAATTTTCCAAACAAGGAGCTGTATATGTTCAGAATGACAAAAATCATGTTGATCGGTTTGCTGTTTTCGTCAGTGGCCTTGGCCGATGGCGATTGGGGCGAGCATCGTCATCATGGCCACCACCATCACCATGGTCACGGGTATGGTTATTATCCGGCTTACCCTGTTGAGCGGGTGTATGTGCCGGAAAGAGTAGTTGAATACGTGCCCATGCAACAGCGCTATTACGCGCCACCCCCACCTCCGCCCGTCAGATACGGCGGCTACGACCAACGTTCTCCGCAAGGCTTGGTCGGCGGTATGGTAGGCAGTGCGATGGGTTATGAAATGGGTCGGGGCGATCCATTGGCGGCCGGTATCGGTGCTGCTGCCGGTTCCTGGATTGGCAATGGGATGAACAGATAATGAAAAAGTTAACCCTCTGTTCGGTAACTGCCGGTTGTCTGCTGTTATCGGCTTGCGCCTCGCAAACCGGCTGGACGCCAACCGTCGACACCTACAACAATCAAAACTCTTATCGCTTGAATCAGGATATGCATGACTGCCAGCAATTGGCGTCGCAAGCGTCCGGCGGCACTGTCAAGGAAACAGCGATAGGCGCCGGCGTCGGCGGTCTGATTGGCGCGGCCGGCGGCGCGGCTTTGGGTGCGGTGCTGGGTAATCCCGGAACCGGTGCGGCTATCGGTGCGGCCGCGGGCGGTATCGGCGGCGCATCCAAGCAAGGTATTCAAGCCGAAGACCGCTATAAAAATGCCTACAACAACTGCTTACGTCAACGTGGCCATCGGGTAGTTAACTGACCAAGCCGCCAACTGCAACCAGCTTGGCAATCTCTTCTAAATTTTTCCAGTCCATCCATTGAAGACTGCTTTCTTTAAGCAGTCTTCCAAGCGGAGAAACAGCTTATGTTTTTAGACAAGGTATCGGCTTTTTCAAGCCGATTTAGCTTCAATGCGCTGCGATGGCGGGCGTTTATGCCGCTGATGTTTTTTAGTCTGCTCAGCGCCTGCTCCGGTATTCCGCCGCTGCAACGCAACGATGACCAGGCTCTGTTGCTCGATACCGGCAAGACCGTTTCCAGCAAATCTTACAAAGTTAAAGGTAAAACCTATTCGCCCATGCAAAGCGCGTTCGGCTATAAAGCGCAGGGACTGGCCTCCTGGTACGGCGCGGAATCCGGCAATTTTACCGCCAATGGCGACCGGTTCAATCCGCGCGGCATGACGGCGGCGCATAAAACCCTGCCTATACCTTCCAAGGTTCGGGTGACCAATTTGCGCAACGGCCGTTCCGTGGATGTGGTGATCAACGATAGAGGGCCGTTTAAGGCGAATCGACTTATCGATCTTTCTCAGGGCGCGGCGGAACAGATCGGCATGCGCGGCTTGGCTGAAGTGACGGTGGAATATTTGGGGAGTTAGGTCCGTTCAAACTTATTGGGGGGCTAAACTCGCTGCCACAGTCAACAATTCGGCAACGCCGGCGAGCGGCAGCAAAACCGCTAGCGTTACGATCATTTTGTAAAGATTAGCGTTAGGCGTTTTTATGCCGTTCCTCAACCATCGCATCGATATATTGCATCACCTCGGCGCTGGCGGCCTCGGCCAATTGCATTTGCCGAATAATTTCGTCGAGCATGCCGGGATTATCTATCCATTTGGCACGAGACACTTCATAAGCCCGTTGTGTGGTTTTATGCACGTCGGCGTGCGGTTGATTCAATTTGGCGTAAGCGCTGGTTGAGCGGAATTTTTCATAGCCTAATCCTTCGTAATACCATTTGCCCAGCCGGCAATTATGGTTGTCTACCATGATGGCCTGGTGATGAGGGCAATCGGTGGCTGTTTCGACGGCCACGTAACCGTTTTGCTTGTAGACCACATGATCGAGTTTAGCCAGCACGCCGAAGGATTTGTCCTTGGCGTAAGAAATGTAATCGACGGAGATCTTCGCGGACCTCGATAAGTTGGAAAACTGTTGGCGGAAGGAGTTGACTTGCGTCAGTATCTCTTGGGAAAGCGCGGAGGAGCTTTCCGCTTCGGTTTGCATTTGTTCGACGCGCTTATTGAAAGACTTGAGCGTTCTGGATACCTCCAGTGCCGCGTTCTTGGTATGTTCGGAGAGATTTTTGACTTCGTCCGCAACCACCGCGAAGCCCCGGCCATGCTCGCCGGCGCGAGCCGCTTCTATCGAAGCATTCAGCGCCAGCAGGTTGGTTTGATCGGCAATGCCGGTGATCATCGATAACGATTCGGTGATTTTTTTGCTGTCGTTAATCAGTGCGCCGATCACATCGGAGACCGAATGCACGTTGGCGTTAATATCGGACAGGGAGTTGCTGATAGTTTCCACGGTGGACAGGCTGGCGTCGGCGTTTTGCCCGGTTTCCGTGGCGATATTTTCGACCTTTTGCATCTGCTCGGTGATATTCAGCAAGTCGTTCTGATTGCCTTTCAGGTTGGCGAGCAGATTGGTGGTGTTAAGCGCATGCAGTCCGGCCGATAATCGCCGCTTGATGGTCAATTTGTCGTTTTCATCCATCAATTTGATGGCGTCGTTCATATTCTTCGCCGACTTTTTCAAAACGCCGGGAAACCCGTCAACCAGGGCGTAGCGGTCGTAATTCCCTTCGGCGGCGTGTTTGAAGCAGGAGTTCATTTCCTTGAAATAGGATTCCATAATGTCGAGGGTTCCGTTAAGTTCCCAAGCGACTTTGCCCACTTCGCCCATACCACGGGTTTTGGTGACGCGATGATAAAGCTGGCCTTGGTTGGTATGTCTCAGCACTTCTTCTATGCGCTCCAGTACCAGCAAGGATTGCTGGCCGGCTTGCCAGGCGTCGTATGCCACTATCGGTAAGGGCAGCAGAAAAACTAGCACCAGCCAGGAAAAACCGTGTTCAAGCAGAATATAGGTAAAAGTGGCGCAAGCGGAAAACAGGATGGTGGCAACGGCATACTTGAGCTTGGTTCTTAGAAATGGAATATTGGCATTTGAACTCATGATTTACACTCCGTTCGGTTTGTAGAGACTCAAAACCAGGCTATTGTAATTTTTGGCGCCGGTTTGCTTGACCACATCGAACAGATATTCCAGCGATTTGTCCGGGGCGTCCTTCACGGAGCTGCTTTTTTCGATAGCCAGCATTTCTTGATAAACAGGGATTAGTACTTCCAGTGCCGAGCGCGGCGGATTGCGGCGCACCGAATAGTAACCCTGCAATTTGTCATTCTTGTCGTAGTCGGGCGTGATGTTGGCAAATACCCAATAAAACCCGCCGTCCGCGCATAGGTTTTTCGCGAAGCCGAAAAACTCGTCACCGGCTTTTAAGGTATTCCACATGAATCTGAATACCCCGCGCGGCATTTCGGGGTGCCTGATGATGTTGTGTTGTACGCCCAGTAACTCGTGCTCGGGATAGCCGGCAATCTCCATGAAAATACGATTGGCATAGGTGATGCGCCCCGAGGTATCTGTCTTGGAAACGATAAAATCGTCATCCGCAAGCTTTTTTTCATGATTGTTCGGCGTGATAGTCGGCTTCATATTCCGTACCTTGATTTGGGGCTATTGGTGGTTATCTATGTAATTTTTGTGTAAAAACCGGATGAGGTTAAATTGACCTCATCAGAAAGTAATTCGATTCGAGATTGTAATAGCAGCGCTAGGGATGGGGTATTCCCTGCCACACAAGATTAGCTCAATTGAGCAAATTAATTAGGAGGCGTTTGATTGACGTCGCTTCGAAAGGTTTGTCGAGTATCGCGGATACTTCGGATTTTTCGATTGCCGCCAGACGGTTTTCGTTTTGTTCGCTGGTGACCATTAGAATCGGCACCGAGCCGCGTTCGGGGTGGTTGCGAATGTGGTCGACCAGTTGCAGGCCGTCCATTTTCGGCATGTTGTAGTCGGTAACGACCAAGTCGAAATACTGCTGATTGAATATTTCTAAGCCTTGTTTGCCGTCGTGAGCGGTGATTATTTGATAGATACCAATGTTTTCGAAAACCTTGGTTAGATATTTCAACGAGAATTCGCTGTCGTCCACTAGCAGCACTCGCAGGTCTTCAATATCCAGATGCGTCAGGTTAAGTTTTTCCGGGCGAACGTATTCCAGCGTGGAGTTTAGTGCCGTTTCCAGGGCCTGGCGGGTAAACGGTTTGGGTAGTATCGCAATTGCGCCGGCTTGGCGGATCGGTTCCAGATATTTGATATTGGTTTCGCTGGAAATCAGCAAAAAGGCCATTTCATACGAGGCGTCGTCGCTGCGTAGCGCGTGTACCAATTCCACGCCGGTCATGTCAGGCAGGTACATCGCGCTGATAACCAGATCGGGGCGGGAGTGCTGTAAGCGTTCGAACAACTCGGCGCCGCTGTTCAGGCAGGTAATGTCGTTTATATCGCAGTCGTGCAAAAAATGAGAAATGATATGCTGCTGAGTATGCGAGGGTTCGACGAGAAAAACCTGAAGATTAGCAAACTGATGGTCTGTCATGGATTAGTGGTTTTTCATGCAGTATAGGGTTAAACCAATATGCGCTTGTTTGGCAAAGTGCTTGGCGGCGATGAAATCCTCGCGAGTTAAGGGTAGTCCATGCACCGAGTGGTCGCAATAAATAAGGCCTACGGTTTTTTTTTCCGCATAAACAGGGAAAACGAAACACTCGTATTCGCCGATATGCTGGCGGATCTGCGGGGTATAAAGCTCATGATGTTGCTGGGGAAATAGCCAGACGCCTTCTTGTTGCTGTAAGGCATGAAACAGTAAGTTTGCCGAGGGTTCGGAATTGTAAATGCGGATTTTTTGGTCGAGCGCGACTTTGTGCCAGCCCAAGGAAAACTTTTCGTTCAGTGTCTGTTTATCCGGACTGAGCAGCATGAATAGTGTTCTGTCCATTTCCACGCCGCGATGTATGCCTTCCAACACCATTTCGAATAGCCCGTTCAGATCGATCTGGCCACTGATGTGGCTGCTGATGTCTTGCAAAATTTGAAATTGCAGCTGCTTCTTGTCGGCCTTTTCCTCTTCCGCTTCTTCGAATTTGGCGATGATGGCTTCGGTGCTGATGAATTTTGACGCATCGTTGGCGCCGAATTGGCGAGCGATATGTACCGCTTCCAAAGTGTTTTTGTCGATTTTGGCTTTTAGGGTTTCCGGCGAAAGGCCGGAAAATGCCGCGATTTTTGCCAGACAAGCTTGCATCGCTTCCGAGTCTTTGCCCGATTTAAGCGCCGCGCAAATCTGATGACCCAATTGCACCATTTGCACCCGTTTCTCCGCGGAATCCGGTTTGGCGATGGCCTCTTCAATCAAACCGCTCAGACACCAGGATTTGCTGAGCTTTTTGCCCAGGTCCTGCAAGGTAAAACCCAGTACTTTTTTCTCGGCTTCGCGATTGTTCAACCCGCTTTTTTCGATGAGTTCGTGGACTTTCTTTGATTGCGGATTGCCGGAGCACCAGAAGGCGATATGGCCGATGTTGTGCAGCAGCGCCGCGATAAACACTTCCTCGGGCGAGGTATCGCCCATGCTCAGCGCCAAGGCCTTGGCTTGTACGGCAGCATGCAAAGCCAGCGCAATCTCCCGATTGGCTCTGTCCTTGTTGGTGGACGACAGCATCGCTTCGAAGAACGAGCAGGCCAGTGTCAGCTCCCGTATCACCTCCGCGCCGAGCACCACGATGGCCCGCGAAACGGTGCTCATCTTTTGCTTGGAAGGATTGTAGTAGGGGCTGCTTCCCACTTTAAGCAGTTTGGCGGTGAGGTTAGGGTCTTGCAGAATCACCGTCGCCAGCTCGATGGCGCCCTTGTTCCTGTCATCCAACGCCGCGTAGATGTTATGCGCGGTGTTGGAGAAAATCGGCATTTCCTGCACGCGAAGTAGCTCCGCCCATTCGTCCAGAGTTTGCGGTGGCTTCTGCGTGGTGCCGGTAGGGGTCATTGAATTATAAGGCTTTGATTTTGGCGAATTGCTCGTTCAGATTTTTTAAGGACGACTGTAAGCCCGCCAGTTTCTCGCGCTCTTTCTCGATGACTTCCGGCGGCGCTTTGTCGACGAACGCGGCATTGCCGAGCTTGCCTTCGATGCGCGGCAGCTCTTTTTCGATGCGCTGGATTTCTTTTTCCAGGCGCGCCAATTCGGCATCTTTGTCGATCAGGCCGGCCATCGGGATCAGGATTTTCATGTTGCCGACCAGCGCAATCGCGGATTCAGGCGCATTGTCGCCAGGATTCAGCCAAGTGATGATTTCCAGGCGGCCGAGTTTCCGCAAATAGTTTCCAAGCTCTTGCAAATAGACTTGGTCGTTGGCATTGCCGTTTTGCAGCAGCACGTTCAACGGTTTACCTGGTGCAATATTCATTTCGCCACGAATGCGGCGGATGCCGAGGATAAATTCTTTGACCCATTCAATCTGTGGCTCTGCTATTGGGTCAATTGCATCTTCTATATCCAGTTCAGGATACGGCTGAAGCATGATGGTCGCGGCCGTCACGCCGGCCAGCGGTCCAACCCGTTGCCAGATTTCCTCGGTGATGAAAGGCATGATCGGATGCGCCAACCGCAACACGGTTTCCAACACCTTCAACAAAGTTTGGCGGGTACCGCGTTGCAATAGTGCATCGTCGCTTTGCAGCGAAATTTTCGCCAGTTCCAGATACCAGTCGCAGTATTCGTTCCAGGTGAATTCGTAGATCGCTTGTGCTGCTAGATCAAAACGATAGCTTGTAATCGCTTCATTGGTAGCGCTAATCGTCTGCTGTAGTCGCGCCTTAATCCAGCGGTCAGCCGGGCTATAACGGCACTCGGCACAATCGACGCCGTTATCCTGACCTTCGGTGTTCATCAACACATAGCGGGCCGCGTTCCACAACTTGTTGCAGAAATTGCGGTAGCCTTCGGTACGTTGCAGGTCAAAACGAATATCGCGACCTGTAGAAGCCAGTGAGGCAAAGGTAAAGCGCAATGCGTCGGTGCCAAAGGATTGAATGCCGTCCGGGAATTGCTTGCGGGTAGCCTGCTCGATTTTCTTGGCCAGATGCGGCTGCATCATGCCTGACACGCGTTTGGCGACCAAGTCTTCCAAATCGATGCCGTCGATGATGTCGATCGGATCCAACACGTTGCCTTTGGATTTGGACATCTTTTGGCCTTCGGCGTCGCGCACCAGGCCGTGAATGTACACTTCCTTGAACGGCACTTCGCCCTGGAATTTCAGGCCCATCATGATCATCCTTGCGACCCAGAAGAAAATGATGTCAAAGCCGGTGACCAATACGCTGGTGGGATAATGCTTAGCCAATTCCGGGGTTTGTTCCGGCCAGCCCAGCGTAGAGAACGGCCACAGCGCCGACGAGAACCAAGTGTCCAGTACGTCTTCATCCTGCTTCAGCGGGTAATCGGCAGCCAGGCCATGCGTGGCGCGGATTTCGGCTTCCGAGTGGCCGACATAGGTATTGCCCTGGTCGTCGTACCAAGCCGGGATGCGGTGGCCCCACCAGATTTGCCGGGAGATACACCAATCCTGGATGTTGCGCATCCACTCGAAATAGGTGTTTTTCCAGTTGTCCGGTACGAATTTTATGGCGCCGGTTTCGACCGCTTCAATAGCCGGTTTGGCCAGTGGGGCGATTTTCACGTACCACTGGTTGGTCAACAAAGGTTCGATCACCGCGCCGGTACGGTCACCGCGCGGCACCATCAATTTGTGATCGGCGACTTTCTCCAGCAAGCCTTGCGCGTCCAGATCGGCGACGATTTTCTTACGCGCCTCAAAACGGTCCAAGTCGGTATAAGCTTCCGGAATCAGGCTATATTCGTCGTCATTGCCACGTATCGCCGCATCGACGGTAAAGATATTGATCAAGCCGCCATGCGGCAGGTCGGCAATGGCCGAGATTTGTTTATGCCTCGACCAGACTTCGTAGTCGTTGAAGTCGTGGGCCGGAGTGATCTTCACGCAGCCGGTACCGAATTCCGGATCGACGTATTCATCGGCGATGATGGGAATGCGGCGGCCGGTCAGCGGCAACTCTACGAATTCGCCTAGCAGATGTTTATACCGCTCGTCGTCGGGATGAATCGCCACCGCTGCGTCGCCCAACATGGTTTCCGGACGGGTGGTCGCCACCAACAAGTGGCCGGTGCCGTTGGTCAATGGGTAACGCATATACCACATGGAACCGTTTTCTTCCTCCGACAATACTTCCAGGTCGGAAACGGCGGTATGCAACACCGGGTCCCAGTTCACCAGGCGCTTGCCGCGGTAGATCAGGCCTTCTTCGTACAGTTTGATGAATACTTCCTGCACTGCGTCCGACATGCCGTCGTCCATCGTAAAGCGTTCTTTTTCCCAATCCAGCGACGAACCCATGCGCCGCAATTGGCGGGTGATGGTGCCGCCGGACTCTTCTTTCCATTCCCAGACTTTCTCGATAAACGCCTCGCGACCCAGGTCGTGGCGGGTTTTGCCGTCGGCGTTGATAATGCGCTCCACCACCATTTGCGTGGCGATGCCGGCATGGTCGGTGCCCGGTTGCCACAGCGTGTTGTAGCCTTTCATCCGGTGATAACGCGTCAGCGCATCCATGATGGTGTCCTGAAACGCATGGCCCATATGCAAACTGCCGGTGACATTCGGCGGCGGAATCATGATGCAATACGACTCGCCCTCGCTTTTGGCGGCGAAATAACCGCTGTCTTCCCAAAGTTGATACCAGCGTTGTTCGATTGCGTGCGGGGAATAGGTTTTGTCCATGTTTCGTGTTGGTTGAGCTTGCGTTTATATAAAGCGATATTTTAACCGTAAAACGTTGCCGGGCTAGGTTTTCGTAATTATTGGGTTTGGGCGCTGTAAGTCGCCATTATTGACCGGCAATCGAGTTACGGGGATGTTGACAGGCTGCGGACATTAGGAAGACACGGCCTCGTAGAGATGATAGCCGTGTCATTGGGTGTGGACGGCAGATGCTTACAAAATATGCTCGCGTATTGCCGATTCATCAGCTGTGACCAGATTTTTATCCAGCGAATGAGTCACCAGATTTTGGATATGGTCGTTGAGAGCCTGCCGTAGAGCGCCTAAAAACGCCGGGGGCGCGACCAAAATCAGTTTGTCGTAATCGTGGTTGACCCGCCCCTGCTCAAGTTTGTCGGCAATCTGCCGGGCGAAAACTTCCGCTTCGTGGTGTTTGATGTCGGTAGGCGCTTCGAAAGTATGATCGCCTTCGCCATGTCCTCCGGCGATACCGCCCTGGCGGTCGGTGACTTCGTCTTGGCCGCGCATCCGGCCTTCGGCGTGGGTTAAGCCGTCCAGTTCAAGCATCGGCTCGATTCGGCTGGTCAGGGTGAAAAAACGTGCTCTGCTGCTGTCTGCAACAATTATTCGGGTGACTGACATAACAACCTCCTTGATGAATTATTATGTAGTTAGGAAAGATAAGCCGGTTGGCTTCAGATCTGATCCGCCGAAGATTGTATGCCTTGGCAACAGGCTTGTCTAAACATCAATTGCCGGCGCAATTGATTTATATCAACGATTAACCGGTTCATAAGAACTCGTAGCGGCGAATAGCGAAGCGTATTCTGAGGTCAAATTCGTGCGATTGCGCTACGCTAGTCACATTTACCGCCGCGCCTCCACCCAATCATGACTCTTCGCGATCTCAGTCAACAATTCGCTTCGGAAGGCCGAATCGAAGCCATCATCCTGCGTCCGGCGCACGGCGAGCCTGCGGTTATTGTCGATGAAGCCCGCGCCGAGCAGGGGCGGGGATTGCTGGGCGATCGGCGGGCAAACGTTGTGCGTTCCGGCAGGCAATCGTCAAAACGCGAACTGACCTTGTTCCAGGCCGAGCATTTGCCCATTGTCGCCGACTGGTGCGGACTTGCGGAATTGGAGCCGAGTCGGCTACGGCGCAATCTCGTGGTTTCGGGGCTTAATCTTATCGGTATGCGCTCGCCGTTTCCGGATGTGATGTTGGAATGGGCCGTGGGTGAGGAGGTGATTATTCAAGTCACCGGGCCTTGTGATCCGTGCTCGAAAATGGCCGCCGAACTTGGCGTGGGAAGTTATAACGCGCTACGCGGTCACTGCGGGATGACGGCGCGGATTTTGTCTGGTGGCTTGATTCGTGTCGGTGATCGGGTGCGCTTGAATGCGATTCAACATGTGGAGGGTCGTAGGCTGGGTTGAACAGCGTGTAACCCAGTTTACGACGGTCAGGCCCGCTGCCGCTGCAATACCAGTGCGGTTTTGGTGAAGGCCTGTAATACCGGGCCAGCCCCGGCAATAGCGACTGCGTCGACCAAGCAATACCAAGCCGCAACGCCGCTGGGCGGGTTGCCTTGCGGCAGGTGCGAGGCCGGATCGATGGCTGCCCAGGCCCAGGTGCCGGCGCTGGTGCCGACGATTTCCAGCCAGGAGGTGATGAAGAACGCGCCCAAGTAAACCATGGGCGAGCGGCCCTTGAACAAGTAGCCCAAAAACACCACAAACAGCACCGCGCCGATGATGTCCAAACGGCTATAACCGCTGAGCCCCCAAGCCACCCAGGTGCCGCAGGCTGCAACAACGAAAACCGCAATGCGGCGGGCGTGTTGCTGAAACAAGCCGGAGCGGCCCAATGCCACGGCGGTCAGATACACTAGTCCATGGCCGGCGGGCACATAGGCGGGTACGTTGCCGAAGCGGTAGATATAGCCTTTCATATACACGGACGCGAAATACTCGCCGATCACCGCAAATGTGACCGCCACCGCCACTTGGGTGCGCACATATTTACATTCGCCGCGTAGCCAGGCGATCAAAAACAGCCAACCGAAAAACGCCAGCACGTATTGCATGAATTGCGGCGCGTACCCGTCCATCGTCAAACAGATAGTGGTGGTGATAAAGGTAAACGCGGCAATCTGATAATCGCGCTTACGATGTTCGGCGACGGCATTGGCGGCGGGGAAATGCGGTAAGGAAAAGAAACTCATGACTTATACAAAGGCGTAGGCAACGGCGATATAGCGCAACACTTTACCTAAAAAAATCGCTAACAGCGAGGACAGCAAAGAAAGGCGTAGCCAGCCGCCCGCAAAACATAGGCCGTCGCCAACCAATGGTAGCCAGGAAAACAGCAAAGCCCAACTACCCCAGCGGCGCACGGTGTTTAACGACTTTTGATGTTGTTTGGCTAAAGCCTCGGCGGGGTATTTTTTCGCGGCCCAAAGGCCCAACCACCAAGTCGTTAATGCGCCCAAGGTGTTACCAATACTAGCGATAGCCACCAATTGGCTGACCGAATGTTGTTGGCTGTTAACCAGATAAGCCAGTATCGCTTCCGAGCCGCCGGGGGCGACGGTGGAGGAGATGAAAGCGCTGATAAATAATCCCAAAGGGCCGAGCGATTCTAACTGCATTTGTTTAGCCCATAAAAAAGCCCCTGAAACAGTTGTTTCAGGGGCTTTTTACTTAGTCTTTATTTGTCCGGTAAGGCAATGACGTTTTTGCCGGACACCATTTTGATCAGTTTGCCGATCAGTTGTATGACATAACCAACGCCGTGCGCAACTTGCTCCAGCACGGTAGCGATAATTTCGCCGGCGCTCATGCCTTTAAAGCGTTTTGCCAGCCAAGGCGCGGCGATAAAGCCTATAGCCAAACCGATCACGGTAGTGCCGGATACAATCGAATCGTCGACAACTGGAGCCGGAGTTGGTGCCGCTGCCACTACGGGCGCTGCCACAGTTGTACTGGGTGCCGGAGCATCGAGTTTAGGATCGTAAGGTCTGCCGCTGTAATCGTCCGGAAAAATCGCTGCGGTTACGCCTGGGATGCTGGGTAAGTCTTCGCTGCCTTTGCCCACTTTCAATTGGGCTTTCATGCCTTTTTCCATGTGCTGAGCGATGTCGCAATGCACTAAGTAAGTTTTGTCGCCGGGCGGCAAAATCAGTGTGCCCGATACTTTGCCGGGACCGCTGACTTCCAAATGGAACATGCCTTTTGGGTACAAATATTTGGGTAAGCCGTGCATCATCCATTGATGGCGGATTTCATCTTCGTTGATGAAATGTACAGTCAGTTTGGTGCAAGGTTCAAATTGAAATTCTTGCTGATCGAACGCAAACATGGTGCCTGGAAATTTCTCCGAATACTTGTGTCCGGCGTGTACGGTAATTTCCTTGGTCGCGGCGATTTTATCGCAGCCGCCGGGCAGGGTGTCGGTGTTTTGGCCCATGACCATGCCGCCATCCATATCCATCAAATGACCGTCGCCATGGTTCATCATCTGGTTGTGATCCTGCATTTCTTTCGCGGACACAGTAGTAACAGATAAGGCACAGACCAGTGTGGCAAGTGATACGAATTTGACCATTATTGCATTACCTCGAAGGGGCGTTATGTATAGCGTCGATTATGCCGCGATAGTTCTGATTGACAAGGCTGCCGGAAAGTACGTTATTCCGCCGCGCAGCATAGGCGGAATAACGGTTCTTACGGCGTGTTTCTTAGATTTCTTTCGCTTTGCCGATCATTTCGTCGACTTTGCGTTTGAAGCCGGCGTTAGACAGATAGAAGATGTACAAGCCCGCGAACAGCACCAAGGCATACAAACCATAGCTGCCTTTGCTGGTTGGTTGGCCGGCGCCGGCTTTAAAGCTCATGTGGGCATCCAATCTTTCGCCGTTATCTTGCAGCAGCGTGATGTGGATCAAATGTTTGCCAGCTTCTTGCACGCCTTGTGGCAGGTTAAGAATCACGGTGCCGGATTTGTGTTTTTCGGCCGCTTGGAAGAATACACGTTTGCCTTCCGGTTCTTTGGTAACTTCGAATTCGATAGCCATGCCGCGGTAGCGCTGATCTTGATAGTCGAATACCAACTGAGTCAACGTATTGACATCGGGAATATTGCCGCAGAACTCTTCCGCCGGGTAGGCATTAGGCTGGTAGGCGGTGTAATGAATCCAGTGATCTTTTTCCAGTTCGAACTTACATTGGTCAGTGTCGGTACCCGCCGCGCCGCCGTGAGCCCACAGCGCCGATGAAAAAATCAGGCCCAACAAGCCCAGTAAACCGTTTCTTAATATGCGAGAGCTTCTCATAAATCCCCTTCCCGTGTTAATAAATACTGTAGTTTTTATTATTTTTCATGTGCTTATGCATGAACTTGTTTAAACCATCGGCTAGCGTAACTGCCTGATTTCGATCAAAACAGCGACTAACTCTAGCACATCGCCATAGCCAAAGAAAGGCTATCGTTCCGTAGTTGAGATGATCGATTCAAGCTGCAATTTTTTTTGTCAGCAATCAAAGACAATCCTTATAATGGGGTTATGAATCATTCCTTTAAATTGTCTCTGCCTGCTCAGGTCCACTGAAAAATCCCCTATCCGGTTAATTAAATAACAACAATATGTCCAAATTAATAAACTCTGCCGAATGGAATGCCGTTAAGCAACATCACCACGAGATTGCCGGCAAATTTTGCATGAAGGATGCGTTCGATAAAGATCCGCAACGCTTCGACAAGTTTTCCGTGACATTTGACGATTTGCTGTTCGATTTCTCCAAAAATCTGATTACCGAAAAAACCCTACCGTTGCTAATCGAGTTGGCTAACCGCGCGGAGCTCTCCGCCAAGACCGAAGCAATGTTTTCAGGTTCCATCATTAATACCACGGAAAAACGCGCTGTCTTGCATACTGCCCTACGCAATCGCAGCAACAAGCCGGTATTGTTTCGCGGTAAGGACGTGATGCCGGAAATTAATAAAGTGTTGGCAAAAATGCGGGTATTTACGGAACAAGTCCGTTCCGGCGCCTGGACCGGCTATACCGGCAAAACTATTACCGACATCGTCAACATCGGCATCGGCGGTTCCGATTTGGGACCGAAAATGGTCGATACCGCGCTGGCGCCTTACGGCAAGGACGGCTTGAAAGCCCACTTCGTTTCCAATGTCGACCAAACCGACATCGTCGAGACGCTGAAACCGCTTAACCCGGAAACCACGCTGTTTTTGATTTCCTCAAAAACCTTTACCACCCAAGAAACCATGACCAACGCCCGCTCGGCGCGCAACTGGTTCTTGCAGGCGGCTGTCGATCCCGCGCATATCTCCAAACACTTCGTGGCCATATCGACCAACGTCACCAAGGTTAAGGAGTTTGGCATCGATCCTGACAACATGTTCGAGTTCTGGGACTGGGTCGGTGGCCGTTATTCCCTGTGGTCCGTGATCGGCATGTCCATTGCGCTATACATAGGTATGGACAATTTCGAAGAGTTGCTGATGGGCGCGCATATTGCCGACGAACATTTCCGCAGCGCGCCGTTCGAGAAAAATATCCCGGTGATCATGGGCTTGCTGGGCATCTGGTACAACAACTTCTTCGAAGCGGAAACCTACGCGATTTTGCCGTATGCCCAGTCCTTGAAATATTTTGCCGATTATTTCCAGCAGGGCGATATGGAAAGTAACGGCAAAAGCGCCACGATCAGCGGCGACAAGGTCGATTACAACACCGGCCCGATTATCTGGGGCCAGCCCGGCACCAACGGCCAGCACGCTTTTTTCCAGTTAATTCATCAGGGCACCAAGCTGATTCCCGGCGATTTCCTGGCGGCCGCGCAAAGCCAATACAACTTACCGGATCATCACGACATCCTGATCTCCAACTTTCTGGCGCAAGCCGAAGCGTTGATGCGCGGCAAAACGGAAGACGAAGTCAGGAAAGATTTGAGTCATGAGCCTAATCTGGATGATGCCTTGATTGCCTCGAAAATTTTCGAAGGCAACAAACCGTCCAACTCGTTTTTATTCAAAAAACTCACTCCCAGAACCTTGGGTACCTTGATTGCGTTTTACGAACACAAAATCTTCGTGCAAGGTGTGATCTGGAATATCAATTCCTTCGACCAAATGGGCGTGGAATTGGGAAAAGTGTTAGCGCGGGCCATCCTGCCGCAACTCAAAAACGAAGATGTGGTCACCGACCACGATAGTTCCACCAATGGCTTGATTAACGCTTATAAGCGGTTGCGGAAATAAACCTGTGATGTCGGAATAAGCCGGCTGATGAATCCAGCCGGGTAAATCATCTCAAGAATCGCCATTTCCATTTAGGACATGGCGATTTTTTTGTGCTGTGTTTTAGTAATACAACACGGAAGCCATGCAGGAAATATCGACATACCGCGATGGGTTGACCACGACTTCGAAAGGTTTGGGACTTAACGGGGTTGCCACGCGGCGCTGCCCCCATAGGTAAGCACGATAGCCAGACGGATAGCATTAGATTTGCGCGGTTCATAGTGCGCATTCCTTGAAAATCTATTATTAACCCGAATCCAGGGAATTAAGCGCCGGGTTAATAATTGCTTGTGAGAGGTTTTTTCCGCCTAGCCGACTTTCCGGCGGGAGGCGTTAAGCGAAAATCCCGCCAAGATGCTACCGAATAACAAGGCCGCGCCAGGCAGCGGTACGGGGGCCGTCGTGTAGGTCAGGTTGTCGATGACAATGCCGTCGGAGGTGCCGTAAAAATAGATTTTGTCCACCAGTCCGCTATAACCGGATGCCAGCCAGTAGGGGTCGAACGGTTGGCTGGTCGGGTTCAGCGCCTCGTTGTAAACCAGTTGGCCCTGGTAATACAGCGAATAGCTGATTTCCCGGTCGCTGCCCCAGAAGTTGTAATACGTCCCTTCGAAAATTACCGGCGCGCTGTCAAAGCTTAGTTCGCCGCCCCAGCCGTGAAAGAAGTGATCGCCCAAGGCCGGGCTGTGGCTGCTACCGTAGTAATCGCTCCATTGACCGGTCGATTCCCAGCCGGATATTCCGCCGTAGCCCTCGGGAATTTGGTAATTGGTGGAGGGGCCTATATCTTCGAAAGTAACGACGATTTGCGAGGCAAAAGTTGGTGCGATGGTGCCGAATGAGAGGGCGAACATACCGGCTATTAATCCGGTTCTTGAATGTCGTCGCTCGCGCGAAGGTTGGAGTCCAGCGGGCAAAACGGCTTCGCGCATTTTCGGGAATGGCGAATCCAGGGAATTTAAAGGCAGGGGCGATGATAATAGTTTCATAAGGATTCCTTGAAAAAAGCGGCGACTCGATTGAGCCGCCTGAACACGGGGGGATAAGGATTAAACGCCGCGACGTCTTGAGTACAAGAAGCCCAGAAAAGCGCTACTGAATAACCACACGGCGCCCGGCAGCGGCACTGCTGCTACATCGCCGTCGCGCACGGCCATGACGTAAAATTGGCTGCCCTTGCTGATATAGTTTTGCATGCCGGTCGCGGTGCTCAGATACCAGGCTTTGCTGGCGTCGCCGTTATAACTGGTGCCTATCCAGTAGCTGAAAGACTGAATATGGCTGAACAGACTTTCGTCGTTTGGATTGGCCGGATCGTCGACGAGGCCGTAACCGGGTTGGGGCAGGCCGCGAGAGTCCGCAAAGCCTTTGTTAGCGAAATCACCGTAAAACAGATGCGCCAGTTCCGAGCTGGTTAAGGCGACGTTGTAACCGCAGTCGGTGCTGCTATAACCGTAGTCGCAGCCCGTCGCTCCCAAGTCGTGAAAAGTCGGCAGGCGCCAGTCGCTGTAGGTGGTGCCGCGCACGCTATCCGCGTAGCTGAGGCCGTCCACCCAGGCTACGGCGTTTTGCCAGCTCATTTTGCCAGGGACATAGGCGCCGCTGGTATTGGCGTAATTGGCGTCCGCCAGCCAGGTAATGTTTTGCACGCTGTCGTAAATCAAGCCGCCGCCGCGGTCGAACAGTTGGGCCTGGGCGCTGCCGGCTGCCAGCGTACCGAACGCCGCCAACGCCGCGCATACAACTTTACGTTTCATCATTTCTCTCCAAACAGTAGTTCTCAAACGGATGCAAATACCCGGTAAACCGACTAACGATTCCAAGGCTGGACGGCATTATCGGGAGGCGGATACGGCTAGGGAACCCTACCGGAGTAGGGTGTTGGACCGTTAGGGAGATTTGTTAACATGTATTTTTAAGTCAACTATTAGGTCGAATTTACGATGAAAACCAGTCTTATTAACCCGGCCCTTAAATATCGTCGCTCCCGCGAAGGCGGGAGCCCAGCGGCCATACTGGATTCCCGCCTTCGCGGGAATGACGAATCCTGGGAGTTTAAGGGCCGGGTTAATAAATGCTTAATGCTGCCGGTATTGCCGGCGCATGCCCGTGTTTTGTAAGGCTAATGCCGGAACATGCGGCTATAAACCCGGCGACAGTTTCGATACCCGCTCGGAGCTAAAGCCGCCACCGGCTATTTGCGTTAGGCATACTTCACGCTCCTATGCCTTGCGTTTCTGTAACTGGGAGCGGTGGAGAAAAAAATGGCACAAAAACTTCTGACGGTAACTTTTTTGTTGATGTTATCCGCTTGCGCAACAACGGCTAATAAAACGACAGCGCAAGGAAACGACAAGGCAGAGAGTAAAATATCGATGGCTATTGGCCGTGAAATCAGCAACTTTAAAATCACCGATGCACGGGCAGCAGAAGCGCCCGCTGGTTATAACGGTATGCTGTACACCGTTAAAACCAATGATGGCGCCACCTTCAAATGTGAAATTTTGGAGCCGTCCGGATTTGGCAAGTTCGCGACATGGGGCATGGCAAGCGGGGCGGACGCGATGTGCACGGATTTCACCAAGGGATCAAGCGACATGGGAAAAACCAACAATGCAAGCTGCAATGCCTTACTAAAAGCTGCCGGCAAATGCTGAAGTAATGTCCTGAGCGGGGCGTCAAGGTGACGCTCTGTGCTCCAGGTTGTCTGTCGCGATTCTATGTTTTCTAAAGCCTCATCCCCAAATATCACCTGTTGGCGGGAAAGCCAGGTTTAGTGACGTAAATAGTCGATTGATCGATAGGGCTAATGTTTGCCAACGGCTTGTTGCAACTGCCGGGCAAACTCGGCGGATTTACCGCCAGACGGTAGCGAGTCCGGTAAATAAATCTTGGCGTTCCAAATACTGTCGTCATCAGCCTCTTTGCTCATGCATTGCTTTGTGCCATCCGCTTTGGTGACGCATCGGCGCTGGTAACCGTTGGGTAGCCTATAGTTTTCGGTTTCCTCTGTTGGTTTGCTATCCGGCGCCTTAAAGTTTTCCGGGTTAAGGACCAATTTGCGCCGGTCAAGTGGCTGCTCTCCGGTATGTTCTGCCGATTCTCGGGCGACTTGACGCATATCGCTTAAAACCTTGGATAGATCGAGCTTGGGATGTTCGGGGGGTGGATTCGCTGATTTTTCATCCAGAGGTGCAATAACTTGGCGTTGCGGGGGATTGGCGTGATCTGTAGAAACTAGTGCCCGCTTTGGTTGCATCCTTGACCTGCCCCCAGTCGCTTCAACCCTAGGTGGCAGACTAAGCGTCGACTGGTTTTGCGTGTCTTTTTTAGCTAAGTGCAGGGTCTTAAATTCTACTGATAGCACTGTCAGTCGAGCCGGCAACTGGTCCGCCGATTTCCACGGTCGAAATAAATTAGCCAACGTCAACGCTATCCCGAGATGTACCAACACAGACACTATCAGGCATGAGACAAACCAGTGCGGCTGCTCTGTTTTAATCATCGGAACCAGTTTTGGCGATTTTGCCCGCAATGAAATCCAGAAAACTCCGGGCAGTTCGGCTCAGAGTGACCTTGCTATTCATACTGAAAACGATAAGTTGGCCTGGTACAGCCAAGGAAGTTGTCTGTCTCGGAAGATAGGCTTTGACTGGGCAAGATATAATAGATCGAGTTTTAAATGGTGGGCAAAAAACTGACCACCCTAGCTGGCTATTTGGGTTGTGAGTTCACACCGATGAACGCCTGATCGTTTCGGACATCACATTTGAGCAAATAGGTTTGGCCGGCTTGTAGTGTCAGCGTTTTTTTGGGTCTATGACTCGAAAACCCTTTAAAGCAATAGACTTGAATTTCATACTCTCCAGGCAAGACATGAATTTCGCTGGGGTAGTCTGTAAAACCGGGCAATCCGAATTCCTTCCGTTCTCCTGAGCCGTTGGGTTCAATCTTCGTATAGCCAATTATGGTCGCATGATAGTCATCAGCAAAAGGGGTTCCCACAAAACTTTGGATCACCGCAATGTCGTCTGCTCCCAGGCTGTCACCCGGATATTGTTTGGCTGGTGTCATAAAACCACATGAACAGAGCATGGACGTGGCAATTATTGTAATAACATTTTTCATGGATTGACCTTGTAATTGCCTAGCGTGGAGCTAAGCGGCTGCGCGATTTTGCGCAGTCCCGCTTGAGCGTGGGGCATTATTTGAAAGAACTCTGAAGAATGAAGCCGAAGTGAGGAGTCGGATTACTTACAATAATCTGCTCCCCCGTTGGCTTCCTAATAACATACCCATCAAATATTTTTTCCTGACCACCTTGCAGGTTGCCATACACTTTCACGTTTTCATCCAGAGAAAGGTTTAATTTTTTATTGTCTGGCAACTTTGCTCTGACAAAGATTGAGCCGGAATCGTCTAATAGAGTAAAACCGTTGGCATCGAGCTGGGTGACGGCTCCTTCGATTGTGCTTACCGGCGGCAATGCCAAATTCTTGACTGATGTCGTTCTAGCACACCCACTAATCATTAAAACAACTACAGCCAATAAAGATAAAAAGCTAGTTTTCATTGCGACTTCTCCTTTTTGTTGATATGCCTAACGTGATGTATACGGCATCGAATGTCTTATAAAAATCGTAATTTGTCGGATATTCGTCATTAGCTACTCTAATTGATTGTTTTATAAAACAGAGTAAGGTCAAAACGATTTCCTCCAAAAAGTAGTTCTTGAACGGATGCAAATTCTCGGTAACCTGACTAACGGCTCCAAGGCTGGGCTGCATTATCGGAAGGCGGATACAGCCACGGAACCCTACTGGAGTAGGGTGTTGGAAAACCTGGTTGGTTTGTTAAGATGCAATTGTTTTGCATGTTTTGGCGCGTCTGCTTGCTTACTAAGCCAAAGGTGTTAAAACCGGCCTGAGGCCCTGTTGACGAGAACGAATGGAGGATTTACGTGACAAATACGACTAGTGCCTTGGTAATAGACGACCACCCGTTGTCCGCCAGCGGCATTGCGGATTTTTTACTTTCCCATTGCGGGTTTGGCGTAGCCCTGCCGGTGTCCGATGTCGGCGAGTTTTGGGCAGCGCTTGATCCTGTCAATCCGCCATCGTTGGCCGTTGTGGATTTCTGGCTGCCCGATGGCGCGTCACTGGGTTTGTTGGAACTGATGAAGCAACGATGTCCGGCGACGCGTTTGTTAGCCATTAGCGCCGACGATAATGCTGCGGTACTGGACAAGGTCCGAATGGCGGGGGTCGACGGCTTTCTGCATAAACAGGAGACGCCGGATATTTTCGGCCGGGCAGTGGCCGCGCTATTGCAGGGCGACAACTGGTTTCATGGCGGCACCCAGTCCGCCGGGCGCGAGTTCGCAAATAAGGAACTGCCGGTCACCGCCGCCGAGTTGGGCTTGACAGCCCGGCAGGGCCAGGTGCTGGCGATGATGTTAAAGGGCTTGCCGAATAAGCGCATTGCGCTGAACTTGTCGCTATCCGAGCAAACCGTCAAGGAGCACGTGAGCGGTATTCTGGAGCGGCTGGGCGCGCGCAACCGAATCGAAGTGATAACCAAGCTGCGCGGCAGGAGGCTGGAATGACAGCTACAAAACCCAAGTTGACTTTCGCGGATGTTGGTACCGACGGCCAGGCTCGCCTGTTGGATATGACCTACGGTCGTTTGGTCACCGGTATCAGCACCGTTCCAATTTCCGGTATGGCTTTCGGCTATTGGCAGTACAGCCTGGGATTGAACCCCCATGGCCTGTGGCTTTGGACCCTGTCTTATCTTTTGGCTGGAGTGGCGGTTCGCTTGCAGCATGCCCAATACCGCCGAGATCGCGAGCACTACTCAAGTGAACAAGCTCTCGGCAAGTGGTTGCCAATGGTTAACCGAGCTGCTGTTTTACATGGGCTGGGACTGGCAGCCACTGGCGTGATTACCGCCGGCCGAGTGCCTTTTGAATTTACCTTGCTACAAGCCGTCATTATTACCGCCATCGTAGCAGCCAATGCCTCGCAACTGTCACCAGTTTTGGGCGTCTATCGGCGTTTCGCGAATACGGCTTGGTTACCCTGTATGGCGATCGCACCTTGGGCCTTTCCGGATCATTGGCTGCTGGTACTGCCGTTGTCGGGGGTGATGATTTTCTCTTTAGATCGCCAAGCCCTGGTTTCCCATGGCTTTTTTTTGCACCAAATCAAACTGGAAGAAGATAGCGCCAAGCTGGCCGAAGACTACCGGCGCGCCAAGGAAGAAGCCGAAGCAGCCTTGTATGCCAAAAACCGCTTTTTGACCACTGCCAGCCACGATCTGCGCCAGCCGGTGCATGCCATGGGCTTTCTGATCGAATCCATTTCCCGCCGAAACCGGGAACCGGCGCTGCAGCCGGCCTTGCAAGATCTGAAACAAAGCGTGCAATCGATTACCCAGATGTTCAATTCGCTGCTCGATTTGTCCAGGATCGAGCTGGGCGCCCAGCCGGTTAATCTGCAAACCGTGGCCCTGGACCCGCTGATGAACGATGTCGCCACCCTGTTTCGGGAAGAGGCACGCTCGCGGCAAATCGATCTGAGAGTTAGGCTGAGCGGCGGTCGCGCGCTGGTCACCGTCGACGCGATGTTGTTGCGCCAATCCATGATCAACCTGATGCAAAACGCCTTGCGGTATACCCAGCGCGGCGGCGTGCTGATGGCGGCTCGACGCCGCGGTGGCGACTGGCAATTTGAGGTGTGGGACACCGGCGTCGGCATCGCGGAAGACGATCAGCAACGCATCTATTCGCCATTCTTTCGGCCGGAACATGCTTGGCGTATCGACAACGCCGGTCATGGCTTGGGCTTGGCGGTGGTGGCGCGTTGCGCGGACTTGATGGGCGCCAGTCAGGGTTTGAGTTCGCGGGAAGGCCGCGGTTCGCGTTTCTGGTTGCGATTGCCCGCCGCGCAAATCACCGAGCGACGGTCGGCGGCGCGCGAGCACACCTTGTTGCTGGCCGGGCATGGCGAAACCTTGAGCGGTCGTTGCCTGATCATCGACGACGAACCGCAAGTGCGAGGCGCGTGGCAAGCCTTGTTGAGTTCCTGGAGCGTGGAGGCGGCTTGCGCGGCATCCGCCAACGAAGCAATTGCCTGGCTTGATAACGGCTTCGAGCCGCAGGCGATCTTTTGCGACCAGCGCCTGCGCTCCGGGGAAAGTGGTTTCGAATTATTGCAGGCCCTGCTGGAACGCTGTCCGGACGCCGCCGGGGCGATGATCAGCGGCGAGTTCGATTCGCCGGCCCTGGCGCAAGCCGAGCAGGAAGGTTACTTGGTTTTGCATAAACCGCTGGATCCGGAGGCCTTGTATGCCCTGTTAAGTCGCCTGTTGTCGGCCGTCGTCGCACCCGACCATTCCGAGTCCTGAATTCGCGCTTATATTAAGGTCAATCGATACGATGGACTTTGCCATCATGGCCCTTGACCCTCACCCAACGTCACGCTCTATGCTAACGGCACGCATAACGAAGGAGCTAAACCATGTTGCTTAAAGTGGGCGATCTTGCCAAACGCTGCGGACTGACGGTCCGTACTTTACACCACTACGACAGCGTCGGTTTGCTTGAGCCTTCCGCGCGTTCCGATAGCGGCTACCGGTTGTATAACCGGGCCGACATTTCCAGATTGCATCAAATTCAAGCCTTACGGCGGTTTGGTTTGTCGCTGGCCAATATCGGAGACATTTTGGCAAACCCCGGACTGAATCTCGCGACTATCGTCGAACGGCAGATTGCAGCCCTGGACCGGCAGATCGCGCAAAGTAAAGCCTTGCGCGACCGCTTGTTCGGTCTGCAACTGCAATTGACGCGCGGGGAAGAGCCGGAACTTGCCGATTGGCTAACCACTTTGGAGATGATGACTATGTACGACAAATATTTTTCCGCCAACGACTTGAAGCGCTTGCCGCTGCTGGATATAGACGGGACTTCCACCGCCGGCGAATGGGCCGCGCTGGTTCAATCGGTGCACGAAGCGATACGGGCCGGATTCGCGGCAGACAGCGCTCAGGCCCGGGAGATGGCAACGCAATGGATCGGCATGTTGGTGCGCGACACCCAAGGCGACCCGCGGTTGCTGGTCAAGCTCAACGCGATGATGTACGGCGAACCGACGGTACAAGCTAAAACCGGCGTGACGCCGGAGCTCGTCGCCTATGTCCAGAGCGCGTTCATCGAGACCAAATTGACGATCTACGAAAAATACCTATCAGCCGAAGAATTTAGCTTCATGCGCGAAAACTACGGTAAGCGTGCCGACGACTGGCCGCCGCTGATTGCATCCATACGCCAACATATGGAAGACGGTACGCCGCCCAGCGATCCGCGCATGCAGCAACTGGCGCGGACCTGGCTGGCATTGTTCCGCGCGTACGCCGGCGACAACCCGGAAACCCATGCCAAGATTCGCGCCGCGCATCAGGCCGAGCCTTATCTATTTTTTGGTACTTTTATCGACCAGCCGCTGTTGGCTTACGTGTATCAGGCGATGGCCGAACTGCATCAAGCCCCTTTGCCGGGCAGCGGTGAAGCCTAACCGGGACAGCGTAGCCCAGCGAGTTTCGCCGGCAGGATACCGTTGACCGTTCGCTGTTTTCGCTTAACTTATGGAGTAGTCATGACCCTAAGCACTATGATTCGCAAGCTGATTATTCAGCGGATATATACCTGTTGGCCGGTGGTTTGGGTGCTTATGGCCGGTTTGCCGGCCGGAGCGCAGGCTTCCTATATCTGTCCCAACGGACCGGGGCCTGGCGAAGTGCAGCTGGGAATCACGGGCGGCTCGCATGGCGTCGCGGCGATGCCGGTCTGCGAAGAGAATATTAACAACGTCTACGAATCCGGCGAAGATGCCGAAGCACCGGCACCGCGCCCCGATCCGCTGCAAACGCGTATCGGCGCGATGAGTTCGGTGCTGGAAGCAATGTCCATGGGCTATGACCGCTTGCATACCGCGCTCAACAAAGACCCGGAGCTTAAAGCAATGGGCAATGGCATGTGGCAATATCAGCAAAACGGGCAGCCGCCGCGTCCGGGTGAAGGTTGTAGCGCGCTTTATACCAACCTGAAGGGCGTGCTAGTCTTGTCCGGCCCCGATGGCGACTATAAAGGCGCGCTGATGACTTTTTGGGGGCCGGATATTCCCAGCCCTCAAGCGGTCGGCACCATCAAAGTGACGCTGGATCAAGCGGACGGCCAGCCGCAAACGGTAACCGCCTTCAACTATGCCTCGCCAAACGGCAAGGTTGGCGCTATCGCGTTGGCGGTGCCGACGATACAAGCGTTATTGGATAACATGACGGACCAGCAATCCTTCGATATTGTTATCGACGGTAAATCCGTGATTCATCTTGAATGGCAACACGGACTGGCGGCGCGCGACCAATTACGCCGTTGCGTGGCCGGACAGGGTTGACCATAATCGATTCGCCGGTTCTGGTAGCAAAACTTGTTGGACGCATTGAACACAGCGAACTGCATCTGTTTGGCCGTCGTTTCCGCAGTGGTAACTATACTCGGCAAGACAAGGGGGCTGATGAATAAGGTGCTTATGATTTGATCGCCTACTCAACCAGGTCGCTTAATCTATTGAGTTTATAAGTCGTTTTTCGGCTTGCCGAAAACTCAAGCCCGAAATACCCGATTTTTGCAGGGATTGCTTCAGCGAATAGGCCAACGCCGAAGCCAGTACCCGGGAGTAGTACGGCAGAGTTTCCAGGTATACCGGCAATACATCGTCTATTTTTTCGGCCTGTTGTAGTTTTTCTTCCAGTTGCCGGCGGCGACTCGCAATCTCTTGGATAAAACCGCGATCACTCGCGCAATCGTCGGATAAATCCAAGGTCCAGGTTAAATCAGATTGCAACTCGCAAGCGCCGATGAAGCGCCCGGATTGAGTCTGCGGCCATTGTTCCGGCGCGATCAGCGACAGCCGGTACTGTGCGTCTTTGAAATACAGCCAATATGTTTGCCCGGCAGTCGGCTTGAAGCGAATCTGGCTGTTTAAAACGAACAGCGAAGTAAACAAGTCGCTACTGATTTGTCGGATGTTCTTAGCCGGGGCGACCAGTTGCTTCTTGGCTTGCAGCAAGCTATCCAGTATCGCGACCGCGCCCTTTCCCTGCGGATTTGCAGGTTTAATGGTTAAATTCATCTTTCCAAGTATTCGGTAAGTTTGTAAAAACAGTTTCTGGCAGGTTTGATCAACGCAGCGAATTTGGACACAAATAGACGGTTTTTATACACTCATCCCTGCCTTCTCTTTACGCCCTCCGGGTGCGAGAGAGAAGGAGATCTTTCAGCTTTCGGAGGCTCTCTAAATATCATAGCTATAGCCATGAATCGCTGATCGGAATCGGCTACAGCCAAGCCCCTCAAAGCCTATCCAAATCCGCTAAAACCGCTTCCGCGCGGCGAACAATAGCATCGCGCTCCGCTGGCGCAAACCGGTCCAGGTTGCGATAAATCATGCTCAGCCGTGGGTTACGGTTCAGCTTGTCGCGATGGCGAATGAAAAAATCCCAATACAGTGCGTTGAACGGGCAGGCTCGCTCGCCTGTGCGGGCCTTTTTGTCGTAATGGCAGCCCTTGCAGTAGTCGCCCATCCGATCGATGTAGGCGGCGCTGGACACGTAGGGTTTGGTAGCCAGCAGGCCGCCGTCGGCGAACTGGCTCATGCCCAGCGTGTTCGGCAATTCCACCCATTCGAAGGCATCGATATATACGCCCAGATACCAGCGGTGTACCGCCTCGGGTTCCAGGCCGGCCAATAGCGCGAAATTACCGATCACCATCAGGCGTTGGATGTGATGGGCATAGGCGTATTGCAGCGACTGGCCGATGCAGGCTGCCAGGCAGTTCATTCGGGTTTCGCCGGTCCAGAACCAGGACGGCAGCGGCTGCCTGTGCTGGAAATGGTTAAGGTGCACATAGTCCGGCATTTTTGCCCAATAAACGCCGCGCACATACTCGCGCCAGCCGATGATCTGGCGGATGAAGCCCTCGCAGGCCGGCAGCGGCGCTTGGCCCTGACGATACGCGGCTTCGGCTCGTCCGACCACTTCGCGGGGATTGAGCATCTTGGTATTCAGCGCAAACGACAGCAGCGAATGAAACAGCTGCCAGTTGCGCCGGCTCATCGCGTCCTGAAAATCGCCGAAATGCGGCAAGCCGTCGGCGATAAATGCATCGAGTTGCAACAAGGCTTCAGTGCGATTCAGCGGCCAGCGAAAATCGTCGGCGTCGGCCGCGCCGAAACTGTTCACGCCCGCTGCAACTATGCTTTGCCAGAGCGTCGAATGATCGTGGCGCGGCCGCTTGTCGTAAGGCACCGCCGGCGCGCCGGGCCAGGCCTTACGGTTATCGTGGTCGTAATTCCATTGCCCGCTCAGCGGTCGTTGATTGTCGTCCAGCAATACGCCATGTTTAACGCGCATCCGCCGGTAAAACTTTTCCATCAACCAATGCGGTTGTGTCCCAAACAACAGGGCAACTTCGTCGCGTTGCGTATAGAAATGTTCGCTATCGCAAGCTTGGCTAGGGATAGTCAGGTTTTGGCAATAGTGCTGCAACTGCTGATCCAGCCGCCATTCGTCCGGCAATTGGTACTCAAAACGCTGAATCTGATAGTGGGCGATCAAGGCATCCAGATTGGCGGGCAGCGACTGTCGGTGTCGTCGATTTTCAGGTAATGCACCCGATGGCCTTGGGCTGTCAACCACTCAGCAAAATCGCGCATCGCCGCAAAAATACCGATGATTTTTTGGGCATGGTGCAATACGTAATCGGTTTCCTGGCGGATTTCCATCAGTGTGTAGACCACGTTGTGGTCGATGTCGGTAAACCAGCTATGTAGCGGATTGAGCTGGTCACCCAGAATCAGACGCAGAATAGTCATGGCGCGGCTGCCGCAAAACGTTGGTGGCGGCAGCGCTCGGAGCAATATTTCACCGCGTTCCAGTCCGTCGCACATTTCTTGCGCCAGGCAATATCCAGATCGAGCAGGCTTTCGCGTAAAAATTGGTAGTGTTGCGTAGCTGTATCGTCTGCCGCCCACAGACTGGGTTCGATAATAAACAAGCACCGCACCGGCGCGTTACGGCTGGCGTGTACCAACGGCGCGTGGTCGTGCACGCGCAGATCGCGCTTGAACCAGACCAGGTTGTAGCTCATCGCTCAATGCCAGCCTTGGCGCCAGACGCTGGTGTCCTGCAAAGCCCGCCACGGCAGGACTTGTACACGCTTACTATGTACCGCTTCCAGTTCGATCATCTCCAACGGCAACGCCGGATCGTCGGGCCACAACACTTTACTGACGATGAAGTGCTTTTCCCTGTTTTGCGGTGCAACGGCGGTCCATTTGCTGCGCGGCAATTTGCGCGGATTGAGTTTGGGCGGTTTGACGATGATCATGGCTGGCGAGGCGTGGGTTTTAATTTCCGAGCTTACCAGCCGATAAGAAAATGGCGAGTTTGACTTCTTCTTAGCGAATCCAATTTGCAACTGGGCTCCCTCGTTCGTGGGAGCGACGATTTTAAGGGACCGGGTTAATAAGCATAATCAAGTCCCCGGCTGCAAAGTCACTTCGACCTCCCGCGCCTGACCGTTATTGATCACCTGGACTTTCACCACATCGCCGACCTTCTGGTCGTCCAGTCGGGCGAACAGTTTGGATAGCGAATCGACTTCCTTGCCGTTGATCGCGATGATGAAGTCGCCGGGGACTATGCCATCAGCCGAGATAGCAACGCCCTGTAAACCGGCTTTATCCGCCGCCGAACCGGGCTGTACCCGCAATACCGCTACGCCGGCCGTGCCGGTCAATTCGACTAGCCGCTCGTTCATCTGTTGGTCAATTTCGATGCCTAAGGCCGGACGAATATATTTACCCTGCTTGATCAGTTCCGGCACACCACCCGCATCACCGTATCCACCGGCACCGCGAAACCGATGCCGGCCGATGCGCCGCTCGGGCTGTAAATCGCGGTATTAATGCCGATCAGCCGGCCGGCAGAGTCCAGCAGCGGCCCGCCGGAATTGCCGGGATTAATGGCCGCATCGGTTTGGATCAAATGTTCGATGGCCGGCCCCTCTTGGCCGCCCAGTGAGCGGTCCAGCGCGGAGACGATACCACCGGTCAAGGTCCAGTCCAGGCCGAACGGGTTCCCGATTGCGAACACTTTCTGCCCAACCTTCAGATCGCGGCTGGTCCCGACAGGAACCGGCGGTGGCCGTTTGAAGCCGACGCCGATTTTCAACACGGCAATATCGTGTACCTGGCTGGCGCCGACCAACGCGGCCTTGTAATCGCGGCCATCGGCCAGTGTCACAGTGGCTTCGTTGGCGCCGGCGATGACGTGAAAGTTGGTTACCACGTGGCCGGCTTCATCCCAGATAAACCCGGAGCCGGTACCCTTAGGCACTGAAAATACGTCGCGGGTCCAAACGTTGCGTACCAAGGCGGCGGTGCTGATGTAAACCACCGAATCGCGGGATTTTTCGAACAGTTCGATAGTGCTTTTTTCGTCTGCCGCCAAGTCGCCGCGCGCGGCCACGGTTCTGACTTGCGCCGGCTCTGGCGCCGATGGGCCTGGCCGCCAGTTCCAAAGCAGTATCAGCACTGCCGCCACAGCGCCGACGGCGAAAACGCGTTTTAAGAACAAATCGGGTGAATTGGGATATTGCATGTCGGCCTCCGGCTCAAAGAAACTGTCGCAAACGGCGGCGATGACGGGAATCGATGTTGAAAACGCCCCAGCCGCCGTGTCGGCAAGATAGTAACGCGATTATCGAATTTCAAGCGCGGTAGCAAGTTGGTATCGCTGGGGATGGAGCGCGAGGCGGTGGCAAAATTAAAAGCCCTTTCTTTGGCAAGGGGAAGGGATTGCCTGTAGGTATTTAGATTCAGTTGGTTTTTTGCTCAGTATTTGGGATTTGAACCTGCCGAAGAGCTTATCCCATTGGGCTTCGAGACACACGACAGCCAGCTGTCCATCGTATTGGATCAGGCCATCGGCATTCAAGGACTGAATCGAGATAAGAGCGGCAAATTGAACAGATTGCCGGTGTTTTATATCGTTATCGGCCTTTCGCCTGATTGCGCCTGGCCTTGAAAAAATCGCTGAGAAGCTCCGCGCAATCCACCTCCAGAATTCCCCCCGTCCATTCCACGCTATGATTCAAAAATGGCGCGTCGCTGAGTTGCAGCGCATGGCAGACCGCGCCGCGTTTGGGGTCGTAGGCGCCGAATACCAGGCGCTTGACGCGGGCGTGGGCGATGGCGCCCATGCACATCACGCAGGGCTCCAGCGTGACGTAGAGGGTGGTGTCTATCAGTCGGTAGTTGTTTAAGGTTTGGCCGGCTTTGCGTAGCGCGACGATTTCGGCGTGGGCGGTGGGGTCGTTAGTCTGGATGGGTTGATTCCAGCCTTCGGCAATGAGGCTATTGTCATGTACCAGCACAGCGCCAACTGGCACTTCGCCCTGGCTTTCGGCGCGCTGCGCCAGACGGATCGCATGCCGTAGCCATTCCTCGTCGGTCATCTTAAACCGTGGCTTTATTCAGGCGGTCATTGACGGCGGCCCAAGCTTCGTTATCGGGTGGCTGTTCGATTAGGATGGTATCGAGTTGCAGGTTGTCCAACGCGCGTAGCGAGCTGTATAAAGCCGGTTCGTAAAGTTCGGCATCGGCTGGTAGTCTCAGCAAATGCAGGCAGGGTATCTCGGCGATTTCGGCGCTGAAGGCCAGGATGCCGATGTGTTTGCCTTGCGCGCACAAATCGTCGGTCATCGTGATTAAGGTATCGGCCGGGCACAGCAAGGCCATGGTATTGGGGGCGTAATGCACCGCCATCATGCCCGGCGCGCGGATCTTGCTTTGCGGCGACAAGCGCACATCGGTTTGCAACACGGCTTTTAGTTGGCTGCGGGTAATGCGGCCTGGTCTGAGGATGGCGGGGATGCCGTCGCTGAGGTCGATGATGGTTGATTCAACGCCCACCGAGCAAGGGCCGCCGTCTAGGATGCAACCCACGCTGTCGCCCAGTTCTTCCGCGACATGGTCGGCTTGAGTCGGGCTGATGTGGCCGAAGCGATTCGCCGACGGCGCCGCGATGCCGCCGCCGAAGGCTTGCAATAATTGCAGCGCGACCGGATTGGCCGGCACCCGCAGGCCCACGGTATCCTGACCGCCGGTAACCGCCGCCGGCACGGTCGATTTTTTATTCAGAATCATCGTCAACGGGCCGGGCCAGAAATGTTCGGCCAGCCGCAGTGCCGCTTCCGGTACCGAGTCCGCCCAGTCGTTAATTTGCGTGGCGCTGGCGATATGCACGATCAAGGGATGGTCGGCCGGACGGCCTTTCGCGGTAAATATTTTGGCAACCGCATCGGGGTTGGCGGCATCCGCGCCCAGGCCGTAAACGGTCTCGGTCGGAAAAGCGACCAATTGACCTTGCCGTAACAATTCGACGGCGTGGCGGATGGATTCTTCGGTTACGGGTTTTGGATTCAAAGTAATCAGGCGAAAGATAAAAATCTAAAAAGACGAGCGGCCGACATAATTGTAGCGGTGAAATCATTTGCCAAAGCAAACAGCTACAAATTTGTAAAAACCACCCTTACGGCAAACGCGCCATTTTACCTTTCGCCTTTAGTCTTTTCCGCTAATTAATTTCCACCAACACTTCATTAGGGTTAACCGCGTCACCTTTTGCGACATAAATGGCCTTGACGATGCCGGCTACTGGTGCGGTGATCTCGGTTTCCATTTTCATCGCCTCGGTGACCAGCAAGGATTGACCGGCGTTGACTTTTTGGCCTTCCTTGACCAGTACGTCGATGATATTGCAGGGCATGCTGGTGACCACGTCGCCGGGCTCGCTGGGCCGGCGGCGCTTGCTGGCGATGGCGCTTTGCACCGCGCCTTGCGCGCCGCCGTCCAGCACGATTTCGTCCAGGGTTTCGATCACAATCTCTTCCGGCATGCCGTCCACGGTGAAATAAAAATGCCGCAAGCTCTGGTTTTTTGGGCCGGCGCCGGTGACTTTGACGTGGTATTGCTCGCCGTGCAAAGCCACGTTGAATTCGGTCGGAGCTTTTTTTACTTCGCCGGCTGTCGGTGCGTTTTCCAATTCCAACGGTTCGGCGACCAGATTGTCGGTGGAACGCAGTTCCAGAAATTGCTTGCCGATTTCCGGGAACATCGCAAAACTCAACACGTCTTCGTCGTTCATGGCTAGATGGGCGATTTCGTTGCGCAGATGCTCAAACTCGGGTTTGAGCAAGTCGGCCGGGCGGCACTCGATGACTTCTTCCTTGCCGACTGCCTTGGCTTGCAGTTGCGGATTGACCGGAGCCGGTGCCTTGCCGTAACCACCGTGCAGGTAGCGCTTTACCTCGTTGCTGATGGTTTCGTAGCGTTTGCCGGTCAATACATTCAACACCGCCTGGGTGCCGACGATTTGCGACGTCGGCGTGACCAGCGGCGGGTAGCCCAGGTCCTTACGCACTTCGGGGATTTCCCTGTACACCTCGGCCATACGGTCCAGCGCGTTGCGCTCCTTTAACTGGTTGGCTAGGTTGGAGATCATACCGCCCGGTACCTGGAAGATATGCACCCGGGTGTCGATGCCGGTAAATTCGCTTTCGAAACGGCGGTATTTTTTCCGTACCTCAACAAAATACTGATTCGCTTCTTGCAACTTGTCCAAATCCAGGCCGGTATCATAATCCGTGCCGCGTAAGGCAGTGACCAGCGATTCGGTAGGCGGATGGCTGGTGCCGCCGGCCCAGGATGACAGCGCGGTATCGACATGTTCGCAGCCGGCCTCGATGGCCTTGATTTGGCACATTTCCGCCAAGCCGGCCGTCGCATGGCAATGCAGATGCAAGGGCAGATCGACGGCGTCTTTCAGAGCCTTGATCAGTTCGCCGGCTATATAGGGCGTCAACAGGCCGGCCATGTCCTTGATGGCAATCGAATCGCAGCCCAAGTCAGCCAAACCTTTGCCCAGTTTAATGAAGCTGGCGATATCATGCACCGGGCTGGTGGTGTAGCAAATAGTGCCTTGGGCGTGCTTGCCGGCTGCTTTGGTGGCTTCGATGGCGGTTTCCAGATTGCGGATGTCATTCAGCGCGTCGAAGATCCGGAACACGTCCATACCGTTGCGGGCGGCTGTCTCGACGAACTTGCGCACCACATCGTCGGAATAATGCCGGTAGCCGAGCAGGTTTTGGCCGCGCAGCAGCATTTGCAGCTTGGTATTGGGTAAGGCCGCTTTCAGTTTGCTCAAACGTTCCCATGGATCTTCTTTTAAGAAGCGCAGGCAGGCGTCGAAGGTGGCGCCGCCCCAGCATTCCAAAGACCAATAGCCGATGTTGTCCAGCATCGCGCAGGCCGGCAGCATGTCTTCGGTGCGCATCCGGGTGGCAATTAATGATTGGTGGGCGTCGCGGAGGATAACGTCGGTTACGTAAACTTTACTCATTGCAGTATCCTTTGGCTTACAGGCCGGTATGAGAGGCCACGACGGCCGCCAGCACGCTGGCCAGAATTTCCGGTCGCGGCTTGTTGGAATAATTGATCAGATCGGGATTGGCCTCGACAAAGCCGGTATTGAAGCGGCCGCGGCGAAAATCCGGATGCGCGAGAATTTTCAAATAATACGGAATCGTGGTTTTGATGCCGAACAGGCCCATGTCTTTCAACGCTCGCTCGCCGCGATTGATCGCGTCTTCCCAGGTAATGGCGCTGACGATGACTTTGGCCAACATCGAATCGTAAAACGGCGGAATCTCGTAGCCGGTATAGATAGCCGTATCGGTGCGCACGCCGGGGCCGCCGGGGGCGTAATAACGGGAAATATGGCCGAAGCTGGGTAGGAAATTGTTTTTCGGGTCTTCGGCGTTGACGCGAAATTGAATCGCATAGCCGCGACGCACGATTTCTTCCTGTTTGAAGCGCAGCGGCAGACCGGCCGCGACCCGGATCTGTTCCTCGACGATGTCCACGCCGGTGATGGTCTCGGTGATGGTGTGTTCGACCTGTACGCGGGTATTCATTTCCATGAAATAGAAGCGGCCGTTGCTGTCCAGCAAAAATTCCACAGTGCCGGCATTGGTGTAGCCGACCGCTTTGGCCGCCATTACCGCCAAACCGCCTAAGTATTGGCGCTGAGCTTCTTCCAGTTGTGGCGAGGGCGCGATTTCGATCAGTTTTTGATTGCGGCGCTGCACCGAACAATCGCGCTCGTAAAGATGGATGGTGTTGCCGAAATGGTCGGCCAATACCTGCACCTCGATATGGATCGGGTTGACCACGCATTTTTCCAGAAACACGTCGGCGCTGCCGAAAGCCTTGGTGGCTTCGGAAATCACTCGTTGGTAATTTTGCCGCAGTTCGTTGGGGTTGTCGCAGCGTCTGATGCCGCGCCCACCGCCGCCGGAAGTGGCTTTCAGCATGATTGGATAACCTATCCGTTCCGCCTCCTGCAAGGCATGCTCGACGCTGTCCAGATTGCCATCCGAGCCGGGTGTAACCGGCAAGCCGGCGGCTTTCATTGCGGTACGGGCTTCGGTTTTGTCGCCCATGCGCTGGATTACTTCCGCGGAAGGGCCGATAAAGACCAAACCGCGTTCCTGACAGGCTTTGGCGAACTGGGCGTTTTCCGACAAAAAGCCATAGCCGGGATGAATGGCGTCGCAACCGGTGCGTAAGGCCAGATCCACCAAGCCGTAGATATTCAAATAGCCGGCCAGCGGCTCGCTGCCGATGTAATGGGATTCGTCGGCTTTTTTAACGTGTAGGGCAAAGCGGTCGGCTTCCGAATAGATGGCGGCTGAACGTATACCCATTTCCGCGCAAGCCCGAATGATACGGACAGCAATTTCGCCGCGATTGGCGATCAGTATTTTGCGTAACATGATGCTCCCGAGTCGGTGTATTCAGTAACTTGCCTATTACTCTAACAAGTTATCGTTATCTTTCAACTGCAAAACCGTCGCTTGCCGCCTTGGGATGAGCCTTTGGCTATGGCAGCGTCGGTATTGCCGCAGATTGAATTCGCACAGAAAAACCGATCTATTTTTGAGGTGTTCGGCTTAGGAATTTTTACGAAAGCTTGAGCCGCTAAGTTGTTGTGTTAGCGACATTTAATCCGCATTTGTTGTTCCGGTTCCAACGGTTTGTAAGCCTAAGTAAAAAATATTTATATAAATCAGTTTCTTGCAATTGGCATAGGCGGTGCTATCCTCATTTGCACGGATGCCTTTTTCGTGAGCCGCTGCCAAGTTTGTGATTGGTGTGGTTTCCGGGAATAGGGTTTCACCTCTTAACTAATTGATTAATTCTGGGGTTTCAATATGGACACGAACAAGCCGCTACTATCTGCACTATTTTTTATCGGGCTATCGTTTTGGGGTATACAGCTTGCGCAAGCAACTGCTGCCGAAAACGCTCTAAACCCGATCGTATCATTTAAAACGCTACCAAGCGCTTATCAAGAGCAACCCTTAACCAGCTTGACGGATAAGCCGTTGCAGGATTACGCGTTAACTTTGTTTACGCGCGTCAAAACCCGGGCAATAACGACATTTCAGCAAGCCTTGTCGGGTCTGGAAGGGCTTGACGAAATCGTTTCGCAAACAGGTTTTTTCGGTTTGCTCGGTATTTTCACCGAGCCAATGCTCGACGAGAGCAAAACTGCTGAATTGAAAGCGGCCTTGCCTACTGCTGCGTGGTTATTTCTTAGCGGGATGTTGGGCTTTCTGGGCTTGAAAAAACGCAACACCATGCTTGACGCCAAATCGGTCTTGAACCTAATCCCTTAAATGTTGTTCCAGTTATGGCGTGGGCTTGGGCAACGAACACCTTTTTCCACGATTTGCCGGTATTTGCCTTGGCCCCAAACCTTTCTGTAGCGTCATTCCGAATGTCTGTTGCCTGAGTCTCCGGTTTAAAACTACGCTGTAGCTTGGTATTACGGCAAGTTTGCGCCGATAATAGTTTTCGATTTTCGGTGACGCCTTAGCCAAAGGTATTTCGGCCTCGCCAATAATATTCAGCATTTTTGTCGAGAAAAGCTTATGCCCGACGTTATAGATCATTTTAAGTACAGCTTTATCCAGCTGGCCGATATTCCGGATTGCATCAGGATCGTTGTCGAAAATTTCGATGAATTTCAGCAACATCCGGAATATGTTTCGCTTTGGTTCGAGCAGCGTATTGTCAATAATCCCTGGCAAGCTGATTTGCCGGGGATTGGCGTCGGGGTGAGTTTGGATGGTCAAGCAATTGGTTTTCGGGCAATGTTTGGTCAGCCTTGGTGGTTTAATGGTCAGGCCACTGTTATCGCTTTTTGCGCCAATACCAGTGTCGATTCCAGCTTTAGAGGCAAAGGCCTGGCGACAGGTTTGATCGATCACAGCCGGCAGTTTGCCGAGATTACCGGTAGCGTCACTGCCGGTAACATTACCCAAAAGGCTTATAAAAAACTAGGGTTTTCCGAAATAGGCGGCAGCGATAACGATTTTTTTCGGTTGCGGATCGGTTATGGGGGGTCCTGGGAAAAACGGGTGGGCAAATTCCTTGGACGGTGGTTGGGCGGATGGTTCGACTTAAGTTTGCGAATGCGCAATGCAAAATTGCGTGGCAGCGGTTTCCATCTGCAAGAAGTTCTGCGCTGTGACGGTGAATTTGATCAATTTTGGGAGCGTGCCAAGTTAGGTTATGTTTCCTGTCTGGAACGTAGCAGCCGCTACTTAAACTGGCGTTTGTTCGATTATCCTACCTGTCCGTTAAGATTGTTCGCACTACGGGATGCTGCCGGCAAGCTGCGAGCCTATGCTATTTGGCATCGGCAAAGCTTTGGGGATGCTATCAGCATGGCGGTATTGCGCGATGTGTTTTATCCGTTGGACGATGAGCCGGCTTTGCAGACTCTGCTGTATTATTTGTTCGCCTATTGGCGAGAGAACGGCATTAGCTGGGGTAGTCTGGAAGTCGCCTCACCGTCATTGACCAGTCTGTTCCGCAGTCTTGGCTACGAAGCGGTGCCGTCGCGCGGTAACCGTTATCTGATCTACCGCGAGCCGCCGCTGGCCGACAACATTTTGCAAAATTGGTATAGAAGCGGGATAGATGGCGATTATTTCGACCATCCGCTATGATGTTGAGCAAGTAGTTCAAAAACTGTAGTGTTCAAATCTGGCGATATTAAATATGCAAAATCTAACTGTAAGCATCATTTCCACGGTTCTAAACGAATGCAGCAGTATTAAAAACCTGCTCGATGCCTTTTTAAACCAGACACGTCGCCCCGATGAAATAGTGATAGTTGATGGGGGGTCGACCGACGGGACTTTGGAGTTGTTGCAAGAATACGCCGATCAGAATGCCAACATAAAGTTTTTTGTCGAGAAAGGCGTCAACATCGCTCGAGGACGCAATCTGGCGATTACGCGTTCCAGCTCCGACATTATTGCGGTCACCGACGGCGGCTGTCACCCTGAACCAGTCTGGCTGGATGAGTTGGTGAAACCACTGCTGGAAAATCTTGATTTTGGCGCGGTATCCGGCGTGCGTAAAGTCGAACATATTAATTCTTTCGAATTTTTTGCCGGTGCATTATCAACTTCCGGAAATGCGACCGATGAAGAACATCGGGTTTTTCACGGTAGAAACTCGGCGTTTCGAAAAAGTGTCTGGGCAGCGACAGGCGGTTACCCGGAATGGCTTTACACCGCGGAAGATACGCTGTTCGCACAGAGAGCCAAAGCACTTGGATGCCGAGTCGGATTGGCGCAAAATGCGGTAGTGTCCTGGCGCCCTAGGCCTAATTTTAAAAAACTCGCCAAACAATACTATTTATACGGACGGGGGACCGGGCGAATCGGCAAAACCGATTTAAAAGCTGTTTTCTATCATTTGCGTAATCATATCCTTTGGATGTTGACTTTTTTATTGGGATTTGTCATTCCGTGGGCATGGTTGGCGATGCTTGGCGTGTTGGCTTTTATCTACATCAGCTTGATTGCTCCGGTTATTAAAGAACTGCAAGACGATGGCTTAGGCTCGCCAGGTTTGTATTGGTATGTTCCGATAATCGTAATGATCCGCAGCTTTTACAATAATCTCGGCCAGCTGTATGGTTACTGGGAATATGAGAAAGTAGAACCTTTCAAGAAAAATCTGGAATTGTATTTGTCAGGCCAATGGAAAAGTACTGATAACGCTAACAGCTAAAAATGGCAACCTTGAGTTGGTAAAGGGTCTAGCTACACGACTATCCTTTGCTATTTATTTCAGCAACGCTTGTAAATATCCCCAGATTTTCTCGGCAATCACCGGTTGAGCCAGTTCATTCGGATGTAGGCCGTCAGCCTGCATCATCTCCGGATTTAATGCTACTTCTTCCAGGATAAACGGCACGTAGGGAATCTTCAATTCCGCGGATAGTTGCGGATAAACCTCGTAAAACATCTCGACATAGCGCTTGCCGTAATTGGGCGGGATCTTCATGCCCAGCAACATCACCTTGGCGCCGATTTTTTGCGAACGCCGGACGATCTCGGTCAGATTATTTCTCATTTCCGGCGGCGACAAACCGCGCAAGCCATCGTTGGCGCCCAGTTCCAGCAAGAGAATATCCGGTTTATGCCTTGTTAAAATTTGCTCCAGCCGGGCCAAACCGCCGGCCGAAGTATCGCCGCTGATGCTTTCGTTGCTGATAACATAGCCGTCATGCCGGTCGGTCAGCTTGTTTTGTAACAATGCCACCCAGCCAAGCTGAACTTCGATGCCGTAACCGGCACTAATACTGTCACCCAACACCACTATTGATTTCGCCATCGCGCTTATCGGTAGTAAACCCAGGATTACGGCAAGGACCACGCTATACATGTTAAATACTCATATTGATAAGACCAATTCTCCGATCATCGTTACCGAACAACTCGGTAAAACGGTTCCGACTTCCGAAGGTATTTTACATATCTTGTCATCGGTAAATTTAATCATCAAGCCGGGCGAGAGTCTTGCCATTGTCGGCGAGTCCGGTTCCGGCAAATCCACCCTGCTCAGTTTACTGGCCGGCCTGGATACGCCCAGCACCGGCAGAGTGGTCATCAATGGCCGCGATCTGACCAAACTGGATGAAGACGGCCGTGCCTTATTGCGCAACGAATTGGTCGGTTTCGTGTTTCAATCCTTCCAATTATTGCCGGGTTTGACGGCCCTGGAAAACGTGATGCTGCCGCTTGAGCTCAGCGGTCACGCTCAAGCCGAGGCGGCCGCCCGCGCTCTGTTGGATAGAGTGGGTTTGTCGCATCGCCTGACCCACACGCCCAGGCAGCTGTCCGGCGGCGAACAACAACGGGTAGCCTTGGCGCGGGCCTTTGTGACCCGGCCGGCAATATTGTTCGCCGATGAACCGACCGGCAATCTGGACAGCAAGACCGGCGCGTATATTATCGATCTGTTGTTCGAACTGAATCAGGAACAACACACCACTTTGATCTTAGTGACTCATGACATGTCTCTGGCCGGCCGCTGTCAACGCACCATTCGCCTGGATGCCGGGAGCATGGTATGAAGCGCTTCAATCTGGCGCTAAAGTTGCTGTGGCGCGATAGCCGTTCCGGGGAATTGACCTTGCTGCTGCTGGCGTTGTTGATTGCGGTGAGCAGTTCCACCGCCATATCGCTATTTGCCGACCGGCTGCATCGGACCATGACGGTACAAGCCGCCGAGTTTTTAGCGGGCGATCTGGTGGTGGCTGCCCCGGCGCTCATAGCTGAAGTCTGGCTGACCAAGGCCGGCGAGTTGGGCTTATCCCGCTCGCAGACCAGCGAGTTTGCCAGTGTTTTATTGGAAAACAACGAAATGCTGTTGGCCTCGATAAAATCCGTCAGCGGCGGCTACCCGTTACGCGGCAAATTGAAAACCAGCGATGCCGAGTCGCAGGACGAAACCGTCGTCGCCCAAGGCCCTGAAGCAGGCTCCACCTGGGTGGATAAACGAATCCTGCCGGCGCTGCATCTAAAAATCGGCGATACGCTGACCGTAGGCGAAAAAGCGCTGACCATCAGCCGGGTATTGAGTTACGAACCGGACAAACGCGGCGACTTTTACAGCTTTTCGCCGCGGGTCATGATCAACCAAAGCGACTTGGCCGCCACCGGCGTGATTCAACCCGGCAGCCATGTGCGTTATGCCTTCCAGTTCAGCGGTGACGAGCAGGCCTTGGCTACCTTCAAGGACTGGTTGAAACCGCAATTGAATCCGTCGCAAAAGATGCTGGATATACATGAGGATCGGCCGGAATTGGGCTCGGCATTGCAGCGCGCCGAGCGTTACCTGGGCTTATCCAGCATCGTGGTGATCCTGATTGCCGGCGTAGCGATTGCGATGGCCACCCGCCGTTACACCGAACGGCATTTCAACGCCACCGCCATCTTGCGTTGCCTGGGTTGCAAGCAAGCGGAAATTATCTGGCTGTACGGTTTGCAGTTTTTGGTGCTGGGCTTGGTGGCCAGCGGAGTCGGCTGCGGATTGGGGTGGCTGGCGCAGTTCGGTTTATTTGAGCTGTTAAAGTCTTTGCTGCCGCAAGAATTGGCCAGTCCCAGCTGGCTGGCGGTGTTTTTCGGTTTGATTACCGGCCTGGCGATATTGCTGGGTTTTGCCTTACCGCCGTTGCTGCGCTTGCAGAAAGTCTCGCCCTTGCGGGTATTGCGTCGCGATCTGGAACCGCTGCCCACCAGCGGCTGGTTGATTTACGGTTTGGCGTTGGCGATCATCGGCGGTTTGATTTGGCGCTATACCGAAGATCCGAAAATGACCTCCATCATTTTGGGGGTAGGTACGTTGGCGTTATTCGGCTTGGGCACGGCGATATACGGTTTGCTATTGCTGGCGCGCAAGCTGTTGCCGAAAATGGGGCTGAATTGGCGTTTTGGATTGCAGGGTTTGCTGAGGAACAGCGAGGCCAGCGTCAGTCAGATATTGGCTTTCAGCATCACGCTAACCGCGATGGCACTGAGTTTTAGCGTGCGTAGCGATTTAATCGACAACTGGCAACAGCAATTACCGGAACAGGCGCCGAATCATTTTGCGTTGAATATCCTGCCCGAACGCCAGAAGGCGTTTCAAGACGAATTGCAGCAAGCGCAGATTGCCAGCAGCCGGTTTTACCCGGTGGTGCGCGGGCGCTTGGTGACGATCAATAACGAAGCGGTGCAAGGCCGAGTCAGCAAAGACTCGCAGGGCGAAGGCGCTACCCAACGCGAATTGAGTCTGACCTGGGCGGTACAATTACCGGACGATAACAAAACCGTCGAGGGTGACGCTTGGCAAGCTGCGCCATCGGGGCTGGTGTCGGTGGAGCAAAAATTGGCGGAAAGCCTGAAAATCAAACTGGGCGATCAATTGACCTTTACCGTTGGGAGCGCGCAATTCAGCGCCAAAGTAGCCAATATCCGTAGCGTGCAGTGGGATACGATGCGGCCCAACTTTTACATGATCTTCTCGCCCGGCACGCTGGATAATTTTCCGACCATGTACATGACCAGTTTTTATCTGGCCGACAGCCAAAAGAATCTGCTGAATACGCTGCTGAAAAAATATCCGGCCATCACGATACTGGAAGTCGACCAGATCCTGAAACAGTTCAAGATGATCCTGACGCAGTTGACCAAGGCCATCAATCTGCTGCTGTATTTTGCGTTGGCGGCCGGTTTTACCGTGTTGTTCGCCGCCGTCTACGCCACGCTGGATCAACGGATCTACGAAGGCGCGCTGATGCGCACGCTGGGGGCCCGGCGCGGCTTTTTACGCGCCACCCATGTGATCGAGTTCGGCTTGCTCGGCATCTTGGCAGGCATTTTGGCGGCGCTGGCTAGCGAGGCAATTTTGTACGCGCTGTATACCCGCGTGATGCATATCGACTACCACCCCAGTTTTCAGTTATGGGGCGCATTGCCAACCATAGGCGCGGCCACAGTGGGGTTGGCCGGATATTGGGGCGTGCGGCAGGTGGTTCGTCAGCCGCCGTTGCAGGTGTTGCGGCGTTGATACGTGGCGCTTTCATTTGGTTTTACTTCTGCCTGGCTTCCTTGCCCGGCTTATCCCGGCGTATGATTGCCGCTTTGATTTTGTACCCCGTGGCACGACGTTCGGCCCTTTCTAAGGACAATGCATGAAATACAGAGATTTACGAGACTTTATCGCCCAACTGGAAAAACAGGGCGAACTGAAGCGCATCAAGCACGAAGTCGATCCGGTGCTGGAAATGACGGTGATATGCGACCGGGTATTGAAGCAGGGCGGACCGGCTTTGCTGTTCGAAAATCCGAAAGGTTCCAATATTGCCGTGCTCGGCAATCTGTTCGGTACGCCGAAGCGGGTGGCGATGGGGATGGGCGCCAAAGACGTTTCCGAATTACGCGGTATCGGCGAGTTACTGGCCTATCTGAAAGAACCCGAGCCGCCGAAAGGCATGAAGGACGCGCTGGAAAAGTTGCCGGTTTTCAAGCAAGTGTTGAATATGGCCCCAAAAATAGTCAGTTCCGCGCCTTGCCAGGAAGTGATACGCGTCGGCGACGAAGTCGATTTAAGCGCTTATCCGATTCAGACCTGCTGGCCGGAAGACGCCGCGCCTCTGATTACTTGGCCGTTGGTGATTACCAAAGGGCCGAATAAAGAACGGCAGAATCTGGGGATTTACCGGCAGCAGGTGATAGGCAAAAACAAAGTCATCATGCGCTGGCTGGCGCATCGCGGCGGTGCATTGGATTTCAAGGAATGGCAAGAGGCGCATCCGGGTAAACCGTTTCCGGTAGCCGTCGCGTTGGGCGCGGACCCGGCAACGATATTGGCATCGGTCACACCGGTGCCGGATTCGCTGTCCGAGTATGCCTTCGCCGGTTTGCTGCGCGGTAGCAAGACCGAAGTGGTCAAATGTCTGACCAACGATTTGCAGGTGCCGGCCAGCGCGGAAATTGTCTTGGAAGGTTTTATCTATCCCGGCGAAACCGCGCCGGAAGGGCCGTATGGCGATCACACCGGATATTACAACGAGGTAGATGAGTTTCCGGTGTTTACCATCGAGCGCATTACCCAGCGGCAGGTGCCGATTTACCACAGCACTTACACGGGGCGCCCGCCCGACGAGCCGGCCATTCTCGGTGTGGCCTTGAATGAGGTATTCGTGCCTATCCTGCAAAAACAGTTTCCGGAAATCGTCGACTTTTATTTGCCGCCGGAAGGCTGTTCGTATCGGATGGCGGTGATCAGCATGAAGAAGCAATACGCCGGCCACGCCAAGCGGGTGATGCTGGGCACCTGGTCGTATCTGCGTCAGTTCATGTATACCAAGTTTGTGATCGTAGTGGACGACGATGTAGATGTGCGCAACTGGCAGGACGTGATTTGGGCGATTACCACCCGGATGGATCCCGCGCGCGATTTGACGATATTGGAAAATACGCCTATAGATTATCTGGATTTTGCTTCGCCGGTGTCGGGGTTGGGGTCCAAGGTCGGTTTCGACGCTACCAACAAATGGCCGGGCGAAACCAACCGGGAATGGGGGCGTCCTATCGTGATGAGCGAGGACGTGATCAAAAAAGTCGATTCGATGTGGGATACCTTATTTAGTTAGGGTAGACTGCCGGTTAGTGCGAATAACGGTATAAATCCTAATGAAAATATTGGTTGTCGACGATATCTACGAAAACAGGTTGTTGCTCGATAAATTATTGAGCAGGATGCAGCATGAAGTCATTTCGGTCGAAAATGGCGAGCAGGCTGTCGAGTCGCTGGGTAGCGTCAATCCGGACCTGATTCTGATGGACATTATGATGCCGGTGATGGATGGGCTGGAGGCCATCAAAACGATTCGAGCGCTGCCCAGGGACAAGTGGATACCTATTTTTGTGCTCAGCGCGCTAGCCGATGACCAAAATGTACTGGATGGCCTGCAAGCCGGTGCGGACGATTATCTGCAAAAACCGTTTAATCGGGCCATTCTTGCCGCCAAGTTAAGCTCGGTGCAGCGCGCAATCGATATGCAAAACTTGATAATCGCCGATGCGCAGCAGCTTAAAGTCTATCGAGATGAAAATGAGGCGGAGCAGCGGTTTTTACAGAGTATTTTCGATAAGTTAATCAAGCAGAGCGATCTTAAGGACGATCATCTACAGTTCTGGTTGCTGCCGGCCAAGCGCTTTAGCGGCGATTTGATTTGCGCCAGACGCGTCAGCAGCCAACAAATTTATTTTATGCTAGCCGATTCCACCGGCCATGGTTTGGCGGCGGCTCTGCCGACGGTCATCGTCAATCAGGCGTTTCAGGCGATGACCAAAAAAGGCCTGGCTGTCTCCATTATCGTCCGCGAGATCAATAGACTGTTGCATTGTCAGATGCCGACAGGGCGTTTCGTGGCTTTGGTTTTGGGCATGATAGATGGCGAAAAAAAATCGATAGAATTGTGGAACGGTGGCTTACCGGATGTTTTCGCGCTGGATAGCCGGGGCAATCCGGCGCACGCTTTTCGTTCCACGCACCCCTCCGCCGGCATTCTCGACAACCGGGAATTCGACGATAGCTGCGAAATCTGGCATTGGCGGGACAGCTGCGAGTTGTTTATGTATTCTGATGGTTTGACCGATGCCCAGGCTCCGGATGGCCAATTATTCGGCCAGGAGCGGGTACAGCAAACCCTCAGACAGGCGCCGTCCGGTGCCGAGGTAGCGGCAATACAACAGGCCCTGGCAGTGCATATGGCGCATCGCGAAACCCAAGACGACATTTCCTGCATGGCGATTCACTGCCGGTAAATACATTCGACACTGTCGACGATAGCGAGGTTATTTATTCCTGGAATCTTTATGGCTGTTAGGATGAATATTTGGGTTAGGCTATAAAAATCGCAGACTTGCCTAATTTGGCTATACTCAAGTTTTCCCTGGTGACAGACTAAGCACGGACGGATAGGTGCGACACTATCCCGAACCGCTAGTCTTCGTCCCAAAACTTGACGACCAATTGAAAACAGCAACGTGGACTTAAAACAGCATATTCTGCAAGCCGCTATTCTCATCGTCGACGACGAACCCGCGAACGTCAAACTGCTGGAAAAAATTTTGCAGCGCCAGGGCTATCGGAATATTCAATCGACCTGTGATTCTCGCGAAGTAAGCTCCCTATGCGATACCACTCGCTTCGATGCATTTTTACTGGATATCCGCATGCCGCATCTCAGCGGCTTCGATGTGATGGAGCAGCTGCAGCAGCGCTTCAAGGACGACTATTTACCGGTACTGGTGCTCAGTGCGCAACCGGATATGGAAACCCGGCTGAAAGCGCTGAGTTTGGGCGCAAAGGATTTTCTGACCAAACCTTTCGATCAGCTAGAAGCGGTCACCCGCATTCATAATCTGCTGGAAGTGCGGCTGATGCACAATCAGATCCGCGATCAAAATCGTCTCCTAGAACAACAGGTAAAAACCAGAACCGACGAACTGTATCGTACGCGTCAGGAAGTAATACGCAGATTGGGGCTGGCCGCCGAATACCGAGATAACGAGACCGGCAACCATATCATCCGCATGAGCAAATATGCGCAGTTGCTGGCTTTGGCTTACGGTTTAAACGAGCAGGACGCGGAAATTATTCTGAATGCCGCGCCCATGCACGATATCGGTAAGATCGGTATTCCGGACCGGATTCTGTTAAAAACCGGCAAGCTGGATGCCGAAGAATGGCGGATCATGCAAACCCATGTGCAAATGGGCGCGAATATCTTATCCGGCTCGCCGACCGAGTTGATGCGGGCCGCGCGCACCATTGCCCAACATCACCACGAAAAATGGGACGGCACCGGTTACCCGAATGGCTTGAGAGAAGAGGATATTTCGATTGCGGGTAGGATTTGTGCTTTGGCCGATGTGTTCGACGCACTGACTTCGCAGCGTCCTTATAAGCCGGCCTGGACGGTGGAAGACACCTTGACGTATATCGCGTCCGAATCCGGCAAACATTTCGACCCTAAATTGGCGCCGCTGTTGAAAAAGAATTTGCCGGAAATTCTGGCAATCAAAAGCGAATATGCGGATGCCGAGGTTGTCCGGACGTTAAATTAGCGGCGGTTTTTACGGCATTAAACGGCGCGAATTTCCTCGACGCCGCTAATCAACTCGGCCGAGGCCAATTCCATGCCGCGTTTAAAGTAGTCGCAGGCTTGATCCTTGTCTCCCTTGGTAAACAACAATTCGCCCAGCAGTTGGTAGGTCGCCACCGACGCTTCGGTATTCAGACTTTTCAACAAATATTGTTCGGCTTTTTCCATTTGCGCGGCTTTCAAAGCCAGCTTGCCCAGCACTCTTAATAGCACCGCATTGCTGGGATACACCGCCAGCCATTGTTCGATCGACTGCAATTGCTTGGCTTTATCTTCCGTTTCGATATTCGAAACCAACACCAGCAAGGTGTCGTCCCAATGCCTGCCCAATTGCTTGAGCATGGCTGATTCGACGCTGGCACCGGCGCCCGCTGCAATCATCGCCGCAAAATAGATATTGGCGATACCCGGCAGAGTCTTAATGTGCTCCGGGATGCCTTCCCAGCAGGTTTGGATCGCTTGGCGGTCGCCCTGCGCGATTGTCTGTTTCAGCAAGCGGCTAAAGGTTTCCGTTTCCAGCAATTTTACTTCGGTTTCCATCAACACTTTATGCTGTTGCAGCGTGGGCAATAGTTTGCTTAAGCCTTCCCAATCGCCAAGATGTTGATAAGCCTGATGCATCATTTTCAAGACGCGGGCATGGCCGGGGTTGATCGAGTGCAATTTGCCCAGCGTTTCCAAGGCTTGCTCGAATTGTTTTTCGGACAGATGCAGTTCGGCCTGGGTCAAGCCGACGGTCATATTGGTGTCCGGTGATTGTTCGCTGGCTTTTTGCAGATATTCGTCGCGTTTGTCCAGCGCGCCGCGGGACTGCGCCGCTCTGGCGGCCGTCAGATAATGTAGCAAAGGCGCGCCGCTATGCGCGGCATGTTTGATCAGCACTTTCTCGGCGCGCTCCCAATTACCGTCTGCCGCGTCGAATAAGCCGGCGACCAAGGCTTCGTGCGAGCGGTTGAAGCGGATATTGCGGCGGCGCTTGGCAAATTGGTTGGGCATGCGAATCAAGACGCCCATCAAACGGAAAAAATTGTATAGCAGGAAAAAGCCGATCACTTGCGCGACGGCGAATACGGTCAAAGAGGTTTCCAGCGACCAGTGGCCGAACCCGATCAACACATAACCCGGATCGTTCTGTTTGACCAGCCAGCTATGCAGCAAAAACGCCACCAAGACGGCGCAAAGCAAGGAGCCGAGAAAATACATGAGATTTTTCATAATGCCACTCGCTTATTGCTGGCCGGCAGAGGGTGTTGCCGGCGAGGCCGTTTCCGCTGGCGGATTGTTCAGCACGGCTTTATCGGATTCGATGCGTAATTTGCTGATGTCTTTCAACAGCTTCAACGAGCCGCTGACATCGGGATATTGGCTGCGGATTTGCACATTGGCCAATTTGTCGAGTTCGGCCAGGAATTTATCGGTTTGTTGGTTTTCCGCGAAATTTTTCTTCAGCCATTGTTTGGCGTCGGCGATGCTGCTGGAAAACAAGGTGTCGTTTTGTTGCACTAGCGCAATTTCGATCATTTCCAGCCGGACCTTCAACTGCTGCTTGATGAAGTGTGCTTCTTCCGGGGTCAGGATGGCGTTGACCGGTTGTTCGGTGTGGCGCAGCACCACGTAGCCTTCCAGTTGCTTGGCCACCGTGTTCAAAATTTCATGGCCGTGTTCGGACAGGTCGCTATTGGGTTCGGGTTTTTCCGGCTGTTTGCCGGCATGCGGTAGAAACACCGACAGGCTTTCCACTGCATCTTGTAGATGCTGGATGCCGGAATAGATGCCGACGATATCCGGCACGGTGGCGCCGTTCAACAAGGCGATTTCCTTGGCGATTTGCTCGCGGACTTTAAATACCGCCGCGTCGCCGCTTTCTCTTAATCTTTGATCGGCGGCTTCCAGCGCTTCCCGGGTGGTGGTCACGTCGCCGACCAAGTGCAAACGCTGATTGGCAACGGTCAACAGATATTCGGCATCGGCCAGCAGCCAATCGCCGCGGGTTTTACCCAGTTGCCGCTGCAAGGCCACAATCGATGCTTCCAGTTCCTTGCGGGCGGTGTTCAGGCGCTCTTCATGCAGCTTGGAGAAATCGGCCAATGTCTCGTTGAAATGATTGTCCTTGCCGGTCATTTCAGCATTGACGTTGGCGATTTGTGTCTGCACGCCGTTCAACTGTTCGCGCAGGCCGTTAAGTTCCTTGTCGAGCTCAAGCAGTTTTAGGTTGTCCTGGTTATTTTCCGTGTCTTGGCTAAAACGCAGCTGCTGGAAAAAGAAAAACCCGGCGCCAGCGAGGGCGATCACCAATACGATAGAGGTGATGCCTATCCACAATCCTGCGTGCGATTTTTTAACCACCACTACCGGAGCTGGATTTTCTTGTTGTTCTTCAATTACTTCGGCCACTGTTTTCCCCGTTCAATAACGTCGTCAAGGTCTCTAAAATCGCTGCATCCGTGGGCTGTGCGCTCACTGCAATCTGTTTAAATCCGAAATCTTCGGCCGCTTGGCCGATCCGCTCGCTCATTACGACTAAAAGTATCGATTTCAACAATACTATCGACTCGCCGTCCAGCATCGCCAGCAAGTTTTGTAACGCTTCGACGCTGGTGATAGTCACTGCGTCCAGCCGCCCTTGCGCTATGTCTGTCCGCAAATCCGTGCTGTCCGCCATCGGCTGCCTGCGGCTATACACTTCCAGATAAATCGCGTCCGCGCCACGGCTGCGCAAGCTTTCCGCCAATTTCTCACGGCCGCCGACACCGCGCACAATCGCGCAACGCATGCCGGCTAAGACTTGTAATTCAGGTTCGGCCAGCAAGCCTTCGCTGTTAAATTCGCTGGCCGGCACGCAATCCACCGGCCATCCCGATTGTCGCAACGCGGCGGCGGTCGCGGCACCAACCGCCGCGATTTTGAATTTGCGCAAGGCCGGCATTTTGCCACCGAACGCCTTGATAGCAAAATCCACAGCGTTGGTGCTGGTAAAAATCAGCCAGTCGCCGGCGGCGGCTTGCCTCAATAAATCCGGATCGGGCTTTGCCGCAACGATTTCCAGCGTGGGAAAGCGTATCGGCACACCAGCCTGTTGTTCAATCAAGTTACATAAATTCTCGGCTTGCGCGGCGGGCCGCGTCACCAGAATGCGTGCGCCGTTTAGAGCCGAGTTCACTGATAAAGCTCGCGCAATATCCTGTCCGCGCCTTGCGCCAATAAATCCTCGGCCACGGCATTGCCCAACGCTGTGAAGTCCGCCAGGCTGCTTTCCGCCTCGGCCCTATATAATAAAGAACCGTCGGGGCTGCCGACCAGGCCGCGCATGAACAAACGCTCGCCTCTGATTTCCGCAAAACCGGCAATCGGCACCTGGCAGCCACCGTTGAGCCTGGCGTTCATCGCCCGTTCCGCGCCGACCCGGATGCTGGTGTCCTCGTCGTGCAATACCTTTAAATACTCATGAATCTCGGCGTCGTCGATCCGGCATTCGATGCCGATAGCGCCTTGGCCCATCGCCGGCAGGCTTTCCGTCGGCTGCAGTTGGGTCGTGATGCGCTCGCCCATCCCCAGCCGTTTCAAGCCGGCCGACGCCAGAATGATCGCGTCGTATTCGCCGGCATCCAATTTCGCCAAACGGGTGTTGACGTTGCCGCGCAAGCTGAGGATTTCCGCGTTCGGGAATTTTTCCTTGATTTGGCACTGGCGGCGCAGACTGGATGTGCCGATGCGAGCGTCGGCCGGCAATTCGGCCAGGTTACGGTATTTGTTGGAGACGAAGGCGTCGGTCGGATCTTCCCTGTCCAGAATCACCGCCAGATGCAAGCCTTCCGGAAACTCTACCGGCACGTCTTTCATGGAATGCACCGCGATGTCGGCCGTGCCTTCCAGCATGCCTTGTTCCAGTTCCTTCACGAACAAGCCCTTGCCGCCGACTTTGGCCAGCGGTGCGTCGAGGATTTTGTCGCCGCGCGTGACCATTTTTACCAGCTCGGTTTGTAATCCGGGAAACGCCTGTTGCAGCCGCGCCGCGACATGCTCTGCCTGCCACAAGGCCAGCGGGCTTTGCCGGGTAGCGATACGAATAATTCTGTCTGCCAAAACTGCTCCTGCCGATTGCTGGCGGGCGTCTAAGCTGCGCCCTTTGTTGGGAATAAATGTTCGCTATTGTAATCCGATTTGACGGGGAAGGGGGGTAGAAGTTGTTTGAGCTGTTAGGTAGTCGGAAACTGCTTGCTAGGGAGTGGGTAGGCTAAAGATTGAGAAAACGGTATTGAGTTTAGCCCAAACTAAATATCGCTTAGACAAATGTCTAGCAGTATTGAATCTACCTAATCTCAAACACCTCAAAATGCTCGCCAGCTTCATATGGGTTGACGATCACTTCGGCCACCTTCGCCAATATCGGCCCCTTATGGCACCAGGCTACCAGCTTTTGTAGTTCTTCCGGATGGCCGCTGGCGACGATTTCGACACTGCCGTCGGCCAGATTTCTGACAAAGCCTTTCAGATTCAGCTTCACGGCCTGCTTTTGAGTGTAGGCGCGAAAATACACGCCCTGCACCCGGCCCTTGACGATGAGATGTAAACACTCGCTCATCGTTTAATCCTCCAGCAATAATGAATTTTTTGATCGCGGGCGAAATCCTCCGGAATGGTTTGCGCGCTGATGTCTTCTATCTGTAAATCCGCCAAGGCCTGCCTATCCAGTTTGAAACGGCGGAAGTTGGTGGAAAAATACAGTACGCCGTCCGCTGCCAGCAGGGCAACGGCACTGCGTAGCAAGTGCAGATGATCATTTTGAATATCAAACGCTTCGTCCATTTTCTTGGAATTGGAAAAGGTCGGCGGATCGAGAAAGATTAGGTCGAACTGCGGTTTGTCTTTGGCGCCGGCTTGTTCCGCCAGCCATTCCACGCAATTGGCGCGTAGCAGTTTGTGGTCACCTTGAATGCCGTTCAGGTCGAAATTGCGCTTGGCCCAGTCCAGATAGGTGTTGGACATATCGACGGTGACGCTGGACGCCGCCCCGCCCACCGCCGCATGCACGCTGGCGCTGCCGGTATAGGCAAACAGATTCAGGAAGCGCTTGCCCCTGGCTTGCTGTTGTATCAATAAACGGATCGGTCGGTGATCCAGAAACAGGCCGGTATCCAGATAATCCTCGAAATTGACCCAAAACTTGCAACCGCCTTCCTCGACCACATGAAAGCGGCCGGATTCGCCCTGTTTCTCGTACTGATCGGTACTCTTCTGCTTACGGCGGATTTTTAAAAACACCTGTTCCTTGGGTATCTCCAGTACCTTGGGGATTTCCACCATCGCCCCGGCCAGGCGCTGATTGGCTTTGGCCGGGTCGATGGTTTTCGGCGACTCGTATTCTTGGACGTTGACCCAGGTTTGCTCGCCCTGATAAACATCCACCGCCACAGCGTATTCCGGCAAATCGGCGTCGTAAAGCCGGTAGCAGCTGACCTGGTTTTGCTTGGCCCATTTGCCGATTTTTTTCAGATTCTTGCGCAGTCTGTTGGCGAACATTTCCGCCTGATTATCCGGCTGTTCGGTTTCGGTACGCCGGCTGATCTGCTCTATGCGTTCTTGCTGGGATTTGGCTTTAGGTTCGAAAAACGTCTGTCCTTCGATATTAAAGCGCAGCAATTTGCACTCCAGCGCGCCGTTGAACAAGGTAATCGGTTTTTGCGAACGCACGCCTAATCTAAAGCCCAGCTCCGGATTACTGATGATCATCGCTACCTGCCAGCCGACGAAGCGCTGTTTCAGTACCTCGCCGAAACGGCGATACAGCTCGGAGGTTTCCGCCTCGTCGCCCAGTCGTTCGCCGTAGGGTGGGTTACAGGCGATCAAGCCCTTGGGCCAGCCCTCCGCCGCCGTCGCATCGGCGATATCGCGCCGTTCGATATGAATTTTGCCGGCCAAACCGGCGTTTTCAACATGCTGTAACGCGGCCACCACCGTGCGGCGGTCCTGATCGAAACCGACGATAACCGGCATTTTGCTCAGGCCAACATCCCGGCGTCGATTGGCTTCGTCCAACAGGCTTTGCCACAGCTCGGCGTCGTGTTTTTTCCAGCCCAGAAAGCCGAAATAATCGCGTTGCAAGCCCGGCGCATAATCGGCGGCGATCATCGCCCCTTCCAACAACATGGTGCCGGAGCCGCACATTGGATCGAGCAGCGAGCCGCCTTGTTCGGCGATTTTCGGCCAGCCGGCGCGCAGCAAAATCGCCGCCGCCAGGTTTTCCTTGATCGGTGCGGCGATGTTGACGTCGCGATAGCCACGCTTGTGCAAACTCTCGCCGGATAAGTCCAGGCTTAACTGTGCAGTATCGTTGTGCAGATAGACGTTGACGCGAATGCTGGGCCGGTCGGTGTCGATATTGGGCCGCTTGTTGAACTTGGCGCGCATCTGATCGACGATGGCGTCCTTGACCTTCAAGGCACCGAAATGGGTGTTGTTGATGGCCGGGTTGTTTTTGCTGCTAAACGAGACCGCCAGGCTGTCGTCGGGTTTGATATGCTCGAACCAGTTGATCTTTTTCACGCCGTCGTACAAATCCTGCTGGGATTTGACCTCGAAACTGCTCAAGGGCAGAAACACCCGGTTGGCGGTGCGCGACCACAGGCAGACCCGGTAAGCCAGTGCCAGATCGCCTTCGAAAGCCACGCCGGCCATTTTTTCGCGGACGTTCTGGCCGCCCAGGGCTTTGATTTCATTGGCGAGGATGCCTTCCATCGCTTTGGGCGTGGTGGCGAACAAGTGGTATTGGGTCATGGTTTGCGGTTGGTGCTGAATGGTCGGGTAGGATACTAAAATGTGTCGTTACTGCGGTGGATATTTTTAGTTGTAAAGCGCTGTAACTACACAAGCTGCAAACCAGCCGCGGCAGCCTAGCCGGCTTTGTTGCCCAAACTGCTGATCGCAGAACCTATCGGCCCGGCCAGCATCGGCGCCAGCGCCGCGATGATTTGCGGAAGTTGCCGGATGGGTGCGCTGGAAAAGCCGTATTTATCCAGCCAGTCGGCCAGCTCGGATTCCGACCAATCCGGTAGCGCCCGCTGCAATGAGGTTTCCGCATTTTTACTGAGAGCCCAGGAGCAAGGAATATAAAACGCGGCGATCATTAGCGAATACGTGGTGCCGCAGTAAAGGGTGACGGATAGCGCCCATTCGCCAAAGGCTTTCTGCATGGCCGCGTCTTCGGTAAAAGCGATGGGCCAACGCAACCAGACTAGCATGTGCAACGCTCCCGCGACCAACAAAGCTGAACCTAGATCGGTTAGGGCTTTCAGTTGGGTCATGCGCCGACGTAGAAATCGTCTGGGATCGGTTGTTTCACTATTTGTGGGTATGGTCAGCAAACTGCATCCGGCCAGCATCACAAAAATCGGTGCAATGGCTGCCAACACATTCACTAATGTAACCAGCGTGGTGATGGAGGCCAGGTCGGTGTCTGTAAAGTTGGCGGAATTGCGCAGGCCGGCCTGGGTAATTCGAAAAATCAGTCCGAGATTCGAATCGGGCGTGGTGCTGGCCCAGAGTTGGGCCAGCCCGATCACGGACAGTCCTGTACCGGCGAGCAGGAAGCTAATAAATCCTTGTGAAGACAAGGCTGAGCGCATGATTAAAACACTTGCTGACATCACCGCAATAGCCAACGAGGCAAATATCAATACCGCACAAAGCCAAGTGACACGCGCATGGTTCATGATGAGCAGGGTGGGAGACAGCTCCGTAAAGGTATTTGTTTGCGGGTGGAGTGTTTCGACTATCCCTTTGAACCCCAACCCGCCGAATTCCAGAGTCGCCAGCGCCAGGATGTATACCAGCAGCGGCGCAAGCGCAAAACGTAGTGCTTTCGTTTCGGAGAAGTGTGGGGTTTTCATGGAAAATGCCTTTTGAGTTGTGTTGAGCCGACCTGTTAGTAGAGTTTGGAGTGAGGTGCTTTTTGAGGGAGTTTAACGGAATTATTGACTTAGGTTTTGAGTTTGCTGGCGTTGTTTCGCTGGTGCGACGATTTGTGTTGAAGTCGGATTCGCGGAAAGCATTGATGCACCAATCGAGCACGATGCGCACCAATACGGCCCGTGCACAGATCTGCGTGGCGATTCGCCGCTCCGGTGTCGTTCATGAGAGTTGTGGCAACTGAGCTCTTCGTTGCGGAGGCTGGCAACTAAACCCGCGAAGATGTGTCGGACTGTTTTACAGTCGCAGATATAGTGCCAGGCTAAAGGTTTGAGGAAGCAGCCAAATTCTGTATTGGCCGAATTCTTGCTGAAACTGTATTAACTTTGGACGATATTCGATAGTTTAACTTTCCATAACATTTAAGATGGCCGTGGCTATGTACCCGCAAAAACACTCCGAAACCTATTACGACCCCCACCAGCGCCTTCGCGCCTTCAAGATCACTCCAGGCGAATATTGCGTTGTCAACTCCGGAGAGGTAATCGTCACGGTGTTGGGCTCCTGCGTCATCGCCTGCATTCGGGATCGTCGCCAAGGTATCGGCGGTATGTATCAATTCATGGTGGTCAACGTCAACGAAGATCAACCGCTCAATCGGCGCATGGAGAACATGGCCACCGCCGGCATGGACAGTTTCATCGACCATCTGGTCAATATGGGCGCAGAAGAGGGCCGGCTGGAAGCCAAGGTGTTTGGCGGCGGCAATATTCTTAACGGTATGCAGCGCAACAATGCCGGTGCCCGTAGCGCTCAATTTTTGCGCGGTTATCTGGCCAACCGGAACATTCCGGTGGTCGCTGACGACATGCTCGATATCTATCCCCGGAAGGTGTATTTCTTCCCTGAAACCGGCGAAGTGTTGGTGAAAAAGCTCCCGGAGAGTCGCTATTTTTGCCGAAAGATTTTTT